>JAFIGU010000015.1 GCA_017849555.1 Sphingomonas sp. | reverse complement strand
CGGCCCGCCGCTACAGCGGGCCTCTCCGGTCGTTCTCGCCGCCCACCCCCGCTTCGGGGGAGCCATGGGTTTTGGGCAGTGCTGGAGGCACCGATGGTTTTCACCTTCCAACCGCCATTTTTCGCTGGACTGTCAGGATATGTCGCCGAGATTTCAGCGGCTTTCATCTGCGCCGCGCTCGGCATCGTGCCGACCGTGCGCCATGCCGATTATGTCGGATCGTGGCTTGAGGTTTTGCGCGAGGATAACCGCGCCATCTTCCGCGCCGCCAGTCAGGCGAGCAAGGCAGCGGATTATATCCTCGCCTTTGGCGAGCGCGACGAAGCCGCCGCCGACGCCATCGACCCGGAACGGGGGCCGCCCGCAGCGCGAAGCACGGAACTGAGGGCAGCGGCATGACCGCCTATACCGTTCAATGTGGCTGCGCGATCTATCAAGCCTGTGTCGTCACCGTTGAGGCCGACACGCTGGACGCCGCGCTTGAACGCGCGATCATCGCCGCCAGCGATTCCGACGCATGGAAATTGATCGATCATGTCGGCCCCACATTCGTGGACGCCGTGATCGAGGGCCGCGACCTGTCGCCCTGGCGCGACTGGCAATCCGCGATTCCCGTTCCGCATCGCTTCACCGAAACCGGACGGGGCGCTGCCCCCGCCGATCCCGATCCCGCCGCCGGGGACCATCCCGGCGGCGGATGAGCGCGCGGCTCTTTCCCGCGCATATCCGGCCCGCCCGCAGCACCTTGGCAGAAACGCAGGCGGGCCGGTCCACCCCACGAAAGGATGAGCCATCATGAAACTCGCGAATATCGACGCTGGCAAGCTGTTCGTCAGCAAGACCAACATGCGCCATGCGGAGAAGAACCCGGACGTGTCCGACATTCTCCCGTCCATCCGCGAACGCGGCGTGATCGTGCCGCTGGTCGTGCGCCCCGGCGACCTCGAAGGCAGGCCGGACATGTTCGGCATCGTTGCCGGACGCCGCCGCGCCCATGCCAGCGGCATCGCGCTTGCCGAAGGGATCTACCACGGCCCGCTGCCCTGCGCGATCCTTGAGGAAGGCGATGACGCCGCCGCGCTCGAAGCCTCGCTCATTGAAAATATCCAGCGTCTCGATCCCGACGAGGTATCGCAATGGGAGACGCTGACCCGGCTGATCCAGAAGGAAGGCCGCACGGTTGAGCAGATCGGCCAGACCTTCGGCCTCACCGAACTCCATGTCCGCCGCGTCCTCGCGCTCGGCAATCTGCTGCCGCGCATCCGGGGGCTTTACCGCAAGGGCGAGATCGATGTGGCGACCATCCGCCACCTGACCTTGGCCAGCAAGGCGCAGCAAAAGGACTGGCTGGCGTTGCTCGACGATCCCGAGCAGCGCGCGCCCACCGGCGCGCGAGTGAAGGCATGGCTGCTGGGCGGCGAGTCCATTTCGGTCAAGGCCGCGATCTTCCCGCTGGGCGACTATGGCGGCAAGATCGTCGGCGACCTGTTCGAGCAGGACGGGTTTTTCGCCGACGCCGAACAATTCTGGGCCGCGCAGAACGAGGCCATCGCGGCGAAGCGGGACGCCTATATCGAGGCCGGATGGGCGGACGTCGAGATCATGGAACCCGGCAGCCATTTCTACAGCTACGAGCATGAAATGACCCCCAAGGCCAAGGGCGGCAAGGTCTATATTTCCATCCGCCAAAATGGCGAAGTGGAAGCGCATGAGGGCTGGCTGTCGGGCAAGGATGCCCGCAAGGCGCGCAGCGCGGAGGCGAAGGCCGCGACCACCGAAGCCGACCGGCAGGCCGCGCAGAACGCCCGCCCGGAAACCACCGGCCTCTTGCAGACCTATATCGACCTGCACCGTCACGCCGCCGCGCGGGCCGTGCTGGCCGATCATCCGTCCGTCGCGCTGCGCCTGATGGTGGCCCATGCCATCACCGGCTCGCCGCTATGGAGCGTCAAGGTCGAGAAGCCCTTTTGCCGGAACGAAGCGATCACCGAAAGCGTCGAGGCGAGCGCGGCGGAAGCCCGGTTCGACGAGAAGCGCCGCGCCGTCCTCAAGCTGCTCGACTTCTCGCCCGAGGAACCCACCGTCGCGGGGGGCAATGGTAAGAGCGAGGGCACGGCGGCGGTGTTCGCGCGGCTGCTGGCGTTATCTGCCCCCGATGTGCTCGCCGTCCTCGCTATCGTGATGGGCGAGACGATGGAGGCGGGCAGCGCGGTGGTCGAAGCGGTGGGCAGCTATCTCAAGGTCGAGATGGCGAGCCTCTGGACTCCCGACGATGCCTTTTTCTCGCTTGTCCGCGACCGCCAGATGGCGAACGCCATGCTCCGCGAAGTGGCGGGCAAGAAAGTGGCGGACGGCAATCTCACCGAGAAGGTCAAGACGCAGAAAGGGATCATCCGCGATCATCTTGCAGGCGCGAACCAGCGCCCCAAGGTGGAACGGTGGGTGCCCAAGTGGCTGCGCTTCCCCGCCGCCAGCTACACCGCTCGTCCGTTTCCGACGCTGGCAGCGTGGAAGAAGGTGGAGCGGCATTTCAAGGCAGTGCCCGCGCCGCTTACTGTGGAGATCGTGCAGCCCGAACCCGTCGCGCCGGGCGAACCCTACGCCATCGCGGCGTGACTGATCCCGAAGGGGCGGCACTGCCGCCCCTTCATTTCCGAAAAATCGTCGCCGCCCGCGCGCCCTTCGGGCTCGCGCGGGCGGTGCTTTTCTGTTGCGCTCGGGCGTTATAGTTGAAATTCAAGGGGCGTCCTCACATCGCATTGACGATCGACTGTCCTTCCCGGAGCATAATTTCATGGCCGACGAGCACCGCGACCTCCTGACGACGCTGACCGTCGATATCGTTTCGGCCTTCGTGGCCAACAACTCGGTACGCGGCGAGGATGTGCCCGGACTCATCGCCTCCACCCACGCAGCGTTGACCGCGCTCGACGGCGCCGCCGCATCGGATACGGCCGTGCCCGAGCATGTCGGGGCGGTCACGGCGCGCAAGTCTTTGGCGGACCGCGACCACATCATTTCGATGATCGACGGCAAGCCCTATCGCAGCCTCAAGCGGCATCTTGGCACCCACGGCCTGACGCCGGACGACTATCGCGCGCGCTACAAGCTGCCCGCCTCCTATCCGATGGTCGCGCCCGGCTATTCCGAAGCGCGGCGCGCAGTCGCGAAGAAGCTGGGGCTGGGGCGCAAACCGCGCGGGACGGATACGCGCGCCGATGCCGGCGCGGTGGCATCGGCTGACAATCCGGCCTTCGGCCCAGTCCCCGGCGCGCAGATCGCGGCGGGCGACGCCGCGCCGCGCGGGCCATCGCCCAAATCGGGCCGAAGGGCATCGGCGGATGTCGTCAGGCCAGCCCGAAAGCCGCGCGTCGCCACGAGCGCAAAGGCCGAACCGGCCTCCGCATCCCCGCCATCGCAAGCGCCGCGCAAGCCCCGCGCGAAGCTGGGGATCGTCACCGAATAGGCTCTCGGTCATGGCGGTCGCGTTCCGTCTGGATCGGCGCGGCCTCCCTCGACATCGGCCAGCGCGGCGTCATTCAGAGCGGCGAGACGAGCGGCATAATCGCCGGGGGGTGCCCCAGCACCCGCGCGGTGCGGGCCAATGATCCGGTCATCGGCACGCTCGATCTCCCGCGCTGTCAGAGGGGGACGTCGCGATAGCGCGAATGGCGTGGCGCGCGCTCCTGCCTCCCGCCTCGCCGGTGCGGGGCGCCGCACGGGGACCGATACGCCACATGGGACGCGCGTCACAGGCGCGCCGGAAACCGAACCCGGCTGTTGCTGTTGGACCTATGGGCGGCCCCGGCCGCCCGCAACCGGGTGTGCCACGGCTATTTTCCCCGCCGCGTGACCGCGGCTCCTCGCGCCCGCTTCGCTCCAAAATAGCCGCGCATCCCGGTCCTTCGCTTCGCTTCGGCCCTTCGGGTGCGGCCGTCCCGGTCAGCCCATGACGGTCCAGCATCGCCGGGGATCGGCTCCGGCGACCAGTGAAAGGAAAGTCCCATGTCCACTCTCGGTATCGTCTCGCGCAACCCGGACACCAACGAAATGCGCGGGTCCATCGGCCTTCTCGGCCGCCGCAATCCGCTCGGCATCGAGATCATGCCTAATGCTGAAAAGCGCGGCGAAAAACAGCCCGACTTCCGCATCTGGAGCGGCCCCAGCGACATCGGCGGGGGCTGGATCAGGCACAACCGCGAGACCGGCAAGCCCTATATCTCGCTGCGCATCTTCCATCCGCAGATCGCGCCCTGGCCGATCTTCGCCAATCTCGGCCGCGCCGCCGGGCAGGATGATGACGACGTGCTCGCCCTGATCGTCAACGAGGCCGCCTGAACCGGGGCCGCTTTCGCCCCCGTGCCGGACCCGGCGGGGGGCCTTGGCGGGCGGCCCATCCCGTTTTGCGCAGAGGCCTTTTTCGGGCCTGCCGCGTTTCCTTCCGACGCGCTCAACTGCACCTGTCCACGGGCGGTCCCCTGCCGTCCGTGGGCACCGGGACAGGAGACGCATATGGACGAGGACGAGAATGCCCGGGCCGCCCGCGCGCGAAAAGGCAGCCCGTTTCTCAACACCGCGCAGGCCGCATATTATATCGGGCTCAACTGGCGCACGCTCGAAAACATGCGCTGGAAAGGCATCGGTCCCCGTTTCAGGCGACACGGTCGCTTCATCCGCTACCATATCGACGACCTCGACGAATGGTCGCGCACCAACGGTCAGAGGCCCCGGCCGGAGGTGCGGCGATGACACGGCCCGCACCCTTGCCGTTGCTCGAATGGCAACCGCCCTTGCGGCGCACGAACCGCGCTCGCCGCCGTCCGCTCATCATCGCTGGCGGCATCGGCCTCGCGCTGCTCGGCTTCGCCGCCACGCTCGATTTCGCTGTCCGGCCCGCGCCGCGCGTCGTCTGGAACGCCTCGGCCAGCGCGCCCATAGGCTTCTGGCGCATCCATCCCGGCGCCCGCATCCGCACCGGCGAGATGGTGCTGGCGGTCACGCCCGCGAGCGTGCGCCAGCTCGCCGCACAGCGCCATTATCTGCCCGCCAATGTGCCGCTGCTCAAGCGTGTCGCGGCCCGCGACGGCGACGAGGTTTGCGCGCTCGGGCAGGAGATATTCGTCAACGGACGCCGGGTCGCGGAGCGCCGCGTCGCCGACCGGCAAGGCCGCCCCTTGCCGTGGTGGAGCGGCTGCGAGCATCTGCGCGGCGGACGGTTGTTCCTGCTGATGGACGCCGCCGACTCGTTCGACGGACGCTATTTCGGGCCGGTCGATGAAGCCGCAATGATCGGCAAGGCGACGCCCTTATGGCTGCGCTGACCCGCTTCGCCGCCGCCCTGATGGTGTTCGCCGCGTCCACGGCTGCACCTGCGCAGGATGCACCACAGGCATCGCACCCTGCGTTTTCCGTATCGCTCACCGTGGAACGCTGGCGGCGCTATATCGCCGAGGCCTCGCAGCGTTTCGGTGTGCCGCAAGCCTGGATCGCCGCCGTCATGCAGGCCGAAAGCGCAGGGCAAACGCATCTGAATGGCCGTCCGATTACCAGCCATGCGGGCGCAATGGGTTTGATGCAGGTGATGCCGGGCACTTGGGCGGCAATGCGGCAACAGCATCGTCTCGGTCCCGATCCGCACGACCCGCGCGACAATATCATGGCGGGCACCGCCTATCTGCGCGCCATGTATGACCGCTTCGGCTACCCCGGACTGTTCGCCGCCTATAATGCCGGACCCGGCCGTTTTGCCGAGCATCTGCGCACCGGCAGGCCGCTTGCCCAGGAAACGCGGGGCTATATCGCCCAGCTCGCGCGAACCCCGGCGACGCCGTCCATGCCGCCCGCGATGCTGTCGGGGACGCGCCTGTTCTTCGCGCTTGGCGGCGCGGAAGACGCTGTTAGCGACGCCCGAAACGCATCGGATCAACCCGTATCGGGCGGGCTGTTCGTGCCTTTGACCGTGCCACCGGGCGGCAAGCGATGAGGGGGGCGGGTGGAGAAGGAAAAATCCGCTCAAGGCCACCCAGTATCCGGCATGAAGCGGGCCGCCTCAAGGACGATGGGGCCCCACCATTTTTCCTGGGCGATCGGGCGTCGCTGCTCCAATCCAGGCGTCGCGGCGCCCAAGAAAAATCGTGACCCCCATCGCCGCTGGCGCGGCCGCTGCGCGGTCCTTGACCCGGCCCGCTCCACGCCGGGCGCGCCCTCTTGTCTTTCACTTGGCAGGAGGAAATCATGGCTCTCGAACAGCATATCGAAGAACTGCGCGCCGAACTCCGGAGCATCAACGACGTGGACGAACTGCGGCAAATCGAGGCCGAGTTGCAAGCCGCTCTGGCCGAACTGGAAAGGCTGGAAGTGGCGGTCGGAGCATGGGCGGGCTGACCGGTACGGGGAGCGGCGTCACGGCGGCGTCGCTCCCCGTCCGACCTGTTCAGATGAAGTGCGATTTGAAGATTTTCCAGCATTTTCAGGGGGTAGGCAGCTAAGGCAAGATGAAACAAATGGCGCCATGCCCTGCGGTCAATGCGCCATAAGTCGTTGTCTGCACATCTTATTTCGGCCTGCGACCGATGGCGCCATCGCGCGGGGTATGGCGCTATGTGCCTCCCAAGCCCTTGATCGCAAACGATCTTCCGTAGCGCCAATTTCGCCGTGCCGCCGCGATCGCCATGCTCTGTGCGAAAGGAGCGGCGATGGCGCAGGATGACGATTTCGAGCCCCGTTTGGGTAAGCAGCGGACGACGCCGATCCGGCGCGACAAGGGCTATATGAGCCAGGTCCTGCGCGCCGCCAATCTCGCAGGCGGCATCAAGGCCGCTACGGGCGGGCGCGGCCGGTTCCACGGCAACCGTTCGGGCATTGCCGTCGGCGTCGGCGTCGGGCGCGTGCTGGCCTCGCGCGACCGCTTCGCCGCGTTCCGCCAGCGCCGCGTCATGGTCAAATACCGCATTGCCCTGCTCAACAAGCCGAAGGCGATGGATGCCGCCCGCGCGCACCTTCGCTATATTCAGCGCGACGGCGTGACTCGCGAGGGCGAGCCGGGGCGGCTCTATTCGGCCGAGCACGACAAGTCCGACGGCAAGGCGTTGCTCGAACGCTGCGACGGCGACCGTCACCAGTTCCGCTTCATCGTCTCGCCGGAAGACGGCCAGCACTATGACGACCTCAGATCGCTCACCCGCCGCCTGATGACGCAGATGGAAGAGGATTTGGGGACCAGGCTCGATTGGGTGGCGGTCGATCACTTCAACACCGGTCACCCGCACACCCATATCGTCGTGCGCGGTGTCAACGAGCGCGGCCAGGATTTGGTGATCGGCAGGGAGTATCTGAATAGCGGCATCCGCGAGCGCGCCTGCGAGCTGGTGTCGCTGGACCTGGGACCGCGCGCCGACGTCGAGATCGAGGACCGGCTTCGTCACGAGATCGAACATGAGCGGTTGACCAGCATCGATCGCCGCCTGCTGCGCGACATGGATGCGGACCGCGCGGTCACGGCCGCCGATCGCGACCCCTTCTACCAGTCGCTGCGCGCCGGCCGTCTGCAGAAGCTCGGGCGGCTCGGCCTGGCCGACGAGATCGCACCGGGCCGCTGGCGGTTGGCCGAAGGGATGGACGTTACCTTGAAGCGCATGGGCGAGCGCGGCGACATCATCCGCACCATGCAGCGCGCCTTCACCGAACATGGACTAGAGCGAGGGCCGGCCGATTATGCCATCGCCGATCCCGCCAGCATGACGCCGATCGTTGGGCGCATAGTGGAGCGTGGGCTGTCCGACGAGTATAATGATCGCCACTATCTGATCGTCGATGGCACCGATGGACGCAGCCATTATGTCGATATCGGTAGGGGCGAGGCCACCGGCATGATCCCGAACGGCGCCGTGGTGCGTATTGCGCCCAAGCCGACCGAGGCCCGCGCCGTCGATCGCACGATCGCGGAGATTGCCGCTGCCAATGGCGGGCGCTACAGCATCGACATCCATTTGCGCCACGATCCCAATGCGCGGCAGACCTTCGCTGAAACCCATGTCCGCCGGCTGGAGGCGATGCGCAGGGCGATGGCCAGAAGCGGCGGCGGGGTCGAGCGCGAAGCGGACGGAACCTGGATAATCGCATCTGATCATGTGGAGCGCGCCGCCGCTTTCGAGGCACAACAGGCGAAGGCCGCGCCGGTGCTGATCGATACCCTGTCGGCGATACCGCTGGACTGGCAGACCGGAGCTGATGGCGCGACCTGGCTGGACCGGGAGCTTGTCGCCACCGATCCCGAACCGCTGCGTGAGGCCGGGTTCGGACGCGAAGCACGCACGGCGCTCGCGGCACGGCGGCAATGGCTGATCGCCGAAGGGCTGGCGCAGGAGGAACAGGGTCGCATCGTCTATAGGGCTAACCTGCTCGCGGTGCTGCGGCGGCGCGAGCTGAGCCGGATCGCCGGCCAGCTTTCCGACGAGCTGGGGCTTGGCTATGCCGAGGCAAGGCCGGGCGAGCGGATCGAGGGTATCTATCGCCGTCCGGTGGAGTTGGCCTCGGGCCGCTATGCGCTGATCGAGAAAAGCCGCGAGTTCACGCTGGTGCCGTGGCGGCCGGTGCTGGACCACCATCTGGACAAGCAGGTGTCGGGCATCATGCGCGGCGATGCGATCAACTGGACTATCGGCCGCCAGCGCAGCGGGCCGTCGATTTCATAAAGTATGGACAAGGAGTAACCTATATGTTACTTGTCGCACGTTAGAATGATTGTGCGCGAATATGTCCGCGGGGACGAATCCTGCCCTTTCCGGGAATGGTTCGACGGCCTCGACTCCCAGGCGGCCACCAAGGTCACGACCGCGACCTTGCGCCTGGAAGCGGGTAATACGTCCAACGTCAAATGGCTCGGCGGCGGCGTTGCTGAATACAAGATCGACTGGGGGCCGGGCTACCGGCTGTATCTCACTCAGGATGGCGACACGCTCATAATTCTGTTCACGGGCGGGACGAAGAATCGGCAGCAGACGGACATCGAGTGGGCGCGAACATTGCTGGCGGAATACAAGGTCCGGAAGGCGGCGAAGCCGAAGGGTGGAAAGTGAGACGACGATGCTGACACGCGATTTCAAGGAGACGGTGAAGGAACGCGCCACGCGCGATCCTGCTTTCGCCAAGGCGCTTCTCGATGAGGCTGCGACGCTGTTCCTCAACGGTGAGCCGGATACCGCGCGGCTGATCCTGCGCGATCTGGTGAACGCATCGGTCGGGTTCGAGGCGTTGGCGGCCGAAACCAATCGCCCGAGCAAGAGCCTCCACCGGATGCTGTCCGAAAAGGGCAATCCGAGTATGGACAATCTGGCGATCATCTTCGGTGCACTGCGCAAGCGGCTTGGCGTGCGGCTTCAAGCGCATGCGGTCGACGCCGCGTGACACCCGGCTTTCGCAACATGGGAACGTCAATTTTCTTTCGGCGCGGAAGCCCATAACGGTCGGGGTGGCGGAAACCAATGCAGGTCGATCCATAAGGGCCTATCTTGGAAGTCCGCTGCATCGTTGGCCGGTATGACAATCCTCCGACCGCTGATGGTCTTGAGTTCAACCCACAGGAAAGGGCGTTTCAAGACGTAGCTGATGAGCTTGTTGAACCAATATGCCTGCTCAAGAATCTTGTCGGCCGACGATTGGGAAAGAGGAAAGGTCGAAACACCCTGGGCCGCTATCTCAAGCGGAAAGCTGCCATCGGTCATTTCAGGGTAGGAGAAGGCATAGCGGCTTGCTTCGCGCTTTATGAAATTGCCCTTGAGCAAGCGGGCGCGCTTGATGAAGGCTGGAGTCGCAGCCCTGTTCTGCACCGCGACAAAAGGTTCTTCGCTTTCCTGTCCGTTCGGATAGTACTGCCATTGCCAGACAATAGCGCCATTCAGGGGCTCCCGTGATTTGAACCAGAACACGGCGAGAGCGGTGATTGCACCGAAGATGGTCGATATGATCGCTGGCGCGATAGTCGCGGCTACCTTGGAATTGGCGAGCGGCATCAATGCCGCGATTATATGCTTCATCATCGTGCCCCCCGACCTCGGATCGCGCGTTCAATCATCCTGATCGGTCCAACCGTGACCGGGAAGCCAGCGAAGCCGCCCGCCTTCACCGCCCGCCGAAAGCCCGTGCAGGACCGGACGGAGGAAAAGGCGCAGCAGCGCGATCAGTTCGGGAAAAGGCGGTGGCTCTAGCGTCGGCGCGCTGCGATTGAGGAAGGCCCGCCATTGGGCAAGCTTGTCCGGCCGCTCCGCGAAATCAGGTGTCAGGCCGGCGGGCCACTCGGCGGGAACCGCGCGCGCGCGTCCGACGAGTGTTCGACGCACCGCCTCGGTCAGCGTTTCCGCCTCGAAGGGGAATGTCTCGGAGATCGCCCATATGTCGTAATGGTCTTTGAGCCGGGTCGTGTCGGCGTCGAACCGGACTATCGCGTCGAACTTCTCCGCGATCACGCTTTCCGGAGGATAGGTCCGGATATGCGCGGGCGGCAGATCGGGAAGGAGGCGCGGATAGTCGAGATCGAGCGGCGCCGGGTGGACCGGATCGCCGAAACCGATGTCGATCAGGATGGGGACGCGCGTGTTCTTCAACCGGGCTTCGAGCCGGACATGCAGGCCGCGATAGTCCTCATCCTCGCGCGTGCGTTCGACCTTCACGCTGTCGGCCACGAAAATCAGGCCGTCCGCCGATGCTTCCGGCTCCGCTTCGCACAGGTCCGCGAAGGTCGTCCGCGCCGCGTCCACGTCGTCGTCTCCGAAGCCCAGCAGGTCGAGATCGCCGGTGGCCCGGAACGGTGCGTCCGCCCACGCGGCGAACAGCATCGCGCCTTTCAGCACATAGTGGTTGCGCGCATCCGTTCTGGACAGGCGATACAGCAGCCGTTCGATGCCATAGCGGACGAGCAGGCGCTGGAAGTCCTGGCCGGAAGCTCGCGATTGGTCGAGGAGGCGTTGACGCACTGACGCCGCCATGTCGCGCTTCCGCGGCGGTTCCGTCACGACAGACTTTCCAGATAGGGGCGCATGACGTTCTCGACCCGGCAGATGGTTGCGTAGCGCCGGAGATTGGCATGAGTCGCCTTGCGCTGGCGCAGGCCGTCGCGCAGGGCTTCGATCGCCACATCGAGGCCGACCCGGCTGCGATACTTGAAGCAATCCACAATGGTTTTGGCGGGATCGTAGATCGGCACGGCGACGCCTTCGACTTGGGCCGTCGTGCGGCCTGCCTCAAAGGCGTCGCCCGAAGCGCGCACCGCCTCAATGCGGAAGGGCAGCGTGCGCGGAATCCGTGCCTTGTGGTGGAAGCAAATCCAGACCGCGTGCGGGAGTTGCGTGGTCAGTCCGTGATATTGCAGCGCGGACAGCAGAGCGATGATGCCATGCGGCGCGAGGCGCGCAGCTTCCGCCAGGCTATGCGCCGTATCCATGTCCTCGGCGTCGGCGAGTTGATAGAGGCCCCGTGCAAGCCGGACGAGCCGGCCCTGTTCACACAGTCGCGCGATGCTGGCCGGCGGGATGCCCGCTTCGCGGAAATCCCGCGCCCGTGCGATTCCGCGCGAACGGGCGATAGCGATAGCCTGGTTCGAGAGGGGCGCGGCGACGTTCATACGCCTCAATGATACGAAATGTCGGCATTTGTCAATAACTACCGACATTTCGTATCATCGGACTCAGTGGAGATGAACCCTTACCGAACGAGGTCGGGGCGAACCTCCGCGAGGGGGCCGGCAACAATATTCAGTGCCTCGAAGCTGCGATCGGGCAGTATCTCTATACGGATGAGGTCGCCCGCCGAGGCTTCGCCAAGCGCAGTCCGCAACGCAAGACGAAGGGCGCGGCGCAGCTTTCGCGGATCGACCGCGCATTCTTCCCTCAACAGGGGGACGCTCATCTCGCTTTTGACGCCCGCAGCTTCATAATCGCGGATGAGCTGGCGTGACGCGCGCGTTGCAGCGAAATGCTTCAAGCCTGCCAACAGATTCAGCGTCAGGTCTTCGGCACTTGCGCCGATCTCGTTTCTTACGATCGGTATCGATTGCCTATAGACGGCCACGGATTATTCTCCCGAAACGATCGGCTATTTTATACCCTATCCGCTGCAATGCGGGACAGCCTGTTTGTCGCTCGCTGCTGTTGGTCTGCTCAACTTGCCGGCTCGACTTGCAAGGACAGGAACGTCTCCACTGTGAGCTTGGGCGTATTTAAGCGGGATAAGCCATTTTCATAATCTGAGCCAGCCTTGGCTCCGTTCGTGCCGCCTCTTGCGGTCCGCGAGTCGGAGCCAGCATCATGACCCCCACCAAGCTGCTCGTTGGGCAGATTTTCGTCGTTTTCTCTATCGTCATCTTCGGCGTGTGGGCGGCGACCCAATGGGCCGCCGCGATGCTTGGCTATCAGGCGCAGCTCGGGGCACCCTGGGCTATCGCCTTCGGCGTGCCGGTCTATCGCCCGTGGCAGCTCTTCGGCTGGTGGTATCACTACGAGGCTTATGCGCCGCACGTCTTCGACAAGGCGGGAATGCTGGCCGGGGCGAGCGGTTTCCTGGGCTGCGCATCCGCCATCGCCGGCTCGCTGTGGCGGGCGCGGCAGAACCGCAATGTCACCACCTATGGATCGTCGCGCTGGGCAGCGCGCAGCGAAATGGCGGGGGCTGGACTGTTCGGCAATGCCGGCGTGTTCCTCGGCCGGTATCGCGCCGACTATCTGCGCCATGACGGACCAGAGCATGTCATGGCCTTCGCGCCGACGCGCTCGGGCAAAGGCGTCGGCCTGGTCGTGCCCACGCTGCTGTCATGGACCGGCAGCGCGGTCGTGCATGACATCAAGGGCGAAAATTGGACGCTGACGGCCGGCTGGCGGTCGCGCTTCTCGCATTGCCTGCTGTTCAACCCGACCGACCCGCGTTCGGCCCGCTACAACCCGCTGCTAGAAGTCCGCAAAGGCCCCGACGAGGTTCGCGACGTTCAGAATATCGCGGACATTCTCGTCGATCCGGAAGGCGCGCTCGAGCGTCGCTCGCACTGGGAGAAAACCAGTCACAGCCTGCTCGTCGGCGCAATCCTCCATGTTCTCTATGCAGAGGAAGAAAAGACCCTCGCGCGCGTCGCCACCTTCCTCTCCGATCCCCAACGCTCCTTCGCACACACGCTGCGCCGGATGATGGCGACCAACCATCTCGGCACCAAGGAGCATCCGCAGGTTCACCCCGTCGTCGCCAGCGCGGCGAGGGAAGTGCTGAACAAGAGCGAGAACGAGCGATCGGGCGTGCTGTCGACCGCCATGTCGTTCCTGGGCCTCTATCGCGACCCCACGGTGGCAATGACCACGGCGGCCTGCGACTGGCGCATCACCGATCTTGTCGATGGGCCGGTGCCCGTATCGCTTTATCTGGTCATTCCGCCCAGCGACATATCGCGGACCAAGCCGCTGGTCCGACTTATCCTCAACCAGATCGGCCGTCGCCTGACCGAACGGCTGGAAGGCGATCCCAGGAAAAGCCGCAAACACCAACTGCTGATGATGCTGGACGAGTTCCCCGCGCTGGGGCGGCTCGACTTCTTCGAGACGGCGCTCGCCTTCATGGCCGGCTACGGCATCCGCGCCTATCTGATCGCGCAATCGCTCAACCAGATCAGCAAAGCCTATGGCGAGAACAACGCCATCCTAGACAACTGTCATGTCCGCATCGCGTTCAGTTCCAACGACGAGCGCACCGCCAAGCGGATCAGCGACGCGCTTGGCACCGCGACCGAATTGCGCGCGCAGCGCAACTATGCGGGGCATCGCCTCGCGCCGTGGCTGTCACATGTCATGGTTAGTCGCCAGGAGACGGCCCGCCCGCTGTTGACCCCAGGCGAGGTCATGCAGTTGCCGCCCGCCGACGAGTTGGTGCTGGTATCCGGTCTCGCGCCGATCCGGGCGAAGAAACTGCGCTATTTCGAAGACCGCAACTTCACGTCGCGGGTGCTGCCGCCGCCCAGCCTCGACAGCGGCGATGGCGTCTATGTCGATCGTCCCGGCCCGCGTCCCGACGACTGGGGCAGCGAAGTGCGCGGCCTGCATGAAGGGCTGACCGCCGCCGACGACGCGGAAGGCGCCGCCTTCGACGAGGAAGCGGAAGGCGGTTTGCAGCAGCAGCGCCATCCCGGCATCCCCGAAGAAGAGAGCGTGCATCCCACCGAACCCGACAAGGAGGTTCTGACCGGCATCGAGGACGAGGGCGACGAAGTGGCCGACCGGCGGGCGATGGAACGGCTACGCGGTCTCACCCCGGTCCAGCGCGCGCACGCCATCAACGAGGGCACGGATCGCGGCGACGATCTGCTGCCAAGCTTCTGAGGCCGCGCCGATGAAACCGCGCCATCATCTCTATCTGGACGACGAACTGACGGCCCGGCTCGACATGCTGGGATCGAAGCCCGGCACGTCCAAATCCGCGATCGTCTCCGATGCACTGCGGGACTATCTCAATCGCCGTGCCACGCGCGAAGTGGACGACCTGCTGAAATCCCGGCTCGACCGGATCAGCACCCAGCTTGGCCGCATCGAGCGCGATGGCATGGTTCTGCTCGAAACGCTGTCGCTGTTCATTCGCTACCAACTCACCGTCACCGCGCCGCTGCCCGAAGCCGACAAGGCCGCGCAGGCGGTCGGCCGCGAACGCTTCCGCCGTTTCGTCGATCAGGTCGGCCGCCAGCTCGCCACCGGCCGTTCGATCGGTGCTGCGCCGTCCGATGCAGGAGTGGAACAGTGAGCGCCGGCGTCAACGCCCAGGCGCAAGGCCGCCGCCGCGCCATGCTGCGCACAGCGATGGGACCGGCGATCGGCGCCGCGCTTGGCGACCCGCGCGTCATCGAGATCATGGTCAACCCCGACGGCTCGCTCCGGCTCGACCTGCTCGGCGAAGGCCGCGTCGATACCGAGGTGCGCCTGGAGCCGGCGGAGACCGAACGCATCATACGGCTGGTCGCCAGCCACGTCCGCGCCGAGGTCCATGCCGGCGCCCCGATCGTCAGCGCGGAATTGCCTGAGGGTGGCGAGCGGTTCGAGGGACTGTTGCCGCCCGTATCGGCCGCGCCCTGCTTTTCTATCCGCAAGCCCGCCGCGCGCATCCATCGGCTGCTCGACTATGTCGCGGACGGCATCATGCGCGCCGAGGTCGCGCTAGTGCTGTCGATGGCCGTGGTCGAGCGCAAGAATATACTCATCGCGGGCGGAACCAGTTCGGGCAAGACCACGCTCGCCAATGCGCTCCTGGCCGAGATGGCGACGCTCGACGAGCGGGTCATCATCATCGAGGACACGCGCGAGCTGCAATGCGCCGCGCCCGACACCGTGGCGCTCAGGACCAAACCCGGCATCGTGAGCATGGCCGACCTGGTGCGTTCGACGCTCCGCCTTCGTCCAGACCGCATCATCGTCGGCGAGGTTCGCGGTGGCGAAGCGCTGGACATGTTGAAAGCCTGGAACACCGGGCATCCCGGCGGCATCGCCACCGTCCACGCCAACAGCGCGCGTTCCGCGCTCTACCGGATCGAGCAGCTTGTTTCGGAAGGCGTCATTACGGTCCCGCGCCGCCTGATCGCCGAGGCGATCGACATGGTGGTGTTCATCTCCGGCCGGGGAACCGGCCGCAGGATCGAGAGCGTGGCCGAGGTCCGCGGTCTGACACGCGACGGCGATTACGCCGTCACCGACCTTTCTATCCCCACCAGCAAAGGAGACTGACATGTATAGCCTCAATCCGTCCGCCGTCCGCCTGCCGCTGCGGCTGGCGCTCATTGCCGCCGCGATCCTGATCCTGCCCGTTGCGGCGTCTGCCGCCGGTTCGGGGATGCCCTGGGAAGAACCCCTCCAGAAGGTGCTGGAGTCGGTGCAGGGGCCGGTCGCCAAGATCGTCGCGGTCCTTATCATCATCACCACCGGCCTGGCGCTGGCATTTGGCGAGACCTCGGGCGGCTTCCGCAAGCTGATCCAGATCGTGTTTGGTCTGACGATCGCGTTTGCCGCGTCCAGCTTCTTCCTGTCCTTCTTCTCCTTCGGCGGCGGAGCGCTGGTCTGATGGCGGGAACCAGTCCCGTCGCCGCAGGTGGCCATATCGCCAATGGTCATATTGATGGCTTCGAGGTGCCGCTTCACCGCGCGCTCACCGAACCGATCCTGCTCGGCGGCGCGCCGCGTGGGATCGCGATCCTCAACGGCACGCTGGCGGCGGCGATGGGGCTGGGCCTCCAGCAATGGATTGCCGGGCTGCTGCTCTGGCTTGTCGGACATAGCCTCGCGGTGTTCGCGGCGAAGCGCGATCCTGATTTCGCCGCCGTTCTGGCCCGCCACCTTCGGCAAAAGGCGTATCTTACATGCTGAACCTCAAAGAATATCGCGGCATCGCCGATCGCCTTGCCGACCATCTGCCCTGGGCGGCGTTGGTCGCGTCCGGCGTGGTGCTCAACAAGGACGGAAGTTTCCAGCGCACCTTCCGCTTTCGCGGACCGGACCTTGAATCCGCGACCGAAGCCGAACTGATTTCGGTCTGTGCGCGGGCGAACAACGCACTGCGCCGTCTCGGAACCGGCTGGGCACTGTTCTTCGATGCCGAACGGATTGAGGCATTGGGCTATCCCGACAGTGTCTTTCCCGATCCCGCCTCGTGGCTGGTGGACGAGGAACGGCGCGCGCATTTCGACGGGCGGCGAGCTGAGCATTCCGAGAGCCGCTATCATCTTACCCTCTGCTACCTGCCGCCCGCCGATCAGGTGAGCCGGGCCGAACGGGCGCTGCTGGAACGCGACGTTCCCCAGGAAGGCCGCGACTGGCGGCAGGAAGTGCGCGCCTTCATCGCCGAAACCGATCGCGTGCTGGATCTCCTCGCCGGGATCATGCCGGAGGTGCGCGCGCTCGACGACAGCGAGACGCTGACCTTCCTCCACGGCTGCATCTCCGCCAAGCGCCATCCCGTCGCGGTCCCCGAGACACCGATATATCTCGACGGCCTCCTGGTCGATACGCCGCTATCGGGCGGCATCGAACCGATGCTGGGCGACCGGCATTTGCGCACCGTGACCGTGCTGGGATTCCCCAATATCACGCGCCCTGGCATCCTCGACGCGCTCAATCATCAGAATTTTACCTATCGCTGGACGACGCGCTTCATCGCGCTCGACAAGACGGTGGCCAACAAGACGCTGACGAAGATCAGACGGCAATGGTTCAACAAGCGCAAGTCCATCGCCCAGCTCATGCGCGAAGTGATGATGAACGAGCCGGTTCCGCTGACCGACAGCGACGCCGACAATAAGGTGGTCGATGCCGATCTCGCGCTCCAGGCGCTCGGCGGCGACCATGTGTCGTTCGGCTATTATACCGCCACCATCACGGTTTCCGACGAGGATCGCGCCGCTGCCGATGAGAAGGTTCGCATCGTCGAGCGGATCGTCAATGGCCTTGGTTTCACCTGCATCCGCGAGAGCGTCAATGCGGTGGAGGCGTGGCTTGGCTCGCTGCCGGGTCATGTTTACGCCAATGTCCGCCAACCGCTGGTCCACACGCTGAACCTTGCCCACCTGATGCCGCTGTCCGCGGTATGGGCAGGCCCGGCGCGCAACGATCATCTGGCCGGACCGCCGCTGCTCTATGCCGAGACAAGCGGATCGACGCCGTTCCGCCTGTCCACCCATGTCGGCGATGTCGGCCATATGCTGATCGTCGGCCCGACCGGCGCGGGTAAGTCGGTGTTGCTGGCGCTGCTAGCGCTCCAATTCCGCCGTTACCCGAAAGCGCAGGTCTACATGTTCGACAAGGGGCTGTCGGCGCGCGCCGCCGTGCTGGCGATGGGCGGCGAGCATCATGCGCTTGGTGAAAGTGATGCGCCGGCGTTCCAGCCGCTCCGTAATATTGACGACGATAGCGAGCGGGCCTGGGCGGCCGAATGGATTTCGGCGCTGCTGGCGCACGAACGGCTCAATGTCACCCCGGACGTGAAGGAGGCGCTGTGGTCCGCGCTCACCAGCCTCGCGAGCGCCCCGCCGGAGGAACGGACGCTCACCGGGCTATCGGTATTGCTCCAGTCCAATGCGCTCAAATCCGCATTGATGCCCTATACGCTGGAAGGCCCGTTCGGCCGGTTGCTCGACGCGGCCGAAAACCGCTTGCGCTTGTCCGACGTGCAATGCTTCGAGACCGAGACATTGATGAACTCAGGCAGCGTCGTGCTGCCGGTGCTGACCTATCTGTTTCACCGGCTTGAGGAGCGCTTCGACGGGCGACCTACGCTGCTGATTCTCGATGAAGCCTGGGTGTTCCTCGATAACCCGCTGTTCGCCGCGCGTATCCGTGAATGGCTCAAGGTTCTCCGTAAGCAGAATGTCAGCGTGGTATTCGCCACGCAATCGCTGGCCGACATCGCCGACAGCAGCATCGCCCCCGCGATCCTCGAAAGCTGCCCACAGCGCATCTTCCTGGCCAATGACCGCGCGATCGAACCGCAGGCCCGCGCAACCTACGAACGCTTTGGCCTTAATGACCGGCAGATAGAGCTTGTCGCCCGCGCGACCCCCAAGCGGCATTATTACCTGCAATCCCGGCGCGGCAACCGCCTGTTCGAGCTCGCGCTGGGTCCGGTTGCGCTGGCGCTGTGCGGCGCGTCCGATCCCGAAACCCAAAACCTGATCGATGGGCTGCTGCACCGTGAAGGCGCGGACGGCTTCCTCGCCGCCTTTCTCGAAGCGCGCGGCCTGCGCTGGGCTTCGGAGCTGATCCCCGATTTCCCCGGCGTCGGTCTGCCTGCCGCCAATCCCCTCGATCCCCGGCAGAAGGAGTTGTTCTCATGAAATCCCGAATATTCGCCGCGTGCCTTGTGGCCACCACCATCACCGGCGCGGCCATCGTGCCCATCACGGCCGCCCACGCCCAGTTTGGCGGCGTGGTGTTCGATCCGAAGAATTATGCGCAGAACCTGCTCACCGCCGCACGCACCCTCCAGCAGATCAACAATCAGATCCAGTCGCTCCAGAACGAGGCGACGATGCTCACCAATATGGCGAAGCATCTTCAGAAGCTCGACTTCTCCTCGCTCAGCCAGATCACCCGGTCGATGCAGCGTATCGATACGCTGATGGGTCAGGCCGAAGGCATCGCCTTCGACGTCACATCGACCGACGACGCCTTGCGCCGGCAGTTTCCGGCGGTGTTCGATACCGCGCTGTCGACCAGCGACATCGTGGCCCAGGCCCGCGCGCGGTTGCAGGCATCGACCAGGGCCTATCGCCAGACCATGCGCGTGCAGGCGCAGGTGATCGAGAATGTGCAGGCCGATTCCGGACTGCTCTCGGAGCTGGTCAGCCAGAGCCAGTCGGCGACCGGCGGCCTGCAGGTTGCCCAGGCGACCAACCAGCTCCTCGCGCTCAGTACGAAGCAACAGCTTCAGATCCAGCAGATGATGGCGGCGCAATATCGCGCCGACGCGCTGGAACGCGGCCGCCAGCAACAGGCGCTGGAGGCGGCGCGCGAGCGGACCAAACGCTTCATCGGCACCCGCGACATCTACACGCGCCACTGACGCCATCCTCCTGACAGGCGACCCCCGGCATGAACCCCGACCTCAATATCATCGACAGCTTCCTCGACACCTTCATCCGCTACATCGACAGCGGGTTCGGGCTGCTGTCGGGCGACGTCGCGTTCCTCACCACCGTGCTGATCGGCATCGACGTCACGCTCGCCGCGCTGTGGTGGGCGATGGACAACGACCAGGATGTGCTCGGCAAGCTCATCAAGAAAATCCTCTATGTCGGGGCCTTCGCTTTCATCATCGGCAATTTCAGCACGCTGTCCGATATCATCTTCCGCAGCTTCTCCGGCCTCGGCATCACAGCGGGCGGCGGCGGCATCTCGGCCGGTGACCTGATGCACCCCGGCGCGATCGCCGGCACCGGGTTCACGGCTGCCTGGCCGCTGATCGACAAGGTGTCCGAACTGTCAGGCTTCCCGGACTTCTTCGGCAACTTTCTCTCGATCATCGTGCTGCTGGTGTGCTGGCTGCTGGTGGTGCTGGCCTTCTTCATCCTCGCCATCCAGCTTTTCATCACTATCCTGGAGTTCAAGCTGACCGCGCTTGCCGGCTTCGTGCTCGTGCCGTTCGCGCTGTGGAACAAGACCAGCTTCCTTGCTGAACGCGTGCTCGGCAATGTGGTGTCGTCGGGCATCAAGGTGATGGTGCTCGCGGTCATCATCGGCATCGGCACCAATCTGTTCGGTCAGATGAGCGCGCTGCTCGGCGACGATCCCGAGATCGCGCAGGCTCTATCCCTGCTGATGGGCGCGCTGACCCTGTTCGGCCTCGGTATCTTCGGTCCCGGCATCGCCGCCGGCCTTGTCTCCGGCGCGCCGCAACTCGGCGCGGGCGCGGCGGTCGGCACGGTCGCCGGCGCGGCGCTTGCAACGGGCGGGGCTGCGATGCTCGGTGCGCGTGCCGCGATTGCCGCAGGTTCGGGCGGCATGGGCGCGATCAAGGCCGGGACCGCCATGGGCTCGGCCGCGCACGCCTCCTACCGGCTCGGCCAGGAGACATCCGGCAAGACCACCGTCGGTGCCGGCCTTGGCGGAATGGCGACCGCCGCGAGCGGCGCCGTCTCGCAAGGGATGAACACCGCCGCTGCGCGCATGGCCGCGCCGTTCCGGCAAAGCGTCGAGCGCGGCGAGCAGGCCGCCTGGAGCGCCGGCCGGACATCGCCCGCGCCTGCCTCGTCCGGAGCCGCATCGTCGGGCGCGGCTTCATCCGACACTGTTCCCGCCTGGGCGCGCAATCTGCGCTCCGAACAAAGTGGTCGTCACCACCGCCACATGGCGATGCAGACGATCAAGGACGGCGATCGTCCCGGCGGCGCCGCCAATCCCGACCTCAGCGACAAGGACTGAACCCCATGATCTTCAAGCGATCCATCCAACGTTACGGGCAGACGCCTGCACCCGAAACCCCCTATCAACGCGCCGGCCAGCTCTGGGACGAGCGCATTGGTTCCGCCCGGGTCCAGGCCAGAAACTGGCGGCTCGTCGCCTTCGGGTGCTTGGGCCTGACCGGCGTGCTCATCGCATCGAACGTCTGGCAGTCGATGCAGAGCCGCGGCGCGCCCTATGTGGGCGAGGTCGAGCGACTGGGTGAAGCGCGCAGCGTCGCCCCCGCGATCCAGAACTACCAGCCCACCGACGGCCAGATCGCCTGGCATCTGGGGCGGTTCATTTCCAATGTCCGTTCGGTCTCCACCGATCCCGTATTGGTGAAGCGCAACTGGCTCGACGCCTACGACTTCGCCAATGACCGGGCTGCGATCTTCCTCAACGACTATGCGCGCATGAACGATCCGTTCGCCGGGATCGGTCAGCGCAGCGTATCGGTCCAGGTGACGAGCGTGGTGCGCGCGTCCGACAACAGCTTTCAGGTCAAATGGACCGAGAGCATTTACGAGCGCGGCAGCCTCGCCAAAACCGAACGCTGGACGGCCATGCTCACCGTGGTGATGCAGCCCCCGAAAACCGCCGACGCGCTGCGCAAGAATCCGCTCGGCCTGTTCGTCAAAGCGATCGACTGGGCGCGCGAGCTGGAGGGCCAGCCCGCGGCATCGGACCAAGGTCAAAGGCCGCCGTCACGGCCATCGCCCGCACCATCGGCGCAGCCAGTCTCGCCCGCGATTTCCGCACCGCCCGTCGTTGCTGGTCCCATGCAGGACGCCGCGCCGGTTCCGGCGACGCTCGCCAATCCTACCAAACCCAATCCTGCCAATCAGGGAGAACCCGGCCAATGACCCGCACCTTGATCCTGTCCGCCTCCGCACTGGCGCTGGGCGCCTGCGCGGGCAAGACCCCGCCGCCCGCCATCACCTATGACGCCGCCGGGTTCCAGCCCGCTGCGATCGAAGCTGAGCCACCCAGGCCCGTCGAGATTGTCGAACGGCCGGTGCCGCTTCCGCTTCCCGGCCAACTCCTGCCGTCGCCTTCGGTCAAACAGGACAATAGCCCGCCGACCGCGCGGATCGAGGCTGCCAACCGCGCCGCGACACGCGAGCCGTCGAGTGCGGGCTATCTCAACGCTGTGCAGGTTTATCCGTGGACGGAAGGCGCGCTGTACCGGCTCTATGCGGCGCCCGAGCGGGTCAGCGACCTCGCCTTGCAGCCCGGCGAAAAGCTGGTGGCGGTCTCCGCCGGCGATACCGTGCGCTGGATCATCGGCGACACGACCAGCGGCGCGGGCGATACCGCGCGCGTCCATATATTGGTGAAACCCTTCGCGCCCGGCCTTGCCACGAACATGGTCATCACCACCGATCGCCGCGCCTATCATCTGGCGCTGGAAAGCACCGACCGCACCGCAATGGCCGCAATCAGTTGGACCTATCCGCAGGATCGGCTTGTCGCCTTGCAACGCCAGAACCAGACGGCCGAGCAGGCGCGGCCGGTCGCCGAGAATGTGGCGCTGACCAATTTGCGCTTTCGTTATGAGATCAGCGGCGACAGCCCGCCCTGGCGGCCAGTTCGCGCGTGGGATGACGGCGCCAAGGTTTATATCGAGTTTCCCGGCCGTCTGGATCAGGGTGAGGCACCGCCGCTGTTCGTGGTCGGGTCGCTGGGCGACAGCCAGCTCGTCAATTACCGCGTGAGCGGCAACCATTATATCGTGGATCGCTTGTTCGCGGCGGCCGAACTGCGCCTTGGCGAGAAGCCCCAGCAGGTCGTGCGGATCAGTCGGACTGATGGCGACAGACTGAGGGCGCGTAAATGACCGAGCCTCCCGCTGTGCCGATCCCGCTCGCCGATCCCGTCGCGCCGGAGCCCGCGCCCCAGGTAGCGCCGGCTGCACCGCCGCCGCGCAAGGCTCCGCCCGATACGCTGACGTTGCGTGCGGCGCCACGGCGCGTCGTCCGGTTCAAGCGCGGCGTCATCATTGGCGGCGTGGCGGCCGGATCGTTCGCCATCGCCGGCGTCGCGTGGATGGCGCTGGGGCCGAAGACGTTCCAGCTCGTCCAGAGCAGCGACAAGGCCGTGGCCGAGCGCCGCACGCCGCCCGATGCGGTCGCCAACCTTCCCGGCAGTTATGGTGAGGTCGCGCCCGGCGTTCCTGTTCTCGGGCCGCCGCTGCCTGGTGATCTTGGGCGACCGATCCTCGACCGTCAGCGCCAGCTTGAAGCCGGCGGTGGTGTTCCGGGAGGCCCTGGCGCCGCGCCGCCTACGATGACGCCGCAGGAGCAGGCGGCCGAAGCTGAACGTCAGCGCATCGCCGCACAGGCGGCGCAAGCCCGTGAGGCCGGTGTCATGGTGCAATCGTCTGCGCGATCGCCTGCAGCATCGGTGACCTCGACGCAGGGCGGTGCGGAGACGCCCGCCGCGTCGCCGCCGTCGGCCCCGGCCGGGGAGGGCGGCCGTCTTGCGCTCGATCCCGAGCGCGACCAGAACAACCAGCAGCGCAAGCTGGATTTCATCGGCCAATCGGGATCGGGCGGGATCTATAACGCCCATGCGCTCCAGACCCCGGCATCGCCCTATCAGGTGATGGCGGGCAGTGTGATAGCCGCCAGTCTTTTGACCGGCCTGAACTCCGATCTTCCCGGCATGGTGGTCGCACAGGTGACCGAGAATGTGTTCGACACGGTGACGGGCCGGACCTTGCTGATCCCTCAGGGGTCGCGGCTGATCGGCAGCTATGACAGCGTGGTGGCGTTCGGCCAGAGCCGCGCGCTGCTGGTCTGGCAGCGGATCATCCTGCCCGACGGCAGCTCGATCCAGATCGATAATCTGCCCGTGACCGATGCCGCTGGCTATGCCGGCCTGTCCGACAAGGTGGATTATCACACCTGGCGGCTACTCAAGGGGGTGGCGCTGTCCACATTGCTCGGCGTCGGCACCCAATTGTCGATAGGCGGCGACAGCGATCTTGTCCGTGCCATTCGCCAGTCCACCCAGCAGTCCGCCAGTCAGGCGGGCCAGCAGATCGTCTCGAAGAACCTCAACATCCAGCCCACCATAACCGTCCGCCCCGGATGGCCGCTCCGCGTGATCGTTCACAAGGATCTTGCCCTCCGGGAATGGCGCGGGCGCTGACAGGAGACGTGCCATGCTCAAGCTCGCTAGATTGCCCGACCGTACGCCGGTCAAGATCGGTATCACCATCACGCCGGACCTCGACGCGGATTTACGCGCCTATCTCGATCTTTACCGCGTAGCCTATGAAGACAAGGGCGCAACGACGGTCGCCGACCTGATCCCTGCGATGCTCGAATCCTTCCTCGCCAGCGACCGCGCCTTTGCCAAGGCGCGCAAGGAAACCGCGACATGATCCGCCGCAGGGAAATCGGCCGGTTCAAGCGGTCGAAGCAGGGTGGCTGGGAGGGGGAAATCCAGACCCTTACCATCCAGCGCAAAATCCGCCTGGTGCCTAACGACAATCAGGTCAGCGACGGCGCTCCCGCGTTTCGTGTGATGATGGGATGGCAGACGATCGGTGACGCGTGGGAAAAGGAATCTCGCAGCGATCCGCCACGCGCCTATCTTCGTGTTCGGATAGACGACCCGTTCTGCCCTTTGAGCGCAGTCCTGTTTGCTGAACCCGAAGGGCTGACCGCAAAGCTGATGTTGAGCGATGCCGCGGCGTCGAAGAGGAAGTCCCCAGAATGACCGACGATCCCATGAGGAACGATCCGATAGCGGAAACACGCTCGTCGTTTTACTCGAACGATGAAGCAGCCGACTTCCTGCGCCTGTCGCCGCGGACATTGGAGAAGTATCGCGTGCGGGGAGGCGGGCCGCCGTTTCGGAAACTGGGGCGACGGGTAGTCTATGCGCTTTCCGACCTTGAAGATTGGGCCAATCGGCGCGTGTGCGATTCGACCTCGGACATCGCCTGGAAGGACTGCTGATAGTCCGATCGGTTGCTGTATTTGGGTCGGCTTGAGCCACGTAATCACCCACGTAATCAGAATGGCAGGGATATTGGGCGTCAATCGGGTAGCGCTGCGACGGCATTTTTCCGCCGATTGGTGCTGGGAAGCGGCCTATTCAAATAGTGCGTGAGGCCACGTAATCAGCGCCAGAAGCCCGTTTTCGGGCCGGAAACTGCCTACCTCGATCAATTTGTCGCTGGAATAGCACGCCTTGGCGACGATTGCGCTGAAGCAAATTTGATTACGTGGTGATTACGTGGACGAAGGGTGGGTCGCGCTTGTCTTCAAAATCGTCACTAAGTCATTGAAATTATGGTGGACGCACTTGGGCTCGAACCAAGGACCCGCTGATTAAGAGTCAGCTGCTCTACCAACTGAGCTATGCGTCCATTCCGGCGGCGGGAGGCTGCGTGGGCGGCCTCGCGTCGGGAGGTGCGCCGGTAGCAGGCGTTTCGCGGATTGCAAACCCCTTTTTTGCTTACCAGCCAGTTTTTCGCCGGCTCTCGCGGTCGATCGACATCAGGATGCCGAGGCACAGCAGCACCGTCATCTGCGCCGACCCGCCGAAGCTCACCAGCGGCAGCGGGATGCCGACCACCGGCGCCAGCCCCATCACCATCATCAGGTTGATCGCGACATAATAGAAGATCGTCGTCGACAGCCCCGCCGCGGTCAGCTTGGCGAAGCGCGATTTGGCGCGCACCCCGACGTTCACTCCCCAACGGATCACCATCAGATAAGCGGCGATGATGAAGATGCCGCCCAGCAGCCCCCATTCCTCCGCCATCGTCGCGAAGACGAAATCGGTCTGCCCCTCGGGCAGATAATCGAGGTGGCTCTGCGTCCCGTTGAGGAAGCCCTTGCCGAAGATTCCGCCCGAGCCGATCGCGATCTTCGACTGGGTGATGTGATAGCCGGTGCGCAGCGGATCGCTCTCGGGATCGAGGAAGATCAGCACACGGTTGCGCTGATAATCGTGCAGCACGAAGTTGAACGCCAGCGGCGCGGCGATGGCAAGGGCGAGTGCGCCGCCGACGAACAGTCGCAACGGGATTCCCGCCAGGAACATCACCGTCACCCCGCCGGCGCAGATCATCAGCGCGGTGCCGAGATCGGGCTGGAGCATCACCAGCGCCGCCGGGATGCCGATCAGCACGCACGGCGGCCAGATCGCGCCGAAGCGCCGCGTTTCGGACGGCGGCAGCATGTCGTAGAAGCGCGCGCAGGCCATCACGATCGCCGGCTTCATCAGCTCCGAGGGCTGGAGCCGGATAAAGCCGAGATCGAGCCAGCGCTGGCTTCCCCCGCGCACCGCGCCGAGCAGTTCGACCGCGAACAGCAGCACGACCAGAACCGCATAGGCGGGGAAAGCGGCGCGCCGCCAGACATCCTCGCGGACCGTGCTGACCCCGACCGCGGCGAACAGGAAGACGAAGAAGCGCACCCCCTGCGGCAAGGCCCAGGGGCGCAGCGACCCGCCCGCGGCGGAGAACAGCACGACCAGCCCGAAACAGCCGATCGCGGTGATCGTCAGCAGGACGCGCCACGGCAGGCGCGCGAGCGGGGCGGGGACGATCGAGGAGCGGCTCATCAATCGGGCGTCCCGGCATCGGGCGAGCCGGTGGTGCCCGCGACGCCGCCCGTGTTGGCGATATCGCCGGGGGTGGCATCGGCATTGGCGTTGCGCGCGCGCGTCACCGCCTCGACCGCCGGGGCGGCGGTGGGGGCGGGGGCGTCGGTTTCGGTGCCGAGCCCGGCCTCGGTCTCGGCGGCATTGGCGGCGCGATAGGCGGCGGCCTCGGCGGCCATGCGGGTACGGATGTCGCCGCCCCAGGTCGGCTCCACCTCGGCGAGCGACTTCATCGCCAGATCGCGATCGAACAGCCAGGTCATGATATCGCGCCCGATCATCGGCGAATCGAGATTGCGCACGGTATGGCCGCCATGTTCGAGCACGATCGCCGCGGCATAGCGCGGATTGTCCGCGGGCGCGAAGCAGACGAACAATGCGTGGTCGCGCAGCTTGAACGGCAGGCTGGCGTTCTTGAGCACCCCCCCGCGCCGCTCGGCCATCGTGATGCGGCGGACCTGCGCGGTGCCCGTCTTGGCGGCGAGCTGGATGCCGGGGACATACATTCGCGACGCGCCGCCGGTGCCCCCGCCGTTGACCACCTTCCACATCCCTTCGCGCACGATGCGCAGATGATCGGGGTTGACCGTCAGCGCGGCGGCACCCGAGTGGACGTGATCGGCGAGCAGGCTCGGCTGGATCATCCGCCCCGAGCCGATCCGCGCCGCCATCACCGCGAGCTGGAGCGGATTGGCCAGCACATAGCCCTGGCCGATCGAGGCGTTGAGCGAATCCGCGACCGTCCAATTGCTCTTGTACTTGCGACTCTTCCACGCGCTGTCGGGCACGGTGCCGTAGCGCTGGGTGGCGAGCGGCAGATCGAATTTCTGTCCGAGCCCGACCATCCGCGCGATCGGCGCGACACGATCATAGCCCAGCCGGCGGACCATTTCGTAGAAATAGATGTCGCAGCTCTGCGCGATCGCGTTGCGCAGATCGAGCGGGCCGTGGCCGCGCTTCTTGTGGCAGTGGAAGATGCCGTTGCCGACGCGGAGCGACCCCGAGCAGAAAATTCGCTCGTCGGGGCTGACCCCCGCCTCGAGCAGCGCGAGGCCGTTCATCGGCTTGACGGTCGAGCCCGGGGGATAGAGCCCCTGGGTCACCTTGTTCATCAACGGGACGTGATCGTTGGCGCTCAGCATCTGCCATTCGAGATGGCTGATCCCGGCGGAGAAGCTGTTGGGATCATAGGCCGGCATCGAGACCATCGCGAGCATCTCGCCGGTCTGGCAGTCGAACACGACGACCGAGCCCGAATTGGTGCCGAGCCGCCGCGCGGCATATTCCTGCAGCCCGACGTCGATCGTCAGCTTCTGCGTCTTGCCGGGAATGTCGGGGCGGGTGGCGAGTTCGGCGACCACCTTGCCGCGTGCGGTCACCTCGACCCGTTTCGCGCCAGGGGTGCCGCGCAATTGCTTTTCGAGTGTCTTTTCGAGCCCGTCCTTGCCGACCTTGAACCCGGGGGTGACGAGCAAGGGATCCTTGGTCGCCTTATATTGCTCGGCGGTGGCGGTGCCGACATAGCCGGTGAGATGCGCCACCGCCGCGCCGGCGGGATAGTTGCGCGCGAAGCCGCGGGTCGGCGCGACCCCGGGCAGCTCGGGCTGGCGCACCTGCACCGCGGCGAACCGCTCCCACGAGATATTGTCCACCACCTGCACCGGCTGGAACCCGGCGGCTTTTTTGAGATCGGCGCGCACGCGGAGCAGATCCTCGGGGGTGAGGTCGAGCAATTTCTGGAGCAGCGCGAGCGTGCGATCGAGATCCTCGACGCGATCGGGGATCAGGTCGACGCGGAAGTCGGTGCGGTTGTCGGCGATCGGATGCCCGGCGCGGTCGACGATCCAGCCGCGACGCGGCGGGATCATCGTGTTGTTGACCCGGTTGCTTTCGGAGAGCGTGCTGTAGCGCTCATTCTCGGCGATCGCGAGCCAGCCCATTCGCGCGACGAGCAATCCCCCCACGCCAAGCTGCGCGGTGCCGAGCAGCCAGGCGCGGCGCGAGAAGGTGTAGCCTTGCTGCGCCTCGGTGGCGATCCGCGGCGCGCGCGTCATTCGACCGCCCGTTTGCGGTCGATCCAGGCGACGATACGCGCGGCAAGGGGAAAGACGAGGATCGACACGACGATCTGTATCACTAGCACGGCATCGACGTGCGCGGTAAGCGGTGTCGCGACGATCCGGCCGCCGGCGAGGCACATCGCGATCGCCGCGGCGGCGATCAGCCAATCCTGCCAGAAATCGCGGAACATCGTGCGCTGGTCGAACAGGTCGACCAGAAAGAAGGTCAGCGTCCACAGCACCATCGCGCTGCCGAGCGGCTGGCCGCTGACCAGATCGTCGAACAGTCCGAGCAATGGCGGCACCCAGCGGCGCAGCGCGAGCGGGGCGAGCAATCGCCACGCCAGCAGCATCAGCAACCCGCACGGCGGGAGCAGCCCCAGCGTCGCGCCGAACGGCGCCACGGTGACGAGCGAGCCCGCCATCACCGTCAGCCACGGAATCGCGCGCGCGCGGCCCGCGGGAAGCGTCGCCTCGAACGGTTTGCGCGATTCGGCGCTCATCTTCTGGTCTTGGGCGGCTGCGGGCGCGCCGGCGGCGGGGGCGGAACGAAGGCCGCGCTGACGAGGGCAAAGTCGAACGTGTCGGGGCGGGCGTAAGGCTGCGCCGGGGCGGTATCGCTGCCGGCGCGGACGACCCGTGCGACGAGCACGCCCGGCGCATAGATTCCGCCGGTGCCCGAGGTGACGAAGCGGTCGCCGGGGCGCAATTTGGCGTCGCCGGTATCGACCGAGCGGATATCGACCATCCCGTCGCCGCGTCCGGCAGCCAACGCGGGCATGCCGTCGCCGATGCGGCGGACCGGGACGATGCTGTCGGGATCGGTGAGCAGCAGTACGCGCGCGGTATTGGGGCCGGTTTCCACGATGCGGCCGAGCAGCCCGTCGGGGCCGCGTACCGGCTGCCCCTCGCGCACGCCCTGCCAGCTCCCGGCGTTGAGCACGCCATAGCGTCGCGTGCTCGATGCGGAGGAACTGACGATCCGCGCGGTGACGACCGGTGCGGCATCGCCGTCGCGCAGCTTGAGCAGCCCGCGCAGCCGGCGATTGTCGCGCACGATGATCTGCGCCTGGGTCAGCGCGGCGCGGGTACGCTTCACCTCGGCGCGCAATGCTTCATTCTCGGTGCGGACATGGAAATAGCTGCCGATCGCATCGGGAACGCCCGAGACCACGCCGAACACAGCGGAAATCCCCGACGAGACCGGGGTGGTCACCTCGCGCACCGTCGCGCGCAGCGCCGCGAAGGCCGGCGGATTGAATGTCGAGAGGGCGAGCAGCACCGCGCCGACCCCCGCGCCGGCGATGGCCAGGATATAGGTCAGAAACAGCGAATATTGCGCCCGCCGCGAGAAACCCGGGCGCCGGTCCCGCGTCGGCGCCATCACCTATGCCCTTCGAGTGGCGGCGCTGGTCGGCGCCGCAGATGAACTAAACACTAAAAGCCCGATTGGAAAAGGCATCAGTGGATTTTCTCCGCCGCCAGCTTTCCGTCATTCCCGCGAAGGCGGGAATCCATTCGCGCTGTCGCTGCGATTCTTTCGCCGAGCGTCGGTTGAATGGATTCCCGCCTGCGCGGGAATGACGGGGGAAAGCTGAAGGCCATTTCCCAACCGTCTCTGATAAAAAGTCTGCCCGTCAACCGCTCTGCAATACGCCGCGATACATCGGGTCTTCAAGCGCGCGCCCGGTGCCCAGGGCAACGCAGGTCAGCGGGTCCTCGGCGACGGTGACGGGGAGCCCGGTCTCGTCGCGCAGCACTTCGTCGAGCCCCTGCAGCAGCGCGCCGCCGCCGGTCAGCACGATGCCCTGATCGACGATATCGGCGGCGAGCTCGGGCGCGGTATTTTCCAGCGCGACGCGGACGCCCTCGACGATCGTCGCCACCGGCTCGCTCAGCGCCTCGGCGATCTGGCCCTGGTTGATCTGGATTTCCTTCGGCACGCCGTTGACCAGATCGCGGCCCTTGATGTGGATCGTCGCGCCGATCCCGTCCGCGGGCGGCTTGGCGATGCCGACTTCCTGCTTGATCCGCTCGGCGGTGGCTTCGCCGATCAAGAGGTTGTGGTTGCGGCGGACGTAGCTGACGATCGCCTCGTCCATCTTGTCGCCGCCGACGCGGACGCTGGTGGTGTAAGCAAGGCCGCGCAGCGAGAGCACCGCGACTTCGGTGGTGCCGCCGCCGATATCGACGACCATGCTGCCGATCGGCTCGGTCACCGGCATATCGGCGCCGATCGCGGCGGCCATCGGCTCCTCGATCAGCCACACCTGGCTCGCGCCGGCGTTGGAAGCGGCATCGCGGATCGCGCGGCGCTCGACCTTGGTCGAGCCCGAGGGGACGCAGATCACGATCTCGGGCCAGCGCATGAAGCGCCGCTGGCCGTGGACCTTGTAGATGAAGCTCTTGATCATCTGCTCGGCGACGTCGATGTCGGCGATCACGCCGTCGCGCAACGGGCGGATCGCCTCGATATTGCCCGGGGTTTTGCCCATCATCAGCTTGGCGTCGTCGCCGACCGCCTTCACCTTCTTGATGCCGTTGATCGTCTCGACCGCGACCACCGACGGCTCGTTGAGCACGATTCCACGGCCGCGCAGATAGACGACCGTGTTCGCTGTGCCGAGATCGATCGCCATGTCATGCGACATGAACTTGAAAAAACGCGAAAAGGCCATGATGCGCTAGTTTCCGTCCCCGAGTCGCCGCGCCGAGCACGCGGTGCAATACGCCAACCATCCCGCGCTTCCCGCCGCAAGGTGCATTGGCGTGCACGGCCAAATAAAACGTCTTACGGGGTCGCGGGATGACGCCGCTTGGGCTAGGGGACGAAGCGTGTCAATACGCCGTTTGCCCGAGCATTTGATCAACCGCATCGCTGCCGGTGAAGTGGTAGAAAGACCGGCCAGCGCGTTGAAGGAGCTGGTCGAGAATGCGATCGACGCCGGCGCCGCGCGGATCGCGGTGGCCTTGTCCGCCGGCGGGGTCGAGCGGATCGAGGTGGCCGACGACGGCTGCGGGATGACCCCCGACGAAATGGCGCTGGCGTGCGAGCGTCACGCCACCTCCAAGCTGCCTTCCGACGACATCGATTCGGTGGCGACTCTGGGGTTTCGCGGCGAGGCGCTGCCGTCGATCGCCAGCGTCGCGCGGCTGACGCTCGAAAGCCGCCCGCGCGGCGCCGACGGCTGGGCGCGGACGATCGACAATGGCGTGCTGGTGCGCGAGGGGCCGGCCGCGCTGCCGCCAGGGACGCGGGTTGTGGTCGAGGGGCTGTTCGCCAAGGTTCCGGCGCGACGTAAATTCTTGCGATCGACGCGCGGCGAATATGCCGCCTGCCTCGATGTGGTTAAACGGCTGGCGATGGCGCGGCCCGATATCGCCTTCACCGTCGAGCATGACGGGCGGCGCGCGCTGGCGGCGTTGCAGGCGGAGGACCGGCCGGGGCGCGTCGCCCTGCTCACCGATCGCGCGCTGGCGGAGAATTCGGTCGCGGTCGATCTGGAGCGCGAGGGGGTGGTGCTCGGCGGGGTTGCCGGGCTGCCGACCTTCCACCGCGGCATCGCCGATCACCAATATCTGTTCGTCAACGGGCGGCCGGTGAAGGACCGGCTGCTGATCGGTGCGATTCGCGGGGCTTATGCCGAGATGATGCCGCGCGACCGGCATGCGGTGGTGGCGTTGTTCCTCGATGTGCCGCCCGATCAGGTCGATGTGAACGTCCACCCCGCCAAGACCGAGGTGCGCTTCCGCGATCCGGCGATGATCCGCGGGATGATCGTCAGCGGGATTCGCCGCGCGCTCGACGGGGCAGGGCATCGCGTGACGAACCGCCCGGCTGAAGATGCGCTGGCGATGTGGCGCAGCGAGATCGATACCCCGCCGCCGGTCGAGCGGCAGCCGACGATCTGGCCCGCGATGACCCAGCATCATGGCGCGGCGATCGGCCCGTCGGTCGCCGATCGTCGCCCGGCGTTCTTCGCGCCACCGCCGCAGGCACGTGCCGAACCCGCGTTCGCCCCGCCGCCCGAGCGCGCCGATCATCCGCTCGGTGTGGCGCGCGGGCAGGTCGCCAAAACCTATATCGTCGCCGAGGCGGAGGACGGGCTCGTCATCGTCGACCAGCATGCCGCGCACGAGCGGCTGGTGCTCGAACGGATGCGCCGCGCGCTCGCCGGGGGGCGGGTGGCGTCGCAGGCGCTGCTGATCCCCGAGGTGGTCGAACTGGACGAGCCCGGATGCGACCGGCTCGAGGCGCGGGCGGCGGAGCTGGCCGAGCTGGGGCTGGAACTCGAGCGGTTCGGCCCGCGCGCGATCCTCGTCCGCGCGACCCCGGCGCTGCTCGGCGCGGGCGATCCGGCGGGGCTGATCACCGATCTTGCCGACGAGCTGGCGGCGTTCGATCAGGCCTTGTCGCTGCGCGAGCGGCTCGATGCGGTGGCGGGGACGATGGCGTGCCACGGCTCGGTCCGCGCGGGGCGGGTGCTGTCGGTCGCCGAGATGAACGCGCTGCTGCGCGAGATGGAAGTCACCCCGCATTCGGGCCAGTGCAACCACGGCCGCCCGACCTGGGTGAAGCTGGCGCACGGCGATATCGAGAAATTGTTCGGGCGGAAGTGACGGGGGGCCGTCCACACCCCGTTCGCCCTTCGACAATCTCAGCCCGAACGGGGAGAGGATGTGCCGATCTAACGTGGTGTAATTCACTCCGCCGCGAGGCTGAACGGTGAGGCGAGACGTTCGGCGGGATCGTCGCGATCGGCCCAGTCGGTGCGCCGGGCGACGCGCGAAACGAACAGCAAAGGCAGTTTGAGGAACAGCAGTTCCGAATGGATGAACGTGTCGATCGCGTGCTCCCACCAGCGCGCGGGGCGTTTGCCGTGCGCCGCGAGCCAGCCGTCATAGGGCGCCCAGTGGCTCGGCTCGTCGCGCTCGATGATGCGGAAGATCTTGATCAGCACGCGATCGCGGCGGACGATCGGGTGGCGCAGCAAAATCTCGACCTGGCGATAGCCGCGCTGCTCGGTGAGCGAGATCACGCGGCACAGTTTTTCGAATTGATCGTCACTGGCGATGATCGCCTGGGTATCGAGCTCGTCGATATGCCGGCGGAACATGATCTCGACGAAACGGTCGATATGCCCGCACGCGCGATCGACCGCGAGCGGCATCACCCCGCGCATCTCGAACCAGCGGCGGAACATGAGATAATGTTTGCGCTCGTCGGCGCGATGTTTCTCGATCGCGGCGATCAGCGCGAGATCGTCGGGGGCGCGGGCGCGGACGGCTTCGAGCACCCGGTCGAGCGCGGTATAGCCGCGGTGCTCGTTATAGATGTAGATCGACCCGAGAAGGTCGAGGTATCGGGTGCGCAATCGGCCGACCATCCGGCCTATATATCAGAAAAGGCGCGACAAGGCATTGCGCGGCCTGGGGGCCGAAAGACCTGCCTGGCCTTTGCTCGTCACCCGGTCTTGAGCCGGGGCGACGGATCGCGGCTAGGCGATCGGCGCGCGTACCGGTACGCCCGCCGCCGCGAGCGCTTCATGCGCCCCGGCGATCGTCGCTTCGCCGAAATGGAAGATCGACGCGGCGAGCACCGCCGAGGCGTGCCCCTCGGTCACCCCGGCGACGAGATGCGCGAGATTGCCTACCCCGCCCGAGGCGACGACGGGGACGCTGGTGCGATCGGCGATCGCGCGGATCAGCGCGAGGTCATAGCCGTCACGGGTGCCATCGCGGTCCATCGAGGTGACGAGCAACTCGCCCGCGCCCAGTTCCGCCAGCCGCAGCGCATGTGCCACCGCGTCGATCCCGGTCGCGCGGCGGCCGCCGTGGGTGAACACCTCCCAGCGGTCGCCGCTGCGCCGCGCGTCGACGCTTGCGACGCAGCACTGGCTGCCGAACCGCTCGGCGATATCCGAGACCACTTCAGGCCGCGCGACCGCGGCGGAATTGACCGCCACCTTGTCCGCCCCGGCGAGCAGCAGCGCGCGCGCATCGTCGGCGGTGCGCACCCCGCCACCGACGGTCAGCGGCATGAAGCACACCGAAGCGGTGCGTCGCACCACGTCGAGGATCGTATCGCGCCCCTCGTGGCTGGCGGTGATATCGAGGAAGCACAATTCGTCGGCGCCGGCCGCATCATAAGCGCGCGCCTGCTCGACCGGATCGCCGGCGTCCTTGAGGTCGACGAAATTGACCCCCTTCACAACGCGGCCGTTGGCGACGTCGAGGCAGGGAATGACGCGCGCGCGGACCGTCATCAGGCGGCCCGCGCGACCGAGAGCGCGGCGGCGAGATCGAGCGTCCCGTCGTAAAGCGCGCGGCCGGTGATCACGCCCTCCACCCCGTCGCGGGTGTGGAGCGCGAGCATATGGATGTCGCCGATCCCCTTGACCCCGCCGCTGGCGATCACCGGGATATCGACCGCGCGCGCCAGATCGACCGTCGCGGCGACATTGCACCCCTTGAGCAAACCGTCGCGCCCGACATCGGTGAACAGCAGCGCGGCGACCCCGGCATCCTCGAAGCGCCGCGCCATATCGGTGACGCTGACGGTCGAGACCTCGGCCCAGCCCTTGGTCGCGACCATGCCGTCGCGCGCGTCGACCGCAACGACGATCCCGCCGGGGAAGGCGGCGGCCATATCGCGGACGAAATCGGGATTCTCCAGCGCGGCGGTGCCGATCACCACCCGCGCGACGCCGAGATCGAACCACGCCTCGACCGCTTGCGCGGTGCGGATGCCGCCGCCCAATTGCACGTGCCCGGGGAAACGCGCGACGATCGCGCGCACCGCATCGCCGTTGACCGACTGGCCGGCGAACGCGCCGTCGAGATCGACGACATGGAGATGCTCCGCCCCCGCTTCGGCGAACAACATCGCCTGTGCTGCGGGGTCGTCGCCGTAGACGGTGGCGCGCGCCATATCGCCTTCGGCGAGGCGGACGACCTGTCCTTGTTTGAGATCGATCGCGGGAAAGACGATAAGGCTCATGGGCGCCACACCAGGAATTGTTCGAGCAGAGCGAGGCCGTAGCGCTGGCTCTTTTCGGGATGGAATTGCACACCGAGCAGATTGTCGCGCCCGATCGCGGCGGCGACCGGGCCGGCGTGATCGGTTTGCGCGAGGATATGCTCGCCGGTGAAGGCATAGCTGTGGAGGAAATAGGCCTCGCCCGCGGCCAGCAACGGATGCGGGGCGAGCGGGGTGACGTCGTTCCACCCCATATGCGGCACCTTTGCCGTCGGATCACTCGGCGTGAGGCGCGCGACGCGGCCGCGGATCCACGCGAGCCCGCGGTGGGTGCCCATTTCCTCGCCCGTCTCGGCCATCAGTTGCATCCCGACGCAGATACCGAGGAACGGCGCGCCACCGCGCAGCACGCGCTCGGCGAGCGCCTGTTCGAGTCCGTCGACCGCGCGCAGGTTGGCCGCGCAGGCGCCGAACGCGCCGACCCCGGGGAGCACGATGCGTTCGGCGCGGGCGATGATGTCGGGGTCGGCGGTGACGGTCACGTCGGTCGCGCCGGCGGCGCGCAGTGCATTCTCGACTGAGCGCAAATTGCCCGATTCGATATCGACCAGCGCCAGCGTCATTGCGCGAGCCGCGCGATCGCGTCGACCGCGAACCCGGCCTTGAACTCGACCACCTCGACGGTGGCGACCCCGCTGGTGACGAAGGGATCGGTCTGCGCCAGCGCCTCGATATCCTCGGCGACCCCGCGGCACAGGATCACCCCGCCGGTGCGCGGCTCTTTCCGCCCGGCGAGGAGGAACACCCCCTCGTTAAAGCCGCGTTCGAGAAAGGCGACATGCGCCGCCATCTGCGCATCCACCTCCTCGAGCGGGCGCTCGTAATTGAGCAGGATCAGGCAGAGGTGGCCCTGCGCCCGATAATCATCGAGCGCCACGTCAGAGCATCCCCTTGGTCGAGGGGATCGCATCGGCCTTGCGCGGATCGATCTCCACCGCCTGGCGTAGCGCGCGGGCGAGGCCCTTGAACGCGCTTTCGGCGATATGGTGGTTGTTCTCGCCGTGGAGCGTCTCGATGTGCAGCGTGATTCCGGCGGCCTGGGCGAAGGAATGGAACCAATGCTTGAACAGCTCGGTATCCATCTCGCCGAGGCGCTTCTGGGTGAAGTCGGTGTTCCACACCAGCCACGGGCGCCCGGAGATGTCGAGCGCGACGCGGGTCAGCGTCTCGTCCATCGGCGACAGCGCGTCGCCGTAGCGGCGGATGCCGCGCTTGTCGCCCAGCGCCTCGGCCACCGCCTGCCCGATCGCGATCGCGGTATCCTCCACCGTGTGATGCTGGTCGATATGCAGATCGCCCTTGGTCCGCACGTCGAGATCGATCAGCGAATGCCGCGCGAGCTGCTCCAGCATATGATCGAAAAAGCCGATGCCGGTGGCGATCGCGTAGCGGCCGGTGCCGTCGAGATTGACGGTGACGGCGATATCCGTCTCGCTGGTGGCGCGGGTGATTGTGGCGGTGCGCATGGCCGGCTCCCATAGCGTGGATATGATATTTGGGAAGGAAAGCTTTGCTTGACCACGCCCACTTCCGCGCTACCCATAGCCGCTTATGGACGATTCAGCGCCCGACAGTTTGATACCTTACGATGAAATCGTGCAGGAGGCCCTGCGCGCCGTGGTGGGCCGCGTGCTCAGTTCGGTGGCGGACAATGGCGGCAATCTGCCCGGCGAGCACCATTTCTACATCACCTTCAAGACGCAGGCCGCGGGGGTCGATATCCCGCAGCGGCTGATCGAGCGTTTCCCGGACGAGATGACGATCGTGCTGCAGAACCGCTTCTGGGATCTGACGGTCGACGAAAGCCGCTTCTCGGTCGGGCTGAGCTTCAACCAGGTGCCGTCGAAGCTGGTCATCCCTTATTCGGCGGTGACCGGATTCCACGATCCGGCGGTCAATTTCGAGCTGCGCTTCCAGGCGCAGGAAGGGCCGGAGGACGGCCCCGGCGGCCACGATCCGGCGGAGAATGACGGCCCGGCCGGCACCCCGATCGAGGACGGATCGAACGTCGTCGCGGTGGATTTCAAGCGGAAGAAGTGAGCCGGAGCGAGCCGCGCAGCAAGGCAGCGTGGCGCTCGCGAAGCGACGCGAACGGCCGGCCGGCGCGGCAACACCGCGTCCGACGTCACGGGACTTGCTCCCGCGATGGCCTTCGTTTGTGGAGCCTATTATGACCCAGACCCGTAGCGAAACTGATTCGATCGGCGCGATCCTTGTCCCCGCCGATGCTTATTGGGGCGCGCAGACCCAGCGCAGCATCGAGAATTTCCCGTTCGGCGAACGCGAGCGGATGCCGATCGGCATCGTCCACGCGCTCGCGCTGGTGAAGCAGGCGGCGGCGCGGGTGAATCGTGCGCACGGCCTCGCTGCCGACAAGGCCGATGCGATCGAGCGCGCCGCGGCCGAGGTCGTCGCGGGCGAGCATGACGATCAATTCCCGCTGGTAATCTGGCAGACCGGCAGCGGCACCCAATCGAACATGAACGCGAATGAGGTGATCGCGGGCCGCGCCAACGAGATCCTCACCGGGACGCGCGGCGGCAAATCCCCGGTCCATCCCAATGACGACGTCAACCGCGGGCAATCCTCCAACGACAGTTTCCCGACCGCGCTGCACATCGCCGCGACGCTCGGCATGCGCGACCGGCTGCTCCCGGCGCTCGACCGGCTCCACGCCGCGCTCGATGCCAAGGCGAAGGGCTGGGCGGGGATCGTCAAGATCGGCCGTACCCATTTGCAGGACGCCACCCCGCTGACCCTGGGACAGGAATTCTCCGGCTACGCCAACCAGCTCTATCGCTGCCGCCGCCGGATCGAGCCGGCGATCGAGCACGGCACGCGGCGGCTGGCGCAGGGCGGCACCGCTGTCGGCACCGGGCTCAACGCGCCGCCCGGTTTCGCCGCGGATTTCTGCGCCGCGCTGCGTGACATCACCGGCGAGCCGTTCATCCCGGCGGAGAATTTCTTCGAAGCCTTGGGGTCGAACGATCCGTTGGTGCATCTGTCGGGGACGCTCAACACGCTCGCGGTGGCGCTGACCAAGATCGCCAACGATATCCGCCTGCTCGGCTCAGGCCCGCGCTGCGGAATCGGCGAGCTCGATCTGCCGGCGAACGAGCCGGGCAGCTCGATCATGCCGGGCAAGGTCAACCCCACGCAATGCGAGATGCTGACGATGGTCGCAGCGCAGGTGATCGGCAACCATGTCGCGATCACCGTCGGCGGCGCGCAGGGGCATCTCGAGCTCAACGTGTTCAAGCCGATGATCGGCGCGGCGGTGCTGCGCTCGATCGACCTTCTGGCGGTCGCGATGGAATCGTTCGCCGAACGTTGCGTCGAGGGGCTGGAGGCGAACGAGCGGCGGATCGCCGATCTGCTCGACCGATCGCTGATGCTGGTGACCGCGCTCGCGCCCGAGATCGGCTATGACAATGCCGCGAAGATCGCCAAATATGCGCATGCCGAGGGGCTGACCCTGCGCGAGGCGGGGATCGCGCTGGGGCTGGTCGATGCGGCGACCTTCGACCGCGTGGTGCGGCCGGAAACCATGTTGGGAAGTTGATATGTTGCGGACGATCATCGGCGCGCTGGTCGGGAGCGAGCTGGAGCGGCGCGAGGGCGGCGGCGGGGTGAAGGGGGCGCTGTTCGGCGCGCTCGTCACCCGCGCGGTGACGCGGATGGGGCCGCTCGGGCTGGCGCTGGGCGGCGCTTATGTCGCGAAAAAGGCCTATGACCGGCGCAAGGCGCGACAGGGGGCGCCGACCGAGGGCAATTGAAGCCAAGCCCCTTCCGCTGAAGGGGACAGCTTGAGAGGACGCTTGACGCCCGACCCTTGCGCACGTCAGTAGCGCGCATGGACGATCCCTCCCAGCCCGATCCGCACGGCTTCAAGCGCCGCGGTGTGCTTTTCGTGCTGTCCTCGCCGTCGGGTGCGGGCAAATCGACCATCGCGCGCAAATTGCTGGCGAACGATCCGCATCTCTGCATGTCGGTCTCCGCCACGACGCGCGCGATGCGGCCGGGGGAGGTCGACGGGAAGGATTATCACTTCGTCTCGCTCGAGCGCTTCCGCGAAATGACCGCGGCGCACGAATTCCTCGAATGGGCGCATGTCTTCGACGAGCGTTACGGCACGCCGCGCGCGCCGGTCGACGAGATGCTCGGTGCGGGCAAGGACGTGCTGTTCGACATCGACTGGCAGGGCGCGCAACAGCTCTACCAGATCGCCGGGGGCGATGTGGTCCGCGTGTTCATCCTGCCGCCGTCGATGGAGGAATTGCACCAGCGGCTGCTCAAGCGCGCGACCGATTCGACCGAGATCATCGACCGCCGTATGTCGCGCGCCGCCAATGAGGTAAGCCATTGGGACGGCTATGATTATGTGCTGGTCAACGACGATGTCGAGGAATGTTTCCAGCAGGTCCGCACGATCCTTTCGGCGGAACGGCTGAAGCGCTCGCGGCAGACCGGGCTGATCGGCTTCATCCGTAAGTTACGGCGGGCGGGTTAGTCCGCCTATCCTCCGTTCGGGCTGAGCCTGTCGAAGCCCTGCATTTTCTTCCGCGGAAAGAAGAACAGCCCTTCGATAAGCTCAGGGCGAACGGGAGTTGGAGCTAACCCCGCCCCAGCGCGGCGAGAAAGCGCGCAGCCGCGTCGAAGCTTGCGTGCTTGGCCTCGCGGGCGCGCGTCGCGAGTTCGTCCTCGCCCCAATGCTCGATCTGCCAATCCTCATCGACCTGCGCCGCGCGCCACAAAGTCTCGGCGTCGATCGCGCCCTCCGCCAGCGCCAGCGTGCCGACGATCGTGCCGGTGGCGGAAGCGATCGCCTGCAGCGCCGCGATCGCGAACGGGTCGCGCGTCGCGACCGCTTCGGCCAACCGGTCGAGCGTCGCTTGCGGCTGGGCGACATGCATCACCCCCGCGGTGGTCTCGAAATGCACGTCGTAGCGTTGCCGCGCCCAGTCGAGCAGCGGCTCCCACGCCGCGCGCTGGCGCTCGACCAGCTCGGCTGGCGAATCGGCGCGATAGCAAGTGAGGTCGGTTTCGGCATAGCGCGCCGCCTCCGCCGCGAACGGCGCGGGATCGGGGGCGATGCGGTCGATCGCGGCATTGGCGAGCCCGGTGAGCGGCATCGCGCGCGGATCGAGCGTCTCGCCCACCGCGCGCCATTCGTCCGCCACCGCTTCCGCCAGCGCGGGGGTGGGGAGCGCGAGCGGGGCGCGGCCAGGGGTGCGCACCGGGCGGCCGTCGAGCAGCACCCCGCCGTCGGTGTCGAGCGTCACGTCCTTCCAGAAGCGCTTCATTGCGGCGGGCTCCGCCAGCGCCGCGCGAGGCTGCGCGGGACGATCGCCATCATCGCCAGCGCCGCGAGCACGATCGCGCCGCCGAGGATCTTGCGCCCCGTCGTGTCGCCCTTGGCGAGCAGCAGCACCCCCAGCACCGCGCCGCCCGATCCGGCGAGCCGGGCGAGCGTTATATAGAACCAGCGGACCTTTGCCGGATCGGGGGCGGGATCGGATGCGGCCATGTACGGGCTATGGCCGATCCGCGCGCGCGACGCCAGTCGCGACGAATTGCGCCGGGCCAGCGCCGGACGCCGCGTAAGCCGCTTGGTAACCCCTGCGGATTATGTTTAACGCGTGCACGCCGGCACGGTGCCGGTTCCCGCATGATCGAAGCATGGAGACAAGGGCGAATGGCCGGCCCGATGGTGTTCGTTTACGCATTGCTGGTTTGCTTCATCCTGAGCGGCGCATCGCGCAACGCGAAGCTGCGGCGTCCCAATCCGCCGATCATGCAATATACCGGCTATGTGCTGTGCGGGGTGACCGGCGGGATCTCGCTGCTGCTGTTCGGAATCGCGGCGCTCTCGTGGTTCGGCTTTGCCGCGCTGTCGGTGCCGAGCGTGACGGCGATCTGATTTCCCGACGTATCGCGTTTCAACGGTAGACGAAGCCCTTATCCAAGCCGCGCTTTGTTGGCGCGTTCGATGAGCTCCGCCGGATGGGTCTTGCCGATGCCGCGCAGCCCGGCGATCACCCCGCGCACATCGGCCGCCGATTTGTTCTGGCTGAGCTTGGCGGTGCCGCGCCATTCGGCCACGCGCAGCGTGAAGCCGATGATCGCGCCGCGCATCGCATCGAACCGGCGCGGGTCCATCTTGTCGCGGGTCCACGCCGGCTTGGGCGCGAGCCGCGCCTCCTGCACCGCCGACGTCGCATCGAGATGCGCGATCAGCGCATCGTCGTCGAGCGGCTCGATCGCGCCCTCGGCCTCCGCGACGACATAATTCCACGTCGGCACCTGATCGGCGCTGCCATACCAATCGGGGCTGACATAGGCACCGGGGCCGCCGAAGCTGGCGATCGCGCGCGTGCCCGCGGCGCTCGGCATCGCGCGATTGCGCCGCGCGAGGTGGAAGGACAGATCGCCCGTCGCCTCGATCACCACCGGCGCGTGGACCACCGCCGGCGCCTCCCCCGCCAGCACGAAGATATGCGCAAAGGCGATATCGGCGGCGAACGCCCGCGCCGCCTCGGCCGACATGGCGAAGGCGGCATCGGGGTGCATCAGCCGCGTCCAGCGCCCGGGCCGCGCGAGCGGCGCTCGCCGCGGCGCGCCTTGCGCACCGTCTTGGCATGCGCGCGCGCCTTGGCCTTTTGCGTCTCGCGGGTCGGCGGGGGCGGGGTGTCGGGGGGCAGATTGTCCCCCGCCGCCGCGTCGAAGCCGAGCCCGGCGAGGCTTTCCGCGAAATGGTGCGGCAGCTCGGCGGTGACGTCGATCTTGCCCCCATCGGGGTGATCGACGCGGATGCGCCGTGCGTGGAGGTGCATCTTGCGGCTGATCCCGCCGGTCAGGAACGCGGCCTGCCCGCCATATTTGCCGTCGCCAAGGATCGGGTGGCCGATCGCCGCCATATGGACGCGGAGCTGGTGCGTGCGCCCGGTGAAGGGCTGGAGCTCGACCCAGGCGGCGCGGTTGCCGGCGCGCTCGATCACGCGATAGCGGCTGCGCGCGGGCTGGCCCTCGGCCTCGTCGACATGCATCTTCTCGCCGCCCGTGCCGGGTTGCTTGGCGATCGGCAGGTCGATCGTGCCGTCCTCGATCGAGGGCACGCCGACCACCAGCGCCCAATAGACCTTCTTCGCCGAGCGCCCGGAGAAGGATTTGGCGAAGAACGCCGCCGCCCGCGCGGTGCGCGCGACGAGCAACGCGCCCGATGTATCCTTGTCGAGCCGGTGGACCAGCTTGGGCCGCCCCTCCGCCTCGAAGGAGAGCGCATCGAGCAGGCCGTCGACATGTGCGGTGGTCTTGGTGCCGCCCTGGGTCGCAAGGCCGGGGGGCTTGTTGAGCACCAGCGCGGCATCGTCCTTGTGGATCACCATCTCGCGCGCGAACGCCACTTCGTCCTCGGACAAGGTCGGGCGCTGGCGCACCGGCCGCGCGTCGGCGCGCACCGGCTCGGCCGGGGGCACGCGCAGCACTTGCCCGGCGGCGACACGATCGCCCGGGCCGACCCGCGCGCCGTCGAGCCGGAGCTGCCCGGTGCGCGCCCATTTGGCGACGATCGTGAAGCTGGTGTCGGGCAAATGCCGCTTGAACCAGCGATCGACGCGGATGCCGTCGTCATCGGGCGCGACGGTGAACTGGCGGACGGCGTCGCTCATGCCAGCACCCTCACGGCGAAGAGGCCGCCGAACAATGCGAGCACCGCGCCGCACAGCGAGAGCAGCACATAGCTCAGCGCGCCGGCCCACAGCCCGCGCTCGATCATCGTCACCACCTCGAGCGAGAAGGACGAGAAGGTCGTATAGCCGCCGAGCACCCCGACCCCGAGCAACAGCCGCCAGCTTTCGCCGCCGCCGGTCGAGAAACGCGCGAGCGTGCCGACGAGCAAGCCCATCAGCAGCCCGCCGACGATATTGACGGTCAGCGTGCCCCACGGCCAGTTCGGCCCGAGCCAGCCGAGCATCACGCGCCCGGTGAGATGCCGCGCGCCCGAGCCGAAGGCGCCCCCCAGCATCACGATCAGAAGATTCTGCATCGCGTCGCCGTAGCGCGGATGACGCGCGAGCGGAAGGGAAGGCGATTCACATGCGCAAAACGCTGAGGCAGCGCGGTGCCCCTGCCGCACATGCTGCGTCATCGCCGCTCAAGCGCGGGGTGACGGTGAAGGACCGACCGGCCGTCTTGCCCTTGCAATACACCGATAAGGTGCCATCTTGCTCGACATGCTCAATATCGTCTCGATCCTGATCGGTCTCGTCGCGCTGTTGTTCGCCGTTCCCGGCGTGATCCCGCTGCTCGGCTGGCTCAACTGGGCGGCTCTGCCGATCGCCGCGGTCGGCGCCTTGTTCGGGATGCTCTCGTCGAGCGATTCGGGACGCAACTTCAACCTGATCGTGCTGGTGATCGCGATCGTCCGGCTGGCATTGGGCGGCGGAATCCTCTGAACCCGCTCAATCCGCGTCGGGTTGCCGGCTCGGATGCGCCGCCTCGAAAGCGGGCAGTGCGCGCGCCCGTTCGCACGCGGCGACGAGGTGCGGATAAGGCGTGAGGTCGACCGAGAAGCGCTCGGCCGAATAGACCTGCGGCACGAGATAGCAGTCGACGAGCGTCGGCGTCGTGCCAAAGGCGAAACCCTCGCCGTGGCGCGCGATCAGCGTTTCGAGCGCGGCGAAGCCCTGGCCGATCCATTGCGCGGTCCAACGCAGCACGGCGGCGCTGTCGGCGCCGAAATCGGCACGCAACGCGTTGAGCACGCGCAGATTATTGAGCGGGTGGATGTCGCAGCCGATCAGCGCGGCCATCGCGCGGACGGTCGCGCGCGCCTCGGCGCCGTCGGGCAGCAGCCGCGGGTCGGGATAGCGCTCCTCGAGCCATTCGAGAATCGCCGGCGATTGCGTGATCGTCGTGCCGTCGCCGATCTCCAGCGCGGGCACCAGCCCTTGCGGGTTGAGCGCGAGGAACGCCGTGTCGCGCTGCGCCCCGCTGCGCAGATCGTGCGCGGACTGGATATAATCGAGCCGCTTGAGGTTGAGCGCGATCCGCACGCGATAGGCCGCGCCCGAGCGCCAATAGCCGTGGAGGATCATCGCGGCAGCTCCGCCTTGGCGAAAGCGTCCCACACCTGGTCGTAATCGCGCTGGCGGGTCTGCGCCTCATCGGCCCAGCGGGTCGGGCGGATGACGTGGCGCGTCTCGAACATGAAGGCCATCGTATCGTCGATCTTGTGCGGGGCGAGATCGGCGGCGATCGCTTTCTCATAGGTCGCGCGATCGGGGCCGTGCGCGCTCATCTGGTTGTGCAGCGAGGCGCCACCGGGGGCGAAGCCGCCGCCCTCCTTCGCGTCATAGGCGCCGTGGACCAGCCCCATGAACTCGCTCATCACGTTGCGGTGGAACCACGGCGGACGGAACGTGCCCTCCGCCACCATCCAGCGCGGCGGGAAGATCACGAAATCGCAATTGGCGGTGCCCGGGGTGTCGCTCGGGCTGGTCAGCACGGTGAAGATCGACGGATCGGGATGATCGAAGCTGACGGTGTTGATCGTATTGAACCGCCGCAGATCGTAGCGGCACGGTGCGAGATTGCCGTGCCACGCCACCACGTCGAACGGTGAATGATCGAGCGTCGTCGTCCACAGCCCGCCCTGGAATTTCTGGATCAGCTCGGTCGGCTCGTCGCGATCCTCGAAATGCGCGCGCGGGGTTTCGAAATCGCGCGGGTTGGCGAGGCCGTTGGCGCCGATCGGGCCGAGATCGGGCAGCCTGAATGCCGCGCCGTAATTCTCGCAGACATAGCCGCGGCTCGGCCCCTCGATCGCGACGCGGAAGCGCACCCCACGCGGGATCAGCGCGATCTGTTGCGGCTCGATCCCGATCAGCCCCAGCTCGGTAACGATCGACAGCCGCCCCTGCTGGGGGACGATCAGCAATTCGCCATCGGCCGAGAAAAACGCGCGGCGCTCCATCGAGCGATTGGCGGCATACAGATGGATGCCGACCCCGATCGCCGCGCCGACATCGCCGTTGCCGCCGTAAGTGACGAGGCCGTCGACGAAATCCGTCGGCGCTGGCGGGATCGGCAGCGGATCCCAGCGCAGCCGGTTGGGCGAGGGCGCAACCTCGTCGAACGGCGCGCTGCGCAGCGCGGCGCCGCCGGAATAGCGGCGATAGGCGGCATGGTTGGCCGACGGGCGCAGGCGATAGAGCCACGAGCGACGATTGTCGTGACGCGGCGCGGTGAAGGCGGTGCCGGAGAGTTGCTCGGCGTAGAGGCCGAAGGGCACGCGCTGCGGCGAATTCCGCCCGATCGGCAGCGCACCCGCGACCGCCTCGGTCGATACGTGGTTGCCGAAGCCGGGGAGATAGCCGCCGGCCGCATCGGTCCGGCCCGGAGAATGTGCGTCGTCCACGGCGCCGAGCGCTCCATATAGTTGCAATTGATACTATATCGAGCGGGCAGGGGTGGTGTCAATCGGTGATAGGCTCAGCCCGCGCTCGGCGCCCACCAGCCGATGCCGGCGCGCGCCGAACCGATCCGGTTACAGCGCGGCCAGCGCGGCCTGAACCCATTGCGCGAGCACGGTCATCGCATTGGTGATCTCCGAGGCGGTCGCCGCGCGTTTGACCGAGGTATTGCCGCTCGCCGTCACATCGGGCGCGAGGGTGATGCTTCCGGCGTAATTGTTGCGGACGATGCCGCCGCCGGCCTTCACCAGGATCCAATTATCGGTCACGCCGTCCGCACCGAGCCGGATCAGCAGCTTGTTGTTCTCGATCAGCAGGTTCGGAATCGCCGTCCCCGCGCTGATGCCGTGCCAGCCGGTACCGATCAGGGCGTTGTTGCGGACCGTGATATCCGAATGGCCGCGGCCTTGTGCCGCGAGATTGATTTCGTCGCCGATGAAAACACCCTGCGCGCGATATCCTTCGCCCGGATCGAAGAGATTGTCCTCGATCAACACGTTGCGCGCGCCGTGGTCGTCGGCCAGCGTCAATCCGGTGGTGAAAAACTGGATGCCGTCGGCGTGATCGCCCGGCGCCGGGCGGTAGGGGCCGAAGGTGTTGCGCGCCACGACGACATTGGTGGCGCCGACGATCTGTATCCCCTCGCGGATATAGGCGAAGCTATTGTCGGTCACCTGCACGTTGGTGGTGCGGATGAAGCCGAGCGAATTGTTCATATCGTGGAAGCTCGAATGGGCGATGGTGACGTTGTTCCCCGCGCGCACGCTGATCGAGCCATAGCCGAGCTGCCCGGCCGAGTTCAGCGCGCCGACAAAGGTCGTCGCGTCGAAATGCAGGCCGTTGGGCTGATAGGCGATGATCAGCGGCGCATTGGGATCGTCCTCCGGACGCGCCTCGAACCGTGTGCCGGAGAAAGTGACGTTCTGCCACTGATCGAGCGTGATGAAGCCGAACACGCCGCCCCGGATCGTGACATTGGCCAACCCGCGATAGCGCGCGAACGTCACGGGGCGGTTGCCGAGGTCGATCGTGCTGCCCGGCGTCGCCGCCTTCAATAGCGCCGTCCACTCTGCCGCGCTGACCGGAGTCGTGGAGGTGGAGGTCGACGGCGCCGGTGTCGGCGTCGGTGCTGGCGTCGGGGTCGGCGTCGGTGTCGGTGTGGGGGTCGGCGTCGGAGTCGACGTTTGCTTGTCCTGGCCGGGTGGCGTCGCTTTTGGCGCGGCGACCGCGGTCGTACCCGCGGAACCGGCGGGGTCGGAACCCCCGCAGGCGGCGGTGGTCGAGATAAGCGCAGCAAGAGCGAGGGCCGGGATGATTTTCATGCCATCCGCTTTAATCAGCGGAGGTTAATGCGCCGTCACCGTCGCCGGACGGGGCGCACGCTTCATCGATATTGGCTGGACCAGCGGCGATCGCCTCGATCGCGTTTCGCGCATCCGACTCGCAGCAGCGCGCATGAAAGGCGGCGTTCCCGCGGCTTTCCGTCCCGATGCTGGAAAATGGTCGAGGAGAGAGGATTCGAACCTCCGGCCCCTGCCTCCCGAAGACAGTGCTCTACCAGGCTGAGCTACTCCCCGACGGAGTACCGGTCGTCGGCCGTTTTCGGGGGCCTACCGGTCGCTGGAGGCGCGCCTATAGCCAGCACTTTCGCCCCGCGCAAGCGCTCTTTCTCGCTCGGCAAGCGCGCTGTTCATGCCGGGTCGCGCGCGGCGAGCATCGCGTCGAGCGAGGTGAATTTCTCGCGCGGCGCGCCGGCGCGCGCATTGGCGATTTCGGCGCGCTCGATCCCTTGCCAGTCGCGGAAGGTGACGACATCCACCTTGCGCGCGGCGAGCAGCGCATCGAGCGCGGCGCGGCCCTGTTTGCCGCTGTCGCCCGTCGTGTCGGCGGCGATATGGTCGGCGATCATGAAGCCGTCGGGTCGGTTGGTGCCGATCGTGCCGGTCGGGCCGCGCCGCGCCCAGCCCACCGCATAAAGGCCGGGACCGATTCGGCCCTCCTCGTTGGCGAATCGGCCGAGCTTCGCGTCGTACGGCACACCCTCGAGCGGCGGGGTGCGATAGCCGATGCAACTCACCACCAGCCCGGCGGGGATCGTATAGGTCTCGCCGGTGCCGGTCGCGCGGCCGGTCGAATCGAGCTCGGTACGCTCCACCACCACGCGTTCGACCTTGCCGTCGCCCTCGATCGCGACCGGCATCGCGAAGAAATCGAAATCGATCGTGATCGGCGCGTCGGCGGTATTTTCGGCGAAGGCGCGCAAATGGGTGACCGATTTGCGCAGCCCCGGGTCGAGCGCGGCATCGGCCTCCACCGGGGGCAGATCGGCCGGGTCGACCCGCGCGGTGGCGCGGGCGAGGTGGCCGAGCTCGCCCAATTCCTTGGGGGTCATCGCGATCTCGTGCGGCCCGCGGCGCGCGAGGATCGTCACTCGCCCGATGCGATGCTCGCCGAGTGCGGCGAGCGCACCGGCGACGATATCCGATCCGGCGAATTCGTCCCCGGTCTTGGCAAGGATGCGCGCGACATCGAGCGCGACGTTGCCCGCGCCGACGATCACCGCGCCGGGCCCGTCGAGCACCGGCGCGAGATCGGCGAAATCGGGATGGCCGTTATACCAGCCGACGAACGCCGCCGACCCGATCACGCCCGGCAGGTCGTCGCCCGGGATGCCGAGGGCGCGATCGTGCGGCGCGCCGGTCGCCAGCACCACCGCGTCATAACGTTCGACCAGTTCGGGGATCGAGATGTCGCGCCCGATCATGACATTGCCGACGAAGCGCACATTGTCGCTGAGCGCGGTCGCTTCATAGCGTTTCGACACCGCCTTGATCGACTGGTGATCGGGCGCCACGCCGCTGCGGATCAGCCCGTAAGGCACAGGAAGGCGATCGATAATGTCGACCCTCACCTCGTCTCCGAACGCCTTCTGGCAGGCTTCCGCGGTATAGTAACCGGCGGGGCCGGACCCGATCACGGCGACGTGGCGCATATGGCGTTTCTCCTCAGGCCGGCCAAGCTAACCGCTTGGCGGGGGAGGGCAAGCCGCTTATCGACGGCGGCGATGTCGATGCTCGAATGGATCGCGACGGTGCTGGGGGTGGCGTGCGTCGCGCTCGCCGCGCGGCGCAATGTGTGGACCTTTCCCACCGCGATCGGGTCGGTGGTGCTGCTCGGTGTCGTGGTGTTCGAGGCGCGGCTGTACAGCGACGCGATGCTCCAGGGCTTCTTCGTCGCCGCCAATCTTTACGGCTGGGCGAATTGGATGCGCGCGCGGCACCGGCTCGGGGAGGTGGCGGTCGAGCGGATGAGCAATGCCGCGCGTGCCGGCTGGGCGATCGGCTGGGCGGTCGCGACCTTGCTGTGGGGCGCGGCGATGCACCGTTTCACCAATGCGGCCTATCCGTGGTGGGATGCCGGGATCGCCGCTGCGAGCGTCGCGGGGCAGGTGCTGATGGCGCGGCGGCGGATCGAGAATTGGGCGATCTGGATCGCGGTGGACCTCGCCTCGGTGCCGATGTACGCGCTCAAGGGACTCTATCTCTTCGCGGGGTTGTACGTGATCTATCTGGCGCTGGCGGTGTGGGGGCTGATCGACTGGGGGCGCGCCGAGCATCGCCCGGCGGCGGCGCTCGCGGCATGACGTTGCGCACCATCTGTCTCCACGGCCCGGAAAGCACCGGCAAGTCGACGATGTCGACCCGGCTCGCGGCGCATTTCGGCAGCCCGGTGATCACCGAATTCGGCCGCACCTATTGCGAGCGCTACGGCATCGATCTCACCATGTCGGATCTGGTGATGATCGCGCATACCCAGGATCTCAGCGTCCGCGCGGCGGTCGCGGCGGGGCGCTGGCCGGTGATCGTCGACACCGATGCGCTGATGAGCGCGGTATGGGCGGACATGATGTTCGGGCGGCGCGATCCGTGGTTCGCGCGATGGGAGAATACCGCCGATCTCTATCTACTGTTCGATATCGACCTGCCGTGGGTCGAGGACGGCACGCGGATGTTCGGTACGGCCGAGGCGCGGCGGCGATTCTTCGATCTGTCGCGCGAGGAGCTCGACCGGCGCGGGGTGCCGTGGGTGATGGTGCGCGGCGAAGGCGAGGCGCGCTATGCCAATGCGCTCGCCGCGATCGAGATGGCGCGCGCGGCCTAAGATTACCTCAATTAAACTGCGTTTAGCTCGCCACCGTTCGGGCTGAGCCTGTCGAAGCCCTGCACTTCTTTCGTGGAAGAAGAAAGACAGCCCTTCGACAAGCTCAGGGCGAACGGGGTAGGGAAAGTGCCCGACGCTTTAACGGAGAAACACGGCCCAGCGCGCCGATTGACGCGCCGAGCCTGTTTGCCGTGTTACTTCGACGGTGCGAGCTTGGTGTTGAGCACCCAGCCGACATTGTCGTTCTCGTCGGCGACTTCCCACCACAGGCCGTTCTTGTTGCCGGTGGGATAGACGATCGCGCCCGCGGGCAGGGTACGGATCGTCTTCGCGGTGGCGAGCGCGCTGGCGCGCAGCGCGAGCGGGGCCTGCGCGGTGAAGGTCTTGGCCGGCGCGGCCTCGGCGGTGCCTTGCTGCCCCGGCTGGATCAGCCCGAGCCCGGTGACCATCTTCGAATAGGCCTGGATGAACGACAAGGTCACGATCCGGCCGATATCGGTATTGTCATAGCCGCCACCGACCGCGCCGACCGCGCCGCCGAGGAAGCCGACGCCGCCGCCCGCGCCGAAGGTCAGGTTGTTCTTGGCGGCATAGCCTTCCTGGGTGGCGATCGTCTCGGTGGTGCGCACGTTGGTGAGCGAGAGGATGGTGTTCGCTTCCATCTTCTTGCTGCCGATCGCGCCGAGCAGTCCGCCGAAGCGGCCGCCGACCAGCCCGCCGATGCCGGCCCCGCCGCCGCCGCCGGAAACGTTCGAATTGGCGCCCTGGATTTCCGCGACCAGCACGTAATCGGCGGCCTTGATCTGGCCCTGGCCGACGTTCGAGCGGCGCTGCAGGCCGAGATCGGCGCCGATGTCACGCTCGCGCTGCGCCGCCTGAAGCCCGCTGCCGCGATCGACGAGGTTGAAGCAGCCCGAACGCTGCACCAGCACCTTGAGCAGCTTGGAGGGCGGGGCGAGGCTATATTGCGTCCACGGCCGGGGATCGTCGCCGTCGACGATCGAGAGCGTGCCGAGCTTGCGGGTGCAATGCGGCACGTCGCTGCCGGTCTGGTCCTGCAGCCGCTGGCCGGCGGACGGCTTGGCAAGCTTTTGCGCATCGGCCGACGACGCAAGCAAAGCGATTGCCGACGCGGCGGCAACCAACGCAAAATTCCTCAGCATTTCGAACCCCCTGTACAGCGCCTCCCGGCGCGAGTCAGAACCATGCGACCCGTAATGTTCCCATAGGCTTAACACCAGCCCTCTTGTGTTGCCAGCGCCGCCTTTGACGCAGGTTGCGCCAGCCCGTAGAGGCGCAGTCATCATGACCACCCCGCTTGACCGTATCCGCAACTTCTCGATCATCGCGCACATCGATCACGGCAAGTCGACACTGGCCGATCGGTTGATCCAGCGCACCGGCGGGCTCTCCGAGCGCGAGATGTCCGCGCAGGTGCTCGACAATATGGAGATCGAGAAGGAGCGCGGCATCACGATCAAGGCGCAGACCGTGCGCCTCGAGTGGAAGGGGCATGTCCTCAACCTGATGGACACGCCGGGCCACGTCGATTTCGCTTATGAAGTGTCGCGCAGCCTCGCCGCGTGCGAGGGCGCGCTGCTGGTGGTCGATGCGGCGCAGGGGGTCGAGGCGCAGACGCTCGCCAACGTCTATCAGTCGATCGAGCACGATCACGAAATCGTGCCGGTGATCAACAAGATCGACCTCCCCGCCGCCGAGCCCGAAAAGGTGCGGCACGAGATCGAGGATATCATCGGTCTCGACGCCTCCAACGCGATCCTCGCCTCGGCCAAATCCGGGATCGGGATCGACGAGATCCTCGACGCGGTGGTCGAGCGCATCCCGGCGCCCAAGGGCGATCCCGCCGCGCCGTTGAAGGCGATGCTGGTCGATAGCTGGTACGACCCGTATCTCGGGGTGGTGATCCTCGTCCGCGTCGTCGACGGCACGCTGCGCAAGGGGCAGCAGGTGACCTTCATGCAGGCGGGGACGCAGCATCTGGTCGATCGCGTCGGCTGCTTCCGCCCCAAGATCGAGCAACTGACCGATCTCGGCCCGGGCGAGATCGGCTTCATCACCGCGCAGATCAAGGATGTCGCGCAGGCGCGCGTCGGCGACACGCTGACCGACGCCAAGCGCCCCGCGACCGAGGCGTTGCCGGGGTTCAAGGAAGTCCAGCCGGTGGTGTTCTGCGGGCTGTTCCCGGTCGACGCCAACGACTTCGAGAAATTGCGCGAATCGATCAGCAAGCTCAGGCTCAACGACGCCTCGTTCAGCTTCGAGATGGAAACCTCGGCGGCTTTGGGCTTTGGCTTCCGCTGCGGCTTCCTCGGGCTGCTGCATCTGGAGATCATCCAGGAGCGGCTGACCCGCGAATACGACCTCGATCTCATCACCACCGCGCCGAGTGTGGTCTATCAGATCGAGCTGACCCACGGCGGCGGGCATATCGAGCTGCACAACCCGGCCGACATGCCCGATCCCAACAAGATCGAGACGATCAGCGAGCCGTGGATCGACGCGACGATCTACGTGCCCGACGAATATCTCGGCTCGATCCTCAAATTGTGCCAGGACCGGCGCGGGATCCAGAAGGACCTCACTTATGTCGGCGGACGCGCGCAATTGCGCTACGAACTGCCGCTCAACGAAGTGGTGTTCGATTTCTACGACCGCCTGAAGTCGATCAGCCGCGGCTATGCCAGCTTCGACTATCACCAGATCGGCTATCGCGAGGGGGACCTCGTCAAGATGTCGATCCTGGTCAATGCCGAGCCGGTCGACGCGCTGAGCATGATCGTCCACCGCGCCTCGGCCGAGACGCGTGGGCGTGGAATGTGCGAGCGGCTCAAGGATCTGATCCCGCGGCATCTGTTCAAGATCCCGATCCAGGCGGCGATCGGCGGCAAGGTGATCGCGCGCGAGACGATCGCCGCGCTGCGCAAGGACGTCACCGCCAAATGCTATGGCGGCGATATCACGCGTAAGCGCAAGCTGCTCGAGAAGCAGAAGGAAGGTAAGAAGCGGATGCGCGAATACGGGTCGGTGCAGATTCCGCAGGAAGCCTTCATCGCCGCGCTGCGGATGGGCGACGAGGGGTGATGTTCTCCCCGTCATTGCGCCAATGACGGGTGAGCCTCCCCGTTACCCCGGCCCCTTCGACTGCCTGCCTTGGCAGGCAGGCGCTCAGGACAGAGGCCGGGGTGACGGTTGGGAGAAGCGATGCGTGCGCACTTTGATCGCCCTTATCCTCGCGCTCCTCGCTATCCCCGCCGCCGCGCAGGAGCGCGCGCCTTTGGTCCTCGCCGCCGCCTCGTTGCAGGAATCGATGAACGCCGCCGCGGATGCCTGGGCGAGCGCCGGGCATCAGCGGCCGACGATCTCCTTCGCCGCCTCCTCCGCGCTCGCGCGGCAGGCGATCGCGGGCGCCCCGGCCGATCTGTTCGTCTCCGCCGACGAGGAATGGATGGACGCGCTCGCTGCGAAGGGCCTGCTGGCCCAGGGGACGCGCGCCGATCTGGTCGGCAACCGATTGGTGGTGGTCGAGCCGGCGAGCGGACGGACGCGGCTGACGGTGCGGACGCTCGGCGCGACGCTGGCGCGCGGCGCGGTGGCGATGGCCGATCCGGCGGCGGTGCCGGCAGGCAAATACGGCCAGGCGGCGCTCGAGAAGCTCGGCGCGTGGCAGGCGATCGCGCCCAAAATGGTGCGCGTGGAGAATGTCCGCGCGGCGCTGGCGCTGGTCGAGCGTGGCGCTGCGCCGTTCGGGATCGTCTATGCAACCGACGCCGCGGCATCGACGAAGGTGCGCGTCGCCGGCATGTTCCCGGCATCGAGCCACCCGCCGATCCGTTATCCGGTCGCGCGGCTCGCGGCGTCGCGTAACCCGGCGGCGGAGGGCTTTCGCCGCTTCCTGCTGAGTGCGCGCGGCCACGCGATCTTCGCCCGCTTCGGTTTCACGCGGCCCTGACGGTGGAGAGCGTCTGGTCGATCGTGCGGCTGTCGCTGCTGGTCGGCGGGGTAGGGACGCTGGCGGTGCTGCCGGTCGCCTTCCTGCTCGCTTACGCGCTGGCGCGCGGGCGGTTTCCGGGGCGGACCTTGCTCGATGCGCTGATCCATCTGCCGTTGGTGGTGCCGCCGGTGGTGACCGGCTGGGTGCTGCTGATCGCCTTCGCGCCGGCGGGGCCGATCGGGGGGCCGCTCGAACGCTGGTTCGGGGTGACCCTGCTGTTCCGCTGGACCGGCGCGGCGCTGGCGGCGGCGGTGATGGCCTTGCCGCTCGCGGTGCGCGCGATCCGGCTGTCGCTGGAGTCGGTCGACCGGCGGCTCGAGGATGCGGCCCGGACGCTGGGCGCGGGGCGCTGGCGGACCTTCCGCACGATCACCTTGCCCTTGTGCTGGCCGGGCGTGCTCGCCGGGGCGACGCTCGCCTTTGCGCGCGCGCTGGGGGAATTCGGCGCGACGATCACCTTCGTCTCCAACGTGCCGGGCGAGACCGAAACGCTGCCGCTCGCCATCTATGCCGCGCTCCAGCGGCCGGGCGGGGAGGATCTGGTGTGGCGGCTGGCGGCGATCTCGGTCGCGATCAGCCTGGTCGCGCTGCTCGTCTCGGAATGGCTGGCGCGCCGCGCCGGGCGGGGCGTGCATGTCCTTTGATATCGACGTGACGCTGCGCCGCGGCGATGCCTTGGTCGCCACCGCCTTCGTCGCGGAAGAACAGGCGGTGGCGCTGGTCGGCCCGTCGGGCGTCGGCAAGACCAGCGTGCTCGACATGATCGCCGGGCTGCTGCGCCCCGATCGCGGGCATGTCCGTGTCGGCGGACGCGTGCTGACCGATCGCGCGGCGCGGGTGGAGGTGCCGGCGCATCATCGCCGCGCCGGCTATGTCTTTCAGGACGCGCGGCTATTCCCGCATCTCGATGTGCGGCGCAACCTGCTCTACGGCGCGAAGGATGCGGCGCGGCTGGCGACGATCGCCGCCTCGCTCGATATCGCGCATCTGCTCGATCGCTGGCCGCGCGCCTTGTCGGGGGGCGAAGCGCGGCGCGTGGCAATCGGTCGGGCGTTGCTGTCCGATCCCGAATTCCTGCTGCTCGACGAGCCCTTGTCGTCGCTCGACGCGCTGCGGCGCGAGGAAGCGATGCGGCTGATCGAGCGCGTGCGCGACGACAGCGGGCTGCCGCTGCTGCTCGTCACCCACGACGAGCGCGAGGCGGAGCGGCTGTGCGCGCGGGTGGTCAGGATGTAGCGACCGCGGCGCGCTGCGGGTGATGCGGGACGAGCACGAGCGTGTCGCCCTCGACCCGCCACGATTGCAACCGCGAGAGGAAGTTCATCCCCAAAACGTCGACATTGCCGAACGACGGCGAGACGACCACCGGCAGGTCGCGGGCGACGACATTGCCGAGCTGCAATTCGTCGACGGTGGCGGTCTGCGCGTGAATCGTGCCGTTGGCGGTGCGCAGCAGCACCGGGAAATCGGGCTGCTCGACATCGAGCCCGGCCTCGGTCGCGCTGTCGGCGGACAAAGCGGTGATCGTCGCGCCGCTATCGACCAGCATCCGCCGCGTCGTGCCGCCGAAACGGGCGGTGACCCAGAAATGCCCGTCGCGCGACATGCGGACGCGGGTTTCCTTGCCGGTCACCTCCTCGGCCGACGAATCGAATGCGCGCATGAAGCGCCCGACATGCGGGTCCATCCGCCCGCGCTCGTCGACCAGCATCGCCAGCACGAAGACGAGACCGAGCAGGATCGCGAGGTTCACGACGCGCCCGACGATCGGGACGCGGCGCAGCATCCCGGCGAGGACGATGACGCCGAGCAGGAGCGCGAAGGTGGGGAGGTGCGGGGTAAAGTGGGCGAGATCGGGCATGGGGGGCGGCCGGGAGAGCAGGGGAAGGCGCGCGGACCCTGTAATGGCGAGGCTGTACATAGCCTGACCGACTGTAAATTTCCCGTCGTCACCCGGGCCTTGAGCCGAGGTCCATTGTGCCGCACGCCCTGCGGCTAGAGCCTCTTGTCCAGCGCCTGCCTCCCGATGGACCCCGGCTCAAGCCTGTCCTGAGCGCCTGCCTGCCAAGGCAGGCAGTCGAAGGGGCCGCAGCTACGGTGGTGCCTGTGTCGACCGGTTGCCCCCCACCGGACACGAAAAAGGGCGGCCCGTTGCCGGGCCGCCCCAATTCGTTGTCGCCGAAGGCGGATTAGCGCTTCGAGAACTGGAAGCTACGACGTGCCTTGGCGCGGCCGTACTTCTTACGCTCCACCGCGCGGCTGTCGCGGGTGAGGAAGCCGGCGGCCTTGACCGGCGAACGCAGCGCCGGCTCATACTTGGTCAGCGCCTGGCTGATGCCGTGCTTGACCGCGCCGGCCTGACCCGAAAGCCCGCCGCCCTTGACCGAGCAGATCACGTCATACTGGCCTTCGCGCTCGGTGATCCCGAACACCTGGTTGATGACGAGACGCAGCGTCGGACGCGCGAAATAGATTTCCTGATCACGGCCGTTGATCGTGATCTTGCCGGTGCCGGGCTTGAGCCACACGCGGGCGACGGCGTCCTTGCGGCGACCGGTCGCATAGGCGCGGCCGAACTTGTCGAGCTCCTGCGCACGCAGCGGGGCGCGCTGGACCGGCTCGTCGATCTGGCCGGCGAGATAGGCTTCGGCCTTGTCTTCCGAAGCGGTGACGGCCGCCTCGCGCTGCTGGTTGAGCGCGGCGCCGAGGTCGGCGAGGGACTGGCGATTGTCGGACATTATGCGCCCACCTTGTTCTTGCGGTTCATCGCCGCGATGTCGAGCGGCTCGGGGTTCTGCGCGGCATGCGGATGCTCGCTGCCGGCGAAGATGCGCAGGTTGCGCATCTGCTGACGACCGAGCGGGCCGCGCGGGATCATGCGCTCGACGGCCTTTTCGAGCACGCGCTCGGGGAAGCGGCCTTCCAGCACCTTGCCGGCGGTGACGCCCTTGATGCCGCCGGCATAGCCGGTGTGCTTGTAATAGACCTTGTCCGCCAGCTTGTTGCCGGTGAAACGGATCTTGTCGGCGTTGATCACGATGACATTGTCACCGCAATCGACGTGCGGGGTGAAGCTCGGCTTGTGCTTGCCGCGCAGGACATTGGCGATCACCACCGCCGCGCGACCGACCACCAGGCCGTCGGCATCGACGATATGCCACTTCTTCTCCACCTCATGCGGCTTGGCCGACTTGGTGGTCTTCATCAGCGCCTTCATGGCTGTTCGACCTCATCAAAACGAAAGGACGCCGCACCCGCGGGGCACGGCGCCGACGCGCGGCCAATGCGGGAGGGCCGGCGGAAAGTCAAGATTTCCGCGCGGTTCCTGACGGGTATTATAATACCGCTTCGGCGACCCACGCGGCGACCGCGGGGGTGGCGGTCGCCGGCCAATGCTCGATCGCGGCAAGATCATAAGGGTGGAGCGCGGCGATTCGCGCCGCCACCGCATCGATCCGCGCGGGGAGCGTCTTGAGCTGCATCGCCACCTCGTCGCCCTGTTCGATCGCGCCCTGCCAGCGATAGACCGAACGGCAGTCGAGGATATTGGCGCAGGCGATCAGCCGTTCCGCGAGCAAGGTCCGCGCGATCGATTCGGCGGTGTCGCGATCGGGGCAGGTGACCTGGACGATCGCGATAGTGGCGGTCACCGGCGCCGCGCGCCGATCACATGCGCCGCGGCGACGGTGGCGATCAGCAGCAGCGCGGCATTGGCCTGATGCGCGACCGCGACGCCGATCTGCACCCCGGTCAGCAGCGTCGCGATGCCGAGCGAGACCTGCAGCACCACCAGCAGCACGACCGCGGTGCCCGTCCCGCGCCCGGCGCGCAGGGCGAGGATGAACAGCGCGCCCGCGGCGACGAAGGCGAGCCAGCGGTGGATGAACTGGACGACGATCGGATTGTCGACCGCATTGATCCACGCCGGGGTCAGCATCGGCACCTCGGGCGGAAAGAAAGCGTCGCCCATCAGCGGCCAGCTGGCAAAGGCGTAACCCGCGTCGAGCCCGGCGGTGAAGGCGCCGAAGGTGATCTGCGCGGCGAGCAGTAGCAGGGCAATGATCGCGATCGGGCGCAGCCGTGCCGGGCGCGCCAGCGGATTATGCGCGAGATCGTTGAGATCGAGCGCGGTCCATACGATCGCCGCCAGGATCACGAGCGCGGTCATCAGATGGACCGCGAGGCGGATATGGCTCACGTCGGTGCGCACCGACAGGCCGGAGCTGACCATCCACCAGCCGATCGCGCCCTGCAGCCCGCCCAGCGCGAGAATCCCGGTGAGTCGCCAGCCATAGCCGCGCGGTACGCGGCGCTTCACCACGAACCAGAGCAAGGGCAGCGCGAAGGCGAGCCCGATCACGCGGCCCAGCACGCGGTGGATATATTCCCAGAAGAAGATCGCCTTGAACCCGGCGAGCGTCATTCCGCGGTTGAGCTGCTGATATTCGGGGATGCGCTGGTAGCCCGCGAACTCGGCCTGCCATTGCGCGTCGTTGAGGGGGGGGATGATCCCGCTGATCGGCTTCCACTGGGTGATCGACAGCCCGGATTCGGTGAGCCGCGTGATCCCGCCGACCACCACCATCGCGACGATCAGCGCCGCGACGCACCACAGCCAGCGCGCCAGCGTGGCGGGGCGGGCGGTCGAAACATAGCCGGGGGTAGGTTGCAGCATGGGCCGCCCTTGAACGTATTCGATGAGGAAAAAGACCCGCCGCGCCTAGCTCAGCCCGCCCTTTGTGCCAAGCGAAGGCGGGCCGGCGAAGGAAAATTGACGATGTGATATTGTAACATACCGCCAGGCGCGCTACATGGCGCGGCGAATGGGAAGCACGACTCGCCTTGGCCCGATGGGGGCGCTCGATCGGATGGCAATCATGCTGTCCGGGCTGTGCGTGGTGCATTGCCTCGCCAGCGCGGTGCTGGTGGCGATGCTGTCGACGGTCGGCGGGATGCTCGGCAACCCGATCTTTCACGAGGTCGGGCTGACGCTGGCGATCATTCTCGGCGCGGTGGCGCTGGGCCGCGGGGTGCTCCACCACGGCTATCTGATGCCGCTGGCGATGGGCAGCCTGGGGCTCGGCATCATGGCCGGCGCGATGACGCTGCCGCACGACGGCAGCCATGCCGAAGCTTTGTGGACGGTGATCGGGGTCGGCATCCTTGCGTTCGGTCACGATCTCAACCGCCGCGCCGAGAACTGACACCCGCCGGGTTGTCGCGGGGCCTCGCGAGGCCTAGATTTAGGTTATGGCCGCTCACGCCCACCACGATCATCACGAGCCGCAGGGCGACGATCTCGCGCGCGCCGCGCAGCAGACGCTGGAGCGGTCGGGCGAGCAATGGACCGCGATGCGCGCCAGCGTGTTCGGCGCGCTCGCCGGGTTCGACAAACCGGCCTCGGCCTATGACATCGCTGATGCGGTGTCGAAGCGCGAGGGGCGACGGATCGCCGCCAACAGCGTCTACCGCATCCTCGATCTGTTCGTCGGCGCGAATCTCGCGCGGCGGGTGGAAAGCGCCAATGCCTATGTCGCCAACGCGCACCCCGATTGCCGCCACGATTGCATTTTCCTGGTGTGCGACGTTTGCGGGCAGACGACGCATCTCGACGACGACAAATTGACCCAGGCGGTGCGCCGCGCGGCGGAAGGCGTTGGTTTTGTCCCGGAACGTCCGGTGATCGAGGTGCGCGGCACCTGCGCGATATGCGCGCAACCGGCGAACTGATCGAACCGTCGCAATCGACAGCGGTTTTCGGCTGGAGTAGGACGCTCGCATGAGCGACCTCCCCCACACGCCATTGCTTGACACGATAGCCGATCCGTTGGCGCTGCGTCGTTTGCCGCCTGAGCGGTTGCGCGAGGTGGCGGACGAGCTGCGCGCGGAGACGATTTCGGCGGTGGGCCAGACCGGGGGGCATCTCGGCTCGGGTCTG
>JAFIGU010000115.1 GCA_017849555.1 Sphingomonas sp. | reverse complement strand
CGGCATTTTCGGCCCCGGCATCGCCAACGGCCTGATTTCGGGTGGTCCGCAGCTCGGCGCCGGCGCGGCCATTGGCACTGGTCTTGCCGCCGGCGGCATGGTCGCCGCAGGTGCGGCCGCCGCCGGCGCAGTCGCCTCGGGTGGCGCTGCGCTAGCTGGCGGTGCTGCCGCCGCGGCTCGTGGAGGCGCAGCCCTCGCGGGCGGCGCCTCCACCGCCTACAGCCTCGGCGCGGCCGGACAATCGGGCGCATCGGGCGTCGCCTCTGGCCTGGGCAATGTTGCGAGCACCGGCGCGAGGGCGGCCGTCTCACCGTTGAAGCGCGCGGCCGGCCGCGCCGCCGACAGCCTGAAGCAGAGCTATCAGGCCGGTGGCCAGGCCGCGACGGAGATCGCCACGGGCGCACCCGGGGCAACGACGGCAACCGCTGCAGAGACCGCATCTCCGGGAGCCGCATCTTCCACCAGCGACGGCCCGCCAGCCTGGGCGAAGCGCATGAAACGCTCCCAGCAAATGTCCCACGGCGCCTCCGCGGCCGCCCACGCCGTGCGCAGCGGCGACAGCCATGGCGGCGGCTCCTCCGTCAACCTCTCCGAAAGCGACTGACAATGTTCAAACGACCATCCACCCACTACGGCAAATCCCCTCAGCCCGAGACGCCTTATCAGCGCGCCGCGCAGGTCTGGGACGACCGGATCGGCTCAGCCCGCGTCCAGGCTCGCAACTGGCGCTACATGGCCTTCGGCTCATTGGTACTCGCGGCCGGTCTTTCGGCGGCGCTGGTCTGGCAGTCCGCCAATGGCTCGATTGTGCCCTGGGTGGTGCAGGTCGATCGGCTCGGCCAGGCGCAGGCCGTCGCGCCGGCGACCGCCGACTATCAGCCGAACGATCCGCAGATCGCCTTCTATCTCGCGCGCTTCATCGAGCAGGTCCGCTCGATCCCGTCCGACGCCATCATCGTGCGGCAGAACTGGCTGCGCGCCTACGACTTCACGACCCAGGGCGGCGCGCTGGCGCTCAATGACTATGCGCGCGCCAACGACCCCTTCACCAAGGTCGGCAAGCAGCAAATCGCGATCGAGGTATCGTCGGTCATCCGCGCCTCGCCGTCGAGCTTCCGCATCGCTTGGATCGAGCGCCGCTATCAGGACGGCTCGCTGGCTTCCACCGAGCGCTGGTCCGCCATCCTCACCGTCGTTGTGCAGCCCCCGCGCGATGCCGACACGCTGCGGAAGAATCCCCTCGGAATCTACATCAACGCCATCAACTGGTCGAAGGAGCTTGGACAATGACACCAGCACTCCGCAAAGCCGCCCCCTGGAGTGCGGGGCGTCCGGCTTTCCTCAGCCGCGCCATGCCGGGTTTCCGTAAATCCGGCTTGCCGCTTCTCCTACTTTGCACATCGGCGCTCGCCGGCTGCGCCACCCATACGCCACCGCCCGAAATTTCCTATGACGATGCCGCGCCCGCCGTCATCGCCGCCGATCCGCCGAAACCCGTGCAGGTCGTAGAGTTGCCGAAACCGCTCCCGCTGCCCGGTCAGTTGAAGCCAGTCGGCAAGGACGGGAAGCCCGAGCCGGAGCCGGTCGATCCCGCCGCGCGCGTCAATCAGGCCAACGCCGCCGCACGCGTCCAACCCGTCCGCAACGGCTTCATCAACTCGATGCAGGTCTATCCCCTCGTCGATGGCGCGCTCTATCAGGTCTATGCCTCGCCGGGGCAGATCACCGACATCGCGCTTCAGCCCGGCGAGCAGCTCGCCGGCTCCGGTCCCGTCGCCGCCGGCGACACCGTGCGCTGGATCATCGGCGACACCGAGAGCGGCGTGGGCACCGCCAAGCAGATCCATATCCTCGTGAAGCCAACCCGCGCCGAGCTGATGACCAATCTCGTCATCAACACCGACAGGCGCACCTATCACATGGAGCTGCGCGCGACGCCCGCGACCTACATGGCGTCGGTGTCCTGGCAATATCCACAGGACCAGCTCATCGCGCTGCGCCGCCAGAACCAGCAGGCGGAGGCCGCGCAGCCGGTGTCGGGCGGCATTGATCTCGCCCGTGTCAATTTCCGCTACGAAGTGACAGGCGATCGTGCGCCATGGCGACCGCTACGCGCCTTCGATGACGGTCGCCAAGTGTTCATCGAATTTCCGCGCGGCATCGGTCAGGGCGAGATGCCACCGCTGTTCGTTGTCGGGCCGGAGGGCGACACATCCGAACTGGTGAACTACCGGGTACGCGGAAACTACATGATCGTCGACCGGCTGTTCGCCGCCGCCGAGCTGCGGTTCGGTGCGGGCAAAGACCAGAAGCGCGTCCGCATCTCCCGCACCGACGGGAGGCCGGCATCGTGAGCGACGAACGCGATCCCGAAAAGGAAGAAGGTCGGGCGCCGGGTTCGACGCCCCAGCCTCAGCCGGCCGACGATGATGACACCCGGCCGCTCACCGGCGAGCCGGCTGTGACGATGCGCCTGCGCGCCGAGCCGCCGCGTGTGACCCGCCTGTCCCGCAAGGTGCTGGCCGGTCTCGGTCTCGCTGCCAGCCTCGGTGTTGGCGGCGCGCTGATCTATGCGCTTCAGACCCGTCACCAGGGCCAGGGACAGGAACTGTATTCGACCGACAATCGCTCGACCCCGGACGGGCTCGCTGGCTTGCCGAAGGATTATTCCGGCGTCCCAAAGCTCGGCCCGCCGCTCCCCGGCGATCTCGGCCGCCCGATCCTGAATGCGCAGAATGGCGCTACAGTCCCGCCGATCAGCGCGCCAGCATCAGGCCCGGTGGGACCGACCCCCGAGGAGCAGCGCCGGGCGCAGGAGCTGGAGGCGGCGCGGACCGCACGGTTGTTCGCCTCGACTGAGACTCGGCCCGCCAGTGCTGGAGCCTCGGCGCAGCCTACCGCGACCGCCACGACGCCGGCCGATCTCGCCAGCCTCGGCCTCGCGCCGCAGCCGGCGACGCCCTCGGCGCAGGACCGCCAGCTCGCATTCCTCAACCAGGCGCCCGACAAGCGTACCGTCTCGCCGGATCGCGTCGCTGCGCCGGCGTCAAAGAACGTCCTGCAGGCCGGCGCGGTCATCGCCGCCGCGCTGATTACCGGTATCCGCTCTGATCTTCCCGGCCAGATCACCGCGCAGGTCACGGAGAATATCTATGACAGCCCGACCGGCAAGATCCTGCTCGTGCCGCAGGGCACGCGCGTCATCGGCCAGTATGACAGCGGCATTGGCTTCGGCCAGCGACGCATACTTCTCGTGTGGAACCGGCTGATTTTCCCGAATGGCCGCTCCATCGTTCTGGAGCGCCAACCTGGTGCGGACTCCGAGGGCTATGCCGGCCTTGAGGATGGCGTCGACTATCACTGGGGCGAACTGTTCAAGGCCGCCGCGCTCTCCACCATCTTGAGCGTTGGTGCGGAGGCCGGTTCATCGGGCCAAGAGAGCGACATCGTTCGCGCTCTGCGACGCGGCGCTTCGGACAGCATCAACCAGACGGGCCAGCAGATCGTTCAGCGCCAGCTCAACATCGCGCCGACTCTGACTATCCGGCCGGGCTTCCCGGTCCGCGTCATCGTAACGCGCGATCTCGTTCTCGAATCCTACGGAGGCTGACATGGCAAAATTGAAGCTTGGGCCGATCGTGGATGAGAAGCCTGTAAAGGCGGCGGTGGAATTGCCTGCGTCTCTTCATCGGGATCTCACGGCCTATGCGGAAGCACTCGCCCGTGAGACTGGCCAGCCTGTCACAGACCCCATGAAGCTGATCGTACCGATGCTGGAGCGATTCATCACGTCCGACCGGGGATTTGCAAAGGCGCGCCGCGCTTCGCGCTAGATCGTGGCCCGACTCCGGGCGAGATCGAGTAAGCCGCGAAGCGCCTTGCTGGAATTGTGCGGCGACCAGATGGCGCTGAACCTGAGCGGCTCCGGTTCGTCGCGCAGCGGCAAGAAAGTGACGCCAGGAAAGGCGGCTTGCGCAGTTGCTTCGCTGCAAAGAGTTATCCCGTAATCGCCCGCCACCATCGACAGGAGCAGGCAACGGTCGACGTCGCAGCGTTGCACGCGCGGTTGCAGGCCACGCTCTTCAAAGCGACGCAAGACATGATCATGCACCTGTGGTCCGGTTCCGTTGTAGCGCACCAGAAATAAATCATCCTTCAGGTCGCACCAATGCAGCGCGTCGCCGCTGGCACGGAGATCGCGCGTCGACACCGCGATGAACAGGGGTTCCGTCCAAAGCGCCCGGCAGTGGCAATCCGGGACGTCAGTGATCGCGGCGACGAACGCGACGTCCAGCCGGCCTTCGCGCACCTGCAGGATTGCGTCCTTGGCGCGTCCGTCGAACAGCTCCACTTCTACGCCCGGCCATTGCTGACGGTAACAATGGAGAAGGTCCGCTAGGAAGCCGGCGGCGATCGTCGTCGGTACGGCGAGCCGCACGCGGCCGAGTTCGCCGGTGCCAATCATCCCGGCTGTCTTCACCGCATAGGCAAGCTGGTCGATTCCATCGGCGACCTGCGCCAGAAAGAAGCGTCCAGCTTCGGTCGGCTGGACGCCGCGATGCCGTCGCTCGAAAAGACGGACGCCGAGCGTCTCTTCCAACGAGCGGATGCGCTCGCTCACCGACGACTGGCTGACGCCGAGTGCGGTGGCCGCATGCCGGAAGTTCAGGTGCTCGCCGACGGCGACAGCCTGGATCAACGAGGCAAGCGGGATGCGTGTACCGAGAAGGCGGCACTGCCGGCAGTGCAGGGCGTCCGCTTCCTCCGACCACTTGCAGGGGCGACGCCTCACCATCGTGCTCCCAATGCGGCAGTGCGGTCACAATGACGTCGGCATCCTTGGCGCCGCTTGCAAGGTTCGGTCCGTCCCGGCGCCCATCGAGCAGGCAGGGCAGAACCAGCCGTCACGTCGCCATCGACGGACATCCGGCGATACCGGCGGCCGTGGACGACCTGCGCGGCTTCATCAGCACCTCTTGTCGGACTCTCACCGACGGCTACGGTCACCGAGCAACGGATAAAATCGATGGCGTGATCTCCGTCAGAACCGGTAGCGCAGGCTGGCGCCGAGCTAACGAGCAAGGCAAGCGCGCGGTGCAGGGACGGTTCGATGAGACGGTCCTGCAGTCTGGAACGATCGGTTGCGATCATGGAAGACCGATATTGTCTTCACTGTTCTCAGTCCGCTCTTTAGCGATCGGCCGCTCCAGTCTTTGTTCAGCCCCGTCTTCACCAGCATGCACGCTCCAAAGAATCAAATCCGCGAAAATCACAAACGAAAATCGCGAGTTTAGGACTGCATGTCTCTCCTCGAAAACGAGGAGAGATGACAAAAATCTTGCACGTTAATTGCAGTTTGGCGCGACAATGGCCTTGAAACTCAACGCAGCATTCTTCAGAAACTCGATGAGTTCCGTGTCTGGCGTAGAAATGGGTTGTTCTTTGGATTCTTGCTTCGCGCGATATTGCCATGATGAACCGATCGCGCGTCCGTCGTCATAAAGGCCGTCCCCAGCATCCCGTTCCCGGCACGCTGCCTGACGATCTCTATGACTATTACAGTGATGCGCCGGCGGCGCATCGCGACTCGCCGACCAGAAACACGACCAGAACCTGGCGCGTCGACGACGACTGGCCCGAGCGTGTGCCGGTCACAGAGGTCGAGGTTGACATCTTCGAGCGCTACTTCGGCGATGTGCTCGACCGACTGTTCGGCCCCATCGAGAACACGTCCCCGAACGCGGACTTGCCACCATTAACATCTGATGTTAACGATAGGTCGTGAGCGAGGATCACGACCCGACCCTCGACACGCTCTTCGAGCCGCCTTCGGGCAGGCGGTGGATGTGGTGTTGAAGGAGCGAGACATTTTATGAAGACGCTGCAGGTCGGAATCGCCGACTATGAAGAAATAAAGGCTCGCACCATGCGGATCGCACGCGGCGACGAAAAGCCCGCGCCGGACGATCCGAAGGTGTGGTTCACCTCCACCGAATCCTTCGCGCAAATTCTCTCCAGCGGAAACCGCGAGTTGCTGCGCGTTATCGACGAACAATCGCCCGGATCGCTGGAGGATCTGTCAAGAATTACTGGGCGAGCCAAGTCCAGTCTGTCTCGAACACTCAAAACGATGGCGAACTATGGCCTTGTCCGAATGGACCCCGGCGAAGGTCAGAAAGTTGTGCCCACGGTGCTGTATGACCGCGTGACCCTGGAGTTGCCGTTGATCGAGCGCCGCAAAATGAAGGGAGGCAGGCGATGAATATGCACAGTCCCGATGTCGCCCAGCGCGCCGCCCTCTACCTGCGCGTCTCCACCACGCGGCAGGCCGAACACGACGTATCGATCCCCGATCAGCGCAAACAGGGCGAAGCCTATTGCGCATCGCGCGGCTATCGGCTCATCGAAACCTTCGTGGAAGCCGGCGCCTCCGCCACCAACGACCGCCGCCCCGAATTCCAGCGTATGATCGAAGCGGGCACATCGAAGCCCGCACCCTTCGATGTCGTCGTGGTGCATTCCTTCAGCCGTTTCTTCCGCGACCACTTCGAGCTTGAGTTCTACGTCCGCAAGCTGGCGAAGAATGGCGTCAAGCTCGTCTCCATCACGCAGGAGATGGGCGACGATCCCATGCACGTCATGATGCGCCAGATCATGGCGCTGTTCGACGAGTATCAGTCCAAGGAGAACGCCAAGCACGTCCTGCGCGCCATGAACGAGAATGCGCGGCAAGGCTTCTGGAATGGCGCGCTGCCGCCGATCGGCTATCGCATCATCGCAGCCGAGCAGCGCGGATCGAAGACCAAGAAGAAACTGGAGATCGACCCGCTGCACGCCGATACAGTGCGGCTGATCTATCGGCTGTTCCTCGAAGGCGATGGCAATTCCGGTCCGTTGGGCGTCAAAGCCATCACCTGCCATCTCAACGAGCGGCGCATCTTCACCCGCGACGGTGGACGCTGGGGCCTCGCACAAATCCACTCGATCCTGACCCGCACGACCTATATCGGTGAGCACCGATTCAACACCCGCTCGCATAAGAACCGCGAGAAAAAGCCCGAGAGCGAGGTCGCAGTCATGGCGGTGCCGCCGCTGATCGACCGCGAGACCTTCGATGCGGTTCAGGCGAAGCTGAAATCCCGCAACCCCATGCTGGTGCCGGCTCGCGTCACGAGCGGTCCCACCCTCCTTACCGGTATCTGCTTCTGCGCCAAATGCGAGGGCGCAATGACGCTGCGCACCGGCAAGGGCAGCGCGGGCGGCATGTATCGCTACTACACCTGCTCAACCAAGGCGCGTCAGGGCAAGACTGGCTGCGAGGGACGATCGATCCCGATGGACAAGCTTGACGATCTGATCGCGAGCCACCTGGAAGAACGGCTGCTCCAGCCGGAACGTCTGGAAACTATCCTCTTCAGCCTCCTCGACCGCCGACAGGAACGCGCCGAGCGCCGCCGTGAACACCTCGCTGAACTCAACCGGCGAATCACCGAGACCGACCAGCGGCTCAACCGGCTCTATGACGCCATCGAATCCGGCGTAGCCGCTCTGGACGATTCAGCGCTGAAAGAGCGCATCGCCGGCCTCAAGGCGCTTCGGGATCAGGCCACGGCCGACGCCGAACGCATTCAGGCAACGCTCGACAGCGCAGGCAATCAGGCGATCACCCCGGACATGATCGAGACCTTCTCCAGCGCCGCCCGCGCCGGGCTGCGCCTCGAAGGCGGCGGTTATCGGCGGGATCATCTGCGCGCCTTCGCGCAGCGCGTTGAGGTCGCAGACACCGAGGTTCGCATCACGGGATCGAAGTCGGAGCTGCTGAGAACCCTCGTTGCCGCTTCGAGCGTAAAATCGGCGGCTTTTGGCGTTCGCAGTTCTGTACTGAAATGGCGCGCCCGGCAGGATTCGAACCTGCGACCCCAAGCTTAGAAGGCTCGTGCTCTATCCAACTGAGCTACGGGCGCGTGCGGATGCGCCTAGCGCGGATTGCGGGCCAGCGAAACTGGTTGCATCATGTCGTTATGAACGGGGGCGAAAACGAACCGCTGCGGGCGGTGGACGCGCAGGCGGTGAGCGGCGGGCATTTCCGCTATTTCGATTTCGTGATGGCGGCGTTCGTCACGATCCTGCTGCTGTCGAACGTGATCGGCGCGGGCAAGCGCGCGGTGATCGATCTGCCGTGGATCGGGCCGTGGCCGTTCGGCGCAGGCATCCTGTTCTTTCCGGTGAGCTATGTGCTCGGCGACGTGCTGACCGAGGTCTATGGCTATGCCCGCGCGCGGCGCTGCATCTGGGCCGGGTTCGGCGCGATGCTGTTCATGGTCTTCATGTCGTGGGTGGTGGTGAAATTGCCCCCCGATGTCGGCTGGACCGGGCAGGCCGCCTATGAGAGCGTGTTCGGGCAGGTGCCGCGGATCGTCGCCGCGTCGATCTGCGCCTTCTGGGCGGGAGAATTCGCCAACAGCTTCGTCCTCGCCAAGATGAAGATCTGGACCGAGGGCAAGCACCTCTGGACCCGCACGATCGGCAGCACGGTGGTGGGGCAGGGGGTCGACAGCCTGATCTTCTACCCGCTCGCCTTCTTCGGCGCGCCCGACTGGCCGGTGCAGGCGATGCTGATGGTGATGTTGAGCCAGTTCGTGCTCAAGGTATCGTGGGAGGTGCTGCTGACCCCGTTCACTTATGCGGTGGTCGGCTTCCTCAAGCGACGCGAGGGGGTCGATGTGTTCGACCGCCATACCGATTTCACGCCGTTCCGGGCGAAGGTTTGAACTTTAGCCTCGATCCGTTCGGGCTGAGCTTGTCGAAGCCCTGCACTTTCTTCCGATGAAGAAGGGCAGCCCTTCGACAAGCTGAGGGCGAACGGTTGAGAGGGCAGCCTGAAAAACGGGCCGGGTCGTCCCCGGCCCGCATCCGTTCAGTCGATCAGTTCGAGCGCGACCGCGGTCGCTTCGCCGCCGCCGATGCACAGCGAGGCGACGCCCTTCTTGCCGCCGCGGTTCTGCAGCGCCGCGATCAGCGTGGCGATGATCCGCGCGCCCGAGGCGCCGATCGGGTGGCCCAGCGCGGTCGCGCCGCCGTTGACGTTGACCTTGGCGTGATCGATCCCGAGATCGTGCATCGCGATCATCGAGACGCAGGCGAACGCCTCGTTGACCTCGAACAGATCGACCTCGCTCGCCTTCCACCCGGCCTTTGCCAGCGCCTTTTCGATCGCATTGACCGGGGCGGTGGTGAAGCGCGCGGGGGCGTGGGCATGTGCCGCGGTGGCGATGATCCGCGCGACGGGCTTCAATCCCTTAGCCGCGGCGACGCTCTCGCGCGTCATCACCAGCGCGGCGGCGCCGTCGGAGATCGACGAGGCGTTGGCGGCGGTGATCGTGCCGTCCTTGACGAAGGCGGGCTTGAGGGTGGGGATCTTGCTCGCGTCGCCCTTCAGCGGCTGCTCGTCCTTGTCGATCGTCTCGACGCCCTTGCGCCCCTTCACCTCGACCGCGACGATCTCGCGATCGAACGCACCGCTCTGCTGCGCGGCCTGCGCGCGGGTGAGCGAGGCGATCGCATAATCGTCCTGCGCGGCGCGGGTGAACTGATATTCGCCCGCGGTCTCCTCGGCGACCACGCCCATCGCCTTGCCCGGCTCATAGGCATCTTCGAGCCCGTCGAGGAACATATGGTCCATCACGCGATCGTGGCCGAGCCGTGCGCCCGAACGATGCTTCTGGAGCAGGTAGGGTGCGTTGGTCATGCTCTCCATCCCGCCGGCGATGATCACGTCGACGCTGCCGGCGGCGAGCGCCTCGGCGCCCATGATCGCGGCCTGCATCCCCGAACCGCACATCTTGTTGACCATGGTCGCCTCGACCGACTGCGGCAGCCCGGCCTTGAGCGCCGCCTGGCGCGCCGGCGCCTGGCCGAGACCGGCGGGGAGCACGCAGCCCATATAGATGCGCTCGACATCGCCGCCGGCGACCCCGGCGCGCTCGACCGCCGCCTTCACCGCGGTCGCGCCGAGCTCGGTCGCGCTGGCGCCGGCGAGGCTGCCCTGGAACGACCCCATCGGGGTGCGGGCGTAGGAAAGAATCACGACGGGATCGGTAGCCATTGTGCTGCTCCTGGAGTTTGTCGGCGATCTAGGGGGCGAAGGCGGGGAGGGCAATGTTGCACCTGCTCAGTTTCTCTCGCGCTTCCTTGTTCAACGGAGGGGAGAAAGGCAGTACGGCAAGCCGATGATATGGTCGCTGCTGCTCGCCGTGCTGGGCGCGATCGTGGGGAGTTTCCTCGCGACGATCGTCGTGCGCTGGCCCGAGGGGCGGCGGGTGCGCGACGGGCGATCGGCGTGCGACGCATGCGGCGCGACGTTGCGCGCCACCGAGCTGGTGCCGCTGGCGAGCGCGATCGTCCAGCGCGGGCGGTGCCGGCGCTGCGACGCGCGGATCGATCCGCGGCATATCTGGATCGAGTTCGGCTGTACGCTGATCGGCGTGGCCGCGGGCTATGTCGCGCCCGGCCCGGTCGGCGCGGCGGGGGCAATGTTCGGCTGGCTATTGCTGACGCTGGCGGCGCTCGACATGGCGGCGCTGTGGCTGCCCGATGCGCTGACCGGGGCGCTGGCGCTGGCGGGGGTGGCGACGGGCGCATTGGGGGTGATCCCCGCGATCGAGGATCGGTTGATCGGCGGTGCGATAGGATTCGCCAGCTTGTGGGCGATCGCGCGCGGCTATCGGCTGATGCGCGGGCGCGACGGGCTGGGCGGGGGCGATCCGAAATTGTTCGGCGCGATCGGGCTGTGGCTGGGCTGGCGGCTGCTGCCCGGGGTGATGCTGCTCGCCGCGCTGGTCGGGCTCGGCGCGGTGCTGGCGGCGCGACTGACGGGGCGCGAGGTGGCCGCCGACGCCAAGCTTCCGTTCGGGGCGTTTCTGGCGATCGCGGCTTATCCGGCGTGGCTGATGATGATAGGGCTGGGGGCATGATCGCGCTTTTCCTTGCGCTGGCG
>JAFIGU010000114.1 GCA_017849555.1 Sphingomonas sp. | reverse complement strand
TAAGCGACTTCTTCGAGCTCGCTGAAGCCCTCGGCGACGAGCAGCTGCGCCAGCGTCTCGTCCACGTCGAGCTCGTTCTGGAACAGCTCCGAATTGCGGACGAATTCCTGCTGGCGCTTCTCGCTCGCGTCGGTCTCGGTGGTGATGTCGATCGCATTGGCGGTGAGCTGCGAGGCGAGGCGGACGTTCTGGCCGCGGCGGCCGATCGCCAGCGACGGCTGACCGTGGGGCACCACCACCTCGATGCGATCTTCCTCCTCATCGATCAGCACGCGGCTGACATTCGCCGGCTGGAGCGCGTTGACCACGAAGGTCGCGGTGTCGGGCGACCAGGGGATGATGTCGATCTTCTCGCCCTGCATCTCCTGCACCACCGCCTGGACGCGGCTGCCCTTCATGCCGACGCAGGCGCCGACCGGGTCGATGCTCGAATCGTGGCTGATCACGCCGATCTTGGCGCGGCTGCCCGGATCGCGCGCGGCGGCCTTGATCTCGATGATCCCGTCGTAGATTTCGGGGACTTCCTGCGCGAACAGCTTCTTCATGAAGTCCGGGTGCGCGCGCGACAGGAAGATCTGCGGCCCGCGATTCTCGCGCACCACCTTGAGGATCAGGCTGCGGATGCGATCGTTGACGCGCACCACTTCGCGCGGGATCTGCTGGTCGCGGCGGATCACACCCTCGGCGCGGCCGAGATCGACGACGATATGGCCGAACTCGACGCGCTTGACGACGCCGGTGATGATCTCGCTCGCGCGGTCCTTGAACTCTTCATACTGGCGCTCGCGCTCGGCGTCGCGGACCTTCTGGAAGATCGTCTGCTTGGCGGCCTGCGCCTGGATGCGGCCGAATTCGATCGGGGGGAGGGGATCGACGAGGAAGTCGCCGACCACCGCGCCGGCCTGCAGCTTCTGCGCGCCCTTCACGTCGACCTGCTTGTAGATATCGTCGACCTGCTCGACCACCTCGACGACGCGCCACAGGCGCAGGTCGCCGTTGTTCGGGTCGAGCTTGGCGCGGATGTCCATTTCCTGGCCGTAACGGGTGCGCGCGGCGCGCTGGATCGCATCCTCCATCGCCTCGATGACGATCGCACGGTCGATCATCTTCTCGTTGGCGACGGAATTCGCGATCGCGATCAGCTCCGCCCGGTTGGCGGTCACGCCGGTGGCCATTAGTCGTGTTCCTCTGCTTCGATTTCTTGCTCCGCGCCCTCGAAGGAGAGCGGGACGGTTGCCTTGATGAGCTTGTCGGTCAGCACCAGCTTCGCGTCGACCACCCCGCCGAACGGGACATGCGCGACGGTGCCGCTTTTCTGCAGGACGATCGCGATCGTCTCGCCTTCGATCCCGGCAAGCTCGCCCTTGAATTGCTTCTGCCCGTCGATCGGCGCGTCGAGCACGATCCGCGCCTCATGCCCCGCCCAGTCGGCGAAATCCTGCAGCCGCGTCAGCGGGCGATCGATCCCGGGGGAGGAAACCTCCAGCCGATACGCTTCCTCGATCGGGTCCTCGCGATCGAGCATGTCCGACAGGCGGCGCGACAGTTCGGCGCAATCGTCGATCGTCAGCTGCCGCGTATCGGGGCGCTCGGCCATCACCTGCAGCGTCCGCTCGTCGCCCTTGCCGAACAGCCGCACGCGCACGAGCGCGAAGCCGAGCGCTTCCGCCTCGGGTGCGATCAATCGGGTCAGTGCGGGATTGTCCGCCATCAATGCTCCAAACATGCGTAGTTGCCGCCGCAGGGCGAGCCCCGCAGCCTCTTCATCTGTCGATGTAGAGAAAGCGATCGCGATATAGGCCGAACCCGCGCGGCGCGCAAGCGGGCAACCGCATGGCGCACGCGACGTTGCTCCGGCGGCGCGAAAACCGCCCGTTGCCCCGATAATGGGGGGCATTAGAATTGATGATTGACTCAGGAACATGGCACGGCCAGAGGCTCGCACATCGTGATCCGGGCAACCGGTTCAGGCACGCGCGGGAGAGAGCCGCCGACGTTGCCCTTTCAGGGCAGTCGGGCGGCCGCCGAAGGAGCAACCACCCCGGAATCTCTCAGGCACGCAGGACCGCATGGCGCCGAACGATACTCTGGAAAGCAGGCGCGGCTTTGAGCTGCGCCTCACCGAAGGGGTAACCCGCCGCCGTCGAACGGCGCGGAGGAAGCTCTCAGGTTCCGTGACAGAGGGGGTGAACGGATCGGCCGCGCGGGTTCCCGCGGTGTCGTCACGCCCTTTCTGCCGGAAGATATCTGATGAGCGAAACGATCGACAGCCAAGCCCATAGCGACGACGATTACGAAGAACCGGCGATCCTGCCGCTGCCGCTCGATGCCTGGCATCGCGCGAAGGGCGGGCGAATGGTCGAATTCGCCGGCTATCACATGCCCGTCCAATATGAAGGCATCATGGCCGAGCATCTGTGGACGCGCGAGGCGGCCGGGCTGTTCGACGTCAGCCATATGGGCCAGCTCACCTTCACCGGCGAGGGCGTGGTGCCGGCGCTCGAGGCGCTGATGCCCGCCGATATCGCCGGGCTTGCCTTCAACCGCGCGCGTTATTCGCTGCTGCTCGATGCCGAGGGCGGGATCCTCGACGATCTGATGCTGACGCGGCAGGCCGAGGATCGCGTCTATATGGTCGTCAACGGCGCGACCAAATATGATGATATCGGGCATATGATCGAGCAACTGCCCGACGATATCACGCTCAACCTGATGGAAGATCACGCGCTGCTCGCGCTGCAGGGGCCGAAGGCGGTCGACGCGCTGGCGCGGCTGATCCCCGGCGTTGCGGACCTCGTGTTCATGCAGGCGGCGGCGTTCGAGTGGCAGGGCCATGCTTTGTGGATCAGCCGCTCGGGCTATACCGGCGAGGACGGGTTCGAGATTTCGGTCCCCGCCGAGGCGGCCGAGGCGCTGGCGGACGCGCTCGTCGCCCAGCCCGAGGTCAAGCCGATCGGGCTCGGTGCGCGCGATTCGCTGCGGCTCGAGGCGGGGCTGCCGCTCTACGGCCACGATCTGTCGCCCGAAACGACGCCGGTGATGGCCGATCTCGGCTTCGCCCTGTTCAAGCGCCGTCGCGAGACGGCGGATTTCCCGGGCGCCGCGCGCATCCTCAAGGAGCGCGAGCAAGGCGCCGCGACCAAGCGTGTCGGCTTGCTCGTCGAGGGCCGCCAGCCGGTGCGCGAGGGCGCGATCGTCGTCGACGCCGCGGGCAAGGAGATCGGCCACGTCACCTCGGGCGGGTTCGCGCCGACGGTCGGTGCGCCGATCGCGATGGCCTATGTCCCCGCCGCGCTCGCGGTGCCCGGCACGCGTGTCCAGCTTCAGCAGCGCGGCAAGCCGCATGACGCCACCGTCGCTGCGCTGCCTTTCGTTCCCCACCGTTACTTCCGAGGAGTGAAGTGAGATGAGCCGTTATTTCACCCAAGATCACGAATGGATCGACGTCGACGGCGAGACCGGCACCGTCGGCATCTCCGATTATGCGCAGGGCCAGCTCGGCGACATCGTGTTCGTCGAAGTGCCTGAGGACGGCAAGAAGCTGACCAAGGGCGACGACGCCGCGGTGGTCGAGAGCGTCAAGGCGGCGAGCGACGTCTATTCGCCGGTGTCGGGCACGGTGATCGAGGGCAATCCCGCGCTTGCCGACGATCCCGCGCTGGTCAATTCCGACCCCGAGGGCGAGGGCTGGTTCTACAAGATCACCCTGTCCGACCCGTCCGAGCTCGAAGCGCTGATGGACGAGAGCGCTTACGAGGCGTTCGTCGCCAAGCTCTGAACCGTTGCCGTCCTGCCGGACTTGATCCGGCATCCAGAGCCGCAAGCGTCATCGCACGGAACGCTGGATGCCAGGTCGAGCCCGGCATGACGAAGTAAGGGCAAACGCCCGCCGACTATGCCCGGCTCGCGCCCCACGATGAGAAAGCCCGACTGATGCGATATCTCCCGCTCACCCAGCCCGATCGCGCGGCGATGCTCGCGGCGATCGGCGCTTCGTCGATCGACGATCTGTTCGTCGACGTGCCCGAGGCGATCCGCCTCGACGGGCCGATCGCCGGCCTGCCCGGCCACGCCAGCGAACTGGCGGTCGAACGCCATATGACCGCCCTGGCGCGCAAGAACATGTCGGCCGGCGACGGCCCGTTCTTTCTCGGCTGCGGCGCCTATCGCCACCACGTCCCGGCGAGCGTCGATCACATCATCCAGCGCGGCGAGTTCCTTACCGCCTATACGCCCTATCAGCCGGAAATCGCGCAGGGCACGCTGCAGATGCTGTTCGAGTTCCAGACGCAGGTCGCGCGTCTGCTCGGCACTGATGTCGCCAATGCCAGCATGTACGACGGCTCGACCGCCTGCTGGGAGGCGATCGGGATGGCGCGGCGCATCACCCGGCGCGGGAAGGCGATCCTCTCGGGCGGGCTCCACCCGCATTATGTGTCGGTCGCCAGGACGATGGCGAAATATACCGGCGATGCGCTCGACGTCGCGGTCCCCGCGCTGAGCGCCGAAACCGATCTCGAGGCGCTGATCGCCAAGATCGATGGCGATACCTCGTGCGTCGTGGTGCAATATCCCGATATCCTCGGCCGCATCGCCGATCTGCGCCCGCTGGCCGATGCGTGCCACGCGCAAAAGGCGCTGCTGATCGCGGTGGTGACCGAGCCGGTCGCGCTCGGCGCGATCAAGTCGCCGGGCGAAATGGATGCCGATATCGTCGTCGGCGAGGGCCAGTCGATCGGCGTCGGGCTCCAGTTCGGCGGGCCTTATGTCGGGCTGTTCGGCTGCAAGGACAAATATGTCCGCCAGATGCCGGGCCGGCTCACCGGCGAGACGGTCGATGCCGACGGGCGGCGCGGCTTCGTGCTGACGCTTTCGACCCGCGAGCAGCATATCCGCCGCGAGAAGGCGACCTCGAACATCTGCACCAATTCCGGCCTGTGCGCGCTGGCTTTCTCGATCCACATGACCCTGCTCGGCGAGGCGGGGCTGCGCGCGCTGGCGGCGGCCAATCACGCCGGCGCGGTCGCCGCGGCGGAGCGGCTGGCCAAGGTGCCGGGGGTGCGGCTGGTCAACGAGACCTTCTTCAACGAATTCACGCTCGATCTCGGGCGTGAGGCGCGCCCGATCGTCCGCGCGCTGGCGGACAAGGGGATCCTCGCCGGGGTGTCGCTCGGGCGGCTCTATCCCGACGAAGCCGGCCTCGCCAACGGGCTCGTCATCGCGGTGACCGAGACGACCACCGCGGAGGATGTCGAAACACTGGCCCAGGCGCTTGAGGAGGTGCTGGCATGAGCGCGATCAACCAGAGCGGCTGGCGCCCGACCGCCCCGCAGCAGGGCGGCAATGCGGCCCCCACCTTCACCGGCAACAAGGCATTGATGCTGGAAGAGCCGCTGATCTTCGAGATCGGCGACAATCACACCACCGGGGTCGAAGTGGCCCCGCCGGTCACCGCGACCAGCCGGCTTGGCGGGCTAGCGCGCACCGCGGCGATCGACCTGCCGGGGCTCAGCGAACCCGAGACGGTGCGGCATTATACCCGCCTCAGCCGGCAGAATTATGCGATCGACCTCGGGCTGTTCCCGCTCGGCTCGTGCACGATGAAGCATAATCCGCGGCTCAACGAGAAAATGGCGCGGCTGCCCGGTTTCGCCGATCTACACCCGCTCCAGCCGATCGATACGGTGCAGGGCGCGCTCGAGGTGATCCAGCAGCTCGCGCACTGGCTGGTGACGCTGACCGGCATGCACTCGGTAGCGATGAGCCCCAAGGCCGGGGCGCATGGCGAATTGTGCGGCATCCTCGCGATCAAGGCGGCGCTGGAGAAGCGCGGCGAGGGGCATCGCAAGGTAATCCTCGTCCCCGAAAGCGCCCACGGCACCAACCCCGCCACCGCCGCCTTCGCAGGCTTTGCGGTGGAGGATATCCCCGCCACCGCCGACGGCCGCGTCGATACCGCGGCGCTCAAGGCGCGGCTCGGGCCGGATATCGCCGGGGTGATGATCACCAACCCCAATACCTGCGGGCTGTTCGAGCGCGATCTCAGGACGATCTCGGAGGCGGTTCATGCCGCCGGCGGCTATGTCTATTGCGACGGCGCGAACTTCAACGCGATCGTCGGCCGGGTGCGGCCGGGCGATCTCGGCGTCGATGCGATGCACATCAACCTGCACAAGACCTTCTCGACCCCGCATGGCGGCGGCGGGCCGGGGTCGGGGCCGGTGGTGTTCTCCGAGCGCCTCACCCCGTTCGCCCCGCTGCCGTTCGTCGAGAAGCGCGGCGATCATTTCGCGCTGGTCGAGGAAGAAACCGCGCAGGATCACCACGCCGACAGCTTCGGCCGGATGACCGCCTTCCACGGCCAGATGGGGATGTTCACCCGCGCGCTGACCTATATCCTCAGCCACGGCGCGGACGGCCTGCGCCAAGTCGCCGAGGATGCGGTGCTCAACGCCAATTACGTGCTGCGCAGCCTGAGCGACGTGCTCGACGCGCCGTTCGCCGCCTCGGGGCCGTGCATGCACGAGGCGATCTTCTCGGATAAGGGCTTCGCCGAAGGCTTCTCGACGATCGACGTCGCCAAGGCGCTGATCGACGAGGGTTTCCACCCGATGACGATGTATTTCCCGCTCGTCGTCCACGGTGCGATGCTGGTCGAGCCGACCGAGACCGAGAGCAAGGCGACGCTCGATCAGTTCATCGGCGCGCTGCGCTCGGTGGCCGAACGCGCGCGTGCCGGCGACGAGACGCTGCGCACCGCGCCGCATTTCGCGCCGCGCAGCCGGCTCGACGAAACCCTCGCCGCGCGCAAGCCGGTGCTGGTGTGGAAGGCACCGGAAACCACCGCCGAAGCGGCGGAGTAACATACCCGGATTTCGGCGCCGGCCCGTTTGGGGCTGGCGTCGACACCGTGTTCATGCCAACCCGTCTTTCGAAAAACGAAAGAGGAGCGGGCAATGGCGATCAGGACGCGCATCACCGAGCTGCTGGGGATCGAAAAGCCGATCATCCAGGCCGCGATGGGCTGGATCGCGCGCGCGCAATTGTCTTCCGCGGTATCCAATGCCGGCGGGATGGGGATCATCGAGACCTCTTCGGGTGAGCTCGACGCGGTGCGCGGCGAGATCATCAAGATGCGCATGCTCACCGACAAGCCGTTCGGGGTGAATGTCGCGCAGGCCTTCGTCCGCGATCCAGAGATCATCCGCTTCGTGATCGATCAGGGGGTGAAGTTCGTCACCACCTCGGCCGGCGATCCGATGAAATACACCGCGATGCTCAAGGATGCCGGGCTGACGGTATTCCACGTCGTCCCCAATCTCGCCGGGGCGTTGCGCGCGGTCGAGGCGGGGGTCGACGGGCTGATCGTCGAGGGCGGCGAGGGCGGCGGGTTCAAGAATCCCAAGGACGTGTCGACGATGGTGCTCGTCCCGCAGGTGGTCGAGGCGGTCGACGTGCCGGTGGTCGCCGCGGGCGGGATCATGGACGGGCGGACGATGGCGGCGGCCTTCGCGCTCGGCGCCGAGGGCGTGCTGATGGGGACGCGCATCCTCTCCTCCGCCGAAAGCCCGGTCCACGACAATTGGAAGCGCGCGATCGTCGAGGCGGACGCGACCGATACCGTCTTCCTCAACCGCAAGGGGCCGGGGCCGGCGCTCCGTGCGCTGCGTACCGAGCGTACCGCGCGGCTCGCGGCGGAGGGCTCGCCCAATATCTTCGGCGAGTTCGCCGATACCCAGCGGGTCTATTTCGCGGGCGATCTGGAGGCGGGGATCGCGCTCACCGGGCAGGTCGCCGGGCGGATCCACGATGTGAAGCCGGTGGCGCAGATCTTCGACGAGACGATGCGGGAATATGAGGCGGTGACCGCGGGATTGCCGCGAGGATAGGGGGCCAGGCGCTTCCTAACCCCCGCTCGCCCTGAGCTTGTCGAAGGGCTGTACTTCTGAACGTGCAGGGCTTCCACAAGCTCAGCCCGAACGGCGGGGGAGTGCGCCAATCAAGCGCTCAATCCCACCCCGCCAGTTCCGCGAGCCACACCGCGGCGGTGCCGTCGCTCGGCGCGCGCCAGTCGCCGCGCGGGCTGAGCGCGCCACCGGCCGACACCTTCGGCCCGTTGGGCAGCGCCGAACGCTTGAACTGGCTGGTACGGAAGAAGCGCACGAGGAATTTCTCCAGCCACGCGCGGATCGTCTCGAGATCGTAGGCGACCCGCGCCGCTTCCGGGATGCCCTCGGGCCAGCGCCCCGCCGCGGCATCGCGCCACGCGTGCCAGGCGAGGAACAGGATCTTCGACGGCGCGAGGCCGAAGCGGATCACATGATGCGCGAAGAAATCGTTGAGCGCATAAGGCCCGATCCGTGCCTCGGTGCTCTGGATCGCGCCGTCGGCGCCGGCGGGGACGAGCTCGGGGCTGATCTCGGTCGAAAGGATCGCGTCGAGCACCGTATCGGTCTCGGCGTCATATTGGTCGGTCGCGATGCACCAGCGGATCAGGAACTGGATCAGCGTCTTGGGCACGCCGGCGTTGACGCCGTAATGGCTCATCTGATCGCCGACGCCATAAGTGCACCAGCCGAGCGCCAGTTCGGAAAGGTCGCCGGTGCCGACGACAAGCCCCTCGCGCTGGTTGGCGAGGCGGAACAGATAGTCGGTGCGCAGCCCGGCCTGCACATTCTCGAACGTCACGTCATAATGCGGCTCGCCATTGGCGAAGAGGTGGCCGATATCCTCCAGCATCCGCGTCGCGGCGGGGCGGATGTCGATCTCTTCGGCGGTGACGCCCAGCGCCTTCATCAGCTTCCACGCATTCGACTTGGTGGCGTCGCTGGTCGCGAAGCCGGGCATGGTGATGCCCAGAATGTCCGCGCGGGGCCGCCCGAGCCGGTCGAGCGCCTTGGCGGCGACGATCAGCGCGTGGGTCGAATCGAGCCCGCCCGAGACACCGATCACCAGCCGCTTCGCCCCGGTCGCCTCGAGCCGCTTGGCCAGTCCCTCGACCTGGATGTTGAAGGCCTCGTAGCAATCCGCGTCGCGCTTCTCGGGATTGTTGGGTACGAACGGGAAGCGCCGCAGCGGGCGGCGCAACCCGACATCGGCGAAATCGGGCGCATGCGCGAATTCGACGCGGCGGAAGCGCGCCTCGGGGTGGCCGGCGAAGGCGGCGGCGTCGTTGAACGTGCCGAACCGCGCGCGCTCCTGCGCCAGCCGCTCGCAATCGACGTCGGCGATGCACAGGCCGGGTTCATGATCGAAGCGCGTCGATTCGGCGAGCAGCTCGCCGAGTTCGTGGATCGTGCCTTGCCCGTCCCACGCCAGATCGGTGGTGCTCTCGCCGGGTCCGGCCGCGGCGTAGATATAGGCGCTGACCCCGCGCGCCGATTGCGCCGCCGACAGCATCGCCCGCTCGCGCGCTTTGCCGATCGTCACGTTCGACGCGGAGAGGTTGCAGCACACCAACGCCCCGGCCAACGCCCCGATCGTCGAGGGCGGGATCGGCGCCCAATAATCCTCGCAGATTTCGGCGTGGAACACGAAATGCGGCAGATCGCTCGCCGCGAAGATCAGATCGGTGCCGAACGGCACCTCGGCATCGCCGATGCGGATCGCCAGCCCCGATAGCCCGCCGCCGCTCGCGAACCAGCGTTTCTCATAATATTCGCGGTAATTGGGCAGATAGGTCTTGGGCACCACCCCCAGGATACGCCCCCGCGCGATCGCCACCGCGCAATTGTAGAGCCGCCCGTTGCGCGCCAGCGCCGCGCCGACCAGCAACACGGGGGACAGATCGCGCGTCGCGGCAACCACCGCCGCCAGCGCCTCGCGTGTCGCCGCCTGCTGCGCCGATTGCAAATGGAGATCGTCGATCGCGTAGGAGGTGAGGTTCAATTCCGGAAAGACGACGAGATCGACCGCCTCGTCGTGCGCGCGACGCGCAAGCGCGATCGTCGCCTCGGCATTGGCGGCGGCATCGCCGACCGAGGCGCGCGGCATCGCGGCGGCGACGCGGAGCAGGCGATGGGCGTGGATCGAACGGAACGCTGGCTTCATCGCGTGCTTACCTAATGGGCTTTGTGCGTCAGCGCCATCGTTCCCGCTTTCCGCGGCGAGACGAAGGGGATAGTGCTCTGCGGCGATGAACGGAACGACCGTGGATCCGCGCTGGGTTGCGCATCAGCTCGCCGGCGGCGGGGCGCTGGCTGAGATGATGCTGGCGAAGGACTGGTCGTCTTCCCCGCTCGGGCCGATCGAGCACTGGCCGCGCGCATTGCTCGGCGCGATCAGCCTGATGCTGCCCGCCGGCGCGGAGATCGTGCTCTTCTGGGGGCCGGACTATGTCGCGCTCTACAACGACGCTTATGCCGCGACGATCGGCGACCGGCATCCGACCGCGCTCGGCCGGCCGGGGCGCGAATCCTGGCGCGAACTGTGGGCGTCGCTCGAACCGATGCTGGCGCATGTCCGCGCCACCGGCGAGACCTATCACGCCAAGGACCGGCCGTTCCCGATCGAGCGCGACGGCGTTCGCGAGGAAGTCTATTTCGACATCTCCTATTCGCCGGTTCGCGAAGATGAGGGCGCGGTCGGCGGCGTGCTGTGCATCGTCTCCGAAACCACCGAGCGGGTGCGCGCGGCGCGCGCGGTGGCGGAGGACAAGGCGCGGCTGGCGCAGATGTTCGAGGAAGCGCCGGGGTTCATCGCGGTGCTGCGCGGGCCGGATCATCAGTTCGATCTGATCAACCTCGCGGGCCGCGAGCTGATCGGCGACCGCGACGGCGACGTGCTGGGGCGGCCGGTGCGCGAGGTGCTGCCCGAGCTGATCGAACAGGGCTATCTCGCGCTGCTCGATCAGGTGCGGACCACCGGTCAGCCCTATCGCGGGAGCGGGGCGGCGGTCGCGTTGCGCCGCCGTCACGATATCGAGCCGGAGGTCCGTTACGTCGATTTCGTCCTCCAGCCGCTCGTCGACGCGAACGGCGCGATGGACGGCGTGTTCGTTCAGGGCAGCGATGTCACCGACCGCCATCTCGCGGAAAACGCGCTGGCGCTGAGCCGCGAATCGCTCGAGCTGGCGACCGAGGCCGCCGGTGCGGGCACCTGGGACGCCGATCTCACCGGGGCGACGTCGCGGGTCAGCTGGTCCGATCGCGCCAAGGCGATCTTCGGCGTCGCCGCCGGGCAGGCGATGAGCATCGACGATTTCTACGCCTTGCTCCATCCCGACGATCTGGGGCGGGTGCGCAGCGGCCTCGATGCGGCGACCGATCCGGCGGTGCGCGAATTGCTCGACATCGAATTCCGCATCTTCCGTGCCGATACGGGGGAGATGCGCTGGCTGGCGGCCACCGGGCGCGGCATGTTCGCCGATCAGGCCTGCATCCGCGCCGCGGGGACGGTGATTGACATCACGCGCCGCCGGCAGGACCGCGAGGCGCTGCGCGAGAGCGAGGCCCGCTTCCGCAACCTGTCGGACAGTCTGCCCGCGCTGATCTGGCAGACCGACGAGCTCGGCAATATCGTCTTCGCCAACCGCTTCTTCGAAACCCTGCTCGGGGTGTCGCCGGCCGAGATCATCCGCGATGGCTGGACCCGGCTCTATCTGCCCGAGGATCGGCCCAGGATGGGTGAGGCGCGGATGCGCATCTTCGCGGAGCGCCGACCGGTCGGCGGCGACTTGCGGCTGATGACCGCGAGCGGCGATTCATGCTGGGTCCATGCCGAGGCGCGCGCGCGGATGGTCGATGGCGTCTATCGCGGTTACGTATGCTGCGCGGTCGACGTCAGCGAGGCGCATCTGGCGGGCGAAGCCCTGGAGCGGCGGATCGCCGAGCGCACCCAGCAGCTCACCGAGCAGATCGCCGAGCGGCAGCGGGTTGAGGCGACCTTGCACCAGATGCAGCGGCTGGAGGCGGTGGGGCAGCTCACCTCGGGCGTCGCGCATGATTTCAACAATCTGCTGACGGTGGTGCTCGGCAATATCGCGATGCTGGAGCGCACGCTGGGTGCGGCCGGGGGTGATGCCCGGACGATGCAGCGGCTGGAGCATGTGCGGATGGCGGCGGAGCGCGGCGCGACGCTGACCGCGCAATTGCTCGCTTTCTCGCGGCGGCAGCGGCTCGAGGCTAAGGTGATCGATCTCAACGCGTCGATCGCCGGGATGCGCGAGCTGATGGAAAGCTCGCTCGGGCGCGCGATCACGATCGATACGCGCCTTGCCCCCGGGGTGTGGCCGGCCTTGGTCGACCCGACCCAGTTCGAGCTGGTGGTGCTCAATCTGGCGATCAACGCGCGCGACGCGATGGGCGCGGCGGGGGGCACCGTCACCGTCACCACCGCCAATGTCGTGCTCGGCGAACCGGCCGCGCCGGCCGATCCCCCCGCGGGCGATTATGTGATGGTCGCGGTGTCGGACACCGGCGAGGGAATGACCGAGGCGGTGCGCGCGCGGGTGTTCGAGCCCTTTTTCACCACCAAGGCGGTGGGCAAGGGATCGGGGCTCGGGCTGGCGCAGGTCTATGGCTTCGTCAAGCAATCCGAGGGCGGGGTGCAGATCGAGACCGCGGTGGGCGAGGGGACGACGGTGCGCGTCTATTTGCCGCGCGCGGCGGGGGACGCCGGGCGGCCGGCGGTCGATCCGGTCGGGGCGAACGGCACGTCGGTCGCGGGGCGGACCGTGCTGGTGCTCGACGACGACGATCACGTCCGCGCGGTGACCGCGCAGGAATTGCGCGACGCGGGCGCGACGGTGATCGAGGCGGCCGACGGCGCGAGCGGGCTGATCGAGCTGCGCAGCGCCGCGACGATCGACGCCGCGGTGGTCGATTTCGCGATGCCGGGAATGAACGGCGCCGAATTCGCCGCGCATGCGCGTGGGCTCGATCCGCACCTGCCGGTGCTGTTCGTCACCGGCTATGCCGATCTCGAAGCGCTGGCCCATGCCGGCGAGGATCGGGTGATCCAGAAGCCGTTCGCCCCCGGCGCGGTCGCGCGACGGCTGGGGGAGATGCTGGCGGGGGGATCGCGACCTGACGGCCGCACTTAGCCCGTCACGCCGGCTCAAGCCCGGGGCGACGGGAGGTCAGCGCGGACAGGTCGATGCGGCGGTCGCATCCAGATCGAGGCAGCGCCCGTCGAGCCCGCTGACCGGCAGCGCGATCGTCGCGGCGAGCGTCGGCACGATATCCACCGTCTCGACCGACAAGGGCTGCTCGAACGGCGCGATCCCCTTGCGCCAGAACAGGATCGGCACGCGGCGGTCGTAATCCCACGGGCTGCCGTGCGTCTCGACATAGCCCGGGCCGGGGACCGGGATCGGGGTGACGCGCGGCTTGGTCAGCAGCAGGATGTCGCCCGACCGTTCGGCATCGAACGAGGCGCGCGCGCGCTCCAGCAGCGTCCAGTTTTCCGGCGGCCCCTTGGGCATCGGGGTCGCGGCGATCTGCTCGCGGGTCAGCGCGGCGGCGATCTGCGGCATCGCGGCGTAGCGCCGCACCGCCTCGGCGATCACCCTGGCGCGCTTCGCGGCGGGGACGTCGTTGGCGACATAGACGTCGCTCTCCGCCGCGATCAGCACCGGGCCGGCGATGCCGAGGTCCTTGCCGATCTCCGCCCCGACCTTCTTGGGCGAAAAGCCCGCATCGAGCCGGGTTTCCATCGGCATCGCATGCTGCACCTGGCGTTCGGTGAGATCGTGCGCGCCGTGATCGGCGGTCAGCGCGACCTCATAATCGACCCCCAGCCCGTCGAGCGCGTCGAAGAAGGTTTCCAGCGCGAGATCCAGCTCGTTCATCTGGATGCACATCTCGCTGCCCTGCGTGCCATAGCTATGGCCGACATAATCGGTCGCGGAGAGCCCGACGATCAGCAGATCGGGCGCCGCGCCGGTGCCGAGCTTCATATCCTTGGCGAGGCCATAGGCCATCCCCAGCACCGCGGTGTCGATCGCCGGCGAGGCGCGGAAGCCCTTGGCGTCGCCCGCCGCGCGCTCGAACCGCCCGGTGCCGAGCGTCAGCGCGCCGGCCTGCACCGGGCGCGCGATCGCCGCGCACCAATTGGGCAAGGGGAGCTGCCCCTGCGGCTTGGCGATCAGATCGGCGACCGCGGTCTGTGCCCGCACGACGGTCGGCGGCGCCTTGCGATCGGCGTAGGAGGCGAAGGTCTTGCCGTTCCAGAACCACAATTCGTCGACCTTGTGCCCGCCCATCATGATCGCCGCGCGATCCTTGCCGGCGACCGAGACGACGCGGGTGGCGGGATTGGCCGCCTTCATCATCTCGCCCAATGTCGGGACCTTCAGATGCAGGTCCGAGGCGGTATAATCGTCATGCGTCGAGCCGGGGACGCGCTCGTCCTCCGCGCAATAGACCAGTTTGTCGGCGCGCCCGGCCTTCTGGTCGACCCAAGTATTGGCGATGATCCCGGTATGTGCGGGGCGCATCCCCGTCAGGATCGTCGAATGGCCGGGGCAGGTCTCGGTCGCGGCATGGCTCTGATAGCCCGAGGGGAAGACCACGCCCTGCAGCAGCCGCGCGAACCCGCCGGTAAAGCGGTTGCGATATTGCGCGAACAGATCGGCGGAGAATTGGTCGACCGAGATCGCGACGATCAGCCTGGGCGGGGTGGTCGGCGCGGGCGCGGCGGCGGGGGCTGCGGCCGGCGCGGGGGCTTGCTGCGCCGCCACCGGCAGCGCGATCGCGGCGGACATCAGGGCAAGGGGCAGGGCAGCGATCCGCACGTTCATCTTCGGTCCTTGGTGCAATTGGTCGGGCACGGTATGTCCGCGCCATGATGGCGAGACAAGCGTGGTTAGCGGCATTTCTGGTCGGGTTGATGACGCTGTTCGCGTTGCCCGCCGTCGCGCAGGAGCAGCATCTGGCGATGCGGCTGGTCGCGGAAAGCGCGCAGCCGGCGCCGGGCAAGGCGGTCACATTGGCCTTCGATGCGGATCCCGCGCCGGGCTGGCACGCCTATTGGCAGAATCCGGGCGACGCGGGGCTCGGCACGCGGCTCGAATGGACGCTCCCCGCCGGGATCACCGCGGGCACATTGCGCTATCCGATCCCGGGGCGGCTGACGATCGCCGGGCTGATGAACTATGTGTTCGAGCATCGTTTCGCGATGCTGGTCGATCTGAAGATTCCGCCCGGCCTTGCCGCGGGCACGCGGCTGCCGGTGAAGGTGAAGGCCGATTATCTCGTCTGCACCGATCAATTATGCGTCCCCGAGACGCAGACGCTCGAGACTATGCTGACGATCGGCGACGGCGCGGTCGACGCGGCGACGCGCGCGCGGTTCGACGGCTGGCGGCGCGCGCTGCCGCAACCGCTGAGCGCAACCGCGACCTGGGCGGCGAGCGGCGGCATGTTCCGCCTCGCGGTGCCTTATCCCGCCGATGCGCCGGTCAAGGATGCTTATTTCTACGCCGCCGCGGCCGGCGCGGTGGATTATGCCGCGCCGCAGAAGGTGGGGCGCGACGGCGACCGGCTGGTGATCGAGACCAAGGCGGCGGCCAGCCCCGTCTCCGGGCGGATCGAGGGCGTGCTCGCGACGGGGGAGGGGCGCGGCCTCTCGGTGGTCGCGATGCCGGGGCCGGTCGCGGCGCTGCGCGATACCGGCGGCGCGTGGGGCGGCGCGCTGGTGGCGTTCGCCGGGGCGGTGCTCGGCGGGCTGCTGCTCAACATCATGCCGTGCGTCTTCCCGATCCTCAGCCTCAAGGCGCTGAGCCTCGCGCGATCCGGCGAGACCGCGGGTGCCGCGCGGCTGGAGGCCTTGGCCTATACCGCCGGGGTGATCCTCGTCTGCCTCGCGCTCGGCGGGGCGCTGCTCGCGCTGCGGGCCGGAGGCAGCGCGGTCGGCTGGGCCTTCCAGCTGCAGGACCCGCGGGTGATCGGCGCGCTGCTGCTGCTCGTCGCGGCGATCGCGTTCAACCTCGCCGGGCTGTTCGAACTGCCGACCCCGCGCTTCGCCGGCAGCGGCGGGGCGAGCGGGGCGTTCATGACCGGCGCGCTCGCGGCGTTCGTCGCGACGCCGTGCACCGGGCCGTTCATGGGGGTGGCGCTCGGCGCGGCGCTGCTGCTGCCGACGCTCGCCGCGCTGCTGGTGTTCGCCGGGCTCGGGTTCGGCATCGCCTTGCCCTTCCTGCTGATCGGCTTCGTTCCCGCGCTGCGCCGGCTGCTGCCCCGGCCGGGGGCGTGGATGGCGCTGGTGCGGCGCATCCTGTCGGTGCCGATGTTCCTCACTGCGCTCGCGCTCGCCTGGGTGCTCGGGCGGCAGGCGGGGAGCGACGGGCTGACGCTCGCGCTCGCCGCGATGCTGATCGGGGGGCTCGCTTTATGGTGGACCGGGCGGCGCCAGCAGCGCGGGGCGAGCGGGGCGTGGTGGCCCGCGCTGGCCGCGCTGCCCTTTGCGCTGGCGGCGGTGGTGATGCTCCGTCCCGCCGCGGCGGCCGCGCCCGCGGCGGCGATCGCCGGGGCCGAGCCGTTCAGCGAGGCGCGGCTAGCCGCGCTGCGCGCCGAGCGGCGGCCGGTGTTCGCTTATTTCACCGCCGATTGGTGCCTGACGTGCAAGGTCAACGAAAAGGCCGCGATCGAGACCGAGGCGGTGGCGCAGGCGTTCGCCAAGCGCAAGGTGGCGGTGCTGGTCGGCGACTGGACCAATGGCGATCCCGCGCTCGGCCGGTTCATCGAGGCGAACAACCGCGCCGGGGTGCCGCTCTATCTATGGTACGCCCCCGGCGCCCCGGCGCCGCGCTTGCTGCCGCAGGTGCTGACCAAGGATATGCTGGTGGCGCTGCCCGAGGGACGTTGAGCGGAAAATTGATCCGTTGGGGAGTCCTGGTCTAACCTGCGACCCTAAGCCGAAACCAACGCCGCCGCGCCGGCGGTTTCCTCTTCCGGCAGCACCGCCCAGCCGCGCGGGCCGAGCATCTCCATCGGGCGATAGCGCGTCTTATATTCCATCCGCGGCGAGCCCTTCACCCAATAGCCGAGATAGACATAGGGCAGCCCCGCGGTGCGCGCGCGCAGGATGTGATCGAGGATGATCAGATTGCCCAGTCCCGGCCGCTCGGCGAGTTCGGTATCGAAGAAGCTGTAGATCATCGACAGCCCGTCCGCCTGCCGGTCGGTGAGGCACGCGCCGATCAGCCGGCCCTGCGCGCCGTTCACCGAAGGCTCGCGATATTCGACGATCACCGAATTGACCGGCGATTGCTCGATCATGTCGGCATAATCGCTCTCGTCCATCTCGGCCATCCCGCCGCCGGGGTGCCGCGCCGCGAGATAGCGGCGGAGCAATTGATATTGCTCGTCGGTCGCCCAGGGGCGGCACGCCGTCACCTCGAGATCGCTATGGCGGCGGAGCAATTTGCGCTGGGTGGCGTTGGCGGCGAATTCCTGCGCCACGACGCGCACCGAAACGCAGGCGGTGCACCCCGCGCACGACGGGCGATAGGCAACCGACTGGCTGCGGCGGAACCCGATCCGCCCGAGCGCATCGTTCAGCTCGCTGGCATGTGGGCCGGAAAGCTCGGTGAACACCTTCCGCTCCTGCCGCCCCGGCAAATACGGGCACGGTGCGGGACTGGTTACGAAGAAACGTGGAAAGCGAAATGGCGCCGTCACCGCCCAAACCCCCTGACGCGGCGTGACGATTCACGCTCGTGTCGGCGAAATATGAAGCGACTCGGCAATCGTGAAAAGCGTCTTAACCATGAAAAGGAGTTAATGCTGTCCCGCTTTGGCTGCGGGGGGCGTCCCCGTGCGCTAAATCTGGATCATTGGCTCCACCCCGGCGAAGGCCGGGGTCCAGCATCGGGCCGGTCGCAACGGGACCCCGGCCTTCGCCGGGGTGGCAGGGGGATATGTATCCCGCTTACCCCGCCTCGACCTGGCTCACCTCATAGCCGCCGTCGCGCAGCGCGCTGATCAGCCGGTTGAGATGCTGGCGGTCGCGCGCCTCGCATTCGATATCGGCGATCAACCCCTTGGCAGGAAGCGAGGTGAACACGCGCTGGTGGTACACCTCGATGATGTTGACGCGCTGCTCGTCGAAGATCCGCGCGACATTGTAGAGCGATCCCGGCTGGTCCTTGAGCCGGATACGCAGCCGCGCGAGCCGCCCCGATCGCGCCAGATCGCGCAGCAGCACGTTGGCGAGCAGCCGCGTGTCGATATTGCCGCCGCACAGCACGACGCCGACGGTCTTGCCGCGGAACCGCTCCGGGTGCTGCATCAGCGCGGCGAGCCCGGCGGCGCCCGCGCCCTCCGCGACGGTCTTTTCGATCTGGAGCAGCAGGCTCACCGCTTCCTCGAGGTTGCGTTCGGAGACGAGCAGGATGTCGTCGACCAGCGCCTTGACCATCCCCGCGGTGATCGACCCCGGCTCCTTGACCGCGATGCCCTCGGCCAGCGTATCCCCCGCGCACGGCATATGGGTGCCGTTGATGCGGTTGTACATCGAGGGAAACAGCTCGGCCTGCACCCCGATCACCTCGATCGGCCGCGCCGCCGCGCGCGCGACCGTCGCCATGCCGGAGATCAGCCCGCCGCCGCCGATCGGGGTGATGAAGGTATCGATCTCGGGCGCGTCCTCCAGCATCTCCAGCGCAACCGTGCCCTGCCCGGCGATCACGCGCGGATCGTCGAACGGGTGGACGAAGGTGAGCCCTTCGCTCGCCTCCAGCGTGCGGGCATGGGCATAGGCCGCGTCGAACGTATCGCCCTCCAGCACCACGGTCGCGCCGTGGCCCTGGGTCTGCGTCACCTTCACGATCGGGGTGGTGGTGGGCATCACGATCGTCGCCGGCACGCCCAGCCGGTTGGCGTGATAGGCAAGGCCCTGCGCATGATTGCCCGCCGAGGCGGCGATCACCCCGCGCGCCCGCGCGGCGTCGCTGAGCTGGAGCAGGGTGTTGAGCGCGCCGCGCTCCTTATAGGCGGCGGTGAACTGAAGATTCTCGAACTTCAGATAGACCGTCGCGCCGGTCAGTTGCGAGAGCGTGCGGCTGATGAGGGTCGGCGTGCGTACAATCGAGTCGCGAATCCGCATGTGCGCGGCGCGCACGTCGTCGATCGTGACGGGAAGCGATTCGTTGCTCGTTGCAAGGGTGGCCAACATAACCTCCATATCTGCCGCGAGACGCGGCGGAGAGGAGCGCCGCCTAGACCATCTGGCGCGCCGTGGAAACTCCGCCTAATCGACCTCTATGAAGATCGCATTCATCGGCACCGGCGTCATGGGCGCCCCGATGGCCGGGCATCTCGCCCGCGCCGGACACGACGTCACCGTCTACAACCGCACCCGCGCCAAGGCCGAGGCCACCGGGCTCAGGGTGGCGGACACCCCCGCCGCCGCCGCCGCCGGGGCGGATGCGGTGGTCGCCTGCGTCGGCAACGATGCTGATCTGGAGCAGGTGACGCTGGGCGAAAACGGCGCCTTCGCCGCGATGCGTGCCGAGGCGGTGTTCATCGATCACACAACGGTTTCCGCCGATATCGCGCGGCGGCTCGCGGCGGTGCGCGCGCTCGTCGTCGATGCGCCGGTCTCGGGCGGGCAGGCCGGCGCGGAGAAGGGCGCGCTCTCGATCATGTGCGGGGGCAGCGACGCCGCGATGGCGCAGGCGCGGCCCGTCATGGAAGCCTATGCCGCGCGCATCGTCCATGTCGGCGCCGCGGGGGCGGGGCAGCAGACCAAGATGGTCAACCAGATCTGCATCGCCGGGGTCGTGCAGGGGCTGAGCGAGGCATTGCGCTTCGCGCAGGCGAGCGGGCTCGATCTCGACAAGGTGTTCGAGGCGGTCTCGGGCGGCGCGGCGCAAAGCTGGCAGATGGTCAACCGCTGGGGGACGATGGCCAAGGACGAATTCGATTTCGGTTTCGCGATCGACTGGATGCGCAAGGATCTCGGTCTCACCCTCGACGAGGCGAAGCGCAACGGCGCGGTGCTCCCGGTCGCGGCCCTGGTCGATCAATTCTATGCCGAGGTACAGAAGATGGGCGGCGGGCGGCAGGATACCAGCGCCTTGGTACGGAGGCTGCCGCGGTGAAGGCGGCGCTGCTGGCGGCGGCCGCCGCGCTCGTCCCCGTTCCCGCGCTCGCCGATGCGCTGATCGACAATGTCCAGGGCATCACGCTCGATCGCAACGGGCAGGTCGTCCGCTTCAAGGCGATCGTGATGGACAAGGACGGCAAGGTCGTGCGCCTCGTCCCGCCGAACGAGCCACCGCACAAGCCGACCAAGAAGGATCCTGGCCCGCGCTACGACTGGCGCGCGGACCTCAAGGGCAAGGTGCTGCTCCCCGGCTTCATCGATGCGCACGGCCATGTCGTCGAGCTCGGCTTCGCGGCTTTGTCGCTCGACCTGTCGGACACCAGGTCGCTCGACGAGGCCAAGGCGAAGGTCGCCGCTTATATCGCCGCCAACCCCGATCGGAAGTGGATCATCGGGCGCGGCTGGAACCAGGAGGTATGGGGGTTGGGTCGCTTCCCCACCGCCGCCGATCTCGATGCGATCTCGGCCGGGCACGCGGTCTGGCTCGAGCGCGCCGACGGTCACGCCGGCGTCGCCAACAGCATCGCGATGCGTGAGGCGGGGGTCACCGCCGCCACCCCGACCCCGACCGGGGGGCGGATCGAGAAGACCGCCGCCGGCCAGCCCGCCGGCACCTTCGTCGATGCCGCCAAGCAATTGGTCGAGAAGGTCATCCCGCAACCCTTGCCCAAGGAGCGCGACGCTGCCTTCCTCGCCGCGCAACAGGTGCTGCTCGGCTATGGCGTCACCGCGATCGCCGATATGGGGACGACGCTCGACGACTGGCTGAGTTTTCGCCGCATGGCCGATATCGGCGCGCTGCGCGTCCGCGTGATGAGCTATGCGATGGGGGTCGAGACCGCGAGCCGCGTCGGCGGCAAGGGGCCGACGCCGTGGCTCTATGCCGATCGGCTGCGGATGGGCGGGGTGAAGCTCTACGCCGATGGCGCGCTCGGGTCGCGCGGGGCGTGGCTCAAGGCGCCTTACGCCGACGCGCCGGGGCAGACCGGGCTCGGCTTCAACAGCGACGCCCAGCTCCAGAACCAGATGAGCCGCGCGGCGATGGACGGTTTCCAGGTCGCGGTCCATGCGATCGGCGATCGGGCGAACCAGCAGGTGCTCGATGCGATCCAGGCTCTGTCGGATACCTATGCCGGCGACCGCCGCTGGCGCGTCGAACATGCGCAGATCGTCGACCCCGCCGATCTGCCGCGTTTCGGTCATTTCACCACCATCGCCTCAATGCAACCGATCCACCAGACCAGCGATCGCACGATGGCCGAGGCGCGGCTCGGCGCGCAGCGGCTGGCGGGGGCCTATGCATGGAAATCGATGCTGGCGAATGGGTCGAAGCTCGCCTTCGGATCGGACACTCCGGTCGAGAAGCCCGATCCCTGGGCCGGCTGGGCGGCCGGCTTCACCCGGCAGGACGCCGACGGGCAGCCCTATGGCGGGTGGCGGCCGGAGGAAGCGCTGACCCGCGAACAGGCGTGGTGGGCCTATACCGGCGGCGCCTCCTATGCGGGCTTTGCCGAGAACAAGTTCGGCATCCTTGCGCCAGGGCAGCGCGCCGACTTCATCATCGTCGACCGCGACCCGCTCAACGCCAGCCCGACCGAACTACGCAAGACGGTGGTCGAGCAGACGTGGATCGGCGGCGAGAAGGCGTGGGAGCGGAAGTAGCGCACCCGCTTTCCGTTCGCCCTGAGCTTGTCGAAGGGCTGGCCTTCTTCCTCGAAAGAAAAGGCCAGCCCTTCGACAAGCTCAGCCCGAACGGGATGGTTTTTGATAACTCCCAGAATCAAGCGGCCGCGGCACCCCCCGATGCCGCGGCCGCCTCCCGGTAGCGATACAGGTGCTGGTCAGGCGACCTGTGCCGTCTCCTCCGGTTCACGCAATACATAGCCGCGTCCCCAGACGGTTTCGATATAATTCTCACCGTCGCACGCGAGGCTCAGTTTCTTGCGCAATTTGCAGATGAACACGTCGATGATCTTGAGTTCGGGCTCGTCCATCCCACCATAGAGATGGTTGAGGAACATTTCCTTGGTCAGCGTCGTGCCCTTGCGGAGCGACAGCAGCTCCAGCATCGCATATTCCTTGCCGGTGAGGTGGACCCGCGCGCTATCGACTTCCACCGTCTTGGCATCAAGGTTGACGGCGAGTTTGCCGGTTTTGATAACCGATTGCGAATGGCCCTTCGAGCGGCGCACGACCGCGTGGATGCGGGCGATCAGCTCCTCGCGGTGGAACGGCTTGGTGACATAATCGTCGGCGCCGAAGCCGAACGAGCGCACCTTCGAATCCATCTCGCCAATGCCCGAAAGGATCAGCACCGGGGTGGTGACCCGGGCGACGCGCAGCCGCTTCAACACGTCGTAACCGTGCATATCCGGCAGGTTCAGGTCGAGCAGGATGATATCGTAATCATAGAGCTTGCCGAGGTCCAAACCCTCTTCGCCCAGATCGGTCGAATAGACGTTGAAGCCTTCCGCGCTCAGCATGAGTTCGATGGCTCGGGCCGTTGTGGGCTCGTCCTCGATCAGCAAAACTCGCATCTGCAATCCCCCATCCGAGACTGCGATCCGCCCCCATTTTTAGGATCGCATTCAGAATCATTAACCAAATACGGTCTGAACGCAAAAGGTTAATTTCGTCTTAAGCCAGGGATTCCGGCGAGTCGCGCGCGATGCAATACGGCGAATCGGGCAAATTATGCGGTGATGGGGAGAAATATGCGCTTGAACCGTTGCGCTATGGTAAAGACCCCCGCCGCGGCTAAATGTCCTGCACTAACCGTCCGTAGAGCTCCGGCCGCCGATCGCGGAAGAAGCCGAAGGCGGCGCGGTGGCGCTTCACGCGATCGATGTCGAGCGTCGCGGTGATCACGCCCTCCTCGGTGCGGTCGAGCTCGGCGAGGATGTCGCCGCGCTCGTCGCAGATGAAGCTGGTGCCGTAGAAGGTCTGGCCGTGCTCGGTGCCGACGCGATTGGCGGCGACGACCGGCACGACGTTCGACACCGCATGGCCGACCATCGCGCGGCGCCACAGCCGCGCGGTATCGAGCCCCTCGTCATGCGGCTCGCTGCCGATCGCGGTGGGATAGAACAGCAGTTCGGCGCCCATCAGCATCATCGCGCGCGCGGTTTCGGGATACCATTGGTCCCAGCAGATCCCGACGCCGATCTTCGCCGCCGGGCCGTTCCACACCTTGAACCCGGTGTTGCCGGGGCGGAAATAGAATTTCTCCTCATAGCCCGGACCGTCGGGGATATGGCTCTTGCGATAGACCCCGGCGACTTTGCCGTCGGGATCGACCATCGCCAGGCTGTTGTAATGATGCGGCCCGTCCGCCTCGAAGAAGCTGGTCGGGATCCACACTTTGAGCTCGGCGGCGAGCGCCTGCATCGCGGCGACCGCGCGATGCTCGCCGACCGGCTTGGCGCGGGTGAACAGCCCCTCGTCCTCGACGCGGCAGAAATATTCGCCCTCGAACAATTCGGGCGGCAGGATCACCTGCGCCCCCTTCGCCGCCGCCTCGCGGACAAGGCGGGAAACATTGGCGATATTGCCCTCCAGATCGTCGGAGAAGGCAAGCTGCAGCGCGGCGACGGTGATCTCGGTCATGCGCGCGCATGTAGGGGATAAGCGCTGGCGAGCCAATGGCGTGCGATGCTCCCCTCCCTGGTGAAGGGAGGGGGCTGAGAGCGGGTGGGCATGAGGCGCGCGGGCCGGTATCTTCGCAGGCCAACCCACGCCCGACGCTTTGTATGTTGAAGGTTGCCCGATCTGATTGGAGGATGGGGTGATCGCCGGGGGTGGCCACCCCGGGCGATCGGGCGGGTGGGGCCGTCGACCCCTTGGTGAAT
>JAFIGU010000014.1 GCA_017849555.1 Sphingomonas sp. | reverse complement strand
GTCGGCGGCGGCTCGGGCGGCGTAGGCGGCGGCGTCGGCGGCGGAGAGGTCGGGGGCGGACTGGCAGGCCGCGGCATGATCTTCCAGCCCGATAGCGCGCAGCGCGATCGGCAGGATTTTGTTGACGCTCCACAGCGCGAGGAACTGGCCGCGCTTTAACCGATCATCATACGACCCGGCCGTGCCGGCAATCATCGGGATCAGAGGCTTAAGCAGCTCCTCGCGCAGGTCGCCCGGCATCGCATCATTAAGCCGCATGCCATAGCCCCCGAGGATCGGGCAGGCGCAGGCCGGCTGGTCGCTGTGCTCCTCATTGGCGAACCAGGCCACCATCTCCATGAAGCACATTCCGTCCTTGGGGGTCGAATGCGATCCCGTGCCGAGCCGAACCTCGGTTACCGTGGTGAAATCGTAGGTCATGCTTTCCTCCGCTTGCTGAGGGTTATGCGGGTGCTGATCCGGTCAGCTGTCCGCGTGGATTTCCGTTGACGGCGCCGACGCGCCCAGGCCGACCGCATTCGCGGGCTCGCGGGCTCGCGGGCTCGCGGGCTCGCGGGGTTCGGTATCGGGATCTTCCTTCTCGAGCTCGGCGATCGCCTCGCGATACGCGTCGCCCAGGACGGCGATCGCGGCCGCCTCGATGCCGCAGCCATCGGCCGCGGCGCGCTGATAGAAATCGGTGTGCCAGGCCTCCTGGGGGCGATCGAGCAGATCGACCAGGAGATGACTGGAGACGTCGTTGTGCTCGATCGCGACCCTGAAGATTGCCGCGCACATGTAGCTGGGGTGCTGGATCGACTGACCCGGAAAGGCGCGCGCAAGAACGGTCAGCACCATCCTGGTCAGCCGATCGCCATGCTGTGCATGCAAGCGCCGGATCCGGCCGACGCAATTGAGCTCGCCTGGCTTCAGCGTTTTCGTGTCGGCCGTCCCGACGATCGCCCAGCCGGTATCGCGAAAGATTTCGGCGAGTGCGGTGACGACGGGATCGCCGGTCGCCAGCGCCGCATTGTACAGCGCGAAGGCGGTGAGGGGGCGCCGCTCCTGGTTGAGCTTGACGAATACCTCCGCCTCGTCCGCGGCCGCGCTCGAGGAGAAGATCACGCAGGGCAGCTGCTGGATATCACCGCGCAGCTTCGCGGCCTCGAGGCGATGCTGGCCGTCGACAACGAACAACTCTCCGTCGGGACGCCGGGCGACGACGAGCGGCTGGAACAAGTTCCAGTCCCACCCGGCGGCGATCCGCCAGATCAGTTGTTGGCTGCGCTGGTCGAGCTGGCGCTGATAGAGCGGATCGATGGCGAGCTGCGCCGGCTGGCAATATTGCAGCACAGGGAGCGTGCCGCGCTGGGGAGCGAGCTTCATGCTGCGATCTCCCGCTCGAGCTCGGCGCCAGGCGCATGATCCAGGCGGTCGATCGCCGCCCAAATCAGCGCGGCTGCTTTGACCAGGTTCGTGCGCGCATCCTCCGGTTTCCAATGCGCAGGATCCCACGGCCAGGTCACCGGATCCGCGGCGCGGATGTTCATCTCGCCGGCGAGCTGGTCGATCGCCGCGTTGAGGTAGCTGGCCGCTGCCAGCGGCAGGTCGTGCGGCGCGTTCGTCTCGAGATCGCGCTCGATCGTACGACCGTGACGGTCGACCTGCTTGACGCGCTCGGAGATGATCGACCGCAGCGCGACGCCGGTGAGCACCATCGCGCCCGGGAAGGTCATGGCTTCGCCGATCGGTGCGCGCGACGACATGTTGAGGGTGGCAACGGTCATTGGGTCACCTCGTTGGTTGGAGCGGCGCTGTTGGGGGTGCAGGGCACGTAGAAAGTCGATTTGCCCGGGCAGGTATCGATCTTGCGAATTCCTTCGCGGACGTAGCCTTGGGCTTTCAGGAAGGCGGCCAGTGTCGGACCCGCGAAGTCGATGCTGGTTTCGCGGCGCACAAACGATCGCAGATCGACCATCGAAACATCGGGGCCGTACTTCGTGATATAGGCGGCGACAGCGTCGCGCCCCTCCTGCTTGTCTTGCGCGGTGCTCATCGACGGAACCCTCCCTTCGGGGCGGGCCCGAGCCCAGCCGCCTTGCGGGCTTCGCCGATGGAGACGAGGCGCATGCCCGGGAAACGTTGCCGCGCCCACTCGATTGGGTCGTTGGTCAGGATCAGGTCGCCATTGCGAAACTTGATCGGGTGATCGACGCCGCTGCCGTCGACAATTCGCCGGGCGTTATAGAGGCGCTTAAAGCGATCTTTGTGGAAGGTCTTACCGGTCGCGGGTGGACCGTAGATGACGACGCCCATAGTCAGTTCCTTCAGCAAGGGCCCAGGCCGATCTCGTCGGCGTAGGCGGTGAGGGTTTCGAGCTTCGAGCGGATCCGGGCGATGCGGTCGGGCAGCCGCATCCACATCATGTCGCGGGCTTGCTCGAGCAGGCGGAGCTCCTCGCGCTCGGCATCGGTCAGCGCGCGCCGCCCGCGGAGCTCGTCGATGCGCGCATCGCGCCGGCGGAGATCAGGCGGCGCCATCGTCGATGTCCTGGGGCGGCAACTGCGGATCGCAATCGGTGCCGACGCGCATGAACGACCCGACCAGGGAGGCCAGCGCGAACGAGGCGATGAAATAGGCCACGATGAACGCGGCGATCATCATCAGAGCCGCCCGCCCAGCCAGGCGCCGACGACGCGCATCACCATCATGATGATCAGGCACAGCGACGAAATCAGCGCGAAGCGGCTGATCCAACGCTCGGCCGCGCGCGCCGCGGTGACATACGGATCCTCGCCGAGCTCGACCTCGTCGCTGGACTGGTCGACCGGGAATAGGATCTCGAGCACGCGCGCCGGCGTTTCGATCTGCAGGCGGCTCATTTGCCCGCGGCCTTGCGGAGGGCTGCTGCAGCGCGCTCCGCTGCGGTGTCGCGGATCCGCGCGGCCCACGCCTTCAACTCATCCGCGAATTCGTCGGCCTCGTCCGGCGTGAAGATGCGGATCAGCGCCAGTCCGTCCTGACGATCGCCCTCGCGATCGCGATAAAGCATGATCGCCGGGCATCCGTCACGCGGATCGGACGCGCCTTTTGGGGTGATCGAGACGACCGCGGAGCCATTGGCCCCAGCCATCCAGTAGGTTTCGCCGGCCAGAACGATGCGCTCCGGCGCGATATCGCGAGACGGCGTATCCCCGATCACTGTCCGGGCGCCTTCCGCCGGCGTGATGCGCTTCGGCGGGATCATGCGACCTCGTCCTCGAACAGGTAGGCAAGATTGGCGTTGAGGCGGCTATTCCGCTCGACGGCCTCAGCCGCGGTATCCAGCGCCTGGGCTTCGGGCGGCAGCAGGCTGTTGAACCAGGCGTCGACGGCCGCCCGTTGCCAGCGGCTGTCGGCGAAGACGCGCTCCTGGAGCACGGCGCCGCGCAGCAACGGGAACGGCTGGGGAAACCCGCGCTCCTCGATCAGCAGTTCGATCGTCTTGCAGATGAAATTCGGGCGGCGGTGCGCCTGGCCGAGCCGGCCCGCGACATCAAAGATGCCGCAGGTCGAAACGTTGCGCGGGTTGGCGTTCGCCTGGGCGGCACGCGCAAGCGGCGTCGGTAAGATCGCCACAGTGGACATGATGCGTCTCCGTCAATTGATGACGGAGCGCAACGTAAGCTTTTCGCTTACAAAGTCAACGACTCATGTAAGGTTATCGCTTACTAGGTGGTTTGACCTGCGTCTTTGCCTTGGCGCGCATCTCGAGGACGTTTGTCGCGACCACCTGGCGGACGCTCTTCTCAGTTTGGTCAAATAGCTGATCCGCGACGGTCATCGCATGTTCGCTACGTGCAAATTCTTCGACCGCAGTACGTGCTTCCCGTCGCTCGTCACCGCATCGAGCGATGGCAAGCGTTGCCAAGTCTGACGCAGTTTCGTTCTGGTCCATCCATCTGGCTGCATAGCGAGTGCCGCAAGCTGCCCACGCATAGGTTGCGCTATCTAGCTTTTCGCGGGGCGGCTGAGCTGTTGCTTGCATAGCGATCGCGAGAACTATCAGCATTACGCGACGCGCCGGTCGTCGGACACATTGTCGACGGGCTCGGCAATCCGCTTAATTAGTTCGCGCTGGGAGGGTGCTGCCGCTCGGAAACGATAGAGCAGTTCGCGCTCCTCATCCGACAGGCGATCGGGATTATCCGCGGTTTGTAGCAAATCGGAAGGTTTGGCGCCGAGCGCGCGAGCCAGGCGCCGCATATACTCGACGGTAAGCTCCATGCGGCCGCGCTCGAGGTCGCTGACCGTCATCTTTGAGACGCCAATCATGTCGCCGACGGCCTGCTGCGATAGGCCCTGCGCGGTCCGCAGCTCGCGAATACGGTTGGGGGCGTCTTCCATGCGCCCAAACTGTAAGATATCCGCTGACACAAGCGAGCCATTAAATCGCTTACTTTCGCTTGTCAAAGCGTAAGCATATCGCTTACCTGTCTCGATATGGTGAAGCAGGTCTCCATTCACCCGCTCCGCGCTTGGAGGCTGGGGCAAGGTATGACGCTCGATGCGGCTTCCGCAGCGGTCGGCACCGTTAGGCAGGTTTGGTACGACTGGGAAACTGGACGCCGACGCCCCGGTGCCGATGCGCTCGAGCGCATCTTCCTCATCACCGACGGCGCCGTCGAGCCGAACGATTTTTACCCCATGCCGCTGTGGCGCCGGGCGCTTGATGCGGCCCGCACAGCGCTCGCTCGCAAGGCGGCGTGATGAAATCGGAAACACATTCGGCATTATCCATACTCCCAGAGGCTGCGGCACATCGTTGCGCGCCCGTTGAGGAATTTGGCGAACGATCTGTAAATTTTTTGAATCTTCGAGCTGATGTGGCGGTAATAACTCCCGCCGTCGCATCAGGGCGGGCACGTTTCCCGGTTGCACGTGCCCGCCCGCTGATCTTGCGAGCTGCAGCGTGACGGCGCCGATCGGCGCCGCGCTCCGCAAGCTGGCGTTCGCGCGCGCCTGTCGGCGCGCGAGGGCACGCGGGGCTCGCTACCCTGGCATGAGCCACGAGCATGCCCTCGATCGGGCTATGCTTGTGGCGCAGCCGGCGGACTTTTGGGAGCCGAACGCCGCGCTCGGTGCCCGCCAGAGCCTATTCGTCGAAGCTATCGGGGCCCTTCGCCAGTTCGTATTCGATCGCGTGCCGAATTGCCGGGCCAAGCATTTCGCTGCTGAACATCTTGATAAGGCTTACAAGCGCCATGCGCGCATTGGGGCCAAGCTTCATCCGTATCTGACCACGGTACGTGCAGTCGACGCCGATCTCGAAACCCTCGAGCCCCGCGAAGACGAAGGTCACCCCGACGAAGTCGCACCCGCGGAACTGGTTGCCGTCGAGCGGTACCTCGCAGCTCTCAAAGTACTGCCCTTCAAACGCCGTCATCGAATCCTCCGCTGGCTTCGTGCGCCCTGGGCGCGGCGAGGGCAAGTATGACGGCGCCGGCGCGCGTTCCGCGTCAATGGCGCCGCCCCTCGAGCGAGGGCGCGCACCGGCTGGCCTGGTGGCTGTGCGCCAATGATGCGCGCTGGAATGAAATCGAGCGTGCGGCGGAGATCTCGCCGGCGGTGATCGACCGACTGCTCTCGGGCGAGGTGGCGCCGAGCGCCGACCTGGCCGAGGCGATCGCGCAGATATCCGCGGGCGATGTGCTGCCGATGGACTGGGAGCGCGCAGCCACCTGCGGGTGGGATGCCCGCCCCGCGGCGCGGGAGGTGGCATGACCTGGCAGCGCTCCGCGATCAGCGTCCGCGAGATCGAGCTGCAGGCGCGCCAGCATGCCGAAAGCATCGGCCGCGAATGCCTGCCCGGGGCGATCAAGGACGGCAGTTACCTCAAGGCCGGGTCGATCGGCGGCGAGCGCGGATCCTCGCTCGTGCTGAACCTCGCCGGCGCGAACCGCGGCATGTGGCGCGACTGGTCGAACGGTGACCAGGGCGACATGACCGTGCTGGTCGAAAAGGCCATGTTCGGCGGTGATCGCGCCGAGGCGGTCAAGTGGCTCAAGAGCAGGCTCGGCCTCGACGATCTCGACCCCGATCGCCTGCAGCGCGTCCGTGCCCAGGCCGCGAAGGAAGACGAGCGGCTTGAGGAAGCCGCGGCGCGCGAGGCCGAGGCCAAGAAGCGTGGCGCCCGGGCGCTGTGGCTCAATGCCCAGGAGGCGCTCGCTGATACGCCGGCGGCGCGATACCTCGAGGCGCGCGGGATCCGCATCGACGCGCTGGGGCATCTGCCGGGCGCGCTGCGCTACCACGCGGAAGTCTATAACCGCGACGCCGGCGTGAAGCTGCCCTGCATGGTGTCGCAGATGATCCTGCCGACTGGCGAGCATGTCGCGACGCACCGCACCTGGCTCGGCCGGGAGCCCCGGACCCGCGCCTGGGTGAAGGCCGACAGCGCGGATCTCGGCGTGCCGAAGGGCTCGGCGAAAAAGGTGATCGGCAAGTCGCGCGGTGCATTCGTGCCGCTGCGCAAGGGTGCGTCCAGGCAGACGATGGGTCGCATGCGCCGCCCGGAGACGCTCTACGTCACCGAGGGGATCGAGGACGGGCTCACCGTCGCGATGTGCAAGCCAGAGGCGCGGGTGATCGCAGCGTATTCGCTAGGCAATCTCGGCGTGATCGAGTTTCCGCCCGCGATCGAGACGATCGTGCTCGTCGCCGATCGCGACGACGGCGCGCGCGAGCAGGAACTCCTCGAGCGCGCGATTGCGAAGCAGCAGGCGCGCGGACACCGCCTGCAGCTCGTCATGCCGCCCGTCGGCTTCAAGGACATCAATGCATGGTTGCTCGCAGGGGAGGCAGCATGACCAGGTGCGCGGGATTGTTGTGCCATATCGGCAGCGTTACGGGCGCGAGCTGCTCGGGCAATGGTGAATGCGTCCTCGAGAAACTCGAGGAACGCGGGTTCATTCGAATGCTCGACGTCGAACTCAAGCCTGGGGGTATCTACCCGGGCATGATCGATGAAGCGGGCGTCTCGCTCTTCCATCGATCGACAATATACCCAGGGGTGTGTGGTACGGCTCGCGAGGCCCCCACCGGATCGTTATTGGGCGATCCCTCGAGCAGCTCAGCTGGCACCCCGTATAGCAAAGGCGCCGGCGGCCCCGTGCCGTCGGCGCCGATCGACCCTCGCGTCGGTATCACGCGCAATTATCCGGCCAGCATGTCGCTTTCCGAAGCGATCTCGCTGCATCGCGCGTTCATCGGGAAGCGTGCCGGCCTCGACAAGCGGTTCGAGCTCGATACCCGCAACCTGGGCAACGGGTTCGTGGCGCTCACCGCCTATTACGTGCCCGGGCCCGACGAGGCGCGCGATCTCAACGAGCTGTTCGGGATGATCGCATGAGATCTCGGCTTCCAAATTTGGCGAATGGCCCTCCCGTAGAGCCCCGTACCTCGATCGGCGTTGCCCGATATGGCGACGACAGGCTCTCGATCGGGTTCAACGGGCAAAGCGGCGGTCATGCCGAGATCGTTTCGATCGCAGACGCCGAGGCGCTGGCAGAGCGGTTGCTCGACTGGGTCGAAGTCATTCGCTTTGAAGAAATGGCGCGCCGATGACCAAGCGCAAGGCCGATAACGTCGTGTCGATCGCCGCGGCGCTGGATGCGCCGATGGACGCGCCGCAGCTCGCCCAGGCCGGCGACCAGGCGCCGTTCGGCGGGCGCGACGACGACGATGATATCGACCGGCCGCGGATCCCGCGCGACTGCCCGGTCAAGCCGCTCGGGCTCGGCGCCGATGGTCAGACCTGCTGGTATCTCAACGTGCTCGGTCAGCTGGTTCCATTGGATCCGCGCAGCCATGGCAAGAACAACCTCCATGCGTTGTTTGCGCCGCGCACCCATTTGCTTTCGAAATACTGGCCGCGCTGGTCGGAGCCGAAGAAGGATCGCCAGGGCAATATCGTCAAGGAAAGCGAGATTGTCGGCTTCAAGCAGGACGATGCCAGCGAGGCGCTGATCGCCGAGTGCGGCCAGGCCGGCATTTTCGATGCCCAGGGCAGGGTGCGCGGCCGCGGCGCGCATCGCGGATCCGGGCGTAGCCTGATCATCCACTATGGCGATCGCGTGATGTTCGCGCGGCCGTCGCTCACCGGCGCGCCGCAGGCGGCCGACTGGCGCGAGACGGGCCTGCACGACGGCTACGTCTATCCCGCCGCGGCCCCGGCCCCGCGTCCGCACCATGAAGCAGGCGGCGTCGCCGAGATCGAGCAGCTGCTCGCGCTGATCTCGACCTGGAACTGGCGGCGCGGCCACCTCGACGCGATGCTGGCGCTCGGCTGGTGCGCGCAGACGACGCTCTCGGGCGCGCTCGGCTGGCGCTCGCACCTGTTCGTTACCGGCGGCGCCGGCACCGGCAAATCGAGCTTCAACGGCAAAGATGGCCTGTGCGACCGGCTGCTCGGGCATGGCGCGATCCGCACCGGCAACGCGACCGAGGCGGCGGTGCGCCAGATCCTCCGCGCGCAGACGATCCCGGTGATCTTCGACGAATTCGAGCCCAACGCGTTCAATGCGCACAAGCTCGCGTCGGTCATCGAGCTCGCGCGCGTCGCCAGCTCGGGCGGCGAGGTCCATCGCGGATCCTCCGACCATAAGGCGGCGGAGTTCGTGCTCAACAGCTGCTTCCAGTTCTCGGCGATCCTGACGCCGGCGATGGAGCCGCAGGATCGCAGTCGCTTCGCGATCCTCGAGCTCGAACCCTTGCCCGAGGATGCCCGCAAACTCGACCTCGAGGCCGCCAAGCTGCCGGCGATCGGCGCGGTGCTGTCGCGCCGCATGATCGACGGCTGGGCTCGCTGGCACGATACCTATCTCGCCTATCACGACGCGTTGATGGCCAAGGGCCACAATTCGCGCTCGGCCGACACCTTCGGCACGCTGCTCGCCGCTGCGGATCTCGCGCTCTACGATCATCTCGACCACGAGACGATCGACGACTGGGCCGTGCAATGCGCGCCCGAGGGCCTGGCGGAGATCGCCGGCGCGTCGGCCGACCATGACAGCTGCCTCACGCACCTGCTGACGTCGACCGTCCAGTCGCGCGGCGGCGACGCGCGCGAAACGATCGCGACGTGGATCGGGCGCGCCGTCGGCAAGCCCGAACCCGGGCGCGATGTCGAGCATCCCCGCGATCGGCAGGCCGCACGAGACAAGCTGGGCGAGCTAGGGCTCAAGGTGGTCAACGCGCGGCGGATCGCCGACGATGGCGCCGGCCGGGCGCGCTACGGCGCCGTCGACCACGCGGCGGGCACGCCCTGCTATCTCGCGATCGCTCAGACGCACCGTTCGCTGGCGGAGCTGTTCGGCTCGACCAAGTGGCAGGCCGGCGCCTGGTCGCAGACCCTGTCCCGCGCGCCGGCGGCGATCCGTGGGGTGAAGGCCAAGTTCGGCCGCTCGTCGCTGACCGCCGTCCTGGTGCCGATCGAGCTGATGATCGACCCCGAGGACGTCGAGGGGTGGGTCGCGTGCCCGTCCGGCAAGGAGCTCGGCCAATGACGCGCGCGGCCAGCGGAGCGCAGCGGAGCGGTGCGGCCGCGCTCATCATCATCTTGCGCGCCCCGCGCGAATACTTTGCGTGTCGCGTCGAACACTTCGCCACATCTTATTTTTTTGCGCCCCGCGCCCCGGCCCGTTGGTATCAGAGAAAGATTGGGGCAAGATGGCTCCAGCCGGCGCGGCCCGGTTCTGTGGTTCTAGTCGGGATCGAGGACGGAACCGGTAAACACCTGAAATATAACGGTTCTACGGTTCTGTTCCGAAGCCTCACGCGTGACGCGCGCGCGGACACGCCTACACGCACGCGTCACGTGAACCATCAGAACCATAGAACCTCAGAACTGAACAAGAAAACCTATGTATCTCATGAGGTTATCGGTTCTATAGCGGTTCTGTACAGTCGATCCGCCGCGCCGACGCATCGCGCCGCGCTCGGAAAAGCGAGCAATCGCAATCGCTTGCCGGTTCTGGCGTCGAATAAACAATGGGGTGGATATCACCTCGACGCCTTCGCTGCCTCGATCCGGCCGGATCAGGGGCTGGAAAGAGCGACTGCCCGCCGAAACTTTCGGCCCTGGGCGCGCCGCGCGGCCGGCGCGGGCTGGGCGATCGACGACGACGTGACCGAGCTCGGCGGCCTTCGCAGAAATGGCGGTTTTCCGCCGTTTTTCGGGGGCGCTCTGGGGCTCGTTGGAATGGCTGCGTTGGAACGATCAGAGATTTCCGTGTCGGATCAACGCGTTGCTGCGGCCCGTCGTAAGCCTGCGAGGCTGTCGGCGCCGGTCGCGATCGACCCCCCGGGGGTCGGTTCGGCCAGCCGGGGGGGCACCCCCCCCAGCCGGGTGCCGATCACTCTCCGCCCCCTGGCGCAGCCGGTTTTCGGCGTTTCGAGCCGCTCTCAAATTCGCTGCGATGCAGCATCGTGCCGGATGGAGCGGAACGGCCGCAATGCTGGCACGCCAAAAACGGGGTCGGGGGTTTCAGATTTCCCCTGCGCGCTGATGCCCGGGCGCGATCGCGCGGCAATGAGCAAGCTGCAGGGCGGGGTCGGGGAGAATAGGTTTTCCCTTGGCCGGGGGCGAAGCCGAGCAGCCACGCTATGGGGGGAGGGGCAGGGTGTCAACTGACCTCACCGGCGATGCGGCGATCGGCCGCGCGGTCATGGACAGCGCGCGTGCCGAGCTCGAGGCGCAGCGCCCCGACGAAGAGCAGCTCGACCTGCTCGAGCCGATCACCCCGGAAGATATCTGGGATGCGCGAGAGGCGCTCGGCGCCGGCGCAGATCACCAGTCGGTCACCAAGGTTGCACGCGCCAGGCGGCGCGGCCGTCCGGCCGGCTCGCGCAACAAGCATTCGACCGACTTCGAGCGGTGGCTGCTCAGCCACGGCCAGCACCCAGCGATCACGCTGATGCAGATCAGTTCTGCCGCGCCCGAAGTGCTGATGGAGGCATCCAAGCGCCCCAAGGTCCATAGCTTCCGCAAGGACGGGACGCCCAACGTCGTCGTCGAGCACATGAGCTACGAGGCGGCGCAATCGCTCCGGGCTCGCTGCGCCGATATCCTCATGCCGTACCTGGTCGGCAAGAAGCCGATCACGGTCGACATGAACTTCAGCGGCGTCGCCGACCTCATCATCGAGGGCGTTACGCATAGCGCGGCAGAGATCGACGACATCGTCGAAGCGGAATTTCTGCCCGCGCCAGGCAGCATCGACGGCGCGGAGGGCGAGGCCTGATGGGCATGGTCGCCGCGCCTCGTCGCCTCGTCTCTCCGGGCCCGGTCGCGGATGCGTTCGTGCGATCGCCGGCGTTCATCTGCGGGATCGTCGGCCCGGTCGGGTCGGGTAAGACGATGGCAGCCCTGCAGAAGGGGCTGAGGGTCGCCGCGCAGCAGAAGCCGGTTCGGCGCGCCGATGGCGTGCTGGTCCGCAAGGCGCGGATCGGCGTGATCCGTGAAAGCTATCCCAGCCTGCAGTCGACCACGCTCAAATCGTGGTTCCGCATCGTGCCGGAAGCCGAGGGCAAGTTCTCCTGGAAGGCGCCCTACACCCATGAATTCACCAAGGTGCTGCGCCGCGAGGGCAATCGGCGCGACGGCCGGGTGCTCGAGATCCTCGAATGCGAATTCGAGTTCCGCGCGATTGGCGATCAGTCGGTCGAGGAAGCGTGCCGCGGCTGGGAAGTGAACGCGGTGATCATCGACGAAGCGGATCTCCAGCCTGCGAACCTGGTGCCGTTCCTCACCGGCCGCGTCGGCCGCTTCAGTGATCTCGATCCGTCGCTGGTGGTCGATCCGCAGATCATCCTGTCGCTCAACATGCCGGATATAGACAATCACATTTACCACCTGTTGTTCGACGAGGCGGCGGAGGTGCTGGGGCTGACGGCCGAGGAAGCCGAGATCCTCGCGTCGACGCTCGGCGATCGCAAGCTGATCGAGAAGTTCGTCCAGCCTGGCGGCCGCGAGCCCGACGCGGAGAACCTCCACAATCTCCCGGGCGGGCGCGGCTATTACGTGCTGCAGGTAGCCGCCAATCGCGCGACCCCGGGCTACGTCGATCGCATGGTCGACAACAAGCCGGTGCCGATCCAGCACGGCCAGGCGGTCAATGCGGGCTTCGCCTATACCTCGCACGTCCGCCCGGTCGAATGGGACCCGCGCCGCAAGCTGATCGTCGGCATCGACCAGGGGCTGTTCGCCGCGGCGGTCGCGCTGCAGCGGGATTGGGACAATTCGATCCGCACCCTGGGGGAGGTGGTAAATACCACGCGGGACGAAAAGGGGCAGGTGCAGCTGCTCAAGGTCGGACCGACGGCGTTCGCCAGGCGGGTCAAGCGCATGCTGACCGAGAAATTCCCCGGCATCCAGCCCGACCAGATCCGCGTCGTCGCGGACCCTGCGGCCTTCGCCGCGAAGGATCGCGCCGACAATGAGCACGACTGGCTGCTCGCCTTCCAGAAAGAGCTGGGACTGAAGGTCCACAAGGCGAAGTCGAACAGTGCGCCTTTGCGCAACCAGGCGATCTGGTCGGCGATGGATCAGCGCGGGGGTTATTCGGTCGACCCGGGCTGTCGCCATCTCATCAAAGGGCATTCGGGCGGATACCGCTACGCCAAGGCCGAGCTCGGCACGGGCGAGCTGCGGGCGCACCTCGAGATCGCCGACACGATCTACACGCACGTCTGCGACGCCGAGCAATACGCCGCCCTCGAGGGCGAGCACGTGATTGGCGATCTGCGCGGCAAGGAGCGCCGGCGCCGCCCCGTCACGAACGACAGCGATTTCGACGTCCACGCAGGAGTGAGGTGACATGGCATTTCTCGGAGCATTGGCCACCCCGTTGATCGGCGCAATCGGCGGCCTGGCGCTGTCGAAATTGAACGGCAGCCCCAAACCCCCGACGCCGCTGCGGCCGGTCACGCGCGACGATGCGGCTGCCCAGATCGCGGCCGACGACGAGATCCGCCGGCGCCAGGGCGCCGCGGCGGACATCATCACCGGCACCGGGGGCGCCGAGGCCCCGATGACCGGCGGCAAACTCACCCTCGGAAGCTGAAGGAACCAACATGTCCGATACCAATCAGTTGTCGCGCGCGCAGCAGCTGCTCGAGGAATTCAAGGCCGGCCTGGACAAGGACGGCCCCGTCGTGCTCGCCCAGCGTGTTGCCGCGCTCGAGGCCGAGCTCGCCGGTGCGAAGGATGCGGCGGATAGCAACCACGAGTCCCTCACTGGCCAGCTCGTCGCGGCCGATGACAGGATCGCCGCGCTGACCGAAGAGCGCGATGCGGCGCTCGAGCGCGCCACTAAGGCGGAGGCGGCCGGCCAGAAGGCGGTTGCCCAGGTGAAGAAGCTCACCACGCCGGCAAAGCCGCGCAAGCTGGGCCCGCTGTCATCGGATCTGCTCGATGCGACGGCCCTGCTCGAGGCGATCGCCGATGCCGATGAAATCCAGATCGCTTTCAGCGACGGCAAGAAGGACGTGGCCGGTATCGCGCCGATCGCGGTCAGTGGCGACGCCTGGAAGCGTCACCAGTTCGGCGTGATGCTGGCCGCGCCGATCGAGCTTGAAGGGCCGCAGGGTGGCGCCAGCACCCGCATTGCGGGCTATGCCTTGCTGCTCGACGGCAAGCAGGTCGCTTGGTGCGAGCGTTCCTCGCCGCTGCCTATCGCCCCCGGGCAGCGCGTGACGATCGTCGACGACGTTTTGTTCTGATCCATCCGGGGCGCCGCTCTCGGGTGGCGTCCCATCAATTGCAGGGGCGGTTATGGCTATCGATAAACTTCAGGATGACGAACTGGTGCGGGAATATCTCCGCAACCATGACCGCCTCGTGACCTTGCGCGCGCCCTGGGAAAGCCTGTGGCGCGAGATCGACGAGCGGGTGAGCCCGTTCAACGCCAACACCATCGGCGTGCCCAGTGGCGAGGCCGGCCGACTGAGCCGCGCCGGTACCGTGAAGGGCGCGCGTAATTTTGACACGACGGCGGTGAGGGGGCTGTGGCGCTTTGGCGCCGCCATGTCCGCGATCACCGTGCCGCGCAACACCCAGTATATCAGGCTCCGCTTCCAGGACGGCGATCTCGATAAGTTGCCCGAGGTGCGGCGCTGGTGCGAGAGAACCGCCGATCGCCTCTACGCGATCCGCTATGCGGCGCACGCCGGTTTCGCCGTCCAGGCCAATAAGGACCATCGCCAGCTTGGGCGGTACGGGACCTCGCCATTCGCCACTCTGGAGTGGAAGGGCGTCGGCACCGTCTACCAGGCTATTCCGCTCGCCGAATGCTACATCGATGAGAACCATGCCGGCCGCGTCGACACGGTCCATCGCAAGCGGATTTTCGATGCTCGCAAGCTCTTGCAGGAATTCAGCTATGATGCGTTGACGCCGAAGATGCGCGATGCGGTCGATGCGCGCAAATGGGAGCGCGAATTCGAGATCCTGCAAATTGTTTGCCCGAATGAAGACGTTGAGCCGGATCGGTTCGACTGGAAGGGTAAACCGGTCGCCAGCACGCACATTGCGATCGATGAAAAGATCATCTTGCGCCGCGCTGGTTACTATTCCCAGCCGATTAGCGTTAGCCGCCACATGAGCGAGGCCGGCGAGCTCTACGGCACGTCGCCGGCGATGGAGGTGCTGCCGGCGATCCGCGGCGCCAATGTCATGAAACAGACGATCCTGCGGTCGGCACACAAGATGGTCGATCCGGCGCTCGCGTTCTATGACGATGATGGGATCACCTCGCTGGTCACCAAGCCGGGTGGCCTCAACCCCGGCCTGGTCGACGACAATGGGCGCCTGATGGTCGCGCCGCTGCCGACCGGCTCGAACCTGCCGATCGGGCTGGAGATGGTCAACGAGGAGCGCGCGGATATCCAGGCGGCGTTCCTGGAGGATTTCTTCAAGATCCTGACTGACCCTGGCGACCGGATAACCGCGACGCAGGTGCTCGAGATGGTCAGCAAACAGGGCGTGCTCGTCGCGCCGTTCGCCGGCCAATACGAGACCGAAAAGCAGAACCCGGTCACCCAGCGCGATCTCGAGCTCGCGATGCGTGCTGGCCAGGTCGAGCCCTTCCCCGATGTCGTGCTCGAGGCGGGTGCCCACCCGCTGATCGAATATGAAAATCCGCTCACCCGCATGGCGCGCGCCGAGGAAGCGGCGGGCCTCACGCGCTGGATCGAGGCGATGACGCCACTCGCGCAAACCGACGGTGGCGCGGTGTTCGATTATATCGATACCGACCAGGCCGCGGTCGGCCTCGCCGATGTGCTCGGGGTGCGGCCGAGCTGGATCGCGACGCCGGAGAAGGTCGCGGAGAAGCGCAAGGCACGCGAGGCTCAGCAGATCGCCCAGCAGGGCAGCCAGCAGATCTCCGATATCGCCGGTGCGTATCTCGACACCGCCCGCGCCAACCAGATCTCGCAGGCAGCGTGATGAGTGTTCCCATAAAAGAGAACAGCCTTGCAGCGAAGGTGCGGCGTGTCGTGTTGTTCGATCGCGCGCGGGCGGCGCTCGGCGGCGTGCAACTCGCCGACGCGCTCGGTGTCTCCCGTCGCGCTATCACCTACAAGGCATCATCCGAACGCGGACTTTCCGATTACGATATCCGCGCCGTGGCTGAGGCCGTCGATGCGCGTGCTGCCGAGCTCGCGAAGCTGGCGGCGGATCTGCGGGAGATGGCCGCATGAGCATGAGCGAGAAAAACTACCGACGCTGGCGCGCGCTCAACATCTCGCGGGCGTTCAAGACACTGTTTCGGCCGGGCGGTCCCGTATTGATCTGGGCGCGCCTGGTGACCGTCGGGCTGTTGGCGCTGATGCGCGCGCGGGGGCGAGAAGCGCTTCGGCGCTGGGCCTATCGCGTGATCTTCACCGCCGACGGCGAGATGCTGCGCATCGCGGCGAACCATGTCCTGGCGGATCTGCGCGATTTTTCATTCGCGCGCTCATCCGCCTTCGACCGCGATCCGATCATCATGGCGCGCCGTCAGGGTCGGCGCGACGTCTGGCTGCGGATCGCAAACTACCTGGAGCTGGACGAAACGGCCGTCCAGAAATTAATGGAGATCGACGATGGCATTTGAAGGTGACGGCGGCGCGGCTGGTGGGGACGTCGGCGGCGCAGCGGATCTCGTAGGTGGCGCGGCCGGCGCGGCTGGCGGCGCGGCGGACGGCGGGGCTTCGGGCGGCGATGCTGGTGGCGAGGGCGGCGCCGGCGGCGGCGCAGGTGACCAGACCCCAGAATGGTTCGGCAACGTATCCGACAAGCCCGGGGAAGGCGAGACCGCGTCAAACCGCGATTGGCTCTCCTCCAAGGGGTTCAAGGATCTCGACACGCTGGTGAAGAGCTATCGCGAGGCCGAGACCACGATCCGCGCCGGAAACAAAGTCAAGTTGCCCGGCGCCGATGCGAAGCCGGAGGAAATCTCTGCTTTCCGCACCGCGATCGGCGTGCCTGAGAAGGCCGATGGCTATGAGATCGCGGCGATCCCCAACGGCAAGTTCGATCCGTCGCAGCCTGAAGGGCCGGACAACCCCAAGAATATTCCGATGAATGAACCGCTTGTCGCCGCGCTGCGCGAAAGCGCGATCAAGCATGGCGCGCCGAAGGCGGCATTCGAGGGCCTGTTCGGCGATTTCGTCAAGCTGCAGCTCGAGGAGGCTGCGGCGCAGACCGCGAAACAGGACGCGCTCGCGTCGGATTGGGTGAAGGCGCAGGGCGCCAAGGCCGACGAACAGCTCGCACACGTCAACACCGCAGCGCGATCGCTCGGTTTCAGCAAGGCCGATATGGCCGGTCTGCGCAACGGACTTGGCGCCGATCGCGCGCTCACCATTCTCGCCAAGCTCGGCGCCGGCATGGCGGAGGATGTCATGTTGACGGGTGGCAGCAACCGCTTCGGGATCAGCGGCGCCGAGGCGCAGGCGGAAATCGACAAGCTCAAGGGTGATGCCGACTTCCAGGCAAAGGTGATGAAGAAGGACTCGCCCGAGCGCGCGCGGTGGGATCGGCTCAACAAAATCGCGGCGGACTATCACGCTGCGAAGGAAAGTTGATCAAGACGGCTTGACGCCAGAATCACGTTATGTTCATTTCGCCGTCACAGCGCTCGGGGGTGGTCCTTTCCCCATCCCCGGCGCTCAGTGCCCGCCAAGCCTCGATCGCCCGGGCCCCCCTGCTGGAGTGCAGCGCCGATCGCGGGCGTTAAACGATAGAGCGGCCGGACCATCAGCGTCCCCAAGCCAATCGAAATCGGTTCCAACCTTTTTCGTGAGGCAGTCATGGCCGACGTCAACACGACCGCAAATTATGAATTCCGCAACAACCTCGAGCTGCAGCTGCAGCAGACCCAGTCCGCGCTGTGGGACACCTGCGAAGAGCAGGATTGCACCGGCGCCGAGAAGGAAACCGTCAAGGATCTGATCGGCTCCGCCCGCCCGCAGGAAGCGGACGAGCGCTATGGCGACCTGAAGCAGACTTCGCCGGGCCACGATCGCGTGTGGATCGTCAAGCCCAACGAGCTCTACTTCAACGAGTTCGTCGACGGCAGCGACCAGCTCGCCACCAAGATCGCACTCGACGGCGGGTACACCATGGCGGCGATGGCGACGATCCATCGCGCCTGGGACAGCCGGATCCTCGAAGGCATCTACGGTCCGATGCTCATGGGCAAGGAGGGTGCGACCAGCACGCCGTTCCCGGGCGGCAATGTCATCCCCGCTACGACCGGCGGTGCCGCGGGCGCGCAGCGGCACAACCTCGCCAAGACGCGGGCCGCGAAGCTGTTCCTTGACCAGAACTTCAACGATCCGAGCGACAAGCGGTACATGGCGCTCAGCGCCATCCAGCGCGACGATCTGTTGAGCGAGGTCCAGGCGACCCACGCCGACTATGCGAAGGCGTTTGGCGTCCGGCTCGACGGTGAGGGCAACCTCATTGGCATTCTCGGTTTCAACATCGTGCCGATCGAGCTGCGCAACCCCGACCTGCTCGCCTTCCAAAAAGGCCTGACGGTCTCCGGCGCCGGCTACACGCGCAACCCGTTCTGGACCCGCTCGGGCATCCGCAAGGGTGTGTGGAAGAAGCTGCGCACGGCGATCAAGGATCAGCCGAGCAAGGTCGATGTCCGCAGCGTGTTTGCCGGCACCACCGTCGCGGCGACGCGCACCCAGGCCGGCAAGGTCGGTATCATCGAAAACAGCGAGGCTTAAGTCATGGCGGACTATTATGCGCTGGAATTTGTCGGCGGGCCGGACGGCACGCAGCAGCCCCCCAAGAAGCTCGACGGCCGCGTCGTTGGTGCGAAAAAGCGTCGCACCCGCGCCAGCAAGCCGGCGACGATCCCCAATGTCGGCGATCGCATGGCTCCCGGCAAGCTCCCCCAGGGCGCCGTGCTTCAGTCGATCATCGGCAATGTCGATACGTCGCTGGGAACGGCTACGCTCTCGGTGGGCACCACGGCCAATCCGACCAAATACGTCAACGCGAAGACGCTCACCGCGACCGATACCCCGACCTCGTTGGGGCCGAAGGCATCGGCCGCGGTGCTCGCGCCGGCGACGGTCGACGAAGATCTCTGGCTGACCGTTGGGGTCGCGGCGATCCCGGCGAACGTCGTGGCCGCGTTCTTCACGGAATACACGATCGCGAACTGACGTTCGCCTCGACATCTCGGGCCGGAACCAGCGGGGGCGCTGGGGCCGACCGAGGCCGGGCGGCGCCGTAATCGCCGCCCGGCATCCTATTTTCAGCCCCGAGGGATAGCCCGATGGCCCAAGCGAAACTGACCGTCACGCGTGGTAAGCCCAACCTCAAGGACATCACCGTCGGCGCCGGCACCCCGATCGCGGGATCCGACGCGATGGAGCTCAACATCGACTTCACCAAGATGACGCGTGGCGACGCGATGGTGATGCTCGACAACCTGCGCGCCAAGGTCTTCAACCTGCCCTGGCCGATGGCCTGACCTGGCGGGGGCCGCATGGCTGATTTCGTCACCATCGCCAACCTGGCGGCCTCCTCGCTCGGCGAGGATGACCAGCTGCGTTCGCCCGACGACGACACCCATCTTTCGCGGTCGGTCAAAGCGGTGTGGGATGTGGAGCGCCAGGCGGCTATCCGCGACCACAGCTGGAATTTTGCGATGCGCCGCGCCGCGCTCGCCCAGGTCGTGGGGCAGGATGCGACCCCCTATGCGGCTGCGTACCGCGTGCCGGCGACCAGCCTACGCCTGATCGAGGTGCTGGGGCACAGGCGCGGCCCATATCAGCTCGAGGGGCCGTTCATCCTGTCGAACGCCGCGGCGCCGCTGCGGATCCGCTACCTGATCGACGTTCCCGAGCCGGCCGAGTGGGACGCGATGTTCGCCAAGGTGTTCGCGATGCGCATCGCCTGGCAGATCGCTGACCGCATCACCGGCGACACCAATCGCGTGCAGCTCGCCGAGCGCAAATATCAGGCGGCACTACGATCCGCGATCCGCGTCGATGCGCGCGAGAACCCGCAGGTGCCAAACGAGCCGACGGAGTGGGAGCTCGTGCGCGGCCGCGGCGATTGTCGCGTCGATGACAAGGGGCTCGTCTGGCCGTGACGCTGCAGCGCGCGATCGCGACCAGCTTCAATGGTGGCGAGCTCTCTCCCCGCATGGGCGGACGGGTCGATACGGCGATCTACCAGGTCGGCGTCGCCGAGGCCGAGAATTTTATCCCGACGGTCGAAGGCGCGATCGTCAAGCGCCCCGGCTTCGAGACGATCGTCGCCGCCCGGGCTGGCGCGAGCTGGCTGACCCAGTTCCGGTTCAACCTGCTCCAGGACTATGTGATCGAGTGGAGCGACGGGATCCTCCGCTTCTACACCAATGGCGTCCAGATCGAGACGGCACCGGGCGTGCCCTATGAGGTCGCGGTGCCCTATACGGCGGCCGAGGCGCCATTCGTCTCCTTTCAGCAGTCGTTCGACCGGCTTTATCTCGACCACCCCAACCACCCGCCTGCGCGGCTGACGCGGACCTCCGCGACCACCTTCGTCTATGACGTTGCGCCGTTCACCAATGGCCCGTTCGCCGACGCCAATACCGATGAAAGCAAGACGGTGACGGTGACCGGCGCCACGGCAGTCGGCAGCGTGGTGACGATCGACGCGGTGTCGGCGATATTCCAGGCCGGCCACGTCGGCGCGCCGTTCCGCATCGAGGCAGCCGACTTTTCGACGATCCCGGCGTGGGAAGCGCAGACCAAGGATATCGCCGTCGGCATGATCCGGCGCTCGGATGGCAAGGCCTATACCGCCGCGACCGGCGGGATCACCGGCACGGTGCAGCCGATCCACACTAGCGGCACCGAATGGGACGGTCAGAACCTCAAGGATGCGAACGACAAGGGGCCGTTCGGTGTCCAGTGGACCTATCGGCACGATCGCTTCGGCATGGTGAAGATCACCGCGGTTGCGCCGGGGGGCATGAGCGCGACCGCGACCGTGACGCGCGCGGTGCCCGACAGCGTCAGGAGCGTCGCGACCGTTCGCTGTGCCCATGGCGCATTCAGCGCAGCGGCGGGCTGGCCGAGCGTGGTGCGTGCCTGGAAGTCGCGGCTTTGCCATTTCAAGGATCGCGACCTGCTCGCGTCGGTGTCGGGCGATTTCCTCAATCACCAGACGTTCATCTCGTCGGACACGCTCGCGGCGGATCTCGCCTTTCGCCGGCAGCTGTCGACCGAGGATCCGGTGCTGTGGGCGATCGACGATCGCCGGATGATTGTCGGTACGGCCAGCCGCGAGATCGCGATCGGCGCGATCAACCAGGCGCAGGCGGTGTCGGGCGACAATATCGAGGCGGTCCCGCAGAGCTTCTACGGCAGTGAGCGGGTGTTTCCGCTGCAGATCGGCACGACGGGTATCTTCGTGCAGCGCGCGGGCCGCAAGCTGCGCCAGGCCGAATATGATTTCGCGCGCGATCGCTACCAGGCCGCGAACATGACGGTGTGGTGCCGGCATATCACCCAGGGCGGGATCCGGCAGCTCGCGTTCCAGAAGGAACCGGAGGAGCTTCTCATCGGTGTGCGCGGCGACGGGCAGCTGCTCGTGCATCCGCACGCCCCTGAGCAGGAAATCAAGGGCTTTGCGCGGATCCGCCATGGCGGCGGCACGATCCTTTCGGCCGCGTGCGTAGCGGACGCGACGGGCACGCAGGATGAGCTGTGGGTGCTGGTCGAGCATGCAGACGGCTCGCGCTGGGTCGAGCGCATGGCGCGCTGGCGCGATGACGATGATCCGATCGAGGATGCGTTCTTCGTCGACAGCGGCCTCACGTTCATGGCTGCAGCCGGTCAGACCCATTTCACCGGCGCCGTCCACCTGGCCGGGCAGGCGGTGGCGGTGCTCGCGGCCGGCGGTGTCGTGCCGGGCGTGATGGTGAGGGGCGATGGATCCTTCGATCTGCCGTCGACCGCGGTCCCGTCCGATCGCGCCTATCGAATCACTGTCGGCCGGCCGTACACCGCGCGCGTCGTGACGCTGCGGCCGCAGCTTCCCGGCAGTCAGCCGACCCAGGGCGTGCGGCAGCGCCTGGTCAAGATGGTGTTGCGCCTGATCGCGACCACCGGGATCAAGATCGGCGCGATCGGCGGCAAGCTCGACAACCTGGTCGACCGGGCGAGCAGCGATCACATGGATGCGCCGGTGCCGCTGTTCACCGGGGATACCGAGCGCGCGGTTAGTGGCGGCTGGGATCGCAACGGCCAGGCCGTTTTCGAGAGCAGCGTGCCGCTTCCGGCGGTGGTTGTTGCGGCCATGCCGACCCTGGCGGTGACGTCGTGACGATCGCGATCACGCCCCTGGCCGCGATCGATGCGCTCGAGATCCAGCGCCAGGCATCGCAGCGCCTGCAGCTGGGGATCGAGCGGACCATGTCGCTCGACGAGGCGGCCGAGCTGGCGCGCGGCCCTGGCGAAGCCTGGACGATCCGTCATCGCGATCGCGTCGTCGCCTGCATCGGCCTGCGAGAAACCTTTCCCGGCCGGCAGGCCGTCGCCTGGGCGATCCTCGCCGAAGGGCTTGGCGCCGCACACCTCGCCGTCACCCGCTTCGCCCGCGCGCGCATCGCCGCCAGTCCGCTCCGGCGCATCGAAGCGATCGTGCGGGCGGAGACCCCGGCCGAATGCACGTGGGCGCGCCTGGTCGGCCTGCAGGCCGCGCATGTGCTGCGCTGCTTTGGCGCGCTGTCGGAGACGCATGTGTTGTTCGAGCGGCTCAGGGAGGATTGAAGGGTGACGGATCCGGGATCCCTTGCGATGGCAGCGAACGTCGCCGGCAGCGTCGTCCAGGGCATCGGCGGCTATAGCGCGGGCAAGTACAACCGCGACGCGGCCTATAACACCGCGATCGAGGAGGAAAACGCCGGCGCGGCCGAGGAAGCGCGGATCCGCGCCGCGGCGCGCCAGGCGATCGGGCAGCAGGTCGCTTCGCAGGGTGAGAACGGCTTCGCGCAGGGCACCGGGTCGGCGCTCGATGCGCTGGCCGAAAGCCAGATCAATGCGGCATTCGACGCGCTGCAGGTGCGCCAGCAGGCCGCGCGCCGCGCGCGCGCGATGCGTGCCCAGGGCGATCTCGAGATGGCGAAGGGCAAGAATGCGCTGATGACCAGCTTGTTGGGCGGCACGTCGAAGGCGCTCGACTGGGCGAGTGACAAGAATGCGATGAATGCCGGTATCGGCGGGAGGGGTGGCTGATGCCGGCGGAAACGGGGTACAATAGCCAGGTCGGCCCGGCGCCGGCGTCGTCGTTGCCGCGCGCAGATCCGACGGCGTTCGGTGCCGGCATTGGCGCTGGCATCGAGGCGATCGGCAATAGCTTGCACCGTGCCGATATGACCAACATGTCGATCGAGCGCCAGCAGCGGGCCGACAGCGAGGCCGCGTCGTTCAACGCGCGATTCGCGCAGCTGCGCGAGGCGGCCGACAAGGCGTCGGTCGACGCGCGCAATAATGCCGCGCCAGGCGGCGTGGGCCATGCCGATCAGATGCGTCAATGGCTGGACGAAAACTCCAAGAGCTTGCTCGACGGCATCACCGATCGTCGCGTCCAGCGCTCCGCCCAGGCGCAGATCGCGGAGTTCGGGTCGCGGTTTAATTCCAGCGAATATCAGTGGCAGGAAGGCCGGCGCGTTGGAAAGATCGTTACCGATCAGGGCAATGTGATTGATGCGGCAGCCAACCGGGCGGAGCGTCTTGTTGATCCTAAAGCCTTCGGTGAGGAGCTAAGCTTTTACCATCAAGGGGTGATGTCGCTCGAGGGCACCCCGGCCGACGTCAAGGCAAAGCTGATCCATGAGGGCGAGCAGGCGATCACCGGCGGATTTGCAAATGGCATGCTGCGCCGTGACCCCGAAGCTCTTAAGCGCGTGCTCGATAGCGGCGAGTTCGACTCGATGCTGTCGAAGGAGCAAATGCAGCATTTGCGTAGCGGCATCGACGTCGAGATCCGGCGCCGCGATGCAGCGACAAAAGCGCAATCGGCCCTGCAGCTACACCTTGAGAAAGAGGCTCTTCAAACCGATCGAGCCAAGCTCGAAACCGGCGCTGGTACGCCGCAAGATTGGGAGACCCTCGCCCAGCGGTATGATGCGATCGGCGACAATTCTTCCGCTGTCACCGCGCGCGCGCAGGGTGCCGGCATGGCCGCGGCGATCGGGCATCGTGGCGATAGCCTGCCCCAGCTCGATCAGCAGATCGCATCGCTCACCGCGATCCGTAACAATGGTACCGGTCTGACCCCGCATGAAGCGTCGACTCTGACTGGCCTCACCGCGCTTCGCGGTCAATTGGCCGGCATGCTCGGCCAACCGGGCGGCGCGATGCTTGCCCTGCAGTTTGCGACAGGGAAGCCCGTGGCGCCGATCAATCCGGCGGACCCGTCGAGCATGCGCATGCGCACGGCCTATGCCAAGGCAGCGGCTGCACAATATGGGCGCCCGACGGCGGATCCGCTCCTGCCAACCGAATTGCCCACCTTCCGCGACCTGATGACAGGTGGCCCGTCACAGAAAATGGAGGCGCTGCAACTCATCCAGGGCTTCGGCGACCCACAGGTGATCAGGGCTGCCGCAGCGCAGATCGCCGGTCCGGGCAACGCGCCGTTTCGCATCGCGTCCCAGTTGGCGCCCTCGATCGCGCGCGAGGTTTTGCAGGGCGAGGAGACGCTCAAATCGGCACCGCAGGTTTGGAATGAGGCGCGCGCTAGCGCCGATTTCAACAAGTGGTACGGGCCGATGCTGCGCTGGATCCCAGGATCGTATCGCGACGATGTATTCAAAGCGGCGAAAGCCTTTTACGGCCAGCGGGCGGTCAACGGAGGTGAGCAGGCCTATAACCCTGGCCGCTTCGCCGAGGCCATCGAGACGGTGCTCGGGCGCATGCCCGAACCAAATGGCGCGACTGGCGGCATTGCGCGCACCAAAAGCGGGATCGTGTTGGTGCCACAGGGGGTCAAGCCAGATGATCTGCTTACCCGCTTTCGGCGCGCTTCAGCGGAGGACTACGCCCGCGCATCGGGTGGTGGTGTTCCGATATGGAGCGACAAGACACCGCTCACGCGCACCGAACTCGTGAACCTGCTGCCGACTGCGATCGGCAACGGCCGCTATGGCTTTCGAGGGCCCAATGGTCAGTTGGTCCATGATAAACGCGGCGGCGACTATGTCGTCGATTTCAACGGGCTTGCCCAGTGACAGATGGCCCGTCGCTTCTCGGGCTCGACGCGCCAACTGAAGCCTATCGCCTGCTCGGCCCGCGCGGCCCCGGCGTGCCAAAACCGGTCGATCCCCCGTCGCTTTGGTCCCAGTTCAACACCGCCGCGAAATCCGCCGCGGGTCTCGACGAGATCCACGAGGCACAGCGCCAGAAGGCGCTTGACGACGGCTATGCGGCGATCGTCGACGAGCTCGGCCGGCGCGGCCTTGCGAGCGATCGCTATTCGTGGCGGGTGTCACTCCCCGGGGCCCAGCCGTTCTACAACGAGGACGCGATCTGGCAGGGGATCGCCGAGGCGCGCAAGCGCGACCCCAAGGCCTTCGCCGACGTCGGCAAGGATCCGATCGCATTCCGCGCCGCACGCACCGCGCCGGTCGACGCCGGCGACGCCGATCGCCGGCGCACGCTCGAGCAGAGCAGCTGGATCCCATGGCTAGCCGGCCAATTCTACGGCGGCATGTCCGACCCGATCAACCAGGCGGGCATGATCGTCGGCGCCGGCAGCGCGCGAACGATCGCCCAGGCTGCGCTGCGCGATGCGACGATCAACCTGCAGATCGAGGCGGCGCAGGCGCCGGCGCGTGCATTCGAGCGAGCGGGGCGCGGTGTCGAGACGACGCCACTCAGCGCGGCGAGCGATCTCGCGATAGCGGCCGGCACCGGCGCGGTGTTCGGCGCCGGTTTCAAGGCGCTCGAAAAGCCGGCCGAGCGCGTGTTCAGTACCGCCGGCGATCTTGCCCGTCAGATGCGGGAAAAGATCGGCTGGGATCGGATGACCGATGCCGAGCAGGCCGCGACGCGCCAGCTCGAGCGCGAAGACGAGATCATCGCCTCGTCGCCCTATCGGCCGGGCAAGGATACCGATCGTTACGCTGCCCAGGTCGATGCGCTCGTCCAGGCCGCGTCGGCGCCGGAGCCGGCCGCGTCGCGGCTTGACCAGCTCGTGCCGCTCAACATGCCCGGCAATCGGCCGTTGAGCACGGCCGAAGCGGCGGCGCGCCGCGCCGCGGATCCATGGGAACAGTTCAAATCCCGCGTGCGCCAGGCGGAGAGCGGCGGGGATGATACCGCGCGCAACTCGCGGTCGACCGCGACCGGGCGCTACCAGGTGGTCGACCGCACCTGGCTACGCGTTGCGCGCGATCTGCCCGAGGCAAAGGGCATGACCGATGCCGGCCTGCTCGGGATGCGCGATCATCCGGTGTGGCAGGAAAAGGTCATGGACCGCCTGGGCGCCGAGTACCGGTCCGCGTTGTCGCGCATCGGCGCGCCGGAAGATGCCGGCAACCTCTACCTCATGCATTTCGCCGGCACCGGTGGCGGGGCGAAGATCCTCCGCGCGGCGGGCGACACGCCGATCGAGGAGATCCTGTCGAAAGCGGCGATCGACGCCAACCCCTTCCTTCGCGGCAAGACCGCCGACGACGTGATCGATTGGGCGCACGCCCGCGTCGGCGGCGAGCGCGGATCTGCACCGGTGTTGCGCCGTGATATCTTCCCCGACGACGAGGGCGGCGACCTCGCCTGGCGCCAGGCGCAGCAACAGGCTGAGGCGGCCGATCGCGAGTGGGCGGATTTCCAGCGCGAGGATGCGCCACCCCGGCGCGCTGATGATATCGCCGATGACGATATCCCGTTCGACCTCGACGATCCGCGCGCGCGATCGCCGCGAGATCTTGCGGATGAACCGGGGATCTCGCCGATCGACGACCCGTTGCCGCCACGCCCTGTCCAGGCGACGATTTCCGCCGCAGAGGCAAAGAGCCTCGAGGCGAACGGCATGGGGCCTGCGTCGCTCCTAGCATTTACGCCTCGCGGCGAGCCCGGTTACGCGCTTCATATAGATGAAGGGCACTGGGCGAGTGCGGTGTATCGCGATCGGGACGGTGTTCCCCAGGCTGTGGTCAGAATGCCGCTCACCGCCGAAGCGCGAGAAATCTCCAATGAAGTCGGCAGTTATGTCGCGCCGGAACTTCGCCGGCAGGGTATCGCGACGCGCCTCTATGACATGCTCCGCGACGCAGGCCACCAGGTCGACGAACTGAGCGGCGCGGGCGAGCTCACGCCCGATGGCGCGGCGTTTGTCAGCGCGAGGCGCCAACGGAACGCCTCCTCCGATCTCTCATCCGCGCGTCGACCGGATGTTGGCGGGAGCGGATCTGACGCCCCAGCCGGCAACGCCACCCCCGACATGGAGCGCTATTGGGCGCAGAGCGCGGCGGACGGGCGCAGGCTCGAGCCGCTCTATGCGGTGCGCTCGGCCGAGGGCGGCGAGCCCGTATGGTGGACGGCGAGCCGCGCCCAGGCCGATCGAATGGCGCGCGAGGAGCCGGGCAACCTCTCCGTCGAGCGCATTGACCCGCCCGAGGAGATCGCGCCGGCGACGCGCGCCGAGGTCCTGCGGGCCTTCGACGATCCCAACGGTGAAGGTGTCGCTCATCAGATCGACAGTCTCGAGCACGATCTGAGGATGTGGCTGGCCGATGGTGAAGGGGCTGACCTGACTGTGCGGCTCAACGAAGAAGGCGACGTGATCAACGCCGCGGACGCGCTGCACGAGCTGGACCAGGACGAAGCGGCGATTGCGGCGGCTCGGGCGTGCATGGCACTGGGCAGAGGAGAGCAGGCATGAAGCGCGGGTGGCGTCGCTTAGTACATTTCGTTTCGCCGGATCTTCATCTCCTTGCGGATCGAAAATTTCGCGCTGCACCTAGGGCAGGCATGGATATGCCATTGTCCTGTAGATCCAAGGCCCTGCAGTTGGAGGATCGATTTCTTGCGGTCCTCAAAGCAATTTGTACAAAGCCAATGACCGGGCTCGGCGTCTTGCATCGCTGCCTTTTTGACATAGGCAAACGCACCCGGGGCGACTTCGCGAAGCTCATAATTTTGACGCTCTGCCGTCCAATCGGTCATACGAATGATCTCTTGTTCAAGCTCGCGTATGCGATCGGCGCTCGCCGCATTTTCCTGTTGCGCGAGAAACAGCGTTTGTTGGGCGTCGAGAATAAGGCGGTTCAAAGTGGTCTTGATCTCGATCACTTCGCTCGCCTTCAGCGCGCCATTGATGGCTGTTACAATATCTACTGCCGACTTCAAACTGGCAAACCCAGCGGCGATCTCGGTGATCATGTTCCCCCTTCCATTCGGCCCTGGTCGCCGAGTCGCGCGAAAGATTAACCGATGTCCCTGGGCAATTGCATTCCCGGCATGGTCAAGCGCGGCGAGATCGACGCGACGCGCGGCGCGCGCATGAAGGAATTGTTCGACGAGCTCGAAGGCTTCTATCGCCGGTCGATGGGCCCCGAGGCGGCCGCGGCCGAGGCGAGCGAGGCGACGTTGCGCCAGCTCGCGGCCGAGCAGCGCCTCAAGAAGCGGCAGACGCTGCTGCAGATCAACCGCCAGCGCGAAGCGGTGAAGGATCTCGACCGCTACCGCACCGGTGCCAATTTCAGCGCCATCCGCGCGATGCTCTATCGCGACACCAACGCGCCCTATCCGAACGTCACGCTGTGCACCCAGCAGATCGTCTATCAGGCGCACGCCCAGCTGCGCGAATTCCTCGAGCGCCATAGCCGCAACCTGCTCGGCAAGCCGCGCGATCGCGACGGGCTGCGCAATGTCGTCCGTGAGATGCACGGCCAGGACAGCGGCGACGCCATCGCCAAGACCACCGCCCAGGCGATCACCGAATTGTTCGACACGCTGCGCCAGCGGTTCAATGCTGCCGGCGGCAACATCGGCCGCCTCGAGCATTGGTTCCCGCATCGCTGGTCGCCCCAGCTGGTGCGCAAGGTGTCGCGCGACACTTTCGTCGATACGCTCATGCCCGAGCTCGACCGCGCGCGGATCTTCGACAATCGCACCGGCGCGCCGATGGCGGATGACGCGCTGCGCGAGATGCTCGGCGGGATCTACGAGACCGTCCGCACCAATGGCCTGACCGGAGATCCGAGCGCGGCGCTGCGCGGCGCCGGCAAGCTCGCCAATCAACGCGCCGAGCATCGCGTGCTGCACTTCAAGGATGCCGACGCCTGGCTGCGCATCAACGACCAGTTCGGCGGGGAACGCAACCCCTTCAACGCGATCATGGGGCATATCGACGGCATGGCGCAGGACATCGCCATGATGGAGCGGCTAGGCCCGAACCCCGACGCGACGATGCGCTACCTGCTCGATCACGTCTCGAAAAGAGCGGCGCAGTCGGATGATCCTAAGGCGCTGGACAAGCTTGGCGGCGGTCGCGCCTTTACCGAGCAGATGTACCGCTACCTCAAAGGCGAAGGCCGCCAGCTGCTGCAGGCCGACACCTTGCTCCACGGCCCGCCCACCTGGTTCGTGCGCGGCTTCGAGGGCGGCCTAAACCTGACCACCGCCATGAAGCTTGGCGCCGCTCCGCTGTCGGCATTGTCGGACGTCGGCACCCAGCTCATGGCGCGCCGCTTCAACGGCCTGCCGGCAGTGTCGGTGCTTCGTTCGTATCTGTCGCAACTCAGCCTGCTTTCCGGCAAGGATCGTCAGATTGCGATCGAGCTCGAGCTCGGCATGCGCGATGCCGCGCATTCGCTCTCCACCCTGCATCGCTGGGGCGTCGATGCCGATCGCGCGGGCTGGACTGCAGTGGTCGCTGATGACGTGCTGCGGATCTCGGGTCTCAACAAGCTGACCGAGGCCGGCCAGCGCGCCTATGGCATGGACACGCTCGCCGAGCTCGCACGCCAGCGCGACGTCGCCTGGGGGAAGCTGCCGGCGAAATTGCGCGAGGGGCTGCAGCGCTACGGCGTCGATCAGGCCGATTGGACAGCGATCCGCCAGGCGGCCCCGCTCGATCGCGGCGGCCGGTCGTTCGTTTCGCCGTCGAACATCCGCGAAAGCGGTACGCTGGGCAGCGATGCCGCGGCGGCGAAGCTGATGGACTATGTTTACGGTGAGACCGCCGCGGCCGTCCAGGAGGCAAGCCTCACCACGCGTGCCGTGTTGGCCCCCGGCGATCGCGGCACCTGGAAGAACATGGGCGCGCGCATGGTGTCGCAGTTCCGCGCCTTCGGTATCGGCCTGGTGATCGAGCATGGCCGGCGCGCGATGGCGCTGGGGCCGAAGCGCGGCGCGCTCTACGCCGCGGAATTCTTCATCGGCATGACGGTGCTCGGCGCCGCGGTCATGCAGATCCGCGAACTCGCCAAGGGCAAGGATCTACGCCCCATGGAGAGCGGAGAATTCTGGTCCGATGCCGTGCTGCAGGCAGGCGCGCTCGGCATCGTCGGCGATGTGCTCGGCAGCTTCAGCCTTGACCGCGTCGACGGCTGGGCCGAGCTGATGGTAGGGCCGATGGGATCGCAGGTGAAGGACATCATGGTTGCGACCAAGATGGGGCTCCCGGGCAAGAAAAAGCAGGACGGTACGCAGCGGCCGGCGAACCCCGTCGGAGCAGCGCTCTATCTCGCGCGAAAGGATACGCCGGGGCTCAGCACCTGGTGGCATACGCGCGCCGTGTGGGAACAGATCGTGCTCGATCGGCTCGCGGCAGAATATGATCCCGACTATGACAAGAAGCTCAAGCGCCAGACCGATCGCGACACCAAGAATGGTCAAGGCCGCTGGCTGTCGCAGGGCAGTATCCAACGCGCGCCGGATCTGAGCAATGCGCTTCGCGCGCCGCCAGCACCTCAATAGACAAAAACCCAGGATTGCGCGCGAGTCGCTGATCCGGTAGCTATCGATGTCGCCCGTCAGGGCCCCGGTGATTACGGCGCCGGGTACCGCCCCCGAAACGAATGACCTTCGGGGACGATGAATGACCGTAGCCGCCAAGCCCGCGACGATCAGCTATATCGAGGACGGCGTTACCACCGTCTTCGCTGTGCCGTATCGCTTCAAGGCGGCAACTGATTTGGTAGTCGAGCGGATCGCGGACGGCGCGGTGGCGTCGCTCACTCTCGGCATCGACTACAGCGTCACTGGTGGAGATACCGACGCTGGCGGAACATTGACCCGCACAGCGGCGACGACGGGGGCAACGCTTCGGATCACGCGCTCCACGGCACGTACTCAGCCGATGGAATATACGACTGGCGACAGATTTCCCGCGGTCAGCCATGAACAGGCGCTCGATCGCGCCATGCTGATCGACCAGGAACAAGATGTCGCGATTGCCGATCAGGGGACGCGCTCGCTGATGGTGCCGCCTGGCGAGACCGCGCCCGATCTCAATCTGACGGGCGGAGACAACCATTTCCTCGTGTTCGCCGATGGCGAGATCAAGACCGTGCCGATCGAGCTTGGGATCGCGGCCGCCAATCCCGTGCTGATTGCGAGCCGCGTGTTGCTGGCCGCTCTGCCGATACCGACCGACGGTCAGCCGGTGCAGCTTACCGAAGTCGGTCATGCTGGTCCGTTCATCTTTCGGGCAGTCGATCTTAGCGCTGAGGTTGCAGCCGATGCAGCGCACGATTTTTACATTGCGCCGGCGGCAGCTCCAACCGGTGCATCGGGCGCGTGGGTGCGTGATAGCGGTAATGGCCTGTCCTATGTCGCCCCAGGCAACGACAGCATCCCGCAAACCATGGGGGATACCGTTAGGCGGGAGCGGCTCAACCTGTACGACAAGATTCCTCGCTCGCTGTGGGCTGGGATTGAAGCCGGGACCAATACGGCCGATCTCACCCCCTATGTCGTCGCGGCGCTTGAAACCGGCAGGGGAATCAACGCACGGGCCGGCCGGTACAGGATGGCCGTCGACATCAACTTTGAATGCGTCGGCGCGTCGATCCGGGGTGAAGGCCGCGCCCAGGGCCGCACCGTATTCGAAAATCTCAACAATAATGCGATCCTGCAGCTCGACTCTTCGAGCGCAAATATTCTTGGCTTCCAGCTGGAGGATCTGTGGATGGAGAACCGCGACCCCGTCGCATTCTCTTCCTGCGATCTGTTGAAATTCACTGGCGCTGGCGATGGCGAGGCATTCCAGAACGACAAGCACAATTTTCGCAACCTGTGGCTCTATCTCGGCCGCGACAACATAGCGATTTACAAGCGCACGATCTGGACCACCTTCGATGGGGTGAGTTCTACCGGCGCGCTGAGAGACGCGGTGCATATCGAGACGGACGCGAACATCAATCAACTATCGTTCATCAATCGCTGTGTGCTGAAAGGCGCCGGCCGAAATGCGCTGTTCATCAAGCACGACTCTCCATCGCTCGCGACCGGGATGGATCTCAGCAATACGAGCTTCGAGGACAGCGGGTTTGAGGCGATCCGCGTCACCGGCACGTTCGGCGTTCAGGGCTTCGGGCTTAATGGCGCGACCTTCGAGAACAATGCCCGATTGCTTGCGGTTGGGGAAACAGGCTTCATCGACGGCATTCGCAGGCGGAAGGCGCAGATTTTCGGCGACGCGCCATATCTCGTTGGTTGCGACATCAATCGTACGACCTTCTACAACAATACGGGCGGCGGTTCCGGCGGCAACCCCGATTGGCACATCTATATGAGCGCGGTTGACGCCGTCGGCGCGCCTGTCGTGGTGCAAAGTGGTGAGATCAGGAACAGTCGCTTCCTCTCCGCGCAGCCGACCGGTGGCGATGTCACCTGGACGATCGGCCTTACCTATGGCGCGAATAACGTGAACAGTGGTGTCGTGCTGCTCGATGAGACGCGCGGCTCGATCGACATGCGCAAGTTCACGCCGTCAGACAAATCGAACGCGGTCCTCCAACTTTCCGGCACCACGACAACCCCGCAGGGCATCGTCCGCTTCGTTCGTCAAGGCGACCTGGTAACCGCTTCCTTCCCGCTGATCACGGGAACCAGCAACACCACTGATGCCTCTCTGAGCGGTCTTCCCGCGCAATATTGGCCTAGCAACCCGCAGGTCGTTCCCGCCATTATTCAAGACGGAACAGCCGGGATCGGCATGGGCCTGTGCGTGATCCAGCCGACCGGAGCGATTGATCTTCTGCGCGATGTTGGCGGTGATCCATTCGCCAACACAGGGACGAAGGGCATCCGCGTTCAGACGCTCACCTGGTCGCTGTCATGACGACCGGACTCGGCAACGAGGTGCAGGCCCGCGCCATTGCTGATCAGGTCGCGCTCGCGGCCGTCGAGAGGTATGCCCAGCTGCACCCGCCCAAGCCGGAGCTTCCCGCTATTATCAAATGGATTGCCGGGTTTTTCGGCACGCTCGCCACATTTGCCCTGATCGGGATGTGTGGCTGGGTGGTGACCACGCTTTCCAGTCTGCAGCAAACGGTGACGCGGATCGACACGCGGCAGCAAGTCACGGACGGCAACGTCGAGGGGCGCCTCAAGCAGATCGAGGATCGCATCACGCGCGTCGAGATGGAACGAAAGGATCGGGGGGCATGACGATAATCGATAATGCGATCTCCTCTGTGCTCGCCAATGAGGGGGGCTATGTCAATAATCCCGCCGATCGCGGGGGGGCCACCAACTTCGGAATTACCGAGGCGGTAGCCCGTAAGAACGGGTTCACGGGCGATATGCGCTCGATGCCACGCGAGTTCGCGATCGAGGTCTATCGTAGACAGTATGTCGTCGCACCGGGGTTCGATCGCGTTGCGGCCCTGTCGGTGCCGATCGCCGGCGAACTCGTCGACACCGGCGTGAACATGGGTCCGACGGTCGCCACGCGCTTCCTGCAGCGCGCGTTGAGCCTTTTGACGTCCGAGGCGCTTGTCCAGGACGGCCATATCGGCCCTGTGACGCTTGCGGCATTGAGGGACTTCCTGGATCGGCGCGGCGCTGAGGGAGAGCGGCGTTTGCTAGCGCTGCTCAATGCATTCCAGGGCACGCGATATGCCGAGCTCGCAGAAGGGCGAGCGCAGAACCGCGAGTTCATCTATGGGTGGTTGTCGCGCATCGTGCCGGAGGCGGCATGACAGACCGCTACAGCCTGATCGCCTTCTGCGCGATCCTCGGGGCGATCTGCTATCTCGCGACCGTCGCTGCAGTGCTTGCGTGGCAGGGGAAATATGCGGAGGCGCTGGGGTTCGGCGGCCTGTCAACGGGCCTTGTCGGGGTGCTCGGGGCGCTGGTTCAGTTGCGAAAAGGAACGAACGATCATCCGCAGGGGCCGTCGCAATGACCTGGCTCCGCATCGCTCTGCCGGCTGGAACCGCGATCGCGATCCTCGTGCTGGTGATCATGTGGCAATCGGCCGCATCTCGGGCTGACCAGGCCGAGAAGAAGTACGCGCAGGCCGCTGCGGATCTCGATGCAGAGAGGAAGCGCGCCAATCAACTCGAACAGACGGCACTCCAGCGTCTCGCCGACCAGGCCACGGTCGATGCTATGGGAAGGATCTTCAATGATGCGATTGATGCGGCGCCGGGTGGCGCTCCTGGCGCTTCCACCGTTGCTCTCGGCTGTGAGCGGTTGCGCCGAGCGGGTGCGACCAGCGACACCTTCAAGCGTATCTGCAGCGGACGTCAAGGCGGTCATTGAGGCAAAGCCCGTCCCCGGCGACAACATCCTGACCGATACCAAGGCGGCCGACCGCTACAATGCGGCTCTCGAATTGTGGGGCGAGCGCCTCTGGCGCGCCGGCGCGAGGATCTGCCGGGCGATCGTCGCCGACGGCATGAAGCTGCCGTTCGAATGTCCGCCCCCAGCTGAAGGCTCCAATCAACTCTAGAGCACGGAGACCATCATGGCCGATCCATTTCCCCTCAGCAGCACAGATAGCGTATCCGCGCCCGCTACGGATGCGGCTGCGGTAACGCCACACGATGTCAATGAACTGCCGGTGATCCCGAAGGCCCTCTATGTCGGCGGCGGCGGCGACATCGTCATGAGGGGGAAGGCTGGCACCGCCGACCAGACTTGGAAGAACGTCCCCAGCGGGGCTGTTCTGGCTTTTCGCGCGCGATACGTACGTGCGACCGGCACCACCGCCACCAATATTCTGGCGATCTTCTGATGGCTGTTGCGATCGGGTTCACGCTTGGGCTGTCGATCGCGCAGCTTTTGCCTGTTCAGAACGGTCCGCCGCCTCCGGCGCAGTTCGTCACCAGCATCAACGCGGAAGGCTGGTCGGCCGAGGCGACCAATCCGGGCGCGCTGCCGGCGATCACCTACACGGTGGTGAGCGAGATGGCGCCCGACACCGCGCCGATCACGATGCCTCTCACGCGGGCAGGTTTCGATGCCAGTGGTGCTGCCGTCTCATATCCTGCGCTGCGCATTTTTACGAAGCGTAAGCAGCAAGCTTGGACTTCCGGCCTCCCGGTCCCGAACTACCCGCCTGCTACCGCATCCACGTTGGCGATGGACGATTACGTCTACGCGACCGACGGGACGCCGATCAACGTCACCAACAATTCGACCGAGATCAGCCCGAAACCGATCGCGGCGATAGTTACGCCGAGCAGGATGTTGGTCGGGAATACGATAGGCGCCGGCACCGCCGCACCTGTCGAAGTGATCGCCTTCCATCGCGACTGCCAGTCGAACCGGCAAGTCGCCTGCGTCAAGATTCGGGCCAATGACGGCACGACGCAAACGCCGTGGGTGACGATCGCCTCGACGAAGACTTCTACGACGATCGAGGACGCCAACCCGGTCGAGGTCTACGAGCTTCCCGCGACCGATATCTCCGCGCTGGCAACCGGGCCTTTCTGGCTGGAATTTGATGTTCGCCCGTGGCTCGGCGCCGACAATGCCAACCATGCGCTGTCTTCGATTTTGCGCAGCGAGGACAATTGGGCGGCCAGCACGACGCACCGCACCTTCACCCGGCGCTATTTCCACAAGGACGTGGCGCGCGCCGCGGCTCCCCCGCTGGCCTATGTCGATCCGGCCGGTAACGACAGCACGGGCATCTGGTCGACCAACGCCGCTACCGCGCAGGCCACGCCGTTCCTGACTGCGACGGCCGCGCACGCCGCAATCATGCACGCGACACGCGGTGTTCCAGCCACGGGCGGCCTCGCGAACGGGTGCCGCATCCGCATAGCCGGCGCAGTCAACGTCGGCAGCGCGACGGCGGTCAGCAATCCGCAGGGAGGTGCTGGGGTTGTGATCGAGCGGGCTCCGGGCGTCTCACGTGCCTCAGCCGTGCTGACGATGAACAACAGCTATCGCCCGGCCATGACGTGCAGTGTCTCCGGGCTTGAACCGCATCTCACCATCACCGACCTGACGCTTCAGCGCACCAGCACCACCGCCGCGCTCTACGGCGAAGCCGCCACGATCATGGGTTGGCAGCTCGTCAACATGAGGCTGATCGATACGACCACCGGTGCGGTGACACCTTACACCAATTCCAACGGCAGTCTGTTCGGCGTGGCGATCGACCCGGGCGGCACTATGAATTGGCTGACCGAACAGAACAAGGAGGTGCGCCTGCTCCGCGGCGTGACAGCGGACCTCAATGGCAATTCGCCGATGCAATGGGTGACGATCGGCTGCAGTCTGTCGCGCGTCGGCGGCGGAAACATGCGCGTCGCGACGGAAGGCTGCATTACCTATTCGAACAAATATCTCGCAGTCAGCGGCAGCGCGGCCGTCATCGGGGTTTCGGCTGCGGCGGCTGGCGACATCATCACCGGCGTGGTGGCGCTGCAAAACGTCATCGAGATTACCGGCACCGGCACCAACCCCGCCATTCGGCTTTCTGCCGACAACGCAAACGGCTCGATTGTTCACCTGCTCTGCGCGCTGAACGTAGTCGCAGGCTTCGGCGGCAACGGTCGCGAGAATTTCCTCTACGACGAGAGCACCGGCACGAACCGGCGACAGCATCGCCTCATGCGATTCTTCGGCAATATCTGGCTCCAGATCAACACGAAGGGGAGCACCTTCGTTGGCGTCGGGCAGGCCAATCCGACCGAGGCTCCGCTCAGAACAGGCAACTCGCCCTATGCGCATGGTGTCGGCTGCGAAGACGAATGGTCGCAATTCTGCTCGGCCGATGGGGCGCAGGCCGGATCGAGCTTCTCCCAGATGCATCCTGGCTTGCGCGCATCGATCGGCAACAGTCTGACCGTTCGCAACGACCCACTGTTCGTTAACTACCAAGCGGCCACTTCCGGTCCGACGGCAGGTGCAGGTGGTGGAGATTATCGCCTGCAAGCTGGCAGCGGCGCGCGAGGTCGGGTGCGTAGGCGCGGGCTGGCATACGACCTTGCCGGCGCTGCTCGGCCCACCAGCGGATACGATGCATGCGGGGCGTATGTTTAGGGGAAAGAGCGCATTCTCGCATTCCAACAAAGCCCTCAGGCTGTAGAATCGTTGGAATGAAAATCGCCACTAAGTGATTGATATCGCGTAGCGAAGCCAGCTTGGGAAGCTTCTGCTCTACCATTGAGCTACACCCGCGTTCCGAGCGGCCGCCTGCCACAGGGCGGGCGGCTCGGTCAACAGCGCACATGCATTTCGTCGTCAAAACATTTTGCGCAGCGACAGGCTGATCGTTCGCCCATAAGGGTCGAGATACCCAGGCTGATAGGCGAGCGGCGTCGCGCCGGTAGCATCGGTGACGCGTTGGCGGCTGTTGAAGATATTGTCGAGCGCCAGCGTCAGCCGCAGCCCGCGCGCCCAGCTTTCGTGGGGCAGCCGCTGCGCGATATTGGCGAACAGCCGGAGATTGAAGGTCGCCAGCGACGAGAAATGCAGGTCGCCCACCGCTGGGGTGGCCGAGGTGCGGGTCGTCGCCGCGGCGCGCCAATTGCCGGTCAGCCGCAGCCCGATGCCGTTGTCGGTCACCCCGGCGTTGAACTGCACCTGATGCCGCGGCTGGGTGATCGCGCCGATCGTGTCGCCGGCGAGCAGGTCGAGCGGCTGGGTGCCGTCGCGCAGCAACAAGGTGTCGCGGATCGACCAGGTGTGCCAGATCGACAGCTGCAGCCGCGCCTCGTTGCCGCCGGCGTTGCGGCCGAAGCCGCCGCCGCGCCGGCCGCCGCCGAAGCCGCCGCCACCGCCTCCG
>JAFIGU010000113.1 GCA_017849555.1 Sphingomonas sp. | reverse complement strand
TCCCCTTCATCTGTTCAGGCCGAACGCGAAGGACGAGTGGACCAGGCTCCCTTACGGTGCGCTATTCACCAAGGGGTCGACGGCCCCACCCGCCCGATCGCCGGGGGGGGCCACCCCCGGCGATCACCCCATCCTCCAATCAGATCGGGCAACCTTCAACATACAAGGGGAGTAGAAGGAGGGGAGCTTTCCAAACCCGCGCTTAAACCCTAACGCTGCCGGAATCATGCCGATGGCGCCGCCCCCCGATTTCGAAACGCTGACGATCGCGGACATCGCGCGGCTGGCGGAGGGCGATCGGCTGCCGCCGGTCGAGCGCTGGCACCCGACGCATTGCGGCGACAGCGAGATGCGCATCGCGCGCGACGGCACCTGGTTTCATCAGGGCTCGCCGATCGGGCGGCAGGCGATGGTCCGCGCGTTCAGCCGCATCCTGCGCCGCGAGCCCGACGGCGGCTATGTTCTCGTCACCCCGGTCGAAAAGCTCGATATCACGGTGGAGGATGCGCCCTTCGTTGCGGTGGAGATGAAGGTCGACGGCGACGGGCGCGATGCGACGCTCGCCTTCCGGCTCAACACCGGCGATATCGTCACCGCCTCGGCCGAGCATCCGTTGCGCTTCGTCGAGCATGACGACGGCCCCCATCCCTATCTCCACGTCCGCGGCGGGCTGGAGGCTCTGGTGGCGCGCAGCCTCTATTACGACCTCGCCGAGCGCGCGCTGGCAGGCGACGACGAGCCGCCCGGGGTGTGGAGCGCGGGGGCCTTCTTCCCGCTGATGCCGTGAGCGATCTCGTCGAGCGGCTGCACCGCGCGCTGACCGCCGGGCTCGCCGAACAGCCCGTGCTGCTGACCGGCGACCGCGTCGATCTCGACGTCGCGCCGGAAAACTCGATGCGCCCCGCCGCGGTGCTCGTCCCCGTCACCGATCGCGACCGGCCGGGGGTGATCCTCACCCAGCGCCCCGAGACGATGCGCCGCCACGCCGGGCAGGTCGCCTTCCCGGGCGGCCGGCTCGACCCGGGCGAGGATGCGGTGACCGCGGCGCTGCGCGAGGCGGAGGAGGAAATCGCGCTTCCCCGTGACCGCGTCACGGTGATCGGCGCGGTCGATCGCTATCGCACCGTCACCGGCTTTCTCGTCACCCCGGTGGTCGCGGTGATCCCGCCCGATCTGCCGCTGGTCGCCAATCCGGCCGAAGTGTCGGCGGTGTTCGAGGTGCCGCTCGATTTCCTGCTCGATACCGCCAACCATATCGAGGTGACGGTCGAGTGGCAGGGCCACGAACGGCATTATTATGAGATCATGTGGGACGGCCGCCGCATCTGGGGCGCCACCGCCGCGATGGTCGTCAACCTGGCACGACGATTGAGATGGACACCGTAAGGCACGACGAACCCACGCTCCCCGCCGCGCCGTGGCGCGACCAGCCGGGGCTGAAGCGGCTTGCCGACGCGCTCGGCGCGCGCGACGGCGACGCGCGTTACGTCGGCGGCGCGGTGCGCGACACTCTGCTCGGGCTCGACGTGGCGGACATCGACATCGCCACCCGCCACGCCCCCGCCGAGGTGATCGCGCGGCTCGAAGGGGGCGGGATCCGCGCCGTCCCGACCGGGATCGACCACGGCACCGTCACCGCGGTTTCCAGCGGGACGGTGGTCGAGGTCACGACCTTGCGCCGCGACGTTTCCACCGACGGCCGCCGCGCCACCGTCGCCTTCACCGACGACTGGCGCGAGGATGCCGCGCGCCGCGATTTCACGATCAACGCGCTCTATGCCGATCTGCTGACCGGGCAGGTCTATGACTGGTTCGGCGGGCTCGACGACCTCAAGGCGCGCCGCGTGCGCTTCATCGGCGATCCCTATCAGCGGATCGCCGAGGATCACCTGCGCATCCTGCGCTTCTTCCGCTTCCACGCGCGGTTCGGCGAGACGATCGATCGCGACGGGCTGACCGCCTGCACCGAACGCGCCAACGACCTGATGGCGCTGTCGCGCGAGCGGATCGCGGCCGAATTGCTCAAATTGCTCGTCGCGCCCAAAGCGGTGGAGACGATCGCGTTGATGATCGAGTGCGGCATCTTCCGCCCGGTCCTGCCCGAGATCACCGATGCAGCGGCGCTCACCCGGCTCGCCGCGCACGAAGCCGCCGAGGGCGTCGCGCCCGATGCGATCCGCCGGCTCGCCGCGCTGATCGCCCCGGCGGATGCCGAAGGCGTCGGCGCGCGGCTCAAGCTCTCCAACAACGATCGCAAGCGGTTGCAGGCGGCGCATGACGGACCCGGCAATGAAGGGCCGCGCGCGCTCGCCTATCGCGTCGGCCCGGCGATCGCCACCGACCGGCTGCTGCTCGTCGGCGAGAGCGTGGCTGAGCTGCGCGGCTGGGCCCCGCCGCGGCTGCCGATCGGCGGCGGCGAGATCGTCGCGCGCGGTATCGCCAAGGGGCCGGAGGTCGCGCGTATCCTGCGTGCGGTGGAAAGCGAGTGGATCGCGCGCGGCTTCCCCGATGCGGCGGAGACCGGCGCGATCGCCGATCAGCTGTTGCGTTCGGAAAGCAACCGATAGGCCGCCGCCGCGTCGAGCGGCGCGGCATAAGCGAAGCCCTGGCCATAGGTACAGCCGAGCGCGGCGAGCGTCTGCCCGACCTCGATCGTCTCGATCCCCTCGGCGACGGTTTCCATGTTGAGCGCCGCCGCGAGCCCAAGCACCGCGCGGACGATCGCCACCTTGTCGCGATCGGCGAGCAGCCCGGTGACGAAGCTGCGGTCGATCTTGAGCGTGTCGATCGGCAGTTTCTGGAGATAGGCGAGGTTGGAATAGCCGGTGCCGAAATCGTCCATCGCGATCGTCGTGCCGAGCGCCTTCAGCGCATGCAGCACCCGCGCGATCCGATCGGGCTCGGAGATCAGCGCGCTTTCGGTCAGTTCGAGCCGCAGCCGGTTGCCCGCCAGCCCGTGCGCGGTGAGCGCCGCCGCCACCATCGGTGCCACCGCATCGCGCTGGAGCTGGATCGCCGAGAGATTGACCGACATCGAGACGCCGCAATCGCCACCGCTCTGCAGGTCCCACGCCGCCAGTGTCCGCGCCGCCTCGTCGAGCGCCCAGCGACCGAGCGGCAGGATCAGCCCCGATTCCTCCGCCACCGGGATGAAGATGCTCGGCGATTGCACCCGCCCCGCCTCGTCGGTCCAGCGCGCCAGCGTCTCGAAGCTGACGATCCGCCCGGTCGACAGGTCGCAGATCGGCTGGAAGTGGAGCGTCAATTGCTCCTCGGCGATCGCGCGGCGTAGCTGGGTTTCCAGCGCGAATTCCTCGCGCGCGCGCACGAAGGCGTGGTTCTGATAGGCCTCCGCCTGCCCGCTCTCCTTCGAGCGGCGGACCGCGAATTGCGCGTGGCGGATCGCGTCCTCCGCCTCGGTCACCGCATCCTCGATGAACGCGATGCCGATCGAGCAGGTGACCTGGATCTCGTAATCGCTCAGCCGGAACGGCGCGGCGAGCACCGCGCGGATCCGCTTGGCGACATGCTCGGCCTCGTCGCGGCTATCGTCGATCGACAGCAGGATGCCGAATTCGTCGCCGCCGGTGCGCGCCAGCACGTCATGCGTGCGCAGCGCCCCCTTGATGCGCCGCGCCACCGCCATCAGCAATTCGTCGCCCGCCATGCTGCCGAGGCAGGCGTTGATCCGGCCGAAGCGATCGAGATCGACCACCAGCACAGCGCAGGCCGTCTCGCCCTCGGCGATCTGCGCCTCCAGCCGATCGCCGAAGCCGCCACGGTTGGGTAGCCCGGTGAGGCTGTCGATCGTCATTTCGCGGCGCAGATTCTGCTCGGTGCGCAATTCGCCGGTATGATCGACGAACGACACGAAACAGCGCGGCTCGGCGCGATAGCCGATACGCGCCAGCGTCACCGTGAAATGCCGCCGCTCGACGGCATCGCCGATATCCCAGGCGAATTCGGCGCGCGCATCGCCCTTGGCGAGGAACGTGGCGATGCGCGGGCCGATATCCTCCAGCGTGCGATCGAGCCCGAGCCGGCGGAATATCGCGTTGGGAGTCTCGCGAATCAGCCGCTCGCCGTCGAACCCCGCGACGACCGCAGCGATCGGCAACAGTTCGAGCGCACCCTCCGCCGCGGTCAGACCCGGGGGCATGACCGGCGGAATGGCCTTTGCGATGTTGCCCCCCGTCATCATTGGCGCTTGCGATGACATACGGAGCGTTAACGACGACCTAAATTTACAAGTGTGAAGTTATCGATTCGACGCATTTTTCTGAGCCGTCAGAAGCGGTTGTCGCGGGGGAAACCGTTCGGCGGCATCCGTCCGGCGGCGCCGCGCGCGGTGCGCCACGGCGAAAGGTCACTCTCGGTGCGCACCCGCCCGCTCCCACCGCCCATCGACCAGCTGAGGCCGTCGGCATAATGGAAAGCGATCGCGTCGGAGAGCCCGCCGTCGCGATAACGCTGAAGCTGCACCCCCTGCCCGCGCGTCATCTCGGCGAGTTCGGACAGCGGGAACACCACCATCTTGCGGTTGTCGCCGATCGCCGCGACATAATCGGCATCGGCGGGGATCGGCTTGGCGAGCAGCAGTTTCGCGCCGGGGCGCGGGGTCATCACCGTCTTGCCCTTGCGCGTTTCGGCCTGCACATCCGCCGCCGACACGACGAAGCCGCGCCCGTCGCTCGCCGCGATGAGCAATGTGTCGAGCTTCGCCGCGCTCATGAACGCCGCGATCCCGACATTGCCGTCGAGGTCGATCGTCGCGCGAACCGGCTCGCCGAACCCCCGCCCGCCGGGCAATTTGTCCGCCGCGAGCGTGTAGAAACGCCCGTTTTCCGCGGCGAGCAGCAATTTGTCGGTGGTCTGCGCGTGGAACGCCCAGGCCGGGCCGTCGCCCTCCTTGAACTTGAGCGTCTCGGCCGAGGCGAGATCGACATGCCCCTTCATCGCGCGAATCCAGCCGCGCTGCGACAGGATCACCGTGATCGGCTCGCGCTCGATCATCGCCTCCAGCGGGATCTCGCGCGCCGGGGCGGCTTCCTCGATCGTCGTGCGGCGGCGGCCGAGCGCGGTCTCCAGGCCATAGCGGTCGCGGATCTTGCCGAGATCCTTCTTCATCCGCGTGCGCTGCCGCGCGTCGGAGCCGAGCAAAGCCTGCAGCTCGGCCTGTTCCTTGGTCAGCGCTTCCTGTTCGCGCTTGAGCTCCATTTCCTCCAGCCGGCGCAGCGAGCGCAGCCGCATGTTGAGGATCGCTTCGGCCTGGCGGTCGGTGAGCTGGAATTCGGCCATCATCACCGGCTTGGGCTCATCCTCGGTGCGGATGATCTCGATCACCCGGTCGAGGTTGAGGAAGGCGATGATATAGCCCGCGACCAGTTCCAGCCGGTCGGCGATCTTGGCGAGGCGATGCTCGGTGCGCCGGCGCAGCACGACGAACTGATGCTCGACCCACGCCTCCAGCGCTTCCTTGAGGCTCATCACCCGCGGGGTGCGCGTCTTGTCGAGCACGTTGAGGTTGAGCGGCACGCGGGTTTCGAGATCGGACAGCCGGAACAGCCCGTCCATCAGCACCTGCGGGTCGACGGTGCGGCTGCGCGGCTCGAGCACCAGCCGGATCTCGGCGTCGCTCTCGTCGCGCACGTCGGCGAGGATCGGCAATTTCTTCTCGTTGATCAGCGCCGCGATCTGCTCGATCAGCTTGCCCTTGGGAACGCCATAGGGGATTTCCCCCACGACGATCTGCCACGCCCCGCCCTTCTCGCGCTCGACCGTCCAGCGGCAGCGCACGCGGAAGCCGCCGCGCCCGGTGGCATAAGCCTCGCGGATCACCGCGGCGCCGTCGACCACCAGCCCGCCGGTCGGGAAATCCGGCCCCTGGACGTGATCGAGCGGATCAGTCGCGGGATTGTCGATCAGCGCGATCGCGGCGTTGAGCAATTCGGCGGCATTGTGTGGCGGGATCGAAGTCGCCATGCCCACCGCGATCCCGCTCGCGCCGTTGGCGAGCAGATTGGGGAACATGCCGGGAAACAGCTCGGGCTCCTGCTCCTCGCCATTATAGGTCGGGCGGAACGCGACCGCATCCTCGTCGAGCCCGTCCATCAGGTCGATCGCGACCTGCGTCAGCCGCGCTTCGGTGTACCGGTAAGCGGCAGCGTTATCGCCGTCGATATTGCCGAAATTGCCCTGCCCGTCGACGAGCGGATAGCGCAGCGCGAAATTCTGCGCGAGGCGAACCATCGCGTCATAGACCGACTGGTCGCCGTGCGGGTGATATTTACCGATCACGTCGCCGACGACGCGGGCGCATTTCTTGTAGCCCGCCGCGGGATCGAGCCTGAGCAGCCGCATCGCCCACAGCAAGCGGCGATGCACCGGCTTCAGCCCGTCGCGGACGTCGGGCAGCGAGCGCGCGGTGATCGTGGAGAGCGCGTAAACGAGATAACGTTCGGAAAGCGCGCTGTCGAAGGGTGCATCGAGGATGCCGATCGGCGGTTCTGCAAAGTCGGTAGCCATGAAGCCGGAGGCTTTAAGGGGCGAACGGAAATTCCGCAAACACCGAGCAAGCTCTTCCCCGTCATTCCCGCGAAGGCGGGAATCCATTCGCGCCGAGGTTGCGGCTCAAGCCGATAGGCCAGCCAGAATGGATCCCCGCCTGCGCGGGGATGACGAAGTGGCCGGGGCGACGAAAGCGATCAGGACAACGCCCCATCCGCCGCGATCTCGCGCAGCAGCCATTCGCGGAAGCGCGCGATCTTGGGCACGCGGCGGCGGTGCTCGGGGCACACCAGCCAATAGCCGAAATTGCGCGTCGAGGCCTGTTCGAACAACCGCACCAACCGCCCCTCGGCGAGATCGTTGCGCCAGAAGAACGGCGTCAGCATCGCCACCCCCTGCCCGGCCATCGCCGCATGCCCCTCATGCGCCTGTGAATCGAGCCGGACGCCGGGGCGCAGCGCGCCCTCCGGCACTTCCACCCCCGCCTCGCGCAGCCATTGGCTCCACCACGGGTCGTTCGGGCTGATCAGCGGCAGCCTGAGCAGATCGGCAGGCTCGATCCGCCCACCGCGGAGCGCGAGGAATTCGGGGCTGCACATCGGGGTGAAATCGATCCGCAGCAGCAGATCCTCCGACAATCCCTCCCAACCCCCGCGCCCGGCGCGGATCGCGACATCGACATCCTCGGCCGCGAAATCGGTCAGCAGGTCGCTGGTCAGCAGCCGCACCGCCATTTCTGGATGCGCCATCTGGAACGCGCCGAGCCGCCACACCAGCCAGGTATTGGCGAAGGTGTTCGAGGTGGAGAGCGTCAGCAGCCCCTCGTCCTCGGCGCGGATGCCCGCGAAGGCGGCATCGATCGCGTCGAACGCGCGGGTCAGCTGATGTGCGGCGCGGCGCCCCGCGTCGGTCAACAGGACGCGACGACGCTCGCGGCGGAACAGCGGTTGGCCCAGCCGCTCCTCGAGCACGCGGATCTGATAGCTCACCGCCGCCTGGGTCATCCCCAGTTCCTCGGCGGCGGCGGTGAAATTCTCGTGTCGCGCAGCGGCTTCGAAGACGCGGACGGCGGCGAGCGGCGGGATGCGGCGCATCGCGAACCCATAAATCCAGCTTATCGATCATGTCGAGCGATTTGTTGGCGCTGCAGCGCACAATGAGCCATTTAGAGCGGGTCAGCAGAAACGGACAGGAGGAAGAAATGCGTGACGATTTTCTGACCCAGTCCTGGGCCAATTCGCACACTTCGTTTTCGCGCGCCGTCGCCGACCTGATTCATGCGGCAAGCGTCGGTTTTGCCCGGGTTAACCGCAAGCAATTCGACGCGCCCTGGCGCAGCCGCGGGCCGCATTGCGGCTGAGCGCGGACCAGTTCCTCCCCGGCGGCGGCCCGCTCCCCCGCCAAGCCGGTCGGCCCTCTCCACTCCGCCGATCGACGCCCCGCCGGGGAGGTTCCCAGTCGACACATGAATGATAAGGTGGGCGCCATGTCGCCTTCCTATCTCACCTGGCCCGATCTCACCACGCGGCCGCGCCCCGTGCCGGATGCCACGATCGCCTACGGGCCGGATCCCTACCAGAAAATCGATCTGTGGCGCCCCGCCGGGCGCGGGCCGCATCGCGTGGTCGTGATGGTCCACGGCGGTTGCTGGGAAACCGCGATCGCCGATCGCACGCTGATGGACTGGATCGCCGACGATCTGCGCCGCGCGGGGATTGCGGTGTGGAACATCGATTATCGCGGCGTCGACCGCCACGGCGGGGGCTATCCCGGCACCTTCGCCGATGCCGCCGCGGCCGCCGACGCGCTGCTCGCGCACCGCGCCGACTATGATCTCGACACGCGCCGCATCGTCGCGCTCGGCCATTCGGCCGGCGGGCATCTCGCCTTGTGGCTCGCCGCGCGTCCACGGCTGCCGGGCGCCAGCGCGCTGCGCAGCCCCGCCCCGCTGCCGATCGCGCATGTCGTCTGCCTCGGCGGGCTGCCCGATCTGGAGGCGACCGCCGCCAGCCCGGACAATGGCTGCGGCACCGCGGTGATCCCCCGGCTCGTCGGCACCGGTCGCGCCGATCCCTATGTCGACACGTCGATCCCGCGCCTGCTTCCGATCGGCATACCGCACGATCTGGTCAACGGGCGCGAGGACCGCATCATCCCCTATCGCTTCGCCACCGATTATCTGGCGCGCGCCACCGCCGCGGGCGACAGCGTGACGCTCCACACCGTCCCCGCCACCGGCCATGTCGAACTGATCGCACCCGAAACCCCTGCCTGGGCGACCGCCAGGCAGCTCGTGCTTGCGGCGCTCGACACTCAACTCATCGACAAAAAATAACGCTTGACCGTGATATTCGATTAATCCGATGGATTAAGGACATTATCGGGAGAGCGATCATGCGACGTATTTCGATCGTCTGTGTCTGTCTCGTGCTGGCGGCATGCAGCAGGTCCGCGCCGCCGGAGGCGGAAAGCGACAGCCAGGGATCGGGGCCCGGAGTCGACGTCACCGCCGCACCCGGCGTGGCCTTCGATTATCGTTACGCCTTCCGCCTGCCCCCTGCGAAAATCGCCGGCGCGCAGGAGGCGCATGCCCAGGCCTGCGAAAAACTCGGGATCAGCCGCTGTCGCATCACCGGGATGCGCTACACGCTGACGCACGGCGACGGGGTCGAGGCGATGCTCGCCTTCAAGCTCGATCCGGCGCTCGCCCGCGCCTTCGGGCGACAGGGGATCGCGGCGATCGAGGCGGCCGAGGGTATGCTGATCGATGCCGAGATTACCGGCGCCGACGCTGGTGCGCGGATCGCCGAGCTCGGCAAGGCCGACGCAACGCTCGCCGCCGCGCGCGACAAGATCGACCGCGAACTCGCACGCAAGGATATCTCATCGGCGACGCGCGCCGAACTCGCCCGCCAACGCGGTGAACTCGACGCGCAACGCCGTGATGCGCAGCAGAAGACCGACGAACAGCGCGCCTCGCTCGCCAGTACCCCGCTGACCTTCCAATATCATTCCGGCACCGTGGTCCGTGGCTTCGGCGCGCGCACCGCGCTGGCCGAGGCGGCTGATACGGCAGGCAATTCGCTGCAATGGACGCTGGCGATTCTGCTCGGTGCGATCGCGCTGCTCGGGCCGCCGGCGATCGTATTGCTGCTCGGCGCATTGGCGTGGCGACGCTGGCAGGACCCGCTGCGCGCGTGGTGGCGCGGCACCAGACCGTCGGCAGCCGACTGATTGCGCCCGTCTATCCCTTACCTTATATCCTCCCCCAGATTCCTGCCCCGGCCGCGCGGCATTCGCGTCGCCGGGGTCGTTTTTTTCAGGGGACCGAGCGATGGCGCGGCGGCGACAGATCTACGAAGGCAAGGCGAAGATCCTTTACGAAGGTCCCGAGCCGGGCACCTTGATCCAATATTTCAAGGACGACGCGACCGCCTTCAACGCCCAGAAAAAGGGCACGATCAACGGCAAGGGCGTGCTCAACAACCGGATCTCCGAGCATATCTTCACGCTGCTCGACCATATCGGCGTGCCGACGCACTTCATCCGGCGGCTCAACATGCGCGAGCAATTGATCCGGCAGGTCGAGATCGTCCCGATCGAGGTGATGGTGCGCAACGTCGCCGCGGGCACGCTCGCCAAGCGGCTCGGGATCGAGGAAGGCACCCGCCTGCCGCGCACGATCATCGAATATGCTTACAAGTCGGACGAGCTCGGCGATCCGATGATCAGCGACGAGCATATCGCCGCCTTCGGCTGGGCCAGCCAGGAGGAGATGCACGACATCCAGGATCTCGCGATTCGCATCAACGATTTCCTTAGCGGGCTGTTCGCCGGGGTCGGGATCCGGCTGGTCGACTTCAAGCTCGAATTCGGGCGAATCTGGGACAATGATTACGGCCGGATCATCCTGGCCGACGAGATCAGCCCGGATTGCTGCCGCTTGTGGGACATGGCTTCGGGCGAGAAGCTCGACAAGGATCGCTTCCGTCGCGATCTCGGCGGCGAGGCGGAGGCCTATCAGGAAGTCGCGCGGCGGCTCGGGCTGCTGCCCGACGGCGAGGATTCGGCGGTGCTCGACCTCGAGAGCCACCGCAAGCGGCGGGGGAAGTAAGTCACATTCCTCGTGTCCCCGCCAAGGCGGGGACCCAGGGCCAAATAACGAAACGCTGATTGCCTTGGCCTCTGGATCCCCGCCTTCGCGGGGACACGAGGATCTTCTGACTCCCACCACCCCGGCGCAGGCCGGGGTCCAGCATCGGGTCGGCCATAACTGGGCCCCGGCCTACGCCGGGGCGGTAGCGCGGATTCGGCACGACCCGCGCTATCATTTTCAGATATTACTTCGCCGGCTGGCCGGTGCCGGGATGCGCGGCCTGTTGCTGCTTCTGCGCAGCGACCGCCGCCTTGTGCTTATAGTAATAATGACCCGCCGCGCAGCCGGCCATTGCGCCGGCGATCGCATGATGCCCGGCATAATGCCCCGCGACGCCGCCTGCGACCGCGCCGCGGATACAGCCCTTGGCCAGCGCCGGAGACCCGCCGAGCGCCATCGCAGCGGCGGCAGCAGCGAACACGAATTTGGCTTGTTTCATTCCGGTTACTCCTGATCGGTAACGCGCTTCTGCCCTTCCCTGCCTGACGCCACCGCGTCCGCGTGATGAAAAGACGGTAATCGTCACGCCTTGCGGGGGCGGAAGATGCGATCAAGCACGATATCCGCCATATCGCCCACCGCCTCGGCGACGCGTTGCGGATCGACCGTGCCGGGCTCGCCCGGCCGGGTCGCGCGATGCGCCTCGGTCCGCTGTTTGCGCGCGGCGGCCGACGCCGCGGCGGCGGCCATCGTCAGCCCGGCGGCGATAATCTCGCGCCCCGCGGGCGAATTGGCCTTGTCGAGCAATGCCTCGCCCGCGTGCCGCAGTTCCTTCGGGATTTTCAGCCCGCCGATCCGCTTCGGGATCCGCTTTGCCTTCTTGCCGTCTTTCTTCGCCATCGCCTGCCTCCAGTGTGCCATCAATATAATACACTTCGCCGCCAGTTCCAGCCATCTTGCCGCAATCGATGCACAATCCCATCTCGAAGGGACTGGAAAGCTTTGCGGAACAGAAGTAGAACCCCCATCCATGCTGACTCACATTTCCGTCCGCGGCGCGCGCGAGCACAATCTCAAGGACGTCGCGGTGGATATCCCGCGCGACACGCTGACGGTGATCACCGGGCTCTCCGGCTCGGGCAAATCGAGCCTCGCATTCGATACGATCTACGCCGAGGGGCAGCGGCGCTATGTCGAGTCGCTCTCGGCCTATGCGCGCCAGTTCCTCGAGCTGATGCAAAAGCCCGATGTCGATCATATCGAGGGACTCTCGCCGGCGATCTCGATCGAGCAGAAGACGACCAGCCGCAACCCGCGCTCCACCGTCGCCACCGTCACCGAAATCTACGATTACATGCGCTTGCTATGGGCGCGGGTCGGCGTGCCCTATTCGCCCGTCACCGGGCTGCCGATCGCGGCGCAGACGGTGAGCCAGATGGTCGATCGCGTGATGGCGCTGCCCGAGGGGACTCGGCTCTATCTGCTCGCCCCCGTCGTACGCGGGCGCAAGGGCGAATATCGCAATGAGCTGGCCGAGTGGCAGAAAGCGGGGTTCACCCGCGTCCGCATCGACGGCGAGATGCATGAGATCGACGAGGCGCCGGCGCTCGACAAGAAGTATAAGCACGATATCGAGGTGGTGGTCGATCGCCTCGTCGTGCGAGACGATATCGCGACGCGGCTCGCCGACAGTTTCGAAACCGCGCTCAAGCTGGCCGAGGGGCTGGCCTATGTCGATCTCGCCGACGGCGTGGTGCCGGGGCGCGAGGATGAGGCGGCGGCCGGCGGGCAGATGAAGAATGCCGGCATCCCCGCCAACCGCATCGTCTTCTCCGAAAAATTCGCCTGCCCGGTCAGTGGCTTCACGATCCCCGAGATCGAGCCGCGGCTGTTCTCGTTCAACGCGCCGCAGGGCGCCTGCCCGGCGTGCGACGGGCTGGGCGAGAAGCTGATCTTCGACGAGGATCTCGTCGTCCCCAACCATGATCTGACGCTCAAGAAGGGCGCGATCGTGCCCTGGGCGAAATCCAACCCGCCCTCACCTTATTATATGCAGGTACTCGGCAGCCTCGCGCGCGAATTCGGCTTCAGCCTCGAAACGCCGTGGAAGGATCTGCCCGGCGAAGTGCGGCTGATCATCCTCCACGGCACCGGCGGCAAGCCCGTCACGCTGACCTTCGTCGACGGCAAGAAGTCCTATGACGTCAAGAAGCCGTTCGAGGGGGTGATCGGCAATCTCAATCGCCGCATGCTTCAGACCGAGAGCACGTGGATGCGCGAGGAACTGGGCAAATATCAAAGCTCGCAGCCATGCGAAGTGTGCCACGGCGCGCGGCTCAAGCCCGAGGCGCTCGCGGTGAAGGTCGCGCGCGAGGATATCAGCCATGCGACGCGCATGTCGGTGGTCGACGCGCTGGCGTGGTTCAATGCGCTTCCGGAACAGCTCAACGACCAGCAGCGCGCGATCGCCGAACGCATCCTGAAAGAGATCGTCGAGCGACTCGGCTTCCTCAACAATGTCGGGCTCGATTATCTCAACCTCGACCGGACATCGGGCACCTTATCGGGCGGCGAGAGCCAGCGCATCCGCCTCGCCAGCCAGATCGGCAGCGGCCTCTCCGGCGTGCTCTATGTGCTCGACGAGCCGTCGATCGGGCTCCATCAGCGCGAACACGACATGCTGCTCGCGACGCTGCGCCGGCTGCGCGATCTCGGCAATACCGTGCTGGTCGTCGAGCATGACGAGGATGCGATCCGTACCGCCGATTATGTCATCGACATGGGGCCCGGCGCGGGCGTCCACGGCGGCGAGATCGTCGCGCACGGCACGCTCGACAAGCTGCTCGCGTCGGACGGGTCGATCACCGCCGATTATCTCAACGGCACCCGCGCGGTGCCGGTGCCGGCGAAGCGGCGCAAGGGATCGGGCAAGAAGCTCACCGTCCACAACGCGACGGCGAACAATCTGCGCAACGTCACCGCGAGCATTCCGCTCGGCACCTTCACCTGCATCACCGGGGTGTCGGGATCGGGCAAGTCGAGCTTCACGATCGACACGCTCTATGCCGCGGCGGCGCGGCAATTGAACGGTGCGCGCATCCTCGCCGGGCGGCATGAGAAGATCACCGGGCTCCAGCATCTCGACAAGGTGATCGACATCGATCAGTCGCCGATCGGGCGCACCCCGCGATCGAACCCGGCGACCTATACCGGCGCCTTCACCCAGATCCGCGACTGGTTCGCCGGGCTGCCCGAATCGCAGGCGCGCGGCTACAAGCCGGGGCGGTTCAGCTTCAACGTCAAGGGCGGGCGGTGCGAGGCATGCCAGGGCGACGGGGTGCTCAAGATCGAGATGCACTTCCTCCCCGACGTCTATGTTACCTGCGACGTGTGCCACGGTGCGCGCTACAATCGCGAGACGCTGGAGGTGAAGTTCAAGGGCCTTTCGATCGCCGACGTGCTCGACATGACGGTCGAGGATGCCGCCGAATTCTTCAAGGCGGTGCCCCCGATCCGCGACAAGATGGCGATGCTGGCCGAGGTCGGGCTCGGCTATGTCAAGGTCGGGCAGCAGGCGACGACGCTCTCCGGCGGCGAGGCGCAGCGCGTCAAGCTCGCCAAGGAACTGAGCCGCCGCGCCACCGGCAACACGCTCTACATCCTCGACGAACCCACCACCGGGCTGCATTTCGAGGATGTCCGCAAATTGCTCGAAGTGCTCCACGCATTGGTCGAACAGGGCAATACGGTGGTGGTGATCGAGCATAACCTCGACGTCATCAAGACCGCCGACTGGATCATCGACCTCGGCCCCGAAGGCGGGGTGAAGGGCGGCGAGATCGTCGCCGAAGGGACACCGGAGAAGGTCGCCAAGACCAAGGGCAGCTTCACCGGCCATTATCTCGCGCCGCTGCTCGAACGCGCGCCGGCCCCCGAGCCGGAAATGGCGGAATAGGCCGGGCGCTCGGGCTCCGAACCGTTCGGGCTAAGTTTTTCGAAGGGCTGCACTTTTCGTCCGCGGAAAGAAATGCAGCTCTTCGAGAAGCTTAGGGGCGAACGGAGGATAGGCCGTTTCATTTAACGCGACGGCCGCGGCGACCCCGGCGCACAAATCCCGTCGCCTCGACGCGTTCGACTGCCTGCCAAGGTAGGTATTCAGGACAGCCCCGAACCGGGCTCCATCCTGCCGCGCGTACAGCGGCTGGAAGCTCTTGCTCCGCACCCGCCCCCCAGACGGCCCCCGGCTCAAGGCCGGGGTGACCGGGTTGCGAAGGCTCGAACGCGTGAAACTCGATCCACCCTAGTGCATCGAATGAAGCCGCCTTGCCCGCGTGGCGAGCCAATGGACCAGTTTTGGCCGGTAAGTCGTGTCCTTCTCGTTCAACCCGGCCGTGCCGTTCGGCAGATCGATGTCGAGAAATATTTCCGCATAGCGATCATCCTCCGTCCCGTCGGTGAAGAAAATCTTGAGGTGCTGAGGCTCCTCCGCGATCCTTGCAGGGTCGGACTGAATCCCGACACACACGCAATCGATCGCGTCGACGAAGAACCACTGCCCGATCTCTTGATAGATTTTGTAGAATATACTCGATTCATCGCCACGGCAGGCGAAATATCCGTAGCATTCGACAAGGACTTCCAGCAGCATATCGCTTTCGTGCCCGCTCGAATGCAGGATTAGGCGGTTCCAATAAGTATGGAACGTCACACCTTCGGCCGTATCGGATTGAGCGCGCCAGCCGGATGCGGGAATCGTCGCGCCGAATCCAACGATACCGTACAACCCGCCGTCGGCGCGGAAGGATAAATTCCAGCACTTTGCGCTATCGTCGTATTTTCGGTCGACAATATCGAATGTCAGATTGCACATCGGCAAATTTTCGCGATTACAGAAGAGATCGATCATCACCAAGAATTCCCGATTCGTCCCCCTAATGTTCTCGCACACGACGACGCTAAAGAAACGAAATTTTCGTCGCTCCAGCGGTCGCTATTCATCAATTTACTTTTCGAGATCGGATGCACTGCGAGCGTCGCGTTGAAGCGCATCTCCGGCTAGGGCCGGGCGACGGAAATCCTAACCCCCGATCGCCGCAGCCCTCGCGCGTATCCACTCCCCGGTAACCGCAGGCTGGGTCAGCGGGAACATGTGCCCGCCGGAGATCGCGGTCAGCTCGGCGCCGGCGATCGCTTGCGCGGTCGGCGGGCCGTGATCCGCGAAGTTGAGGATGCGATCCTCCTTCGCGAACAGGATCCCCACCGGCAGCGACAATTCGCCGTAGCGGCGCGCCAAAATCGGCATATCGACCCCGCACGCCTCGACATCCGCCGCCGCCGCCTGGAACGCCGCCGGGCGCAAGGTCAGCGCGGCGCCGCCGCGCGTCTCGAAATCGGCGGGCGCCTCCTCGGGGCCGAACAATTGCGCCTGCGCGACCTCGGGGCGGGCGCGGCTCAGCGGCGCGGCCAGCGTCCAGGCGATCGCGGCGCGCGCCACCGGTGATTGCAGCGACAGCGCCTTGAACACCTCCGGCACCGTCTCGATCGGCTGGGTGAGCGGCGCGAGCAGCGCCAGTCCGCCGATCCGCTGCGGAAACTGCACCGCCGCGGCCAGCGCGATCGCGCCGCCGAGCGAATGCCCGACCAGCAACGGCCGCTCGATCCCCAGTGCGGTGATGAGGTCAACGATCATCCGCGCCTGGACGAACAGCCCGCGATCCTTGGTGCCGGCGCTGAAGGTCGAATAACCCGATCCGGGCCGATCGACGATGATCAGCCGATGATCGCGCGCGAGCGTCTCGCTCAGCGCATAAGTGAAATTGCGCAGCTGCCCGCCGAGCCCGTGAATCATCACGATCGGCCGCCCGTGGCCGATATCGGCATAATGCAAGGTCGCGCCGTCGACCTGGACGAAATGCCCGTCGGGCGGCACCAGCCGCTCGGCGCGACGGCCGTTCCACGCGGTGAACAGCGCAAGCCCCGATAATGCGGACAAAGCGGTCACCGCCGCGCCGGCGGTCAATTTGCCTATCGTCGACATCACACCGTCCCTCCATCAGTTGCAGGCGCGCCGCAACAGTCGATCTCGCAATACCCGACGCGAGCCAGACAGGGATAGGTCGAGACTATCGAAAATCCGATTTTTACAGCCGGTCCGGCTTTCTCAGTGCCGACGGGCGCATCGCGGAACCCAGGAAGATTGCGCCCGGTGCGACTTATCGGCTGCTTCGCAGCAGCGAGGCGGACGTCGGTATCGACACCCGGAAAGAGGCCATGACGCTAAGCCAGTAATTCTCCACCCCTCGCCCTTCGATGGAGACAAGGAAATTACATATGAGGGAATACTGCAGACGCGACGTATATATTCGCGCGGAGGGAGCGCATATTATCGTCTTGGCGACGAGTTTTCGCCCATCTACCGTCAGGTAATCAACCTCTCCGCAGAGAAGACGAAATCGCGCTCGGCACGAGCGGATAAATTGGAGGGGAAAATACTTGACGAATATTTACATATCCTCCGGTACGAATGCACGAATCGCCGGCATCAGCCTCGCATTGTCGGCGCTGTTCGCCGACCCGGCAGACGCACAACGGGCGCCGCCCGACAGCGGCCTTACGGACATCATAGTAACGGCCGAGAAACGCGAGGAAAATCTCCAATCCGTGCCGATCTCGGTGACCGCGATGACGGGCGAATCGCTCACCGCGACCGGCATCTCGAATGTCGAGGACCTGCAATTTTTCGCCCCCGGCGTCTCGATCACCAATGACGCGATGGCGATCATCAACATTCGCGGCATCGGCACCACGGCGTTCGGCATCGCGACCGATCCCAGCACCACGGTCCATTACGACGGGGTCTACATTCCCCGCCCCACGACGAGCTATCAAGATCTGTTCGACGTCGAACGCATCGAGATCCTGCGCGGCCCGCAAGGCGTGCTGTTCGGCCGAAACTCCGCCGCCGGCACGTTGAACATCATCTCGAAAATGCCGACCAAGGCGTTGAGCGGCGCGATCGGCCTCACGCTGGGCAATTACGCCAAACGCGCGCTCAGCGGCACGATCGCGGGGCCGGTCGGCGATCGCGTCGGCATGAGCGTGACGGTGCTCGCCAACAGTCGCGACGGCATCTATCGCGACGTTGCGCGAAACCGGCGATATCAGGATCAGGGCAATCTCGCCGGACGCGTGACGCTCGCGTTCAATCCGACCGACGATCTGGAAATCGTGCTGCGGGCCGATGCGAGCCAGGACCGCGAGACCGGCTCGACATCGAAGCTCACATCCTATGCGAGCGGTGGGCTCGCCGCCGCGGGGGCGACCGTTCCGCGGGGTGCGTTCGACGTCGCGCTCGATGCCGATCCGCGCTACGATGTCGACGCCTGGGGCGTTTCCTCGACGATCACATGGAATAACGGCCCGGTCACGCTTAAGTCGATCACCGCGCTGCGCAAGAGCAATGTCTCCGAAGCGTTCGACACTGATGCGACCGATCTGTTTCTCCGGCACCAGGAATATTTCGAAAGCTCGCGCAGCATCACGCAGGAACTCCAACTGGTGAGCAACGGCGAGGGCGCGCTGCAGTGGATCCTCGGCGCTTTCTATCTCAACGAAAAGGGCAGCGACGAGCTTCGCATCATCCAGCCCAACAGGCGCCGGGTCACGCCCGAGACCAACACCACCAATGCCGTCGCGGTGTTCGGACAGGCGAATTATGCGGTGACCGATCGGCTGCGCCTGATCGGCGGGCTGCGCTATTCATGGGAAGAGAAGGATTTTTCCTACCGTATCCTGGTCAACAACGCGCAGATCGGGGGCGGGCAGCCGAAGGATTCCTGGGGGGCATGGACGCCCAAATTCGGAATCGATTACGATATTACCAAAGATATCATGCTCTATGCCGCGGCAACGCGCGGATTCAAATCGGGTGGCTTCCAGCTCGGCGATGGCCAGCCCTTCCTGCCTGAATATATCTGGAGCTACGAAGCGGGATTGAAGTCGACCGTTCTGGACAAAAGGCTTCGTGCCAATTTTTCGGCTTTCTATTATAATTTCACCAATCTCCAGGTCGTCGAATATATCAATGGCGTTGCAACCACGACCAATGCGGGTAAGGCGAGGATCAAGGGGTTCGAGGCCGAGATACTGGCGCGGCCTGTTCCGCGTCTGACACTGAACTCGACGCTGGCATGGCTTGATGCCCGCTACGACGTCTATTTCAGTCAGGGCGTCGACCTCGGCGGCAACCGCCTGCCCAATGCGCCGAAATGGAATGTCACTTATGGCGGCGAATATAAGGCGCCGCTCGGCGAGGTCGGGAGCCTCACGCTGCGCGCGGATTTCTCGTGGCGCGACCGGGTCTATTTCAAGGCCAACAACAATCCTGCCTTCGAAAGCGAGACGGTAACCCTGCTCAATGCGCGGGCGGCGTGGCGGCCGATCGACGAGCGATGGGAAATCGCGCTCTACGGGCGCAACCTCACCAATGAGCGCTATCCCACATACAAGACAGCCGGCGTGGGCGCGACAGGGGTGACCAACCAGACGGTGATCAAGACCCTCTACGGCGAGCCCCGGCAATATGGCGTCCAGTTGCGCCATTTCTTCTGAGGCGCACGCCCCGGCGGAGCCGCGAACAAAAAAGCCCCGCCAACCGATCGGGCTGGCGGGGCTGGTCGGCGGCTGCCGGTAGTGCGCCCTCTGCGGCACTCTATTCGACCGACGAGGAGCGGCTTACCCTTGAACCACCGCTATTTGGGTGAGGATCGTCGGCGCGCAGCTGAGAAATCAGCTTGATTTTCCAGGGATGGGATTTGCGCTCTGAGCAGCGTAGCACGCGTGAAACTTCGACACTCGCCAAGTGCCGACCTCTATAGTGCAAGAGCATCTGGCAGATAGAAGGGTCGAACGAGGCTTGGGTGAAGACCGGCCGGCCCTCGGAGGGGGTGCTCGTTTCGGCCGACGATATCGTCAAGAAATCGATCGCGGGCTTCGGCGTATTCTCGGTCGACGCGATCCTGAGCATTGTCGGGCTGTCGGAAAATGTCCGGCCGGCGACCATCTCTCAACGGTCCCTGGACGAACTCGGCCTGGTCTATATCATCGCCATCTATATCGCCGCTATGCTTTCGCTCGCCGCGTTCAGGCGACGACGAAGCGAGCCACCAACGCAACCTCGACGTGCTGCGGCGTCGCGCTGAAGGCAGAGCCGCATGAGCAGCATTACGACCGCTCGGCGATTTTTCCGATAAAGCCGCGTATCCCGGCGGAAACCTCGGCCGGCGCCTCGAACGGGATGAAATGCCCGACATTCCGCAGCTCGGTATAGTGCGCCTGCGGCACCAGTTCGTGCAGCTTGCGGCCCATACCGATATTGGCGATCGGATCGGCCGCGCCCCAGATGATCTGGACCGGGCCATTCTCCTTGCGCAGTGCGCCGACCCAGCGCTCCTCATGGATATAGCGTTCGCGCACATAGCTGTAGACGTTGGGGAGGCGGATATTGCCCTGCTCGTGCGCCAGCAAATCCTCCATCACGCGTCTTTCTTCTGCGGTCACCACTTCGGGGCGCGCCATCAGTTGCTTGAGCCGGTCGACATAGCTCGGCATCAGTTCCGCGACCATCTTCATCCCCGCTTGCAGCGAGGATGCGTCCTGCAGCGTCTTTTGAAAGTCGTTGAGCGTCGCCATGCCCTTAATCACGCTGCCGTTGAGGAAGGTCGAGCCGGACAGGTCGAAGGTCAGCGTTCCCGCCTGCTTGCGCGCGAGCAGCTCGGTATGGACCGAAGTGCCCATATCGTGGCTGACGATATGCGCGCTCCGAATGCCGAGCGCGCGCATCAGTCCTTCGACCGTATCGGCCTGCTGGAACAGCGAATAGCTCCACGCTTCGGGTTTGCTCGAGAGGCCGAAGCCGACCAGATCGAAGATGACGCAGTCGAATGACCGCCTGAGGTCTTCCTGCACCGACTTCCAGTCGTAGCTCGATGTCGGAAAGCCGTGGATGAACACCAATGTCGGCCCACGGCCGTCGCGCTGGTAATAGATTTCGTTGCCGAACACCGAGGCCAATTTGCCGCGCGCGCGCCAGGCGCGGGTCTGTGGGGATACGTCATTCCCCAGCGGCGCGGCATCATGGCGCTGCGACGGCAACAGCCCAACCCGATAGGGATCCGCGATCGCGTCGGCGGGCGCTTGCGCCCCTGCCGGCGCTGCGAGCAGCGGAACCATCGAACTTCCGGCGGCGATCGGCCCCAGCGCCAGCATGCCGCGACGCGACAAATCCATCGCCCACTCCCCTTCATATTTGCCCCGGCGACCGCTTCGGATCGCGCATGCCGTGATCCTAGGGGCGGCGATCGGGCGACGACAGCGCTAAGCCAATAGCCGAAATACATAGCGGCTATGTCATCGCCATTGCGCCACGCACCGGTTAGCGTGCCGGCAACGACAAGGACCAGGGGAGCGCAGCATGGCCATGACGAGGCTCGCAATCCGCGCATCGGCAATCGCGCTGGCGGCCATGGCGATGCCCGCGGTTTCGGCCGCGCAACCGGCGCCGGTCAAACCGGTCGACGCCTTTCTCGCGAAAACGATGCGCCCCGCGCCCAACCGCGAGCCGGTCATCCAACACCCGCGCCAGTCGGGCGCGGCGCAGGCGGCGCTGGCCGCGGCGCGGGCGAAATTCGGCCGTCCCCCGAATATCGTGATGATCCTGATGGACGACGTCGGCTGGAGCGATCTGGGCGCGTTCGGCGGGGGCATTGCGGTCGGCAGTCCCACGCCCAATCTCGATCGCCTCGCCGCAAGCGGATTGCGGCTGACCTCGGCCTATTCGCAACCCTCGTGCACGCCGACACGCTCGTCGCTGCTGACCGGCCGGCTGCCGGTGCGTACCGGGCTGCTCAAACCCTATCTGCCGGGCGAGAACAGCGCGGCGACCGGGCTGAACGGCGAGGTCACGCTTGCCGCCTTGCTCAAACAAGCGGGCTATACCACCCAGGCGATCGGCAAATGGCATCTCGGCGGGGCGAAGGAGACGCAGCCGCAGAATGTCGGCTTCGACGATTATTACGGCATCCTCACCTCGTCCGACGATTATACCGCGTGGCGCGAGCCATGGCGCAATCCCGATCTGGTCAATGACCCCGACCGCAAAGCCTGGGCGGCGGCGGGCGAGACGATGGCGATCGTTTCGGGGCGGACCGGCGAGGAGGCGAAGCCGGTCTATCCGATCGATCTCGACACGATCCGCTTCGTCGACGAGAAATTCACTCAGCGCGCCACCGATTTCATCGCCTCACGCAAGGATCAGGCGAATCCGTTCTTTCTCTATTTCGGCACGCGCGGCGCGCATTTCGACAATTATCCCCACCCCGCATTCGCCGGCAAATCGCCGGGGCGCTATCCGTTCAAGGACGTGATCGTCGAGCTGGACCATCGCGTCGGGCAGGTGGTAGCGGCGCTGCGTCAGGCCGGACAGCTCGACAATACGATCATCATGATCGCGTCGGACAACGGCCCGATGGCGGAAACCTTCCCCGATATGGGAACCACGCCGTTCCGTTCGGCGAAGGGCTCGATCTACGAGGGCGGGGTACGCACGCCGTTTATCGCCTCCTGGCCCGGCGTGATCGCGCCGGGGCGCGTGTCCGACGGGCTGTTCGATCTGATGGACGTGTTCGCGACCAGCCTGTCGCTGGCCGGGCGGCCCGATCTGGTGCCGGGCGACCGCTATATCGACGGCATCGACCAGAGCGGCTTCCTGCTCGCCGACAATGGCGAGAGCGCGCGGCGCGTGGAATATTATTGGGCGACCAATGTGTTTATGGGCGCGCGAGTCGGCGAATTCAAATTCCTTGTGCGCGACCAGAAAACCGAAAGCGACGATAGCTGGCCGAGATCCAGCCCGTTTTCAGCATCGGTCAGCGAGCTGATCTATGGCGGGAAGATGTTCAACCTCTACATCGATCCCAAGGAGGAACATGCGCTCGCTCCACTCAAACAGCCGCAGATCCCGGTGCTGACGCATGCGATCCGCGCGCATCTCGACACGTTCAAAAGCTATCCGGCGAAGGTGCCGCTGCGCTGATTATGATGCCGGCATGAATTGATATAGGCTGGCGCGATGGAGTTGCGTCACCTCGAACAGATTGTGGCCGTGGTCGAGGCGAAGGGGTTCAACGGCGCGGCGCGCACGCTTGGCGTATCGCAACCAACGCTCAGCAAGAGCATTGCCCGGCTGGAGGCAGAGCTTGGCATCCAACTGTTCGAGCGTTCCGCCGAGGGGACGCGCCCGACGTCGCACGGCGAATTCCTCGCACGCCGCGCCGAGCCGCTCTTGCACGAGGTGGCCAAGCTGCGGCGCGAGATCGGGCAGCGCAGTCGCGGCGAGGTCGGCCAGTTGACGATCGCGGTCGGCGCGGTGACGCATCTGAAGCCGCTACCGATGGTGATGCGGCATTCGGCGATCGAATTTCCCAATTTGCAACTGGCCGTCAAACGGGTGCGCCGCTCGCAACTGGCTCGCGGCGTGCAGGAGGGGCTTTACGACATTTCGTTCACACGAAAGGAGAATGCGGAAGGATTTCCTGATCTGATCCGGGTCAAGCTGTTCGAGACTGACATCATCATGGCCGTGCGGCCCGGCCATCCCCTGCTCGAGCGGGCGCCGGTCGGCCCGGCGGCGGTGCTCGATTATCCGATGGCGCATCTGCAGATCGATCACTCGCTTCTCTCCTGGATCGGCTCGATGACGAACGCGCAGGATGCGCATCTGCGCGCGCTTTTGACGGACGAACCGGAACTGATCCGCGTCTATCCGTTCGGGACCGATCGGATCGCGCGCGGACCGCGCTTCGTGTTCGAACGAGATCTCGTGTCGGGCGCGCTGGTGGAACTGCGCACCACCGGGCATTGGCCGTTCGAATGCTGGATGCTCACCACGCGCGGACTGTGGAGCGTGCCGCTGGTGCGCAAGATTGCCGAATTCTCCAAACGCCGGTCGCTATAGTCGCAGGGAATAACCCCGAAGGATTCTTTGACCAAGCGCAAGGCGTCCGTCCCACGTTAGCCTGATTCAGATGCATCGGAGCGGGAGGGGATGATGCGCAGAATATTTTGGGGGGCGACCGCTTTGTCAGCGGTTACCATGCTGCATATCGCGCCGGCATCGGCACAGATCGCCAGCGGCGAAGGAGCGGCAAGCGTGCCAGCCGATATCATCGTGACCGGGACGCTGATCCGCGGCTCGCGCGAGGATGCGCGCGCGCCGGTCGACGTGATCGGCGCGCAGGAATTGCAGCGGCAGGGCAGCCCCACCGTCGTCGAGTTGATGAAGTCTCTGCCGACGTCGACCGGCGTGCTGGGCGACGCCAATCAGTTCGACGCGCGCTCGCAAGGCACCGAGGGGATCGCGACGGTCAATTTGCGCGGGCTGACGCCGGAGCGGACCCTGGTGCTGCTCAACAGCAAGCGGCTGGTGGCGACCGGCGCGGGTGCGCCGACCGTCGACATCAACCTGATTCCGCTCGCCGCGATCGGCCGGGTGGAGGTGCTCAAGGACGGCGCCGCCGCGACTTACGGCTCGGATGCGATCGCCGGCGTGGTCAATTTCATCACCCGCACCGATCAGCAGGGTTTCCGCGCCGCCGGCAGCTACAAGCACGTGCCGGGCAGCAATGGCGATTTCGACGGCTCGTTGAGCTACGGCCATCGCGGCGACGGGCTGCGCTTCCTGGTTGCTGCCGGCTATCAGACGCGCGGACAATTGCTCACTCTCGATCGTGCCTTTTCGTTGCGCCCCTATCCCGAAAACCCGCAGGGCGGCTGGACCCAGGCGGGCCATCCGGGCAGCTTCGTGCCGATCAGCGCATCCGGCGCCGCGCTCGGCCCGATCCAGAGCGATGCGAGTTGCGCGCCGCTCGGCGGTTATGTCACGACGCGCAACCGCTGCATCGCCAACAATCCGCAATTCGACGCGCTGACCGAGACCGAGCGGCGCGGCCAGGTGTTTATCGACATCACTGTCGATCTGCCGCGCGCGATGGAGTTGCAGGCGACCGCGCTGTACGGATGGTCGGATATTCCGCGCTATCTCGGCTCGCCTTCTTTTCTGCCGTCGCTCCCGCCCTCGCTCGTCTCTTTGGGCGGGGTGGATCGCAGCAGCGTGTCGGGCTTCTACGTGCCGGGCGATAATCCGGGGCTGCAGGCCTATCGCGCGCAGAATGCGCTGCCGGCCGCCACCGCGGGTGTGGTGTTTCCGACCTTATTCTACCGTCCGTTCCAACTCGGCGGAAACCCGCTGACGCTTGACGATCCGGACAATCCCGGCTCGTCGATCGGCAGCCGCAGCTCGAATAGCACGCGGTTCACGCTCGCGTTGCGCGGGCCGCTGACCGAGGGGATCGATTTCGACATTTCCGGCACCTATCATCAATATAGCCGGATCATCCGCGGTGCTGACATTTACGGCGACCGACTGCAGCTGGCGTTGCGCGGGCTGGGCGGCGCGAATTGCGACATTGCGGCGAGCACGCCGGGGCAAAACGGCTGCCTGTGGCTCAACCCGTTCGGCAATGCGGTCAGCGGCAATCCGGTGTCGGGGCAGACCAACCCCAATTATGTCGCATCGGTGGCGAATTCAATCGAGCTGGCGCGGTGGCTGTACGTGCCGCACATCCAGCGCATCGATACCTCGCTGCTCGTCGCGGACGCGGCGATTTCGGGCGATACCGGGCTTCAACTGCCGGGCGGCGAAGTGAAATTTGCGTTCGGCGGGCAGTTCCGCCGATCGACCTATCGCTTCACGCCAAGCCAGTCGGCCGATCTGGCGACGACGCCGTGCCGTGAGACCCCGATCAACGGCAATCTCGGGCCGTGCGCGCCGAGCACGGTCGGTGGCCCATCGGCGCAGGCAGGCGGCGCGTTCGGCTTCCTCGGCACCACCACCGCGACCCAGGCGAGCGGCAACGTCTGGGCGACCTTTGCCGAGCTGCAATTGCCGATCCTCGATTCGCTCAATGGCCAATTGTCTGCGCGGTACGAGGATTATGGCGGGCTGGTCGGCTCGACCTTCAACCCGCAGGGGCGGCTGCGTTTCCAGATGACCGACTGGCTGGCGGTGCGCGGCGGGCTTGGCACCACCTTCCGCGGCCCGCCGGTGCAATATCTCACCACCAATTCGTTCACCGGGCTGCAGCTGATCGGCTCGGCATTCCGCCCGGTCGAGGTGTTCGGCACGCCCGCACTCAAGCCCGAATCCTCGACTAATATCTCAGGCGGCGTGCTGTTGGCGATCGGCGGCCTCAAGGCGAGCATCGACTATTTCCGTTACAATATCCGCGACACGATCGTCTCGGATCCGCTCGCCGGGATGGTCTCGACGCTGACGGCGGGCGGCAATTGCGACGATCCCGCCTTTGCCACGCTGCGTCAGCGCTTCTATTTCAACGGCGGCGGCGGGGTGGCCGGCGCGGGAATATGCAACGTCGGCAATATCTCGCGCGTGATCACCAATTATCAGAACGGCGCCAAAGTAACCAATTCGGGCCTCGATATTCTGCTCGATTATAGCGCGGAGGTCGGGCCGGTGCGGATCGGCATCGGCGGATCCGCCACCTATAATATCGAATATCGCACTGGGGAGGAATCGGTCGCCGGCGTCGTCGTTCAGCCTGGCTTCGACGCGGCCGGTAAGTTCAACTTCCAGACCACCGCTTATCCGGTGCCGCGCTGGAAGGACCAGGCCTATGTCGAGGCCAGATACGGCCCGCTGAACGGGCGCATCACCTTCAATTACGTCGGTAAGATGTATGATCAGCGCGCGGATAGCGCGACCGGCATCTTCGGGCCGAATGCGAATATTCCGGGCAGCCCGGCATTGCCGCAGGGCACCTATATCGACTCATTCAAAACCGCCGATTTCACGCTGCAATATGAAATCATGCCGGAGACTATGTTGAGCCTGTCGGTGATCAACCTGACGAACCGCGATCCCCCGTTCGCGCGGCTCAATTACAATTACGATCCGTTCACCGCGAGCGCCTTGGGCCGCCAGTTCAAGATCGGCCTTTCCACGGCGCTATGACGAAAGGGGAATTGGCGATGGCGAGTGTCGCGGCGGCGGGCATGTCCCCCGGCGAGTAGGAGGCGCGGGTGCCGGGGCCGGAACATCATTTCCTGGACCAATTGCCGGTGATCTCGCGCTCGATCTCATAGAGCTACCCGATACGCTCGAGTGCCTCGTGTGCGATCCCGGATTTTTGCGACACCAGACGTCGTGGAAATCGCCTCGCCAATACCGTGCGCGAAGGGCTGGGCCGGCTGGGTGTCACCACCCTGTACATTGAACCCGGCAGCCCGTGAGAGAGCGCTCATACTCAAGCAAGGGACGTAGCAGCTCGGGGGACAGCGTTACCGCCGTCTCGGGAACAACAGGGCGCCGTACCGGGGCGCCCACGCCACTGACGCCGACAAAATGGGCCGGATCCCAGTTCTAACTGTCGCTACCGGCCCAATTTTACACGGCGCCCGACACGTCCTCCAACCCGTGCCCAGAATTTGCCCAAAAAAGTTGGTCAAAACGGGTAAAATCGGGTCAAATTTGGCCGTTTCGGGCTCATTTCCACGCCCGGCTTTTTCCAACAAAAACCCCGCTAACCCATTGGATTAGCGGGGCTTTCGATGGTGGGCGTGGCAAGGATTGAACTTGCGACCCCTGCGATGTCAACACAGTGCTCTACCACTGAGCTACACGCCCACTAACCGGGAGAAGTCAGGTACTTAGGCCGCTTTTTTGGAGGCCGCAATACGTCCGACTGGTGCTACGCTGGTGCTAAAGCACCCCGGAACGACGGCCTCTATCTCGTCGATAATCGACTCGATAGCGCCTTTCGCGTGGGCCAAATAGTCAGGACGGGTCGGCGCGTAAAGTACCGATGTAGAATTCATCACCTCATGGCCGAGGAAAACTTCTATCTCCGGCCAGTGCGAAGCGTCCATGCGCATGCGCATCATGTCGGCCATCGAGCGGCGCAGGAGCTTGGTTCCCAGCTCCCCCTCGCCTTCGTCGATCCCGAGCTGCTCCATCATGAGCCGCCATGCGGTCTTGACCGTCGTCGCCTTGACGATCGATCCGTCGATCGAGTTGAGCCAATCGATGGCCTGACGGGCAACAGGGACGATCGCGCGGCGCTTGTTCGTCTGGCGTCGACCGATAGGGTTGAGGTTGAACAGCGCGTTGCCGCGGTCCCATTGCCCCCGGTCGCGGGCGGTGCTCGCTTCGAGCACGGCGTCGGGCCTGCCGAGCGTGATGACCGACAGCCGGATGAAGTTGAGCAGCGACGCGCGGCGCTTGCCCTGCACCGCGTAGCCGAAGATCGCGACGAGCTGGTCGAGGGAGAGTCGGAACGTCGGGGTTCGGTTAACCTCGCTCGCCTGCTCGGCCGAGAAGCGAGCCCTGGCCGGATCGGCGAAGTTAATGGCCGCGGCCAGTTGCAGCACCGAATTTTCGACGGTCGAGGGCGCCCGTTTCTTGTGCTTGCCCGACGGTGTGATGATCGGACGCGCGTCCAACCACCGGCGAAAGTCCTTGATCCACCGCTCGTCGATCTGCGTGCAGCGGAGTTCTTTCCCGTTAGGAATGGTTAACATATAATCGAGGACGTGAGAAAGCCGAGCATTGATAGACACTATGCTCGGAGATTCCTCCTTAGCGGCAAGGTAATCCGCTATGGCATCAGCAACCTTAGGACTTAGCTTTTTTCGGAGTTCTTGCCCACAAGTCGGACAATATTGTTCCGAGTTGTCTTTGTTGTATTGCCGGTCGAGCGCCGAGATAGCCTCTCCGATATCATTCGTGCGCGTTGAAAGCCGTCTATTGCCTCGTCGCTCCTCGTCGTACCATGTGATGTAGTACATCCCGTCTCGGTCGGCGAGATGATACTTTCCGCGCTGGTAGATAGGCGCTTCTTTTCGACTCTTTCTTCGCATTGGGCCCTCAAAAGTTCTGCTGACTTTTCCTGGACCAAGCCGATAGCCCCGATGCTTCCCAAGAGGGCAAGCGACTCGGAGTTAAGGTAAATACCCTTTCCTAGCACCACCTGTCTAGTTAAACGTCGCGCCAAATCCACGACGGTCGCCGTCTCCATCCTCATAACTCCTTGAAATCAAGACGTTTACTCCGGCACTAATACCTGTGTGTCGGAAACGTAGGTCTCGCCGTCCTTAACAATGGTAAACAGACAGCCGGCTTCGAGGCCCCATTCGAGGCAGCGCTTGACCTGCATCACCCGAGTCGTTCGCTTCACATCCGGCGCGAGCCGAGCGAACGATTCCTTGACCGCATCGAGTGGGACCGGGTCATCGGGATCGAGACCGACTTCCTTTCGCACGTCGTTGATCGCCAGTTCGACGAGGTCGAAGCCGTTCGGTGGGCGAAGCTTGCTCTCGGGGTCGATGAACCGCGGCGGACGCGAAGCGCTCATCGACAGTTCCATCGTCGTGATTTCGCGCAGGCGGTCGTCCATGCCGATAGCGCGCGGGATCAACGTGAAGCTGCCCCACTGCCCGGTTTGAGCGTCGCGGTTCTTTGTGCAGTGCACCTCGCGGATCGGGCTGGCCTTGAAAGGCTTGTCGATCTCAATCACGACATCAGCGCCGGCATAGAGCGCCGAACCGCCGCGCGGGCCGGTCGAAGACTTCGGCGGGTGGTGAGTGACGACGACCGCGCAATTGTAGCGCTGCGCCCATTGGCCGAGCGCGACCATCGCACGCCCGCACTCACTGTTGTCGTTCTCATCGGCGAGCAAGGCCGAGGCGGTGAGCGTGTCGAGCACGATCAGGCCGAGCGGGACGCCGAAGCGGAGCTTGAACTCCCGGTTCTTCTCGTCAAGCGCTTCGGTCAGGTCGGCCACGCGCTTGGGATCGTGGAGGCCGGAGACCGACGTCATCGCGACCGGGATGTTGGCCGGGAGGGACTTGACGCGGGCCTTGAGCCCCCCGAGCCCTTCAGCCGACAGCACCACGGCGCCGCACCGCTCGTCCGGCTCCATGCCGAAAAATTCGCTGCCGGTCGCGGCTGACTTCGCCATCTCCAGCGCGAAGAAGGTCTTGCCGCCGCCCGATGGCCCGACGAGGATCACGACCGATGATTGCGGGATGCGGTTATAATAGAGCCACTGCTGGTTTAGCTCGATGCCCTCGTCGCCGGCCCACATCCAGGGGCTCGATGGGCGCTCCTTATAGACGGGGAGCGGAACGTCGAGGCCGCCGAATTCAACCTCTGGCGCCAGCACGCCGACGGCATTCTGCCCGTAGTCATAGGCGTTCTCGACCTTGACCCTGAGCTGGTCTGGTTCCCATGGTGGCGAGCAGGTATCGTTCCAGTCGAGCAGCAGGTCGTAAGCCGTCTCCTCCGACACCCCGAAGTCGCGGACCCCGCATGCGGTCTTGAAGGTGTGGGCGTCGCCGCCCGACCCCTCGATCGCCGGCTCCTGCATCGACAGCCACAGCTTCGCGCTTTCGATCGAGGCCGGCTTGTCGAGTTCGACCTCTGTCGCGCGCTCACGACGGACGCGGGGCGCGTCGCAGAGCGCGAGGAAATCGACTGGCACATCGAGGAGGGGAACGTCCTTGGCGAGCCTGTAGACCCCGTCAGTGGTCACTGAGCCCGGCGCGATGACGTAGCCGTGGAAGGAGCGGACATCGATCCCGTTCGCCAGCTCGGCCTTATTGGCGCGCGAAGGGCCTTTGTAATAGGCGTGGAAGCCCCCTGTAGGGGTTTCGACCGTGAGGGTATCTGGTGGGAGGCCAAGCTCGAAAAAGCTCTGTACGCCCCGTTTCCCCTTCTTCACGTCGACATCGACGACGATCATGTCGTCGCACAGGACGCCGACGTTATATTCGGCATGCGTCCAGACGCGCTCGATCACCTCGGGATCGCTGGTGGCGCGCAGCTCCCACTTCTTAATCGCCGGGGTCTTCTTGCCCGGTGATATCGGGAAGACGCGGAACCCTCGCGAAGCCCAAGCGAGCGCGTGCTGAAGCATCTCGGCCACGCGGGGTCAGCCTTCGAGTTTATAAGTGAGGTTCTTCTGACCGGCGACGATGCGCTTGCCCGTGGCCTTGCGGAAGCGCGTGAAGTACATCCCGAGATGCTGGCGCGCCCTACGTGGCTCTTCGACCTCGCTACCGAACAACGTTCGATACAGATCGTCGATCGACACCTCGCCGAACAGGTCGAACAGGTCGGCCATCTTCTGCATTTGGGGGGAGAGTTTATTTGACATAACGCGTGTCGTCCCATGCGCTCACCGCGATCGGCAGACCGTCAGCCCAGTCGGGGACGATCGCCATCAGCTCGGTAAATTCTTCGACTGATCCGAAATCCTCATCGACCTCAGCAACATTCTCGTCGTGTACGGTGAGCACGATCGGGTAGCCGGCATCTTCGAGGCGGAAGCTTGCTTCGACGAGAATGTCGTAGGCCGTGGCCTGCACGACATTTTCCCACTGGAGCCCGCCATAGAGGCGCTGTTTGGTCCACTTTTTGGTTGTGCTCTCGACGCCCCAAAACTGGACCTGTGGCCGCCCGGTCGGGGTCTCCGTCCCGTCTTCCTCGATGAACACGCCCTCGACGATCTTCGGATGGACGTAGGCGATGCAGCGACCCGACGGCAGGCGACACCACAGGATGCCGTTGGCGACCCGATACTGAATGCGGTTGCCGAGACACGGCACGATCAGGCCGGGACGGCGCACTGCCTCGATCGCCGCGTCCTGAATCTCATACCAGCCCGCGACGTGCGCCGGATGCGCCTCGCGCCATGCGACCTTCAATTCCTCGGCGCGCTCGTCGGACAGGGTGACGCCGATCTTCGCGCCCATCTTCTGCGCGGCACGCTTGCCGCCCTGAAACTGGAAGCTCAGCTCCTGCACCTTGCCGACTTGGCGTTCGAGCTTGGTCACCGCGCCGGGGTCGACACCGAACGACTTGCCATAGGCGATCTTGTAAAGGTCGTGGCCGATCCCGAGGTCGAATTCGGCGAACGCCTTCAGCTTCCAGGTCTCGCCAGCGAACCACGCGCTGACGCGGCCTTCGACATTCGAGAAATCCCCGCCGACAAACCGCTTGCCCGGCGCGGCGATGAGCATCGAGCGTAGCGCCTTTGAGAGCACCTCCAGCACGTTGTCGAATAGCATCGACGCGACGTCATAGGCGACCTTGGGATCGTCATAGGTGTTGAGGATGTCGTGGAGGCGCTGGACGTCGGCCGCTTCCTCCTCGGTATAGACGCCGGGGAAATTCTGCGTCTGGATGAGGCGGCCGGCCCATCGGCCGGTTGCGGCGCCGTGATAGTTGATCGTGCCGCGCACGCGGTGATCGCGACACGCCGCGTTGACAATCGCCTGATATTTCGCGACCGACGACTTGGCCGACGCCCGGCGCAGCTCGACGACCTGCCGCGCGGTCTCGTCGTCGAACATGTCGGCGAGGACCAAGACGTCGTCGATGATACCTTTGCTGAGTGAAGCGGTCGGGATACCGCGACCGTTCAGCCACTTGATAATCCGCGTGACCTGTGACGGACGTTCAACCTCGCCGTCGGTGAGGCGGAACATCTCCTCGGCCGCTTTGAAGTTCGCCACCTCGGCGAGCGCCAGCGCCTTCTGGACGAGCGGCAAGTCGACCATCACGCCACGGTCGTTGATCTGCTGGTCGAGCAGCCACGTCTTGCGCTGGAGCGGGGTCAACCGCGGAACCTTGACGTCGAGCGCGCATTCGGCGTCGACGTCGGTTCCGCAATATTGGTCGAGCCGGGCGATCTGCTCGTCGGTCTCATGCCATTCGGGCCTGCCATCGACAAAGCCCTTCGGACGGCACATGCGCATCATCAGCTTGTGACCGTCGGTATCTTTCAGGACGCTCGCCCCGACGACCTTGGCCGCGCCATCGAGCGATTGCGGCAGCGCGAGCGTCGCACAGCGCGCCATTGTGCAATCCTGCTGGTCGGCGGTCAGTTCGGGAAGATCGCGAAAGCGGCGGAGCTGCTTGTTCCAGATGGAGCGCTCGAACGCCGCGTTGTGGGCAACGACCGTACCGCCGGCGGCGATATGGTCCCCGAGGATATGAATGTCTGCAAGGCTGCCGGTCTTATTGCCGAGACGCCAGCGGGCGACGATGATCTCGGTCGAAGGGTCTTCGGCGTACTTATGCGCGCCGGCTTTCTTCAGATCGCAGGTCGATCGCGTTTCGAAGTCCAGGTGCGCGGCGACGGTTGGCACAGGGTCGGCCCTCTTAGGTCAAAGGGAGAGGGCCCTCCCCGCGTCATAGAGGCGCGGGGAGCAGTCCCATCGGTCGGTAGATCATGATGCGAGCTTGAAACCCGCGAGCTTGACGAGGTCGAGGAGGTCAGCGACATCTTCGCTGGTCTGGCTTTTCCGCGTCATCTCGAACACCGGGGTTCGAGGATCGTCCCTGAGGAGCTTGAACAGCTCCTCGGAGGCGACGCGTTCCTCGACGCTCATCCGAACATCTCGTCGAACTTGCTCGACGAGGCTCCCTTCTTTTCAGCACCGAACAGCGCGTCAGCATCGACGTCGCCGGCTTCGACGTCGCCGGCTTCGATGTTGATCCCGGAAAAGGCGTCCGCGAGGTTCTCGCCGCCCCCGCCACCGATCTGCTCGTCGTCGGCGATAATCATCACCGACTGAAGGCCGAAGCTGACGCCCTTGTTGACGTCGACGTCGTACCAGAACGGATTGACGGTGCAGATCGCCCACACGCCCGCATAGATACGCGTCTCGTCGGTAATGGCGTTCTGCTTCAGGTCGATGCAGGCGGGCTTGTACTTCTTCGACGTGGCGATGATGTACTTGCTGCCTTCGAGATAACCGTCGTAGCGCAGCATGTCGCCCTGGTCGAGAAACGGCAGCTTGACCTTGACCTTTTCGCGCGGATTGTCGGACAACGCTTTCGGGCACTTCTCCTTCAGCACGTCGAGCACGGCCTGCTGGAGCACGCTCAGGTCAGCGCCAGCCGCGAACAGCAGGTTTGCGCCATAGGCCGGCTTGATATCGGCCTTCTTCGGCTCCGACATGTGCAGGATATGCGGGAAAGACAGGCGCACCGGGCAGGTGCGGTAGTTCCCGCTCTCAAGCCGAACACATGGATTGCCGGCCACAGCCCGCTTGATCCAATCATCGGTCATCCGCGTATTTGCCATCAGTTCCATCAGTCTACTCCTTCGAGGACGCCAAGCTGTACCGAGCCGAACTCGGCGGAGACCGGGGCGACCGCGGGCCTCCTGTCACTCTCAGGAGCAGTGGTCAGACCGCTGGCCTCCTTGATCGTGAATTGCGTGGTGAGGTCGCGCTCGGCCTCGGCATAAGCCGCCTTGTCGACCGCGCCCTTGAGCAGCTTCTTCGCTTCGGTGATCCCGACGAGCGTGCGCGGCATCGACAGGTCGATCGGCACGCCGTGGAACATCTCCAGCCAGCCGGCGACTTCCTCGTCAGAGGCAGTCCACTTGCGTCGCGCGATCTTCTCGACGACCTTCCACCCCTCGACCTTGCCACCCGCGAGCAGCTCCTGGTCGATCAGGGTGCGCATGTCGTTGATCCACGGCCCGAGGGCTTCGTAAGCAGCGATGACCCGCGCCATGTGCGCGAAGTCGTGCGCCGGTACGTCGGGCTGGAGCTGCTCGATCTCCGGCAGCGAGAAGCCTTCGAAATCCTTCCCGCACGCCGCGGCGAACGCCTGTTCGCGCACCGTGCAGATCGTCGACGCCGGGCAGAACCTGCAATGTTCGCCGGCGATGACCGGGGCGTCGGGCTGCTTGGTCGCCGCAATGGCCTCGTTGAGTTCGTAAGGGAACTCGAACACGTCGGACATCGGCAGCGACCAGCGCTTGACGCCCTGATCGTCACCGGCGTTGAAGGCGCGCGGTTGGACGACGACCAGTTCGATCTCGCGAACCAGCCAGTCAGGGTGTTCCTGAAGCGCGCCGATCCCGTAGAATTTGAGTTGGCCGGAATCCTCGACATCGACGAGCACGCCGGCGCCGTGCTTATAGTCGTAGATCGTCAGCTTCTGGAGGGTCGGCTGGTACAGCACGCAATCCGACGTGCCGTAAGCCTGACCCTCCGCGGCCTCGATATCGAGAACGAATTTGCATTCGATCGCGATCTCCGAGGCGTCGTCGTTGGCGAAGTCCGACCAGATCGTAGCGAGATACACATTCACCGCCGCCGCCAGTTCGGCCGTGACGACCTTCTCGCTGGCGATGCTCGGGTGCTTGATCTTCTTGCCGATCCACTTGTCGGCGGTGTCGGCGCCGGCGAGCAAGCACTCCTCGGCAAGCGCGTGGGCGAAGGTGCCTTCCTCGGCGTAGGAGGAAGATTTCTCCGGCGGGACCTTCTCGGCCAGCGCTACAGAGCCGGGGCAGGCCATGTAGCGGCTGACCTGAGAGCCGCCGTAGGGTGAGTGTGCTCGGGTCATCGCACGTCCCTCCTCAGAGGTTCTCAAGCTCGGCGTAGAAGTTGGCGACGTCTTCGCCTTCGAGTTGCGAGAAGGTCTGCTTCCCGTACTGCGTCAGCACCGCCTTGATCTTCGGCCCGTTGGCGGCGTCGGCGCGCATCAGGTCGGCGGCCTTGTCCTTGACCATCTGGACGGTGACGGGCTCGTCGGCCTCGCCGGTTTCGACTGCCGCGGCGGCTTCGGCCTTTGCGTCGGCAGCGGCTTCGCTCTGAGCTTCGGGCTCAGCGGCCGGGGCGGCTTTGCGTTCGCGCGTCTTGCGCGCGGGTTTCGGGGTCTCGGTTTCGGGCTCAACGGCGTCAACGACGGGTTCGGATGCCTGTGTTGATGGCGACCGGGCATCAGAAGACGCGGCGTTTATGAAATCGACCACCTCGCCGAGAATGTCGCTCTCAACGGTGAAAGTGTACTTTGCCATGGGGTTCTCCGTGGGGTTTTCGGGATCGGTTAGCACCGATTCGCACAGGGATGTTAAACCCGCTCGGGGCGAGCAGCAATAGCGAAAATTAGAGGTCGGAACCCTGCACGGTGACGATGCTCTGCGTCTTCTTCGCCACCGCCGTCGAGACCTGCTCATCGATTGATTTTGCAAGGGAAACGAACCGGACATGGACGTGGCGGTTCTGCCCGATGCGATGGATGCGCTTGATCGCCTGGGCGTTTTTCGCCGGGGACCAGTCCTGTTCGAGCATGACGAGCTGGTTCGCCGCGGTGAGCGTCAGCCCCTCGCCCGCCGCCCGGATATTGCCGATAAACACACGGCACTCAGGGTCGTTCTGAAACGCCTCGACGATCGGACCGCGCTTGTCAGGCGGGGTCGAGCCTGTGATCGCGACGTTCTTGATCCCTGCGACGTCTAGCGCCAGTTGCAGGATTTCGACCGGGGCGGTGTGCGCGCAGAAGACGACAATCTTGTCGAGCCCGCCGGCCAGTTCGTCGATCAACTGCTTGGCGAACACCGGCGCCTTGGCCTCACCGACGAGGCGGCGCAACGATGATATCGAGGCGTGGTCGAGGAACGTCAGCCCGCCCTTGTCGACCGCATCGAGGATCGTCTTGTCGAGACCCGGATGCGCGCGCAGCAGCGCGTTGATCTCCGCGGTGTTACCCTCGATCTCCTGTGTGGTGATCCAGATCGGCGGAAGGTCGAGTCCCACGTCGTCAAGCGTTCGACGCAGCGAATATTTGCGGATCAGCGCTTTCAGCTCGTCGAGCGTTTCACGCCTCGGGATGTATTTGGTCGAGAAGCCGCCGCTCTCCGCGACGAAATAGCGCGCGGTGAACTGGCGAAAGGTGAGGTTTGTGCCCTGTACATATCGCAGCCACGTCCAGATATCGGACGGGTCGTTTGCCATCGGGGTGCCCGTCGTTAGCCACGAATAGGCGCCCCAGCGGCCGTAGCCGAATTGTCCGTCGCACCTCGACCCGAGGGCCCTGCGTGTGCGCTGGCTGTCGAAGCTTTTCAAATAATGGGCTTCGTCCCACACCGTGAAGTCGCGGAAATCGCGCGACAATTCTTTTTCCCAGCGGGTCGCAAGCTCGTAGCTTGTGATGAGGATATCGCAGCGGAACTTAAGCCACAGGTTGAGGTCGTCGCTCGTGCGCCCGCGCAGCACCTTGCGCGGCACGCGCGAGAACTTCTTGATCTCGTTGGCCCATACGTCGCGAACACTGGCCGGGCAGACGATGATGCCGCGTTCAAGCCCGAGCTTGTCGAGCGCCTTGATCGTCTGGCACGTCTTCCCGAGCCCCGGCGCGTCGAACAGACCGGCGCGCGGTCGATCGGCCAGGAACGCGGCCCCTTCATCCTGATAGGCGAGGTCAAGCACCGAGTTCGTTACCTGCCAGCCAGTGCGCCGCAGTGAAAAACGCGCCGGCGCCCTCGACGTTCGTCACGCTGCCCGCGCGATACATCGCGGTCGTCCCATTCTCTTTAATCAGGACGACAAGCGCAGCGCGGATCGCCGGCATTTCGGGATCGGAGATCCGGTCACGCGCTGCATCGATAGCGGTCATCGGCCGAAATTCGTTGGCCTTGGCCTCGGGGTCATTCCAGCGCTTCCGGGTGATGTCGTCCATATCGATCACGCGGACGGGATCAGATGGAAGACGTAGACGCCGTACTTAATCAGGCACGCCGCGATGACCAGCAGCAGGATCAGGACCGCCAATTGCAGCGCTATCAGCGCATATGCAGCTATATCGTCCATCATCAGAACCACCCGCTACGAGCGCGGCGATACTTGATCGATCCACATTTATGGCACTGGCAACGTAGCGTGATCTCGCGGCGAACCTGCGACATGCGTTGCGAGTAGGACCAGCGACCCCACTTATGGAGAAAGGGAAAGCATTTCATCTCGGATACCTTCCGTTTGCGATGCGCGAGACAGTTCCGGCACAGACGCCGTACTTCGCGGCAATGAGCTTGATCGGGGTGAACATTCCGCAGCACGGGCAGCGCGTATTCCGCGCGTGCTTGATCGCTGCGATCGTCGCGTCAGGGATTTTAGGCGTTGGCATCGCCGCCTCGCGAGACTGCTCGCGCATCGCGAACGTCTTGCGGCCACATGGGATCGCCGTCTTGATCCTTCGGCATCGCGGCCAGCACGATGTTCATGAGCGTGCCGCCAAGGTCGCCGTCGAACTCCTCGGTGCCCTCGCACGGCGTCCAGTCGTCGACCTTCAGTTCCTTGGCGAGCAGCTCGACCGCGTACTGGATGCCGCTTTCGTACACGCAGCGCAGCGGGTGGTCATAGTCGGGCAATTCGCCATGAAAGTCCGCCCACGGCCGCACGGCTTCGTTCAGCCGCTCTATCTCGCCACGATCGGACGCGCCGCGTTCGTTCAGCCGCTGCATCTCGGACCACAGGTGATCCTCCTGCGCGGTCGACCGCCGCACGTTCGTCGCGTCGGGCGTTTCCCCGCTCTCGATCGGATGGTTCGGCGAATATTCCTCGCCGGTATCCTCGTTATCGTAGACCCAGCCGGTGCCGGGCTCGCCACGATCGGACGCGAGGGCGGCGGCAACGGTCAGAACAACATCCTCGTGACCGACATACGGGCCGTGCAGCGTATCCGGGCCGATACCGCGCTCATCCAGCATCTGGCGCGCCCGCTCCACCTCTCCCGCCGTCGCGGGTCGAGCGGTAGGGGTGTAGGCGAGCAACGCGGACCATACTTCTTGCAATGCCTCAAAGACCGGTTTGCCGCGCACGGTGTCGGGCTTGAACCTCACCATCGCGTCGTGGGCCGCCAAGAGGTGAAGTTCTGTCAGATCGACAGGCACCAACTTCATCCCAGCGGGTATTTCAGGCGCCGCGGGTGGGGTTAGGGCGGCGGGTTCATATGTCGCTGCGAAGATGTCCGGCTTGCAGGGGTATAGCTCGCCCTTCACGCCGCGAATGATCCAGTCACCGGGCATCGCGATGTGATTGCCTTCCAGCGTGCCAATCGCGAGGCAATCGAGCGTCTTGCTCTCCGGCGTAGCGCAAGCGGTCCACGCGGAGCCCGGATGACCTTCCGCTCCCGCCAGCGCGACGAGCAGCCAATCAGGCGCGATGAACGAGCCATCGAACATCGGCTCGCGGCCGTCATCGACATTCTCGATGCCATCGAAGCGCACCGCCTCGATCACCACCGGGCGCTTACGGAACTGCCGCTCTACCGCAGCGGGGGTTGTGGTCGTCATGCTCACGACACCACCTGAACGATGATCGCGAACCAGATGCCGAAGCTGCACAACAAGATGAACGCCCACCATGCGAGCAGGCCGAGCCCCGACAGGCGGTCAGTCTCGAAACCTGCTTCGGCGCGTTCGCGCCCGTCGCGATGCGTGATGTCGTAGCGGCTCATCACTCGTCTCCCCAACGATATCCAAGGCGATATTTCGAACGGATCGGCGCGCCGGGCATGGCCCTGCGCAGCTTCCAGATGTGGACGCTGACATTGTTGGTCGGGTTGTCTAACTCGTCAGCGCCGATGCGCTCGGCGAGCAGCCACGAGGTCAGCCAGCGCCCGCGCTCCTTGAGGAGCGTGCCGAGCAGGAAATGCATCGTCGAGGTGAGCTGGACCCGCTGGCCGTTCCAACGAACGTCGCCGCGCGGATCATATTCGATCCCGTCAACGATGATCGAGCGGTCGAGCACGAGGTCGTAACCGCAATGGGGGCAAAGCTCGCTCATTGCTGCATCGCCCAAAAACCTATCAAAGCCGCTTCGGCCTTGTCTGGTCGCCACTTCAGAAAGCGATCGGCGAAGGCTGGGAAGGTCGCGGCTGCGAGGTCTTTCGACGCGGCCTTTGCCAGCCCGCGCAGGCCCACAGCCTGTTTCCACACCGAGGAGTGAACGAGCGTCGGCTCGATCCCGAGCGCGAGGCAGACACCAAGCATGGCGCCGAAGCCCTTGCCGAAGTTGAAGCTGGCCGGGCCGCTCTGCCCCGGCATGCCGTTGACCTTCTCGATCGCGATCGAAACGTCGTTGAACGGATCGCCCATCGCTTCGACGAGAAGGTCGGCCAATGGTCGAGCGAGCGAGGCGTCGACCGGATCGTGCACGGTGTGCAGCGCCCCGTCGCGAAACTCAGCGATGGCGCCTGTCGTGCCTGGGTCGGCTGAAAAAAGTATTGTGTGGGACATCACACTTCCGAATCACATTGCGAGTCGTAGAAACGCTACGCTTCGTTAGTGATTCGCACAAGATATTTAGCACCAGATTAGCACCACAATAAAGAGCCCGCCGCATCGCTGCGACGGGCTCAGGTGGCGCGGTGGGAGGAGCCCGCGCTGTGGAGCTGGTCAGATATTTTCCTGATCTTCAGCTAGCGTCGGGAGGCAGGCTAGCCCCCGCATCATGGCGGGTGACTCCACGGGTTGAGCGGAAATAGACCTGTCGAGTGAACGACCATCGGTCAGCCGTCCTGCGCTTCGACGGTGAACCAATCGGAGCCTTCGACGCCTTCGATATCGCCGCGGCACGGCCCGCGACCTGTGCAGACATAGACGTTGCCGCGCTCGTCGGGCGCACCGCCCGCGATCCACAGCCCATTCCAGCCGAGCTTTTCAGCAAGCGCCTTCGCGGCCCGCGCGTGCATGCCGTCGACTCCCAGCTCGTAATCGAACGGCAGCGTTACCGCGCCCCGTGCTGAGTTAGCCCACACACGTGCGCCGCGATATGTCGTCGGCCCTAAATATTTCGTTGTGATCGCCTGGCGCATTTTACGAATCTCCACAATCCGGGTAAAAGAGGAGCTGCCTCATCAGGCCCCGCGCGCAACCGCGGGACGACACCCTCTCAGGCTCCACACCTGAGAGGGTGTTTCGGCTTTCAGGCGGTAATTGGCTTTCCGTCGCGATCGACCTCGATCAGCGGCGCGACGACCTCGCGAGCGCAGCACTTTTGCGGGTAGCTGCCGCCGAAGTGCACGACCATGTCGTCAAGCCGGATGCGGCATTCCAGGTAGTGCTTCGGCGCGTTGACGAATTCATGCGTGTGATCGACCGTCGGCGAGAAGTTAAGCCCACCGCCGGCGGAGCATTCACGCTTGCGACCGTCCCACTTACCGTCGGTCGGCATCGTGCCAGGCTTATAAGCGACCCCCCAATGCGAGACGTAGCCTTCGCCGACCGCCTTGTAGACGATTGCGCAACCGTCTTCGACGCGGACCCCATAATAATCGCACCAGTTTTGCGGGGTGGTCATTTCGATCACCTGTTGGCGCCCACCGTCGCATTTCGCGTCCTCCCACAGGTTGACGCAGACGGTCGCGGCGGCCTTCGCGGTCACATAGCGGCCGCGGGCTTGAAGCATTGAATAACCCCACGCCTCGACACGGCTGGACCCCCACGCCACGACACTGCTGGACTCCCACGCCACGACACTGCTGTACCCCCGCGCCACGACACGGCTGGACTCCCGCGCCACGACACTGCTGTACCCCCGCGCCTCGACACTGCTGGACCCCCGCGCCTCGACACGGCTGTACCCCCACGCCTCGACACGGCTGGACCCCCACGCCTCGACACGGCTGGACTCCCGCGCCACG
>JAFIGU010000013.1 GCA_017849555.1 Sphingomonas sp. | reverse complement strand
CGGTGCCGGGCGCGCCCGAACAGGGACGCGCACGATGCGAAAGCTGCGCGCGTCGATGATGGTCACGCCTAGCCCGGTGCCGCGCAGCAGCCGCGCAAGCGCGGTTTCGGCGTCCATCGTGCCGGCGACGCGGCGCACGCGGATCTCGCCCATCGCGGGATCGGCAAGCGCGACACTGACGCCGCCCTGGCGCCCGAGTTCAAGAATCGCCTGGTCGAGCCGGCCGGCAGCGATGGCAAAGCGATGCGTCTCGGCGGCATGGACCGACGCGGGGGCCAGAGCCGCCACGAGGCTGGCCGCCACCCATTGCCTGTAACGCTGCACCATCAGTTCGCGGTCAGTCGCCACTCCTCGCCGACCTTGCGGGCCGAAACGCCCATCAGGATCGCGATCTTTTCTATAGCGGCCTTATCCTTGCCGTCGATCAGGATCGTGCCCGTAAAGGTGCGATCGGCGATGGCGGGATCGACGGCGATCGGGGCGCCAAGCGCGCGCGACAGGTCGGGCGCGATGTCCGACAGCGGCGCCGCGGTGAAATCGAGGCGGCCCGTCTTCCACCCGGCCACTGTCGCGGGATCGACGCGGGTGACGACCGGCGCCGCGCCGCTATGCGCGATGTGCAGCCGCTGCCCCGCGCGCAGCAGCAGGGCCGCGCGATCGGGATCGAACATCACCGCGCCTTCGGCCACGCTCACTTCGGCGCGTCCGTCCTCGCGCGCGACGTTGAAGACCGTGCCGACATCGCGCAGTCGCATGTCGCCCGACACGACGGTGAAGGGATCGGTGGGATCGTGGGTGACGCGGAACACCGCCTCGCCGCTTTCGAGCGTAGCGATTCGCGGATTGCGGCGGTCGAGCGTCACGCGCGTTCCGCCGTTGAGGTCGATCACCGTTCCGTCGTCCAGCGTCACGCTGCGCTGCTCGCCGAGCGCGGTCTCGACCGCATAGGTCGGCACCGCGACGCGGTAGACCGGCCATGCACTCACCGCGACGAGAAGCGCGGCGGCAACGGCACCATAGCGTCGAAAGAATCCGGGGGCATTGTCGTTGGCGGGCGCGGCGTCTGGACGATCCGCGGCTAAGGGGCGCGCGGCGAGTGCCTCGGTCATCGCCGCATCGGCGATCGCCACCCGGTCATAGGCAGCGGCGTGCGCAGGATCGGCCTCCAGCCAGGCGGTGAAGGCAGGCCAATCGGCATGCGCGGGATCGCGCTGCCGGACGAACCAGCCCACCGCCTCCTGCTCTGTCATGCCGTTTGCCATGCCTAAAACCGTCCCTTCGCAGCTAGGACGGTCTGGTCAGTCATTTTCCGCATCGAGTTTGTCACGTAATTGCAATACGGCCTTGTAGGCCTTTTGTAGATGTTTTTCGACAGCGCTCAGGCTGAGGCCGAAATGCGCGGCGATGTCGCGCTGCGGCGTGCCGTCGATGCGGTAGCTGCGGAAGATGCCGGTGGTCGGCTCGCCCAGTTCGTCGAACAGCGCCGCGACGCGCGCCAGCTCGCTCTTCGCGATCGCCGCGCGCTCGGCCGAGGGGGCTGGCGATGCCTCGCCCGCATCGTCCGTTGCCAGCGCGTTCCACGCATCGTCGCGCCGCTCGCGGCGCTGCGCCGAGCGACGGCGGTCGATCACCAGATTGTCGGCCACCCGATAGAGATAGGACAGCGGGTCATCGGGAACCGCCGCGATACTGCCGATCTTGATCCACAGATCCTGCAGAATATCCTCGGCATCCGACGCGTCGCCGCAGCGGGCCCGCACGAAACGTTCCAGCGCTGCGCGGTGGGCCAGGAACGCCCCTTCCAGACCGTCGGCGATCATGCGCCGCCCCATACCAACGCCGCGCCCAAGCCGCAATCGGATCGCGCCCATCGATCGGCAATGCGACGCTTTTTTCGTGCTCATGCGGAAAAGCGCGCGCGGTGCCGTCCTTTTTGCAGGGGCGATGGTCGAATTGCGTAGCGGGAGCCTTGCCCCATGTCCCAAATCCTGTCCCGCAGCCTGCTCCGGATCGCTGCGCTGGCGGGGGCGTTTGCCGTAAGTTGCACCGCCACCGCGGCGCCTTCCCCAGCCCCCGCGACGCCGATCAGCGTCCTCACCTACAATATCCATGGCCTACCCTGGCCGCTCGCCTGGGGGCGCAGCGATGATTTCGGGCAGATCGCAGCGCGGCTGCGCGCAATGCGGCAGGCGGGAACCCAGCCGCATATCGTCGTGCTGCAGGAAGCCTTCACCCGCGCAGCCCAGCGGATCGGTGCGGAAAGCGGTTATCGCTATGTCGTGGACGGCCCGGCCGCCGCCGATCGCAGCAGCCTGTCCGCCACCGCCGACGACCGCCGCTTCGCCGCCGCGGCATCGTGGTTCAAGGGCGAACGGTCGGGCAAGCTGCTCGGCAGCGGGCTGCAACTGCTGGCGGGCTATCCGATCGTCGCGGTGCGCCGCACGCCGTTTCCGGCCTATGCCTGTGCCGGTTATGACTGCCTTGCCAACAAGGGCATATTGATGGCGCTCGTCGAGGTTCCGGGCGCGGCGACGCCGGTCGTCGTGACCACCGCACATTTCAATTCGCGGGGGGCGTCGGGGGTTTCCGACGAACGCGCCGACTATGCCTATCGCCGCCAGCTCGACGCAGCCGGACGGTTCATGGCGCAAAGCCCGTGGCATCGCTATCCGATCATCTTTGCCGGCGACTTCAACGTCGGCAAGATCGCGCCGCGCGCCCGCGCCTTCGCATCGGCGACGGGCGGCTGGTGGGG
>JAFIGU010000112.1 GCA_017849555.1 Sphingomonas sp. | reverse complement strand
GCGCGACAACGGGCAGCGCGCAGCTTGCGCCGCATCGGTTCGTCGCAACCCGCCGGCGAAACCGACGAAGGGTTCGCTTTTCACGCCCGGCGGTGCACCCCCGCACGATCCGCCCCCACCTCGTGCCGGGGAAGTAATGAGAGAAATATCGACAGATGAATCGTCACATCATGATTTGAGTGACGCGATATTATCCTCGATGTTAATATATCAAGTTACTACGATCATATGCTCACAACTTCCAAATGTTCGAAATCGCTATACGAGATTAGTTATTACGGAATAACAGCGTCGCATCGAAGAATAGTGGCGGAACACACCCCCGTTCATCTCATTTTAGAAGGCGTGACCGCGTGGCCACGCTTTTCGGAATGCGATGGAGAACGATAATGGCCGATGAAACCGCCAAAGGCGGCGACGAGACCCCGCCGGAGAATCAAGGCGGCAAGACGACCGGAGAGGATAAGGCGAAAGGCCGCGCCGCGCAGACGGCCCCGCAGGCGGCGGCGAAACAGGGCAAGGCCGGCACCAAGACCGATGCGGTCGAACTGCTCAAGCAGGATCATCGCAAGGTCGAGGCGTTGTTCGACAAATTCGACAAGGCACGCAATGCCAACGAGAAAAAGCGCCTGGTCGCCCAGATCATTTCCGAGTTTCTGACGCATTCGCTGCTCGAGGAGCGGATCTTCTATCCCGCCTGCCGCGAGCGGATCAATGACGACGAGCTCGACGAGGCGCAGGTCGAGCATGACGGCGCCAAACAATTGATCGAGGAGCTGCGCGGCGCATCGCCCAGCGACCCTTATTACGACGCCAAGGTGACGGTGCTCGGCGAATATATCCGCCACCACGTCGCCGAAGAGGAGCGACCCAAGGACGGCATTCTCGCCGCCGCGGTCGCCGCAGGCGTCGATACCGAAACACTCGGCGAAGAGATCGAGGCGCGTCGGGAGGAGTTCCGTCAGCAGGCCGAGCGATATCCGCCCGACATGCCGTCGGTGGGGAAAACCTACAAGGAGCAGACTATGCCACAGCGTGAATATAGCCGATCCTCGAGCCGTTATGCCGATGACGACGACGATCGGCGCGGGAGCAACGCCCGCTATCAGGAGCGCGACCAATATGGCCGCTTCACCAGCGACGACGATCGCGGCGGATCGCGAGGCGGCGGCGGATCGCGCGGCAATGATCGCGATCGCGACGAGGAAGGCCGCTTCACCTCGTCACGCGGCGGCGATGGCCGGAGCGGCGGCTATCGCGCGAGCGGTGGCGGCGGACGCTATCGCGACGACGACGACGATCGCCGCGGCGGCGGTCACGGCGGCTGGTTCGGCGACTCGCGCGGCCATGCCGAGGCGGCGCGGCGCGGCTGGGACGAACGCGAAGGCCGGGGACGCGACGATGACGACCGGCGCTATGCCAGTTCGTCGCGCTCGGGCGGCGGCGCACGCTATCGTGACGACGACGATGGCCGCGGGCGCGGCCACGGCGGTTGGTTCGGCGATCCCGAAGGCCATTCCGAAGCGTCGCGGCGCGGCTGGGACGAACGCGAAGGCCGCGGGCGTTATCGCGACAACGATGACGACGATCGCTATTCCGGCCGTTCGAGCGCGCGCTATCGCGACGACGACGACGATCGCCGCGGCTCGCGCGGGCACGGCGGCTGGTTCGGCGACTCGCGCGGCCATTCGGAAGCGGCGCGGCGCGGCTGGGAGAATCGCTGAGCCGATCGAGCGGCGGTGCACACCGCGATCGCCGCGTCGGTGAAGAGCGCGGCGGGGTCGAACCGACCCCGCCGCGTTTCGCGCGGGACCCTTCCGCCGGATCAATGCGTTTTTTCCGCAAGCCTATCGTTCAACGCCCGTGGACCTTGGCATGACCGAGCGACATTTCGCCTCGCTGCCCGCGCTCTATCGCAGCGAGGAAGCCGATGAAGCGTTGCGCGCGCCGGGTTTCAGCGCGGTCTTCGTTCGCGGCGAGGGAAAGGTCGGTGCCCCGCTGATGCTGATCGGCGAACAGCCCGGCAATCAGGAGGACCTCAGCGGGCGCCCGTTCGTCGGCCCCGCCGGGCGCCTGCTCGATCAGTGCCTGGCGGGGATCGGCGTCGATCGCGCGACCACCTTCGTCACCAATGCGGTCAAACGCTTCAAATTCACGTTGCGCGGCAAGCGCCGGCTCCACCAGACGCCCAATGCGGGCGATATCGCGCGCTATCGCTGGTGGCTGAAGGAAGAGGTGCGGCTGGTGCATCCGACGGTGGTGGTGGCGCTCGGCCGCACCGCGCTGCGCGCGCGCGACGGCGCCTCGCTCAAATCCGATCGCGGCACGCTACTCTCATGGGAGGAGCGGACGTTGCTGCCGACGATCCACCCGAGCTATCTGCTGCGGCTGCGCGACCAGCGCGACGACGAAGAGGCCCGTTTCCGCGAGGATCTGCGCACCGCGGCGCGCGCCGCCGGCCTGGTGGACTAGCCACACCCCGTCCGGCCCCCGGCGCTACGCCGGCGGGCGGGTCGGATGCGTTTTGCGGATGATGCTGATCTTCCCGCCGCGCTCCATCGTGGCGAGCGCGACCTCGTTGAGATGCGCGACCTGTTCCATCCGCATCCCTTCGATCAGATCCTCCTTGCTGATGCCGTGCCGCAACATGGTCTTGCCGTCGATCTCGCCGTCGCGGACCAGCACCGCCGGGCGCCCCTTGACGAACAGCGCCAACCAGTTCGACCGTACCGTCGCCAGCGCCACCAGCCGGTGGAGGATGACCAGCACGAGCGTCGCCGCGAGCGTTCCCTCGAAGGGGGCCTTGCCGGTCATCGCGCGGCTGATGTTCGATCCCACGACGAGCGCGACGATCAGGTCGAGCGCGCTGAGGTTCGAGAAGGTGCGCCGCCCCGCGATGCGGATGCACAATATGCCGTAGAGAAACAGGATCACCGCGCGCGCGCAGAATTGCGCGATCGTCGCCGATCCGTCGTCGGGACCGATGATATGATGCAGCCAGGTCATCCGATCACCCCGGCATCGCGATCATCGCGATCGCCGCGACCCCCATCACCGCCGTCGCCAGCCAGCCGAAGAATTTGAGCGAACGCGGGGCCGTGAAATGCCCCATGATGCGCCGCTCCGAAACCACCAGCATCAGCCCGACGAGGATCGGCACCGCCGCGACGCCATTGATCACCGCGCTCCAGAACAGCGCCTTCATCGGGCTGATCGGCGACCAGTCGATCGCGACGCCGAGCAACATGCCGAGCGTGATCACCGAATAGAAAGCGATCGCGCGGCTCGGCTTGCGCTCGAGGCTCGCGCGCCACCCGCCGACCTCGCACACCGCATAGCCCGACGATCCGGCGAGCACCGGGACGGCGAGCAGCCCGGTGCCGACGATCCCCAGGCTGAACGTGACGAAGGCGAGGCTGCCGGCGAGCGGCTTGAGCGCCTGTGCCGCATCCGCCGCGCTCTGGATGTCGGTCTTGCCCGCGGCATGCAATGTCGTCGCGGTGCCGAGGATGATCGCGAGCGCGACGATATTCGACACCGCCATCCCCACGATCGTGTCCCAGCGGATCCGCTTGAGCGCATCGCGCGCCTGCGACGCTTCCTCGGTCAGCGGCTCGCGCTCCTCGTCCTGCTCCAGCTCCTCCACTTCCTGCGCCGCCTGCCAGAAGAAGAGATAGGGGCTGATCGTGGTGCCGAAGATCGCGACGATCGCAATCAGCGCGCCGTGCCCCGCGATCGTCGGAACGACCAGCCCGCGCACCGCCGCCGCCCAATCGACCTTCACCACCAGCAGCAGCGCGACATAAGCAAGCAGCACGAGGGTAAGCCATTTCAGATAATGCGAATAACGGTGATACGGCACGTAGAGCTGGAGCAGCAGCGACAGCAGCGCGAGCCCCACGGTAAAGGCGTGTTTGCCGCCGCCGACCACGAGCGCGGAGGCTTCGCCCATTGCGGCGAGATCGGCGCCGATGTTGATCGTATTGGCGACGAACAGCAATGCGACGAGCGCGATCACCAACCAGCGCGGCATCACCTCCTTGAGGCTGCGCGCCAGCCCGTCGCCGGTGACCCGCCCGACGCGCGCGCTCGCCAGCTGCACCGCCACCATCAGCGGATAAGCGAGCGTCATCGTCCACATCAGCCCGGTGCCGAATTGCGCGCCGGCCTGCGAATAAGTGGCGATACCGCTCGGATCATCGTCAGCGGCGCCGGTGACCAAGCCGGGGCCAATCCATTTGAGACGATCCGCCAGACTCATCCGCTCTCCTTTCGCGCGATGCCGCTGCCAGCAGCCCAATCGGGCGGCGGGCCGGGCTAACAACGCCCAAGATCGGATTTGGTCGATTCCGTCCGCTTGCTTTAGAATTAATCCTTCTGTTTCTATAGCTTATGAATCGCCGCGAGCGCCAAGTCAGAACCGCTTGCGCACCGTCACCTGCATGACTCGGCCGAGCGGATCGACCTCGTCGCGGCTAAACCCCGGCAGCGGCCCGCCGTCGGCCGATCGGACGCGGCGATAGCTGTTGAGCAGGTTCGACACGCTCAGCGAGACCTTCACGCTTTTGGCGAGCGCATTGTCCTTGAGACCCGGAAAAAGCGCATCGGGATCGATGAAGGCGGAGACGCTCACCACGATCGGCGGGGTCACGCGATAGGCGCCGTTCGTATCGTCCACGCCTTGGTTGATTCGTGTCGGGCTGCTCCACGCCACCCCGAAATCTGCGCCGGCCCCGCGTAGCCCGGCCGAGAATTGTACGTTCACCTCGTGGCGGGACGCGCCGGTGCCGCCGCCCAGCCGGTCGATGACGGGGATGCCCGGGCGGATCAGCATCTCGCTTTTCAAATGCCAATTGTGATTGAGCGAGACGGTGAATTGCAACGGATTGGCGGCGGCCGCGGCGGCCTGGCCCGCGGGGCGGTGACCGCCGCCCGAAAAACGCACGACGATGCTCGAGAAAAGGCTGGAATCGGTATCGTGCGCGATATTGATCGCACGCGCATCGACCGCGACCAGCCGCCCCGCCGCATCGCGCGTCACCCTCTCGGGAAACGCCGCCTCGATCGCCGGCGACAGTTCGGGAAATCCGGCATTGCCGCCTTTCGCCACCGTCTGCCGATAATTGACGTTGAGCATCAGCAGCTGCTGCCCGAGCGGCTGGACCATTGCCGACAAGGTAAGCGTGCGTCGGCTGCCGCGTTGTAGCGCCGGATTCCCCCCGGTGACCCAGATCGGCTCCGCCACCTCCTGTCGCGCATAATCGAAGACGCGCATGATCGTCCGCGTCAGCGGCGCATCGAGCTGATCGAACGACGGCGCGGTCCCGGCATATTCATAGACCGCGCCGAACTGGGCCGCCTGTATCGGCGACCAGTTCACCCCCCCGCCGAGGCGCGCTTGCGAACTGGTCCGCGTCATCATCTGCCCGCCGAGCCACATATTGACGCTCAGATCGCCGAGCGGCGGCAGCGTCGAACCGCCGCGACGCAAGAGCGGCGCGTTAAGCGACATCTGGCCGTTGACCTGCCTGAACGAAACGTCGGTGGGCGTGATCGCGCTGCCGCTATTGTCGCTCTGTCGCGCATGCGTCCGCGCCTGGCTCGCGTCGGCAGCGAGGCTCCAGCTGAGCGGTCCGGCCGGCAGATCGACGATATTCTTCTGGAGGTTGAGCCGGGCGCTCAGCGTGTCGCCGCTCGATCGGCTGCGCGTGGCGAGCAACAGGCTCTTGTCCCACGGGCCGTAGGGGTTGAACCGCGGATCGCGTGCGTCGATCAATTGCCCGATCTTCGCAAGGTCGACCCCGCTTTCAAGCAGATTGTCCATCCAGTTGCGCAGATAGGACAGCGCGACGGTGGCCTGCCACCCGCTCACCGCCCCTGTCACGGTCAACGAACCGCTGAGCGACTTCGCGTCGTTGAAGGTGCGCAGCGCACGCGCCCCGTCGAGCGGGCGAGTGAGCAGCACATCGTCGGCGAATGGCGACCAGCGGCTGCCGGCCGGAATGACGAACGCGGCCATCGGAAGCCCGCGAAGCCCCTCCATCTTGCTGCTATTGGCGCTGATCCCCAGCGTGACGGAAAAATCGCCGACCGGGCGGGTAACGCCGGCGTCGAGCGCCATCGTGCGGCGCGACGGCTGCAGCGTATCGAAGGCATTGGGATCGAGCGGAGTCGTCCGGCCCGCCGTGCCGACGAAATCGCCGATCGCGGGCGTGCCCGATCGCGCCTGAGGGGGGATCGCCGCGACGGTGACAATCTTTCCCGCGGCATCGCTAAGCCGTGGGTCGATTTCGCCGCCGTCGACGCCGGCGACATAACCGTCGCCGTCGAAGCTGCCCGCAGGGCGCGATATCCTTCTGGCATTTTTGAACAAGGCGCTGTCATGGCCGAACCGCGCCTGGACGTTCCAGCGCGTATCCCCCGCGATCGCCACCCGCCCCACCGCGACAGTGCCGCCATATTGGCCGCCGGCCGTCGCCCAATTGACCCCGGTATCGATAGTCAGGCTGGAAAACTTCGGCTTGAGGACAAGGTTGACCACCCGTTTGCCGGCCGGCGCGGCATAGACCGCCGACGCCTGCGGCTTCAGCACCTCGAGCCGCGACAGGGCTTCGGCCGGATAGGCGAGAACCGAGCGATCGAACCCCGCGGGATGACCGTTGATCAGGATGACCGGATCGCCACCGCCGTTGCCGATCACCGGCGCGAGGCGGGTCAGCAGATCCTCGATACTATCGGCGCCGCGCGCGCCGATCTGATTTTCGTCGAATTCGGTTTCCGCACCGACCTTCGCTTCGCCGCGCCGCCGCGCGGTGACGACGACATCAGGCGGCTCGTCCGATCGGGTCGCCGGCGTTTCGACCGGAAGCTCGGCGCCCGTGCCGATCCGGGCGCCAGCATCGCGCGGGTGGCAGAGCACACCCAGCAAAGGCAGCGTCAATAATGCCCTGAGCGCACGCACGTTGCGATATCCGGCTGACAATCCTACCCTGATCTTCCGGAGATGAGCCGTGATTCACGGCTTGAGCACCGCGCCGCTGCCACGACGCGGTGCAAAAGATCCGGACGGGAGCGGATGTTCCGACCGGCAGACCGCCGGTCGGAGCATCCGCCAAGCCGCCGGCTGGCGGCGTTACGATCAGGACGTCACATGGACGGTCGCGCTCGTCAGATTCGCCGCGACGTTGCACGCGCCGATCGCGCCGCTCACCGCCAGCGTCGCCCCGCCCGGCGGCGTGGCGCGGTTGGTGATCGTAACGGTGATCGGCGCGCTCTGCGTGCAGGTAACGACGCCGCCGACGCGGACGACGAGGCCGGTCAGCTCCGCAGTCCCGCTGCCGTTGCCCGCCGGGTTATAGGTCTTCATCGTATAGACCGCGCCGCTGTCGATCGTGATCAGCGGGCAGATGCCGGCACCGGTATTGCTGCCGCCGGTGATCGTCCCGCCGGTTCCGCCGGCATTGGTATTGGCGTTGAGCGTCAGCGTACAAGGCGCGCCGTTCAGCGACGCCGGGCCGGAGGCGACGAACGCGACGCCGGCCGGCGCGACATGTTGCGCAAAGGCCGGGGCCGAAGCACCCAGCGCGAGCGCAACCGCAGAGATTGTTGCGAGCAGTTTCACAGCATTTTCTCCTAATTAACGGTGGAATACCCACCTTCGTTGAGCGTCCGTCGATCATCTGTCGGCGAGCGCTATCACTCCATTTCACCGGAGAGATTCCGTAAGCGAGAAAAGCGATTCGTCTTTAGGAGATATTATGAACTTAAATCGGGAATTACAATATCTTGAGCCTGATAATGAGCGTCAATACCGAATTAATACTCATTACCCCTCAGAGATTTCTCGCCATTTCGGACGATATACTGGATCATGATCTCAGATATACTTGCCAATACTTCAAGCACGAAAACCGTCAGCCGACGAGCGGCTGACGGTCCAGTTTCAGCCCGGGAGGGTGGGGCTGGTTCGTGCGGGAGAAATCTCAGAATCTCTTCATTGCACTGAACCCGAAAATACGTGGATCTAGCGTAAAGACGTTGGTGGTCAGCCCACTGTCGTCGCTATTGACGAAGGCGTCGGTGATCGGCGTGTTGTTGAACAGATTCTTGATATAGAATTGAAAGGTCACCCCGTCGGCCGGGCGATCGAGCGTGATCGTGAGATTGGCATTGTCCCATGCCTTCAGCCGGTCGATCGCGGTGTTGTACACGCGCGCCCAGCTCTTCCCCTGGCGATAATAGTCGCCGCGGAACGTCAGCGCCCAGCCGTTGATCGGCACCGTATATTGCGCGCCGAGATTGACCGTCCAATGCGGCGAATTGGGCAATTCCTTGCCGCCGAGATCGGCGTAGAAGCCGCGGCCCTGATTGGGCGCGTCGGTCGCCGGATCGTAATTGACCCCGAACAGGAGCGGCAGGATTCCGTTCGAATAACTCCCGACATAAGAGCCGCCGCACAACGGGCTGAGATAGGCGAGCGCATTGGCGTCGCTGTAGAAGGGGCTGTTGACGATCGTGCTCACCACCGCCTTGGGCGCGATGCAACTCGACGCCAATTGGATCCACGGCTTGACCACCTCCCAATCAGCATTGCCCTGGGTGCGGTTCATCACGTCGATCGACTTCATGCCATTGGCGATCCGCGTGCCGAGATAGCCAAGGTTGCCGTTGAGGCGCAGTCGCGAGGTCGGGCGCCACGCCAGTTCGAGCTCCGCCCCCCAGGCCTTGGCATTGAAATTCTCGTTAAGCGCCATTCGATCGACGATCTGCGAGACCTGATAGTCGGTATAGTCGTAGAGAAAGGCATCGGCGTTGAGTGTCAGCCTGCCGCCGGCGAAAGTATTCTTCATGCCGATCTCAAAGGCGTTGACGCTTTCCGGGCGGAATGTCGACGCCTGGGGAAAGAATTGGAGATATTGCGGATTAGCGTCGATCCCCGGCGGATTGGCACCACCGCCCTTATAGCCGCGCGCATAGGAGGCATAGATCAACGTATCGTCGGTAAAGCTCAGCCGCGGCGTCCAGTCGATCACGAACCGGCCGGTGACCCGCCCCCATTTCTGCACGATATCGGGCGAGACCCGATAGCCCCGGTTGATGAAGCCGCCGCCCAGCACGCCCGGCGCCAGCAGGAGCTGGCTGTTGATCGGGGTCGCGGTCTTCTTGTCGTCGGTATAGCGCAGCCCGGCGGTGATCTTCAGCGTATCGCTCAGCTTCAGGTAAAGCTCCCCGAAAGCGGCGAGCGACCGCGTCGTGGCGAGGTTGCGCGAGCGGAAATAATTGTGCCCGTCGCCGTTGATCCGATTGAGCGGATTGGGATCGACATAGACGCAATTGTCCGGCACCGGCGCGGCCGAGCAATCGGCGAAGCCGGTATTGAGCGGCCCCCTGGCGATCGCGCTGAACAGATTGTTGAAGACGAAATAGTCTTCGTCGACCTTGAAATACAGGTAATTGGCGCCGACGCTGAAATTGACCGGCCCGGAAAAGGACGATTGCAGGCGGAATTCCTGATACCATTGGTGGCTGCGCGACCGCACCTGATCCACCGCCAGCGCGCCGGTCGACGGGCCGAGCTGCGGGTCGGTCAGCACGCCCCCCGGGGTGATCCCGTTGGTCACAGGCTCGCCGAATATATCGACGACCCCATTTGAATCGTTGAATATCGCACCGGTGCTGAAGCGATTGTAATCCTGGGTCGAATTATAATAATCGCGCGAGAACGCGGTCTGCGAGTAGAATTTGAGCGACGGATTGATCTCGAATTCGGCGTTCAACTGCACGACATCGTTCTTCGCGCGAAAGGTCGGATCATATTGCGTCGCGATCTCGCGAAGATTGCGCGACTGGACGATATTGCCATAGGGATCGCGCGCGGGATTGATCAGCGGCACGGTCGAGAAATCGACCGGATTGAAGCCGAGGTTCACCAGCGACGCGACGGCGTTCACATAAGGCAGCGAAAAGCCGTTGGGCGCGCCATAAGCGCCGGCATCGTAGAGCGAGCCGGCCTTGCACCCCTGGCTGAGCTGGCCGCGCGTCAGCAGCAGGTTGCTGATATCGGTGCCGCCGATCGTGCTCGGCCCGGGATCGGTGTGGCATAGCTGCTTGCCGGTGCGCGAGCGATCGTCGTCTTCGCTGAAATGCTCCCAGGCGGCGGTCACGCGAAATCGGCTGCTCGGTTCCCAAGTCGCGGTCACGCGCGTCGACCACAGGTCGCGCCCGTTGACGCTCCGATTGGTCACGGTGTTGAAATCATAACCGTTGCGGCTGGTCCACGCACCCGCCACGCGCACCGCCAGCGTATCGGAGAGCGGCGCGTTGAGCATCCCGCTCGCGCGCATGCTGCCGTAATTGCCCGATTCGAGTTTGACGTTGCCGGCGAATTTGTCGGTCTTGGCGAAGACCGGGATCATGTTGACGACCCCAGCGGTGGCGTTGCGGCCATAGAGCGTGCCCTGCGGCCCGCGCAGCACCTCGACCCGCTCGACGTCGAAATATTCCTGCTCGAACAGCCGGTTGCGGATCAACGGCGTGTTGTTGAAGCTGATCGCCACCGCGGGATCGGAGGTGACCGACAGCGCCTTGGTGCCGATGCCGCGGATCGAGAAATTGTAGCTCGCGAAATTGGTCTTGGAGAAAGTGACGTTGGGCACCGCCCGCATCAGTTCGGACCCGCCCTCGATCTTATATTCGTCGAGCGACTTATTGGTGAAGGCGGACACCGCGACCGGGACGGTCTGGATCGATTCCTCGCGCTTCTGCGCGGTGACGATGATGTCGTTCGAAAAATCCTGCGCCGGGCGCGCCTCGCCGCCTTCCGGCGCATTGATCGGGCGAGCGCCGGCGTCGGGCGCCGGCGCCGCCTGGCTGGTGGCGCGCGCGGGGCGGATGATCAGCACGCCGGACTGGCCAGTCACCACCGCGAGCCCCGAATTGCCGAGCAGCCGCGACAGCGCGTCGCTGGGGCGGAAGGTGCCGATCAGCGCGGCGTTGCGCTTGCCCTTGAGCGTCGCGCGATCGAAGACGATCTGGCGGCGCGAGATCTCTGCAAAGGCCTGCAGCGCGCTGGCGAGATCCTGCGCGGGAATATTGAAATGGACGCTTTGCTCCTCCGCGAACGCCGTGCCCGGATGCGCGGTAATCGCGACTGTGGCGGTCGCCAGCAACAGGCAGACGCGCAGCGACTTCTGCATCCCCATTCCTCCCCTCGTTATCGCGGCCAGGCATTTCCTGCTGGCCTGCGAGGTAATACGGATGAGGGAGCAAACCTCTCACTTCATGAACGAAATTTATTTGGCGGCGGCTTTGAAGCGCAGAATGATCTGCCCCTGCTCCTCGCGCGCGACGATCGGATAGAGCGCGGTGACGCCCTCGATGAACGCCGCCGTATCGCGGCTGTTGAACACCCCGCTGACGGTCAGATCGGCGAGCCGCGGGTCGTCGACGACAATCGTCCGCTGCGCGTCGCGGTTCATCCGCTCGACCGCAAGCGAAAGCGGCTGGCCGTCGAAATGCACCATCCCGGTTTCCCACGACAGCGATTGCGGCGCGTTCAGTGCGGCGATCTGGATCGCGTCGCGCGTCGTCGGCGCGACCAGCTCGCGCCCCGGGACGAGACCGCTGTTGCCGGTCGAGCGCGGCACGAGCACCGCGGGGGGGCCGCTGTCGGGCTGCGCCATCACCTCGACCCGCCCCTCGTAAAGCACCACGCGGACCTGCCGCGACAGCAGTTCGACGCTGAACGACGTTCCGGTCGCGACCGTCAGGCGATTGCGCGCAAGCACGCTGAACGGCCGCAACGCATCATGCGCGACATCGAATTTCGCGCGTCCGGCCAGAAGCTTGAGCCGCCGGCTTTTGCGATCCATTTCGACATCGACACGGGTCGAGCCGTCGAGCGTCAGCCGCGATCCGTCCTCGAGCTGGACGATGCGGCGTTCCCCTGCCCCGGTGCTGTACGACGCCGGCCGATCGCGCAGGAAATAGCCGACCAGCCCCAGGGCCAGCACCAGACACGCGGCCATCGCCGCCCATCGCCGCCAATCGAAGGTTCGCGACCAGCGGCGCGCATTGGCCTGGCGCAGTTCCTCCACCGCTTCCGCGCGATAGCGGATCATTTCCGGGCTGTCGGCGACTTCGCCCGCGCCGTGCCAGATGATCGCCGCCTCTTCGAGCAATGTGATATGCGCGGGATCCTCCGCCAGCCACGCCTCGAACGCCGCCTGGTCGCCGAGGTCCATCGTGCCCGCGAGCCGCTGGCACCAGATCGCCGCCTGTTCGTCGGCGCTGATCGGGGGCACCGGCCGGGTCATTGCGCCAGCCCCCGCGCGCGCGTCATCAAATGCGACATCGCGCGCGCGACATGTTTCTCGACCGCGCTGGGGGAAATCCCGAAACTCTCGGCAATCACCTTCTTCTCGATATTTTCGATGCGATAGAGGATGAAGATCGCGCGCGTCCGCGTCGGCAGGTCGCCGAGCGATCGCAGCAGCTGCGTCATGATGCTCTTCCCGGCGGCGATGCGCTCGGGATCGAGAAAGTCGACGCTCTGGCCGTAGAGCTGCCGCACCGCATCGGCCTGATCGGATCGCACCTTGCCGTGGCGCGCGCGATCGCGCAGCAGATTGGCGGCGACCTGGAAGATATAGCCGGAATGGAGGCCGGTCTGGCGCGCATCGCCGCCGAACAGGCGCGCGAACGTCTCCTGCGTCAGATCCTCGGCTTCGGCGCGGTCGTGGACACGCTTGAGGAAGAACGAAAGCAGCGCCGGCCGCCAGCGCCGGACCTCAACGTCAACCTCCAGGCTCCGTTCACTCAGCAGGACCCGACACCCCGATTTCCAGCATTTCGTAACGTAATACGTATGACGCGGACCAGCGCACACTTTTCGACCGACGAATTCTCACCGCGCACGCCAGGGCGGCCGGATTCGCCCCCACAACAAATTTAGGTCGATTGACAGATTTGCTCTCGCTCGCCCATGCTTCCCGCGCCGCCGGGGGCCGAAGGACAGGAGCGAAAAGCGCATGAGCGACGGGGCGACGATGCTCGAATTCATGAAGACCGAGCGCGACGGTGAGGTGCTGATCGTCACGCTCAACCGCGCGGACAAGCGCAACGCGCTGTCGGCGGCGTTCATCGAGGAAATCTACGATCTTTTCGAATGGATCCGGCGCAGCGACGAGGTTCGCGCGGTGGTGGTCCGTGCCGAGGGAGGGCATTTCTGCGCCGGGCTCGACCTGATCGAGCATCATCTCGAACGGCGCAGCGCGAGCGACTTCATGGCGATCTGCCGCCGCTGGCACGCCGCCTTCGATGCGATCCAGCATTGCGGCAAGCCGGTGATCGGCGCGCTCAACGGCGCGGTGGTCGGCGGCGGGCTCGAACTGGCGGGCGCCTTTCATATCCGCGTCGCCGATGCGACGACCTATTTCGCGCTCCCCGAGGGGCAGCGCGGCATCTTCACCGGCGGCGGGGCGACGGTGCGCGTCGCGCGGCTGGTCGGCGAGGCGCGGATGATCGACATGATGCTCACCGGGCGCACCTATGCCGGCGACGAGGCGGTCGCGGTCGGGCTGTGCCAATATCATGTCGCGGGAAGCAGCGTCGACAAGGCGATCGAGATCGCGCGCAAGGCAGCGCAGAACCCGCCTTTATCGAACTTTGCCATCACCTCGGGGATCGCGCATATCGGCAATATGCCGTCAGCCGATGCCTATTTCGCCGAGGCGTTCATCGCCGGGATCACTAATACCCAGCCGGCGTCGAAGGATCGGCTCGAAGCCTTCATGAACAAGACCGCCGCGCGGGTGCGGCATGAGTGACGCCGACGCGCCGCCGGTGCTGCTCGACGAACGCGGCGCGGTCGCGCGCGTCACACTCAACCGGCCGCGTGCGGGCAACGCCCTCGCACTGCCGCTGATCGAGGCGCTGACCGCCGCCTTCGCCGCGCTCGCGCCGCGCGAGGATATCAAGGTGATCGTGGTCGCCGGCGCGGGCGGGCGGATCTTCTGCGCCGGGCATGATCTGGGCGAGTTACGCAGGGCGCTCGACCGCGAAACGCCCGACGAACCCTATCTCGCGCGCGATTTCGCCGCGCTCACCGCGCTGATGCAGGCGATCATGGCGCAGCCGCAGATCGTCATCGCCGAGATCGAAGGAGTCGCCACCGCGGCGGGGTGCGAGCTGGCCGCGGCCTGCGATCTCGCGCTTGCCGCGAGCAATGCGCGGTTCGCGGTGCCGGGGGTCAATATCGGCTTCTGGTGCCATACCCCGCAGGTCCAGCTGGTCCGCGCAGTTGGCGCCAAACAGGCGATGATGATGCTGGCGACCGGGCGGCTGTTCCCCGCCACGCATGCGCTGGAGATCGGGCTGGTCAATGCGCTTTATCCGACCGAGGAGCTGGCCGCCGCGGTGGAAGCACTCTCCGCGGAGATCGCGGCCAAGCCGGCATCGGTGCTGCGGCAGGGCAAGGCTTCGTTCAACCGCATCGCCGGGCGCGGCATCGCCGAGGCCTATGCGATCGCGCGCGAGGCGGCGCAGGCACATATCCTCCACCCCGATGCGAAGGAGGGGATCACCGCCTTCACCGAAAAGCGCGACCCGCGCTGGATTTAGCCTCCCACCGTTCGCCCTGAGCTTGTCGAAGGACTGCCCTCCTTGCCGGGAAGAAAAGTGCAGGGCTTCGACAAGCTCAGCCCGAACGGGGAGAGGGTATCAGCGCCTTCTACGCCTCAGTCGCAATAGAGGCCCGGGCTCACCCCGCGCACGCCGGGGAACACCTCGAACAGCGCCCCGTCGGCCTCCCTGGCATCGAGCCCGATCGTCGCCGAGGTGACGAACATGCGATCGAGCCCCGCGCCCGCGAAGGCGATGTTGGTGATCTGCCGCGCAGGCAAGGTGATCGTCCGATCGAGCGTGCCGTCCGGCGCGAAGCGGCTGATCCGTCCGCCGCCCCAATGCGCGATCCACAGATAGCCCTCGGCGTCGACCGTCATCCCGTCCGGATAGCCGTCCGCCTCGGCGAAGCGGATGAAGGGATGCTTTCCTTCCAACGCCCCGCCCTCGTCGAGCGCGAAGCGGAAGACCGTCCGCCGCGCGGTATCGCTATGATAGACCCACGCACCGCCGGGCGCGAAGGCCGGGCCGTTGGGCACACGATACCCCGCGTCCATCCGCTCGCAGCGAAAGCCGGGGCCGAGCCGGTAGAGCGCGCCGCAATCCTGCTCCTCCGCCATGTCCATCGTGCCGCACCAGATATTGCCCGCGGCATCGGCCTTGCCGTCGTTCATCCGGCTGCCGGGGAGATGCGGCTCGGGATCGTGGATCGGGCGGATCGCGAAGGGATCGAGCGTCAGCTCGGCGAAACCGCTCTGGACGCCGACGATGAATCCGCCGCGCTCGCGCTCGACGATCCACCCGGTCGGCTCGGGCATCGCCCAGCGCTCGATCCGCCCGTCGGCGAGCGACAGGCGGTTGAGCGCGGGCGCGAGAATATCGACCCAGAAGACCGCATTCTCGCGCGCCGACCATAAGGTGCCTTCGCCGAGGACATCGCGCGTCTCGCGCGGCACGATCCGCCAGTCGCTCATCGCCGATTCCTGGTCCGGGCCATGTAATCTCTCTCCCGTCACCCCGGCCTTAGCCGGGGTCCATTGTGTCTCAGGCCCCGCAGCCAGAGCCCCTTGCCCTGCGCTTGCCGCCCGATGGACCCCGGCTCAAGGCCGGGGTGACGGGGTAAGCGCCTGCCTCAGTGATTATCCCGCGGTAGCCCGGCGGTCTGCGCGATCCGCTGGTATTTTTCCGCGCCTTCGAGGATCGCGCCCGTCTCCATCTGGCCGACGATGCCGCGCTGGATCTCCTGCCACGGGGTCTGCGAGGCGGGATAGGCATAGCCGCCCGCCGCCGCCAGGGCACGCCGCCGCTCGGCGAGCTCCGCGTCGGAGATCAGCACGTCGGCGGTCCCCTTCGCCAGATCGATCCGCACGCGATCGCCGGTGCGGATCAGCGCGAGCCCACCCATCGCCGCCGCCTCGGGCGAGGCGTTGAGGATCGACGGGCTGCCCGACGTGCCCGACTGGCGGCCGTCACCGATGCACGGCAGCGCGTGGATGCCCTCGCGGATCAGATAGGCCGGCGGGCGCATGTTGACGACTTCCGCCGCCCCCGGATAGCCGATCGGCCCCGCGCCGCGCATGAACATCAGCGTCTCGGCGGTGATGCCGAGCGTGGGATCGTCGATGCGGTGGTGATAATCCTCCGGCCCGTCGAAGACGACCGCGGGGCCCTCGAACGCATCGGGATCGTCGGGGTTGGAGAGGTAACGCGCGCGGAATTCGTCGGAGATCACGCTGGTCTTCATGATCGCGGAATCGAACAGATTGCCGCGCAGCACGATGAACCCGGCGTCCTCCTTGATCGGCCGTTCGAACGGGCGGATGACCTTTTCGTCCTCGATCGCCACGTCGCGGCAATTCTCGCCGATCGTCCGGCCGTTGGCGGTGACCGCATGTTCGTGGATCAGCCCCTGCCGGATGAGCTGCGCCACCACTGCGGGGACGCCGCCGGCGCGATAATAATCCTCGCCGAGATATTCGCCCGCCGGCTGGAGATTGACCAGCAGCGGCACCTTATGCCCCTTCTCCTGCCAGGTATCGATCGGCAGATCGACCCCGACATGCCGCGCGATCGCGGCGAGGTGGATCGGCGCGTTGGTCGAGCCGCCGATCGCCGAATTGACGACGATCGCATTCTCGAACGCCTCGCGCGTCAGGATGTCGGACGGCTTCAGATCCTCCGCCACCATCTCCACGATGCGTTTGCCGGTGTGATAGGCGACCTCCTGCCGATCGCGATACGGCGCCGGGATCGCCGCCTGGCCGGGCAGCGACATGCCGAGCGCCTCGGCGAGCGAATTCATCGTCGTCGCGGTGCCCATCGTGTTGCAATAGCCGGTCGAGGGCGCCGAGCTGGCGACGAGGCGGATGAATTCCTTATCGTCGATCTGCCCCGCGGCGAGCATCTCGCGCGCCTTCCACACGATCGTCCCCGATCCGGTGCGCTCGCCCTTGTGCCAGCCGTTGAGCATCGGGCCGACCGACAAGGCGATCGCCGGGATGTTCACGGTCGCGGCGGCCATCAGGCACGCCGGCGTGGTCTTGTCGCAGCCGACCGTCAGCACCACCGCGTCGAGCGGATAGCCGTAGAGCAATTCGACCAGCCCGAGATAGGAAAGGTTGCGATCGAGCCCCGCGGTCGGGCGCTTCCCCGTCTCCTGGATCGGATGGACCGGAAATTCGATCGCGATCCCGCCCGCTTCGCGAATGCCCTCGCGCACGCGCTCGGCGAGCACCAGATGATGCCGGTTGCACGGGCTGAGATCGCTCCCGGTCTGCGCGATGCCGATGATCGGCTTGCCCGAGCGCAATTCCTCGAGGCTGAGACCGAAGTTCAGATAGCGCTCCAGATAGAGCGCGGTCATGTCGATATTGGCAGGATTGTCGAACCAGGCGCGCGAGCGCAGCTTATCGGTCAGCTTAGGCGTGGTCATATCTGGTCCTTGGGGCTCAGCCGATCGTCGACAGACGGAAGATCATGCGGTGGTGATAGGGATGCGCGGGGTCGACCCGCGCCGATCCGAACGCCGGCTGGTTGGGCGTATCGGGGAATTTCTGCGGTTCGAGCGCGATGCCGTCGCCCATGCGATAGAGATGGCCCGATTTGCCGATCAGCGTGCCGTCGAGGAAGTTGCCGGTATAGACCTGCACCCCGGGCTGATCGCTCCACACCTCCAGCGCGCGGCCAGAGGCGGGGTCTTCGAGCCGCGCGGCAAGCTTGGGCTCCTTGGTCGCGCCGGCATCGAGCACGAAATTGTGATCGAACCCGCGCCCCGCGACGATCTGCGCGTCGCGGCCATCGCGCAGCCCGTCCTCGATGATCTTGCCGCGGGTGAAATCGAACACCGTGCCCGCGACCGGCTTCAGCTCGCCGGTCGGGATCAACGCGGCGTTGACCGGGGTATAGCGGCTCGCCGGGATCGTCAGGCGATGCCCGTTGATGCCGCCCGGCGCGCCCTCGCCCGCAAGGTTGAAGATCGCATGATTGGTGAGGTTGACGATCGTCGGCGCGTCGGTGGTCGCGTCATAATCGATCGTCAGGTCGCCGGCATCGTCGAGCATATAGGTCGCGGTGACCTTGAGCGTGCCGGGATAGCCCTGATCGCCCGCCGGGCTGGTCAGCGCGAAGGTGACGCTCGCCTTGGCGCCGCTCTTCACCGCGACGACGCGCCAGTTGAGCTTGTCGAACCCCTTGGTCCCGCCGTGGAGCGAATTGGCCTTGTCGTTCTGGGCGAGCTGATAGCTTTTGCCGTCGAGCGTAAAGCGGCCGCCGGCGATGCGATTGGCATAGCGACCGACGCTCGCCCCCCAATAATTTGGGTGATCGGCATAGCGCTGGATATCGTCATAGCCGAGCTCGACATCGGCGAGCTTGCCCGCGCGATCGGGCATCATCAATTGCTGCAAGGTCGCGCCGAAGCTGATGATCCGCGCCGAGATGCCGCGCGCATTCGACAGCGTCACCGCCTCGACAATCGTCCCGTCGGCCAGCTTGCCCGCCGTCTCGCGTTTCGCCTCCGCCGCCTGGGCCGAGGTGCCCGCCAGCAGCATCGCGATCGCCAGCGCCATCGCGCCCCCGCGCATCACTCCCCGCATCAACCCGTTCCTTCTATAGCGCACGCGCCCGTTGACGCCTGCTCGCGGTTTATATAGTCCGACAAATGAAAGCGGAGCAAGCCACTGTTTGATGGCCTTGCGCTCAGGGAGAGTGAGATGGCCGTAGCGCCCAGCACGACAGTGATCCCCAGCGAGGCGCCGGCATCGGCGCGGACCAATTACGCCCCGGCGCTGACCCTGCTCGCCAGCCTGTTCTTCATGTGGGGCTTCATCACCGTCATCAACAACACCTTGCTGCCGCATCTGCGCGCGGTGTTCGACCTGAGCTACACCCAGACGACGCTGATCGAATCGGTGTGGTTCATCGCCTATTTCGTCGCCTCGATCCCTTCGGCGAAGCTGATCGAGCGGATCGGCTATCAGAAGTCACTCGTCACCGGATTGCTGATCATGGCGGCGGGGTCGCTCGGGATGATGCTCGCCGCGAGCATTCCGAGCTATGGCGTCACGCTCGTCATGCTGTTCGTCATCGCCAGCGGCATCACCTTGCTGCAGGTCGCGGCCAACCCCTATGTCGCGGTGGTCGGCAAGCCCGAGACCGCCTCGTCGCGGCTCAATCTGGTGCAGGCGATGAATTCGGCCGGGACGATGCTCGCGCCGATGTTCGGCGCCTATCTCATCCTCGGCCGGTCGAAGAGCGGCACCGCCGAGGCGGGCGCGGTGATCAGCCAGGCCGATCGCCTCGCCGACGCGCATTCGGTGATCCTGCCTTATGGCCTCGTCGCGGCGGTGCTGGTGGTGCTGGCGATCGTCATCGCGCGCTTCCCGTTGCCGGCGATGGGCAATGCCACCAGCCGCGTCGCCAAGGAGGAGCGCCGCCAGCATTCGCTGTGGAAGCACCGCAACCTCGTGTTCGGCGTGCCGGCGATCTTCATCTATCTGATCGCCGAGATCGGCGTCGCCAATCTGTTCGTCAATTTTGTCAGCCAGCCGCAGATCGCCAACCTCACCCACGAGGCGGCGGGGCGCTATCTCACCTTCCTGTGGGGCGGGATGATGGTCGGGCGGTTCGTCGGCTCGGCGATCATGCAGCGGGTGCGCGCCGAGACGGTGCTCGCCGCGGTATCGGTCGGCGCGTTTGTGGTGATGATGATCACCGTCTTCGCGCACGGCCCGGTCGCGATGTGGTCGCTGATCCTCGTCGGGCTGTTCCATTCGATCATGTTCCCGACGATCTTCACGCTCGGGATCAAGGGATTGGGCCCGCTGACCGAGGAAGGCTCGGGGCTGCTGATCATGGCGATCGCGGGCGGGGCGCTGGTGATCGTCCAGGGGTGGCTGGCCGACCGCTTCGGCCTGCAATGGTCGTTCCTGCTCACCGCCGCATGCGAGCTCTATATCCTGTTCTATGCGCTGTGGGGGGCGAAACCGACGGGTCAGGTGGAGGGATAACGCCTCTTCTTCCTCCCCTCCCTGGTGAAGGGAGGGGAGGAGCGTTCGCCTCAGGCGCCCTCCCCGCTTTCCGCCCCCGGCATCACGCTGCGCGTATCCTCGAGCGCGAGATCGACCAGCACGCGCATCGCCGCGCTCGCCGCATCGCCGTCACCCGCGAGGATCGCGTCATAGACCTTGGCATGATCGGGGATCGGGTTACGCGGCAAAGCGCGGGCGCGTTGCTTATATTGCGTCGTCCAATGCACCGCCGCGCCGATGCTCGCGCTGAGCATCTTGATCGCGTCGTTGCGCGTCGCCTGGAGGATCGCATCGTGGAAATCGCGGTCGGCGGCACGCCCGGCGTCGGTCGCCAGCGTATGCCGGCGCATTCCGGCGAGCGCCTCCTTCATCTTGCGCAGATCCTCGCGATCGCGCCGCTCCGCCGCGAAGCGCGCCGCGGCGGGCTCGACCACCGCGCGCAACTCGAACAGGTCGCGGATCAACTGCATGTCGGGCTCGCCGGCAAAGGCCCAGGCGAGCACATCGGGATCGAGCAGCCGCCAGCGTTCGCGCGGCAGCACCTTGGTCCCCGCCTTGGGCCGGCTTTCGACCAGCCCCTTCGCCGCCAGCACCTGCACCGCCTCGCGATAGGCGCCGCGCGACACGTCGAGCGCCTCGGAAAATTCGACCTCGCTCGACAGCACGTCGCCCGGTGCATATTCGCCCGAGAGGATCGCGACCCCGAGCTTATAGGCGATCGCGCCATGCAGCCGCCGCCCCGTCCCGCGTGGCTGGCGCTGCGCCCCCGGCTCGGCGGCGCCGTCGTGATGTGCGTCCGGTAAGTCTTTCATCAGCCCTCTCATTCTCAGCCGTAGCGTCCATCGCGGGCAAGTGGAACACCGATTGCGTTTCTCCCGACACCGTAATAAGTAGGAGTAATAAGGAGAAGCCCATGAATGCGCAAATCGCCCAATTTCATTCGATCGACGCGCGGACGGGCGAAGCGTCGCAAGCGTTCGACGCGCATGGCATCGACGATGTCGCCGCCGCCTGCGCCGCCGCCGACGCCGCATTCGAGGCTTACCGTCACACCGGACGCGAGGAGCGCGCGGCCTTTCTCGAACGGATCGGCGCCGAGATCATCGCGATCGGCGACACGTTGATCGAGACCGCGATGCGCGAAAGCGGGCTGCCGCGGGCGCGACTCGAGGGCGAGCGCGGGCGCACCGTCGGCCAGCTCAAGATGTTCGCCGATGTCGTGCGGCGCGGCGAGTGGCTGGGGGTGCGCATCGACCCCGCGCTGCCCGATCGCCAGCCGCTGCCGCGCCCGGACCTGCGCTTGCGGATGATCCCGCTCGGCCCGGTCGCGGTATTCGGCGCGTCGAATTTTCCGCTCGCTTTCTCGACCGCCGGCGGCGACACCGCCGCCGCGCTCGCCGCCGGTTGCCCGGTGGTGGTGAAGGGTCATCCCGCCCATCCGGCGACCGGCGCGCTGGTCGCCGATGCGATCCGCCGCGCGGTCGAAGCGTCGGGGCTCCCGGCGGGGGTGTTCCAGCATCTCGTCGGGCCGGGCAACGAACTCGGCAGCGCCCTGGTGCAGGACCCGCGGATCACGGCGGTCGGCTTCACCGGCTCGCGCGTCGGCGGGCTCGCACTGCTGCGGCTGGCGCAGAACCGCCCGGTGCCGATCCCGGTCTATGCCGAAATGTCGAGCGTCAACCCGGTCGTGCTGCTGCCGCATGCGCTGGCGTCCCGTGGCGCGGCCTTGGGCAGCGCGTTCGTCGCCTCGCTGACGATGGGCGCGGGGCAATTCTGCACCAACCCCGGGCTCGTGCTGGCAATCGAGGGCAACGGGCTCGACGCCTTCGTCGCGGCAGCGGCGGGCGCGGTGCAGGAGAGCGCGGCGAGCACGATGCTCACCCCTGCGATCCACGCCGCCTATGACAGGGGCGTCGCGGCGCTCGCGCAGCACGATCGCGTCGAAACGGTCGCGCGCGGCTGCGCCGCAACCGCGCCCCATGACGGCGCCGCCGCCCTCTTCGCCACCACCGCCGACGCCTATCTCGCCGATGCGGCGCTGGGGCATGAGGTGTTCGGCGCCGCATCGGTGCTGGTGCGCTGCCGCGACGAGGCCGAACTGGCGCGCGTGCTCGCCGCCGCCGAAGGCCAGCTTACCGCGACGCTCCAGATGGATGCCGAGGACGAAGCGCTCGCCGCGCGGCTGCTGCCGATCCTCGAGCGCAAGGCCGGGCGGATCCTCGCCAACGGCTGGCCCACCGGCGTGGAAGTGACGCATGCGATGGTCCACGGCGGCCCCTATCCCGCGACGTCGGACAGCCGCACCACCTCTGTCGGCAGCCTTGCGATCGACCGCTTCCTGCGGCCGGTTTCCTATCAGAACCTCAGCCAGTCGGTGCTTCCCGCCGACCTGCGCGATGCCGGCGCCGCGGACCTGCCGCGGTTGATCGACGGCAAGCGCGCCTGACCTTGCCATGACATGCGCCGCCCCGGTGAGGGCGGCGCGCGCGATTAGGAGAGTGATTTCGTGACCCTACGCTTGTTGCAGCATCGCGACGCCAGCGGCGCGCGCGCGGTGATCGCCGCGACCGATGACCGTGCCGCCTTCGTCAACAATGTCGAGACGATCCGCGCGCTGGCGCTGCAGGCGATCGCCGCCGGCATCGATCTCGCCGGCGCGATCGCCGCCAACGGCACCGGCGCCGCGGTCGATATCGCCGCCGAATATGCCGCGGGGCATATCATCGCGCCGATCGATCATGCCGATCCCGCGCATCTGATCCTCGCCGGCACGGGGCTCACCCATCTCGGCTCGGCCGAGGGGCGCGACAAGATGCACCGCGACGCAGCAGCCGCGCAGACCGATTCGATGCGGATGTTCCTCGAAGGGGTCGAGGGCGGCAAGCCCGCGGCAGGCGCGATCGGGCAGCAGCCCGAATGGTTCTACAAGGGCGACGGCTCGCAGCTTGTCGCGCCGGGCGAGGCGCTGACGATGCCGAGCTTCGCGCAGGACGGCGGCGAGGAACCCGAGCTCGCCGGCATCTATATCATCGGGCCGGACGGCACCCCGTTCCGCCTCGGCCTGGCGCTCGCCAACGAGTTCAGCGATCATGTGACCGAGCGGCACAATTATCTGTGGCTCGCGCATTCCAAGCTGCGCCAAGCCGCGCTCGGCCCCGAGCTTCTGGTCGGCGATCTTCCCGATCATGTCGAGGGCAGCTGCCGCATCCGCCGCGACGGCGCGATCCTGTGGGAGAAGCCGTTCCTGTCGGGCGAGGCGAACATGTCGCACAGTTTCGCCAATCTCGAACATCATCATTTCAAATACGATCTGTTCCGCCGTCCGGGCGATATCCACGTCCATTTCTTCGGCACCGCCACCCTCTCCTTCACCGACATGATCCGCACGCGCGAAGGCGATGTGTTCGAGATCGAGGCGCGGCCCTTCACCCTGCCGCTGCGCAACCCCCTCGCCCGCGCCGCGGAACGGCCGGTCGCGGTCAAGGCGCTCTGAGCGATGGAGCCGACCCGCATCGCCCTTGTCGGGATGGGCAAGATCGCGCGCGACCAGCATCTCCCGGCGATCGCCGGCGATGCCGGTTTCAGCCTCGCCGCCACCGTCAGCCCGCACGATCACGGGATCGACGGCATCCCGCATCTCGACAGCCTTGACGATCTGCTCGCCAACGGGCCGGCGGTCGATGCGGTCGCGCTCTGTACCCCGCCGCAGGTCCGCTACGATCTCGCCACGCTGGCGCTGAAGCGCGGCATCCACGTCTTCCTCGAGAAACCCCCCGGCGCGACGCTGGCCGAGGTCGATGTGCTGCAGGAGCGCGCGCGCAAGACCGGATCGACGCTGTTCGCCGCCTGGCATTCGCGTTTCGCCGCCGGGGTCGCCCCGGCGCGCGCCTGGCTCGCCGACCGGCATGTCAGCAAGGTCGAGATCGTGTGGCGCGAGGATGTCCGCGTATGGCATCCGGGGCAGGCGTGGATCTGGGAACCGGGCGGGCTCGGGGTGTTCGATCCGGGGATCAACGCTTTGTCGATCGCGACGCATATCCTGCCGCGCCCGTTCTTCCTCCGCTCGGGGACGCTCGAACTGCCCGCGAACCGCGCCGCGCCGATCGCCGCGCAATTGCTATTCTGTGACGCCGCGGGCGCGCCGATCTCGATGGACCTCGATTGGCGCCAGACCGGCCCGCAAAGCTGGGACATCACGATCGAGACCGACGCGGGCACCTGCAAGCTGACCCGCGGCGGATCGGTGCTGACGCTGCCGAGCGGCACCGAGCATAGCGAGGATCGCGAATATGCCGGGCTCTACGCGCGCTTCGCAACGCTGATCCGCACCGGGCGCAGCGATGTCGATACCGGGCCGCTCAAGCTCGTCGCCGACGCCTTCCTCCGCGCGCGGCGCGAGACCGTCGAAGCATTCGTCGAATAAAAGGGAAAAACCAATGAAGGTCTGGAAGGCGATCGCCGCCACCTTGCTGCTGTCGACCGCCGCGATCGGCACCGCGCAGACGACCCCCGATGCCCCGGCGCGCGCGACGCTCCACGCCGATACGCCGGGCGCGACCTATGATCGCCGCATCTTCACCCAGTTCGCCGAGCATCTCGGCCACGGCATTTACGGCGGGCTGTGGGTCGGGCCGAAGTCGAAGATCCCCAATACGCGCGGCTTCCGCAACGATGTCGTCGCCGCGCTGAAGGAGATCGGCGTGCCGGTGGTGCGCTGGCCCGGCGGGTGTTTCGCCGACGAATATCACTGGCGCGAAGGGATCGGCCCGCAGGCCAAACGCCCGGTCAAGATCAACACCCATTGGGGCGGCGTCACCGAGCCCAACAGCGTCGGCACGCATGAGTTCATGGAGCTGATGAGCCAGCTCGGCGCCGAGCCCTATATCGCGGGCAATGTCGGCGACGGCACCCCGCGCGAAATGGCCGAGTGGGTCGAATATATGACCGCGCCCGCCGGCAGCCTCGCCGACGAGCGCGCCGCGAACGGCCACAAGGCGCCGTGGGCGGTGCCCTATTTCGGGGTGGGCAACGAATTATGGGGCTGCGGCGGCAATATGCGCGCCGAATTCGCCGCCGACGAGACGCGGCGTTATGCGACCTTCATCAAGGCGCCGGCGGGAACCAAGATCCTCAAGATCGCCTCGGGCGCCAATGTCGACGATTATACCTGGACCGAGACGATGATGCGCGTCGCGGGCGAGCAGGTCGACGGGCTGTCGCTGCATTATTACACGATCCCCGGCGGCTGGCCGCCCAAGGCCTCGGCGGTCGATTTCGACGAGACGGGCTGGGCCGAGACGCTCTCCGAAGCCAATCGGATGGACGAGCTGATCAAGCGCCACAGCGCGATCATGGACCGTTACGACCCCAAGAAGCGCGTGTTCCTCGCGGTCGACGAATGGGGCACCTGGTATGCCGGCGATCCGGGGACCAACCCCGGCTTCCTGCGCCAGCAGAACAGCCTGCGCGACGCGTTGGTCGCGGCGATCCACCTCAACATCTTCGCCCGCCACGCCGATCGCGTGCGGATGAGCGCGATCGCGCAGATGGTCAACGTGCTCCAGGCGATGATCCTGACCGACGACGCGAAGATGGTCCGCACCCCGACCTATTGGGTGTTCGCGATGTACAAGCCCTATATGGACGCGACGGTGCTGCCGATCGACATCGCCTCGCCCGGCTATGGCGCAGGCAAATGGTCGATGCCGGCGGTGAGCGGCTCGGCGGTGCGCGACAAGGCGGGGAAGGTGCATGTCGGGCTCGCCAATGCCGATCCGCACCGCGCGATCACCGTCGAGATCAAGCTCGACGGGGTCAATGCCGCGACGGCGAGCGGCCGCGTGCTGACCGCGGCGCAGATGAATGCGCACAATGATTTCGCCGCGCCCGATGCGGTGAAGCCGGCGGCATTCGGCGACGCGCGCATCGCCGGCGACACGCTCACCGTCACGCTGCCGGCCAAGTCGGTGGTGATGCTCGATCTGCAATGAAACGCGGGCTGGTCCTGTCGGCCGCGCTGGCGCTGGCCGCGCCCGCCGCCGCGCAATCGCTTAACGCGCGGCTGGCGGGCGATCTCGTGCCGACCCACGATCCGGTGATCGCGCGCGAGGGCGACACCTATTACGTGTTCGGCACCGGGCTCGATTCACGCAGCTCGACCGATCTCGTCCATTGGCAGGCGGGGCCGAAGCTGATCGAGCATCTCCCCGATTGGGCGACCAAATTGATCCCCGGCGCGCAGGGCGCCTGGGCACCTGACATCAGCCGGGTCGACGGGCGCTGGCGGCTCTATTATTCGGTCTCGACCTTCGGCTCGAACCGTTCGGCGATCGGCCTCGCCACCAGCCCCACGCTCGATCCCAAGGCGCCCGGCTATGGCTGGCGCGACGAGGGGCTGGTGCTGCAATCGACCCCCGCGAGCGATTACAATGCGATCGACCCCAATTTCGTGATCGATGCCGAGGGGCGCCACTGGCTGACCTTCGGCAGCTTCTGGAGCGGGATCAAGCTCGTCCGGCTGAACTCCGCGACCGGCAAGCCGCTCGACCCCGCCGCCGCCCCGATCGGCATCGCGCGGCGGCCGGCCCCGGCCGGCGCGCCCGCCCCGATCGAGGCGCCGTTCATTCTGCGCCACGGCGGCTGGTATTGGCTGTTCGCCTCTTACGATTATTGCTGCAAGGGCGCGAACAGCACTTATTACACCGTGGTGAGCCGCGCCAAGGCGATCACCGGCCCCTATCTCGGCAAGGACGGCAGCGCGATGCTGCAGGGCGGCGGCACAATCTTCCTGCGCGCCGATCTGACCGAGAAACAGCGCTTCCGCGGCCCCGGCCATCCCGGCTTCCTGCATGACAAGGACGGCGCCGATTATGTCGTCTACCACGCCTATGACCGTGAGAACAAAGGCGCCCCGACGCTGAGGATCGCCCCGATCCGCTGGGGTGCGGACGGCTGGCCCGTAGCAGAGGATTGATCGCATGATGTCGCTTACCCGCCGTGGTTTCGTCGGCGCCACCGCCGCGCTTGCCGCTTTGCCCGCCGCCGCCGCGCGGCGCCCGGCCGCCCCTGCGATCGTCAACCCCTTGGTCCGCCAGCGCGCCGATGCGCAGGTGTTCCGCCACAGCGACGGCGATTATTACATGACCGGCTCGGTCCCGGAATATGACCGGCTGTTGCTGCGCCGTTCGCCCACCCTCGCCGGGCTCGCCACCGCCGAGGAGCGCGTGCTGTGGCGGCATCTTTCGAGCGGGCCGATGTCGGGGTTCATCTGGGCGCCCGAGCTGCATTTGGTCGACGGTCGCTGGACGATGTATTTCGCCGCGGGGCCGAGCGGCGGCGGCGAGGATGTGTTCCGCATCCGCACCTTCGCGCTTCAGTGCGATGGCGCCGATGCGATGACGGGCCAATGGTCGGTGCTCGGCCAGCTCCAGACCGAATGGGATACGTTCACGCTCGATTCGACCTCGTTCGTCCACCGCGGCCGGCGCTATCTCGCCTGGGCGCAGCGCGAACCGGGGATCGAGACCAATTCCAACCTCTATCTCGCCCCGCTCGCCACCCCGCTGACGCTCGCCGCCAAGCCGGCGCGGCTCTCGGTGCCGACGCTCGACTGGGAGATTCAGGGCTTCAAGGTCAATGAGGCGCCCGCGCTGCTGGCGCGCAATGGCCGGCTGTTCATGACCTATTCGGCGAGCGCAACCGACGCGCGTTACTGCATGGGGATGCTCACCTGCCGCGACGATGCCGACATCATGGACCCGGCCAATTGGGCCAAATCGCCGGTGCCGGTGTTCAAATCCTCGCCCGAGCACAAGGTGTGGGGGCCGGGGCACAACAGCTTCACCACCGACGAGCGCGGGCGCGACATTCTGGTCTATCACGCGCGCGATTACGAGAAGATCGAGGGCGATCCGCTGTTCGATCCCAATCGCCACACCCGCGCCCAGCCGATCGATTATCGCGCCGACGGGACGCCCGATTTCGGCGCGCCGGTGGCGAACGGGGTGCTGCGCTGGTAGTGATCGCCCGCGTTCCTTCCCGCCGTTCGGGCTGAGCTTGTCGAAGCCCTGCCGCTTTCTTCCGACGAAGAAAGACAGCCCTTCGACAAGCTCAGGGCGAACGGAGCGTGGGCGAGCCCGATCAGCCCGCATCTCACCTGTGGCCGCGCAGCCACGCTTCTCTCCTACTCCGAGTTATTTATCGCGATTCCACGCTGGAGTCGCTTGACCTCCCTCGTCCGCGGTGCCAATGCGCGATTCTAATTTGTCGGACTAATAGCCGCGAACGAACGGCATTCTCTGGGGAGGTCTCCATGAATCGCAAGCCCATTATCCTCGGGTCGGTTTCCCTGCTCTCGCTGCTGCTGGCGGGCCCGGCGCTGGCGCAGACCGCCGCGGCGGACACCGATGCGACGGCCGGCGACGATATCGTCGTCACCGGGGTGCGCGCCTCGATCGTCGGCGCGCTCAACGTCCGCAAGCAATCGACCCAGATCGTCGATTCGATCGTCGCCGAAGACGTCGGCAAGCTGCCCGACAACAATGTCGTCGAGGCGCTGCAGCGCGTCACCGGCGTCCAGGTGACCGATCGTGGCAATGGCGAGGCGGGGACGATCTCGATCCGCGGGCTGCCCGATCCAGTGACGACCCTGAACGGGCGCAACATCTTCACCGCGGCGGGCCAGTCCTTCGCGCTGCAGGACGTTTCGGCGAACCTGATCAAGTCGGTCGACATCTACAAGACCCGCGCCGCCGACCAGCTCGAGACCGGGCTCGCCGGCCAGGTCGACATCAAGACGCGCCGTCCGTTCGATTTCAACGGCTTCGCCATCTCGGCGCTGGCGCGTGGCGTCTATAACGAACAGTCCGACAAGATCGACCCCAACGCCGCATTGCTGATCAGCGATCGCTGGACCACCGGGATCGGCGACATCGGCCTGCTTGTCAACGGCAGCTACAACAAGAGCCGCTACCGCACACAGAGCGTGACCGCGGGCGCATTCGTGCCGTTCGCGACCGAAAACCCGCCCGCCGGCTCGGGCTTCACCCCGCTGCAGCGGATCTTCGGCGGTTGGCCGGTCGGCACCAATGCCGGCCTGCCCACCGCGCCGGGTTCGACGCTCAATATCAACGGCGTCGACGTGCCTTATTATCTGTCGCGCGACGCGGTGTTCAGCACCGACCTGTACGGCGAACGCGAGCGGCCGTCGGTCAATGTCGCGCTGCAATGGGCGCCGAACAGCAGCTCGGTCTATACCGCCGAATTCTATTATTCGGGCTTCCGCGGCAAGACCTACAACGATCTGATGTTCAGCTTCGTCGACTGGTGGGGCAATCTCGGCAACAATCCCGGATCGACGATCCAGCTCTATCCGGGCACCAATATCGTCAAGTCGCGCCAGGTCGGCAATGTCGCGGGCTTCAACAGCGGCGATTACGCGACCAATCGCACCGACAGCTTCGTCTATGCCCTGAACGGCAAATGGGACGTGGGCGACGGGCGCGGCAAGATCGTCGCCGATCTAGCCTATCAGACGAGCAAGAACCGCCAGACCTTCTTCGCGATGCGCACCTATCGCCCCGGGCTCGACGTCGATGTCGATTTCAACGCCGGCGGCGGCATCCCGTCGTACAAATTCGCCAACAGCGGCGTGCTCACCGATCCGGGCCAATGGACGCTCGGCGAATTGTACGACAACGCCAATCGCGACACCGGCAGCGCCGCGACCTTCACGCTCGACGGCGACTATAATTGGGACAGCGGCTTCCTGCGCCGCATCAAGGCGGGGATCCGCTACGATGCGCGCAAGGCCGACAGCTGGGTGCGCACGCAGGATGCCGGCGTCCCGCTGAGCAACGGCGCGCCGATCCCGCTCACCGCGCTCGGCGCGTCGGGCGCCTTCACCAACAGCGGCTTCTTCGACGGGCTCGCCAATGTCCCGACGAGCTGGGTCACCGCCAACACCCGCAACCTGTGGGGCGAGGCGGATACGATCCGCTCGCAATACGGGCTCGCCACCTCAAACGATCTGTTCCTCACCCACGTCTTCGCGGTCGATGAGAATACCATGTCGGCCTATATCATGGCCGACGGCGAGCTGACCGTGTTCGGCCGCCCGCTCAAGCTTGAGGCCGGGGTGCGCTATACCACCGTCTCGACGCATTTCTCGTTCACCGACCGCTATGCCGAAAACCCCACCCCGACCGCATCGGCCAATCATTCGGACCGGTTCCTGCCGAGCTTCACCGCGCGCTACGATCTGACCGACCGGCTCCATCTGCGGTTCAATTACGGCGAGACATTGCGTCGCCCGAACTTCAGCGACCTCAACCCCAATTACAATCTGACCGGCGATCTCACCGGCACCGGCAACGGCAGCGGGTCGGCGGGCAACCCCAATCTGCGCCCGACCGTCTCGCGCAATTACGACCTCGCGCTCGAATGGTATTTCGATCGCAGCAGCGCGATCTATGCCACCGGCTTCATCCGCGACGTCGACGGGCTGGTCGTGACACTGCCGTCGCGGCGCTATATCCCGAACAACGGGATCACCGCCGGCCCGACCGACTATTTCATCATCAACAGCCCGGTGAATGCGTCGAAGGGCGTGCTCAAGGGCGTCGAGCTCGGGCTCACCTATTTCCCGACCTATCTGCCGGGGCCGCTCAACGGGCTGGGCTTCGTCGGCAGCCTCACCCTGCTCGATTCGCATCAGAATATCCCCGAAGCGGATTCGGCCACCGGGCAGATCGTCGGCGAGAGCACCGCGCCCTTCTTCGGGGTATCGAACGTCTCGTACAATGCGACCTTGGCCTATGATCACGGCCCGATCGGCGCGCGGCTGTCGTACATCTGGCGCAAGGGCTTCATCCAGAGCAAGGAAGCCGCGCTGTTCGCCAATCCGATCGACATCTGGCGCAAGGCCGAGCGGAGCCTGGATTTCCAGCTGACCTATTCGGTCACCAAGGATCTCGGCGTGACCTTCGACGCGGTGAACCTCACCAAATCGAAGCAGCAGAATTATTATCGCTACGAGAATGTCGGCAATGCGACCGAATATAATCTCGGCACCACCTTGCTCCCGCGGACCTTCGCAGTCGGGGTGCGCTACACCTTCAAATGACCCCCGTCGGCCCGGTCGCTTTCCCCTCCCCGAGACCGGGTCGCTTCGGCGGACGCCGCGCGCCACATTCCACGCCTGGCGGCGACGTCCGCTATTTTTTGTCGGGCGACGCGGGCATCGTGCGCGGTTTCGGCTTGATGCGGATCGCGAGCCGCAGCGGGAGCAGCATCTTCTCGGGCGGCGATTGCGCCAAGGTCAGCCCGACCAGCAGCGTCTGGAGGTCGTCATTGGCCGGATGCTGCGCGAAAGGCGCGTGCTCGATCCGCGTGATCCGGCCGCTGGCGTCGATCCAGAAAGCGACCTTGAGCGTGATGCCCTCTTGGGGATCTGCGCCGGGCAATCGCGCGATATCGTCGGTCAGCCGCATCGCGGCGGGGTCGTCGCCGGTCAGCCGCGCGCGCACCGCCTCCGACACGATCCCGGCATAAGCGATCCACGCCGGCGGCGCGGCATCGGGCGCAATCGATTGCGGCGACACCGCGCCGGCCGGGCCGGACGCTACACCCAGCGCGGCGGCGAGCCCGGAAACGAAGCGGCGGAACGAACGGCGGCGGTGCGGATCGGTCATGACGCGGCCCCTGGATGACCAATGACGCTATCGTGACACTCCCCGACGCGCCGCCTTATTCCGCCGCGGATCGCGCCGCATGCCGCCGTGGCGTTGCGCCCATCACGCGCTTGAAGGCGGTGTTGAACGCGCTCTCCGATTCATACCCCAGCGCGCGCGCGACCGCGCCAACGCGTTCGCCGCGCGACAGGCTGCGCCCGGCGAGCAGCATCCGCCACCGCGTGAGATAGTCGATCGGCCCGTCGCCGACCAATTGCCGGAACCGCGCCGCGAAACTGGAGCGCGACATCCCGACCTCGGCCGCCAGCGTCGCCACCGTCCAGCGCCGCGCCGGCTCGCGGTGAATCGCCGCGATCGCCGCCCCGATATGACGATCGCCCAGCGCGAACAGCCACCCCACCCCCTTGCCGGTATCGAGGTGAAGCCGCAGCGCCTGGACGAGGATCATATAGGCAAGCTGCTGGACGATCAGGAAACTGCCCGGCCGCGGGTCGCTCAGTTCCTGCCGCATCCGTTCGAACGCCCAGCGCAGCGTGGCGCGATCGGTTTCGCTTTGCAGATGAACGATCGGCGGCAGCATCCCGAGCAGCATCGCCGCCTGTTGCCCGGCGAGCGTGAAATGCCCGCCGATGATCGTCGCCCCGCCGCCGCCGTTGATCGTCGCCAGCGTGCCGTCGCCGCGCCCCGGCAGATGGCGCCGCCAGTCATCGGGCGGCAAGGCGAGGTCGCTGGCGACGCGGAACGGCAACCCGCGCGGCAGCAGGAAGCAATCGCCGGCTTTGAGGAACACGGGGTCACCCCCGCCCTCTACCGCGAGCCACGCCTCGCCCGCGGTCACCGCATAGCATTTGATCCCGTCATGCGCGCCGAAACGGATCGACCAGTCGCCACCGATATCGAACCCGCCGACGCGATAGCTTTGCGGCTCAAGCAGCGAAATGACGTCGGACAAGGGGTCCATTCCGGACGATCTCCAAGAAAGTGTGGACGATAGCGCATGGATCGTCCGGATGCCATTTCCCATCTCCGGCGCGGGGCCGACCGGCCTCGCGCAATCAGGAGCATCATATGCGTATCTTCGTAACGGGGGCGAGCGGCTATGTCGGATCGGCGGCGGTGAAGGACATGGTGGCCGCGGGGCATGAGGTGATCGGCCTCGCGCGATCCGATGCCAGCGCGGCGGCGGTGCGCGCGCTGGGGGCCGAGCCGCTCCGCGGCGATCTGACCGATCTGGACAGCCTGCGCCGCGGCGCCAAACGCGCCGATGCAGTGGCGCATCTCGCCTTCAATCACGATTTCAGCACCTTCGCCGAGAACGGCCGGGTCGATGCGGCGGCGATCGCTGCAATGGGCGAGGCGCTGACCGGGACCGACAAGCCGATCGTGACGACATCGGGCACCGGCATGGTGGCGCAGGGCCAGCTCGCCACCGAGGATATGGTGCGCCCCGACACCCCGGATATGCCGCGTGTGTCCGAACAAGCGACGCACAAGCTGGTCGACAAGGGCATCCGCGCGATGGTCGTACGGCTGCCGCAGGTCAACGGCCCGCACAATCACGGTTTCGTCCCGATCCTGATCCAGATCGCGCGCGCCAAAGGCTATGCCGCCTACGTCGGCGACGGCGCGAACCGCTGGCCGGCGTGCCATCGCGACGATGCCGCGCGCGTCTATCGGCTGGCGATCGAGAAAGGGCGCGCCGGGCGCAATTATCATGCGGTGGCCGAGGAAGGATTGGCGATGCGCGACCTGATGGAGGTGATCGCGCAGGGACTGGGGGTGCCGCTGCGCGCGATCGCGCCCGACGAAGCGGCGGACTATTTCGGCTGGTTCGCGATGTTCGCGCAGATGGACAATCCCTCGTCGAGCGCGATCACCCGCGCCGAGCTCGGCTGGCACCCGACCGGGCCGACCACCTTCGAGGATATGCGCAACGAAGATTATTTCGGCGCGGCATAGCCGATCGGCAGGCGCGCCGCGCCCGCCCCGATCGTCTCGGCGAGGACGAACGCCGCGAGCATCGCGATCAGCAACAGGCTCGCGGCGACGCCCAGCCCGCTCCACCCCGACCAGCCGACGATCAGCCCGCCGAGCGGCGGCCCGATCAGCGCGCCGCCGGCGCCGAATTGCGTGATCAGGCCGTTGGCGGTGGCGATCCGCGGGTCGTCCGGCATGGTGGCGCCGGCCAGTTGCGGCAGCCGGGCGAAGACGATCGGCGGGACGAGGCCGCTCACCGTCACCGCAAGCACCGCAAGCGCCGCGCGGGTCAGGAGAGCGAGACCGTCGATCCGGTAAAGCGCCAGAACGAACGGCACCGTCGCGAGCAGCGAGACCGCGGCGATCGTCGCGCTGCGGCGCGCGCTCATGCGGTCGTTCCGCATCACCAGCATCGCGACCCCGGTGGCGGGCAGCACGCCGAGCGAGGCGCAGGCGGCGGACAGCGCGGACTGGCTCATCGTCGCCCCGGCCCGCTCGATCAGGAAGCTCGGCAAAAGCATCGTCAGCGCGCTGATGAAGATCGTGTAGAGCCCGAAGCCGAAGGTCGATACCCAGGCGGCGGGCGCGGGCAATCTGATCGCGTGGATCGCCGAGTCGGCAATGCGGAAGCGCGCGACCAGCACGCCGCTCGCGACGATGAGCGAAACCCAGACCAGCGCGGTCCCCCGCATGCTGGTAACGGTCAAAAGGAATCCGCTGACCGCCGCCCCCGCCGCGATCCCGACCGGAACGAACGTGCTCCACAGCGCGAGCGCGCGCGGGCGGATCGCGTCGCTGACGGTCGCAGCGATCGCGGTCGGCGCGGCGATCACCACGAAGAGATAACCGATGCCCTCCGCCGCGCGCGCGACGAACAATGTGGTCGCGCCCGTCGCGATTGCCTCGACCAGGCCGGTGCCCGCCAGAATGGCGAGCCCGAGCAGCAGGAAGCGATGAACGCTGACCCGGGCGAGCGCGAGGCCGGCGACGAAGCCGAACAAGGCTCCACCCACTTCGAGCAGCGAGATGAGCCAGCCGGCCTGCGAAAGCGTGAGCCCCAGCGTCGTCCGCATCAGCGGCGCGACGACCGCCATCCGCGCGAATTGCGCCGCCGCGAGAACGCCGATCAGCCAGAGCATGATGATAGAGGGCCATTGTCGGGTCACGCGCCGCGGCTAGCGGCGATGTCGCGCGCGGGCCACGAATAAAAGATACGCGCTCAGGCGAGCGTCGTCGTGATGCGGCCGATCAGCCCGTCCGCCAGCGGCACGGTCTCCCATTGCATCAGGCTGGGCAGGACCGGCACCTCGTCGCTGCCGTTATGCCCGGTCGAAAAGCGCAGCCGCTGGAAGGGCCGCTCATACCAGCCGCGGCGCGCGAGGCTTTCCTCCGCCGCGATGATCTCCGCGCTGGCGAACCGCCAGAGCGATCGGCCCAGCAACGCATCCCCTGCCCCGCCCCATTGCGCTTTGCGCGCCGGCGACGCCGCAAGCAGGCGATGCGTGGTATCGCACACCAGATGGACGGGGAGCGTCGAGGTTTCGATGAGCCGCCTGAGCGCGGCGTCGCCGTCATTGTCGGCGCGCGCCGCGATCATCGCGACGATGCGGTCGCGATGCGCCGCCTCCGGCTCGTGCGCGCCGCTTTCCCAGCGCGAGACGGTCGCCTGCGTGACCTCGAGCAGGTCGGCGACATGGCTTTGCTTCACCCCGTTCAGCCGCCGGTAGCGGCGCAAGGCTCTTCCCACGGGCAGGTCGTGAATCACCGTCCAACCATAGGATGTTTCATCCTTCGGCGCCAAGCGCGGAACGATGCGGTCGTCGGCACCGGCACAGCGGAGATTACGCCATCGCGTCGTAGATCCGCTCGCGGAGCGAGCGGCGGGAGAGCGCCTCGTCCAATCGATCGAGCGCGGCCGTGACGCCGCCGGCCTCCTGATCGAGCGCCGACGCCGCATCGTCGAACGCGCGCCAGAGCGAACCCAGTCGATCGACGAGCGCCTGGCCTTGCGCCGATAAGGCAAGAACACGGCGGCGGCCGTCGCTGCCGTCGGTGACGACATGGATATGCCCGGCCGCCTCGAGCGAGCGGCGGGTTTCGCTGACCGAGGCGTGGCTGATGCCCAGCGCATCGGCGAGCGCGCCGACCGCCATCGGGCCGTTTCGCGCAAGCTGATCGACCACGCCGAACCAGCGCTGCTCGAATGCGACGCCCGCCGCGGCATAGACCCGTGCCGCATCGGCATCGATCGCGGCGCTCAGCCGCCTCAGCCGGGCGCCGAGCGCGGCGCCGCCCATTTTCGCGGGATAGTCATTCGCTTCCTTCATTCACTTCTCCTGTTCTCATCCGCCGCGAATTAATGTAGGCGCCTACACATATTCAAGAATCGGTGGAGAATGCCAGCATGACCGTCGATCGTCTCCTGCTTTCCCGGCGCCGGGCGCTGATCGGCGGCGGCGCGCTGACGGCAGCGGCGATGCTCGCGCGACCGGCGTTAGCGGCGAGCCGCCTCGACGACCTCGTGGCCGCGCAAATGGCGAAGGCGTCGATCCCCGGGCTCGCGCTCGGCATCACGCAGAACGGCCGGGTGACCGCCACGCGCGTCTACGGGCTCGCCGATGTCGCGCACCGCCGCCCCGTCACGCGGGACAGCATGTTCCATATCGCCTCGGTGACGAAGACGGTGATCGCGCTCGCCTTCATGCGCCTTGTCGATCAGCGCCGCATCGCGCTCGACGACGCCATTGCGCCCCATCTCGATTTCACGATCCTCGGCAAGGGCGCTTCGGCGATCACCTTCCGTCACCTGCTGATGCACGTCTCGGGCATTTCGGACGCGCGTTATTACGACATCGACCTTCGCGAGCGCGGGCATGACGCGCGCCTCCCGCTCGAGGAACTGCTCAAGGCCTATCTGACGAAAGGCGGGCGCTATGCCGGCAACGGCAACCTGAAATCCGCGCCGGGCACCACATGGGACTATAGCAATATCGGCTACGGCCTGCTCGGCCATCTCAGCTCTCGCATCGCCGGCCGCGATCTGCGCCGGGAGATCGACGAGCATATCTTCCGGCCGATGGGGCTGCGCCGGATCGCGTGGACGATCGCGGACACGCCTGCGACGTTGCGCGTCACCCCCTATGACGTCGTCGACGGCAAGGTCGCCGCGACCGATCCGGTGGGGTTTCCGGACTGGCCTGCCGGCATGATCCGGGCGTCGATCGGCGACCTGACCCGGCTCGTCGCGATCGCCGCCAATCGCGGCATGGCGGCGGAACAACGGATCGTCAGCGCGCCGTCAGTCGCCGCGATGCTCGACATGCAGCGCCCGGCCAGGCTCCCGGCGTGGCTCAGCGGGCAAGGCCTCGCATGGCAACAATCCGCACTCGGCGACAGGCCGCTCGCCAATCATTGGGGTGGCGATCCGGGCGTGTTCACGATGGCCTATGTCGATCCCGCACGCCGGACGGGGATTGCCTTGCTGTCGAACCTGTCCGCCACCGAGGAGAGCCGTGCCGCGATGAAGACCATCGCCGCGGCGGCGATGGGGTTGCCCGGATAGCGCCTAATCAGCGCCGCTCGCGCCCCGCGACCGCCGCGGTGTGGAGTTCGTCGAAGCAGCGCCGCTCCGACAGCGCGGCCATCAGCTCGTCGCGGCTGAGTTTTTCGACCGCGTCGATCTTGCCCAGCAACGCCTCGGCGACCTGCGGCCGCGCGCGCGTCTCGCGGCGGTGGAGGACATAGAAGCGCGGATCGCGCAGCGCATCGGCGATCACCGCATCGGGGGCGGTGACGTCGGGCAGCAGCCCGCGGAAGCGCGCCTCCCAATGCAGCACCGCACGCACCACCGGCGGGGTCTCGATCTCCTCAGGGATCGCGAACAGCCGCCGCGCCGCCACCCCGTCGAACGTCCGGCTGGTGATCGCCGCGATCCAGATCGCGAAGGTGAAGCCGAGCAGCACCGGCGAGAACCAGATCAGCAGGTCGATCGGCTCGACCAGCCCGCCCGACATTGCCGAGAGCAGCATCGTCTGGGTCCAGGGCACATGGCTGATCGAATAGATCATCGCCGCGAGGCAGGCGGTGCCGAGCGCGCTGATCCAGCCGAAATGGCGCACGCACATCTCCATCGTCAGCGGCTCGTCACCGCGCGCCTGCGTCCCCCAGGCGATGCTCCGCCGCTTCACGAACATCCACAGGAAGCGCGTGATGCAGATCATGATCAGCGGCGAGAAGAAGAAGGAGAACAAGGTTTCCAGCAGCACCGACAGGACGAGCTTGTCCTTGCCGCCGAACAGGCGCGCGCGATGCTGCGCGATATGGATGCCGACCGCGATCAGCCGCGGCATGAACAGGAAGACGAGCGAGGAGATCAGCAGCATCAGCATCGGCATCTGGATCATCTTCAGGCTGCCGAGCCCGAGCAGCCCGTAATGCAGGAAGTTGAGCATTCCGAATACCGAGATCACCAGGAACGACGCCCATAAGGGCGCGGAGAGATAGCCCATCGATCCGTTGATGAAGGTCTCGCGGTGGATCGAGCGCAACCCGCGCAGGAAGACGAAGCGCAGATGCTGGAGATTGCCCTGCATCCAGCGCCGCTCGCGGATGATGAAGGCGAGGATATTGGCGGGCATCTCCTCATAGCTGCCCTTGGTATCGGCGAGAAACCACACTTCGTAGCCGGCGCGCGCGACCAAAGCGGATTCGATGATGTCGTGGCTCATCGGCTTGCCGCCCCACGGCTTGGGGCCGGAAAGCGTGGGGAGCATCGCGTGGCGGACGAACGGGGCCATGCGGATCATCGCATTATGCCCGATATAGCTCGCATTCCCCATATACATGGCCTGCAGCCCGTAAGAGAAAACCGAGCCGTAGAGCCGCGCGCCGAATTGCTGCATCCGCCCGAACAGGCTGGTGCGCAGGATCGGGGTGGGATTGGTCTGGAGGATACCGATGCGATCGTTGCCGGCCATCATCCGCAACAGATCGACCACCGCGTCGCCGTCCATCACGCTATCGGCGTCCATCACCAGCATATAATCGTAATCGCCGCCCCAGCGCCGGCAGAAATCACTGATATTGCCCATTTTCGCATTGGCGTTGCTGAGCCGCCAGCGATAGAAGAACCGCCCCTCGGGCAGCGCCTCGCGCAGCCGCTGCACCGCCTCCTCCTCGACGATGCGATAGGCCGGATCGCGGCTGTCGGAGAGCAGGTAATTGTCGAAATGATGCGCGAAGCCGGGATGTTTGGTCGCAATCGATTCCCAGGTCGCGGCGATCCCCGCGGCGACGCGGTCGACATCCTCATGATAGACCGGATAGACGATCGCGACCCGCACGGTTGGCAGCGGATCGCGCGCGCGATGCGCCGGATGCCACGGATTCCCCTTCGGCCCGCGCAGCATATACCAGGTGCCGAGCATCATCTTGTAGAAATTCGCGCACAGGAAGAAGGTCATCGTCCCGTAGACGAGCAGATAGAGCCAGAAGGCGGCCTCCGGCATCTGCTGCGCGCGCAGCATGATCGCGGAGAGATAGAGGATGGCCCCCGTCGTCGCGATCGTCAGCGCGAGGCTGACCCGCTGGCGATATTCGACCACGCGCTGCCAGCCGCGCTGTTCGCCGCGCGCGAAGGGCTTGCTGCGCAAATTGCCTTTGAGCGACAGATCGAGCTGCGGGGTCGCGATCGGGCGGCGGCGCGGCGGCGGCTGGAGCGGCGGCGTCCCGTCGTCGTCGAGGTGCCGGCGCAGCTCCGCCCAATTCCCCACGCCGCCGTCGGGCTGCGCATGAAAGCACAGATGGCGCAGATAGAGTTCGAACGGCGCGTTCATCTAGCGCAGCACCTGCACCGGGAGCGTCACCTGGAACAGCAGCCCGACGACCTTCTGGATCGAGACGATCGGCGCCTCGGCGACATAGACGACATCGCCGGTTTCGAGCGGGAATTGATCCGCCGCGATCAGCCCGTCGCCGCGCTTCCACGCGAATTCGTAGAGCACCGGCTTCGCCGCCGCGCGCCGCCGCAGCACGAACACCGCGTGATCATTGGCGAGATTATTGTCGAGCCCGTTGGCCTCCGCCACCGCCTCGGCCAGCACCGGTTGCCGCGCGAAGCCGAGCACGCCGTTCTTGCGCGTGCTGCCGAGCACGGTCACCTCGACCATCGGCGCCTTGCGCACGATCACCCGGTCGCCGGGCCGAAGCGCGATGCGCTGCTCGAACGCCGCGGCGATCGGCACCTCGACCGGCGCGGCATCGCCGCGCACCACCGAGACGCGCACCGCCGCACGCGTCGCGGAAAGATCGCCCGCGCCGAGCGTCGCATTGCCGTCGCCGAGCGACTGGGTGATCGCCTGCGCCAGCGTCAGCCCGCCCGGGCTCCACGCGACGCGGCTGGGATGCCCGATCGCGCCGGTCACGAGGATGTCGTTCTGCGGCGAGGCGGCGAGCCGCACCGTCGCGCTCGGCTTTTGCAGCACGCGCTGGCTGGCATAGCGTTGCGCGATCGCGTGCTGCGCCTGTTCCAGCGTATAGCCGGCCAGCGCCAGCCGCCCGGCATAAGGCAGCAGCACCGCGCCGTCGTCGGCGACGGTGAAGCTGCCGAGCGGGGTCGCCCCCGGCCCGCCGCCGAACGGCGCACCACCGCCGGGGAGCGCGGCATAGCTCCACATCGTCACATCGATCACGTCGCCCGGCGCGAAGCGGAACGGCGCACGCTCGGGCGCTGCGCTCAGGCGGCCGAGCGCCGCCGCCAGCGCACGCTCGCGATCCGCAGCGGCGGCGGCCTGCGCCGCGGCGGCCTGCTCCGGGGTGACCGCGACGATCTCGACCTCGGGGGTCTTGCGGATCGTATGGGCCGACGGCCCGCCGCCAGCGAGCGTGCTGCAGGCGGCGAGGCTGAGCGACAGCGCGGCGAGCCCCGCGGTGCGGAATAGCGCGCTCATCGCAGCAAGGCCCACAACAGGAGGCTAGCGAGCAACGTTCCCGCGATCCACGCCAGCCGATACGGCTTCTCCGGCGTGCGCGGCTCGGACGGGTTGCTGATGACGTTGAGATAATAGCGATTCTGCTCGGCGCTCGCCTGCGCCTGTTGCAGCGCCTGATTGGCCTGCCCGAGCAAGGTGATGTTGGTATCGCGGCTGACCAGCAGTTTTTCGTAGCGCGACGAGCTGCGCGCCATTTCCGGGAAGCTGCGCGCGGTCGACGCGAGATCGCCGCGCACCGATTGCGTCGCGGTGTCGAGATTGTCCGCCTGCGGGTTGTTGGGGGTCGCGCGCGCGATCGCGTCGCGCTGCGACTTGAGCTCGGCCGCCTTGAGCGCGAGGCTGTTCATCAGCTCGAGGTTGGATTGATAGAGCTGCTTGGGATCATAGGTCCCCGTCTGGTTGCGGAATTGCGCGAGCGCGGCGAGATCGCGCTGGAGCGCGGCTTCGATCGCCTGTTTGCGCTGCGCCGCGCTGCGCACGACATCGCCCTGCTGCTGCGCGTTCATCGCGTCCATGTGCGCGATCGCCTGGGCGAGCAATTGCCGCGCGAGGCCGTTGGCATAGCCGGGGTCATAGGCATTGACGTTGACGGTGACGATGCCGCTCTTCTGCTCGATATCGACATCGACCTGCTTCTGGAAATAGCGCCACAAAGCAAGATCGCTCGTCCGGAACATCGTCGCGACCCCGCCGAAGCGGCTCACCGGATCGGCGAGGCTGAAATTATCGGCGAGCTTCATCGATTTCTCGACGCGGCGAAACGCATCCCACGACCGGAAATATTCGCGCAGGATATAGCCGCCCTGTTCGGAGCTGTCGCCCGACGCGCCCGACAGGAGCGACGACAGGCTCGGCCCGTTCTGCTTCGGGTTGAGCACGATCAGCGTCGCGGTGGAGGTATAGACCGGCGTGGCGATCAGCCCGAAATAGACCAGCGCCAGGATATTGGGCACCAGCACCACCGCGATGAACAGGGGCCGGCGCAGCAGCCGCGCGAGCCACGACGGCGCCTTGGGCGCCTCGGGCTCGGCCGCGGCCTCGGCGCTGGCGCGTCGGTTCGGAAAGGGCAGCGGCTCGCGCTCGGCGGGCGCGCGCTCTTCTCGCATCCGTTTCACGTCGACTTGGGAATTCACGGGGCGGTTTCTCCTGATCGTCCGCCCTCAAGACGGAGCCGATCCGAAGCCGCCTTGATCGTCAGAACGAAAAATCGACCCCCAGCCGGAAGGTGCGCGGGCGCAGCGGGGTGATCTGCGACCGCCCGGTGACGAACGGCGTGCCCAATGCGAAGCGATTGCCGATGCTGTCCGACAGGTTGGTCGCGCCCAGCACCAATCCGAGCCGCGGCGTCCCGACGCGCATCGTCAGCGCGCTATCGGCATAATCGCCCTGTTCGCCGCCGAGCACCGGGCCGACCCCGATCCGCGACGGCCCGATATAACGCGCCCAGCCCGCGATGCGCAGCGTCAGATCGTCGCGCAGCGGATGCTGCCAGTCGAACCCGGCACGCGCGGTGAAGCGTGCGACATTGGGGATGCGATCGATCCCGTCCATATCGGGCCGCGGGGCCGCCGCGGCGAGGAAGGCGCGATAGGCGACGCTCGGCTGCGTGACCCTGCCGTCGTTGAACGCGAACGAGGCATCGAGCCGAAGCGCGCGGACCGGGCGCCAGCCGGCCGAGGCCGCGACCGACCAGATCCGCCCGTCGCCGATATTGTCGGTCGAGGGGAGCCCCGCGCTGTCGAGAAAATCCGCCTGAATGTCGTGCCAGTCGGTATGCGACACGCCCAGCGAGACATCGAATGCGTCGTGCCGCGGATCGCCGTAGCGCAACCCGCCCTCGACCGTCTCGACCCGATCGCCCGCGAAGCGGCGGACGAAATCGCCGTCGAGCGTCAGCCCGCCCGGGCGCATCCCCTGCTGATAGCGGGCATAGACCGACAGTTTCGCCGTCGCCTTGGCGAGCAGCGAGAAGGACGGCAGCATCTTGGTCTCGTCATGATCCGCGACGATCGCGGCACGCGCCAGAAGATCCACCGCATTGAAGACGGGGACCGGGTCGTGCGCCTCGCCCGACAGCATGGCGCGCGACACCCGCGCGCCCGCGGTGGCGATCAGCCACGGCACCGGGCGATAGCTCGCCTCGCCGTAGAAGGTGAATTCGCTGACGCGATTCTCCACCCCGGTCACCGGCTCGAGCCGGTCGGGCGCGCCGAGCGACCGCGTCAGCAACGTGCGGTTGTGGACGTAGCTCGCCCCGACCAGCCAGCCGAAACGGTCGTCCAACGGCTGCCACAGCCGCGTCTCGTTGCTGATCAGCTCGGTATGATTATGCTGGCGGAAAACCGTCGCGGCGCCCCCCGGCGGGGTCGCGTCGTAACGCTCGTCGAGCGTCTGCGCGATCCCCGCGGTGGTCGAGCGGAAGCGTACTTTGCCGAAATCGCGCGACAGGATGAATTCGCCCATCGCATAGCTCGCGTCGAACCCCTCGGCGACCGCGCTGTTGCGCACCAGCCGCGGCGCGCCGGCATCGGTATATTGGCTGTCGTCGCCCTCGGTGCGCTGATAGACCCCGCCGAGCTCCGCGCGCCAGCCGCCGCCGAGATCGACGCGCAGCGCGCCGCGCCCGCCGGCGGTGGTGGTGCGGTTGATGTCCTCGCGCCGGCGCAGCGGATTATCGATATAGCCGCCGTCGCTGATGCCATAGCCGACGAGGCGCAGCGCGGCGCGATCGCCGAGCACGGGAAGGTTGAGCGTCCCCGCGATATCGCCGCTCGGCGCGCCGTGCTGGGTCGCCGAAACGCCCGCGGCGACCGACCCCGAGGTCGCGCCGAATGCGGGCTCGTTGGGAACGATGCGGATGATCCCGCCGAGCGACCCCGCGCCGTAGAGCGTACCCTGCGGCCCCTCCAGCACCTCCACCGATTGCACGTCGTAGAGTTTGAGATCGGGATCGGGCGCATTGTAGGTCAGCCGGATGTCGCCGAAATACTGGCCGACCGTCGCCTGGGTCGGGCCGGTGAAGCTCGAATCCGCGATCCCGCGGATGAACAATTTGTTGCGGCCGTCGCCGAGATAGGTCGAGGAAATGCTGGCCAGCCGGGAAAGCACCGCATCGGTGCCCCCCACCCCGCCGAAATTGATGTCGCTCCCTTCGACCACCGACACGCTGCCGGCATAATCGCCGAGCCGCATGTCGCGCTTGGAGGCGACGACGACGACCGTATCGCCCTCGCCGGGCCGGTCGGCGGGCGGCGGCGCTGGGCGTGGCCTCGGCCGCGGCGCTGGTCTGGCGCGCGCCGGGCGGATGCGCCAGACGCCGGGCTCGACCGCTACCGCCTCCACCTTGTCCCCCAGCATGTGCCGCACCGCTTCGGGCACCGAATAGACGCCCTTCACCGCGCGAACGCGGCGCTGCCAGATGCTCGCGTCATCGACGCTGACGCTGACCTTCGCCTGCCGCCCGAGCACGCTCAGCACCTCACCCAGCCGGCCGGCGGGAAGGTCGAGCGGATAGCCTTGCCCCGCCAGCGCCGGGGACGCGGGGACGAGCGCGAGCAACAGCAAGGGCGCGACGCGACGGATCACGGCGATGCGGCGAGCCTCCAGCCCGCGCCGTCGCGGACCGCGCGCAACCCGGTGAGCGCGGCGAAGCGCGGCATGACCCGCGCCGCGCCACCGTCGAGCCGCACCGTCGCGCGCACCGGCCGATGCGCCAGCGCGGCGTCGACCGCGACCGCGGTGCCCAGGGTCCGCGACAGGTCCGCCGCCGCCTCGGCGAGCGACACGCCGTCGAACGAAAGCTGCCCCTGCGCCCAGCCGCCGACCGTATCGGGCGCGACATCCGCCAGCTCGACCTGCGACGATCCGTCGGCGACGCGCAGCGACCGCCCGGCGTTCAGGCGGACCGAATTGCCGTCGCGCTGCCAGTCGACCGCGCCCTCCGATACCGCGATCCGCGTCTCGCGCGCGTCGCGCACGATATCGAAGCGCGTGCCGACATCGACCACGCTCGCCCCGCCGACCGCGACGCGAAACGGATGCGCCTCGTCGTGTCGGACGGTGAAGGTCGCCTGACCGTGGACCAGGGTGAGGCTGCGCGCATCGTCGCCGCTCGCTTCGAGCCGGGTGGCGCCGTTGAGGATCGCGCTGCTGCCGTCCGCCAGCGCGACCGTGCGATGCGCGCCCGCCGCGGTTTCGTACACCACCGGCGCCGACGGCCGCATCTGCCGCTCGACCGCGACGGTGCCGACCACCGCCGCCGCCAGCGCCGCCGCCGCGGGGATCGTCCAGCGACGCCACGCCGGGCGCGCAACCGGCGCCGGGGCCGGATCGGGCAACGGGCGGGCCTTCGGCTCGGCGGCGAGCAGCGCGACCATCTCGGCCTCCGCCGCGCTCGCCGCATGATAGGCCGCGGCATGCGCCGGATCGGCCGCCAGCCAGCGTTCGAACCCTTCCCAGTCGTCGAACGCAGGGTCGCCGACGCGCACTGCCCAGGCAATCGCTTCGTCCGTCATCGGATCGGGTTCAATCGGGTTCGTCATGTTTCCGCCCCTAAGACGGAGACTATCGCCTCAACCCTCATCCCATGTGCTCCTGAGCTTCACCAGCGCGCTCGTCGCCTTGCGCAGGTCGCTTTCGACGGTGCTGATGCTCACCCCCAGTTCCTCCGCGATCTGCCGCTGCGGCACGCCGTCGAGCCGGTGGCGGCGGAAGGTCTGCTCGACGCGCGGGCCGAGCGCGGCGAGCGTCGCCTGCACCTGCGCCAGCGTCTCGCGCGCGATCAGCACGCGCTCCCCCGCGGGCTCGTCCGAGCGGCCGGGCGCGGTCGCGCCGGTCGCATCGCTCCAGTCGCGCTCGCGGATCGCCGCCTGCCGCTGCGACCGGTGGCGATCGAGCATCAGGTTATTGGCGACGCGATACAGATAGGCCAGCGGCTGCGCGATCGGCCCCGCCTGCGCACGCGCGGCGCGCAGCCACACTTCCTGCAGCAGATCCTCCGCCGCTTCGCCGGCGCCGTGGCTCTGGAGAAAGCGGAGCAATTGCGCGCGATGCTGGAGGAAGACACCTTCGAGGCCCGTCGCCATCCTGTCAGTCCTGCGTGCTCGTTGATGGCCTGAGAAGCGGGGTGGATAGTGTTCGCGAGGCTCGTCGCATAGGCATCCTCGCGGTGGCCCGCAAGCGGCGCGCACCGTATCAGCCTGGGACAGAAGGCCAATCCGCGCCCGCGCGAAATGCACGCACCGTCACATCATTGTCATGCCCCACGCCTAGCTGGGACGGCGAATTAGTTGGAGCAGCGGTGATGAGCGCGACTCTCGCAACGCATGAGCAACCTCTCCGGCCCGATCTCGATCAGGGGCTCGGCCGCGCCGGGCGCGTCGGTTTCGCCGCGATCGTCGCGGCGGCGATCGGCTATGTCGGCTACAGCATCTATCTCGACGCGAGCGCGGCCGGGGTGCAGACGCTGGCGATCCTGCCCTTCATCCTGCTCTTCATCGCGCTGATGATCGCCTTGGGCTTCGAATTCGTGAACGGCTTTCACGATACCGCCAATGCCGTCGCGACGGTCATCTATACCAATGCGATGCCCGCGCATGTCGCGGTGGTGTGGTCGGGGTTCTTCAATTTCCTCGGCGTGCTGCTGTCGACCGGGGTGGTCGCGTTCAGCATCGTCTCGCTGCTCCCGGTTGAGCTGATCCTCCAGGTCGGATCCACCGCAGGCTTCGCGATGGTCTTCGCCTTGCTCATCGCCGCGATCATCTGGAACCTCGCGACCTGGTGGCTCGGCATCCCCTCCTCCAGTTCGCACACCTTGATCGGGTCGATCATCGGGGTCGGCGTCGCCAATGCGATCATGCACGGCAAGAGCGGCACAGCCGGGGTCGACTGGTCGAAGGCGGCGGAGATCGGCCAGGCGCTGCTCTTCTCGCCACTGATCGGGTTCGGGCTCGCCGCCCTGCTGTTCCTCGCGGCCAAGCTGCTGATCCGCAACAAGGCGCTCTATCAGGAGCCCAAGGATGGGCTGCCCCCGCCCTTGTGGATCCGCGCGCTCCTGATCTTCACCTGCACCGGGGTGAGCTTCGCGCACGGCTCGAACGACGGGCAGAAGGGCATGGGGCTGATCATGCTGATCCTGATCGGCACCGTGCCGACCGCTTATGCGCTCAACCGCGCGGTGCCGGCGCGATACGCCGCCGAATTCCACGCCAATGCGCAAAGAGCGAGCGCCGCGCTGCACGATGCGCCGGGCAACGCGCTCAGCGTGGTCGACGCGCGCAAGGCAGTCACCGCCTATATCGCCGACAAGAATTATCAGCCCACGACCAAGCCCGCGATGGCGGTGCTGGTCCGCGATATCGACCGCCAGGTCGCCAGCTACGGCTCGCTCGCCAAGGTTCCCGCCGCCGCGGTGGAGAACGTCCGCAACGATATGTATCTCGCCTCGGAAGGGCTGAAGCGGCTCGGCAAGGAAAAGGCCGCCGGCCTCAGCGACGGCGAAAAGGCCGCGATCGGCACCTATAAGGCGTCGCTCGACGCGGGAACGCGCTTCATCCCCACCTGGGTGAAGGTCGCGGTGGCGATCGCGCTCGGGCTCGGCACGATGGTCGGCTGGAAACGGATCGTCGTCACCGTCGGCGAGAAGATCGGCAAGTCGCATCTCACTTATGCGCAGGGCGCCTCGGCCGAGCTGGTCGCGATGGGGACGATCTTCGCCGCCGACCAATTGGGGCTGCCGGTCTCCACCACGCATGTGCTGTCCTCGGGCGTCGCGGGGACGATGGCGGCCAACCGCTCGGGGCTGCAGATGAGCACGATCCGCAATCTCGTGATGGCCTGGGTGCTGACGCTGCCGGTGTCGATCGTCCTCGCCGGCGCGCTCTATATGATGTTCTCCGCCCTGATCTGATCGATGGACGGGCCGGCGAATGAAGACGTTGCCGCGCCCGCCCTCGATTCGATGCTGCCGTCCGGGGTCCGCCCGGGCCTAATCTGGGGCTATGATTTCACCCCCCACGGCCCGGTCGAGGTCGCGCGCTGCGACGCCCCGCACACCGGCGGGCTGCGCTGGCTACACCTCAGCCTGTCGGACAACGGGACGCGCCACTGGATCGAACAGGCGCCGCTGCCCCCGGCGATCCGCGACATGCTGCTCAGCCGCGACACCTATCAGAGCGCGGTGATCGAGGGCGGCGTGGTCGGCTGCGTGCTGCAGGATTTCGAGCAGGATTTCGACAAGGAGGATAGCGGCCGGATCGGCGCGCTGCGCATCGCGCTGGCCGGCGACCTCATCGTCACCACCCGCCCCCGCCCGCTGCGCTCGCTCGACATCGCGCGGCAGCGCATCGCGCGCGGGCTGCATCTCGCCTCGTCCGCCGCGGTGCTCGATCTGGTGGTCGGCGCGATCGCCGAGAGCATCGGCCGGATCGGTCGCACGCTCGGCAGTGACATGGAGCAGGCCGAGGACGCGTTGCTCGACGACCGCCGCCCGCCGACCAGCCGCGACCTGATCGGAATCCGCCGCCGCCTCGCGCAGATCCACCGCCTGCTCGGCGGGATGTGGGACGTGTTCAAGCGGCTCGAGGAGGATGAGGAACTGCCCGAGCCGCTGCGCCCGACGGTCGAGAAACTGTCGCAGCGGTTGCAGTCGCTCGACGGCGATATCCTGGGGGTGATCGCGCAATTGCGGCTGCTGCGCGAGGAGCTCGATATCCGCGAGGCGCAGCGGACCAACCAGAATCTCTACATCCTGTCGATCATGACCGCGTTGATGCTGCCGGCGACCTTCGTCACCGGGCTGTTCGGGATGAACACCGGCGGGATGCCGTTGCAGACCGGGCTGTCGGGCACCTTCTTCGCGACGATGCTCGCCGCGGGCGCCGCGCTCGCCACCTATATGCTGCTGCGCTACCTCGGCTTCATGCGCCGGTAGCGCTCAATAGACTTCGGGCACGTACATGTCCCGCGGGATCGGGTGCCGGGTATAGTCGCTGTGCCGCACCCGATCGGGCAGCACCACCGACGCCTTGCGCACGTCCTCATAGGGAATCTGCGTCAGCAGGTGCGAGATGCAGTTGAGCCGCGCGCGCTTCTTGTCGACCGCCTCGACCACCCACCACGGCGCCTCGGGGATATGCGTGCGTTCGAGCATCAGCTCCTTGGCGCGGGTATAATCCTCCCAGCGGCGGCGCGATTCGACGTCCATCGGCGACAATTTCCACTGTTTGAGCGGATCGTGGATCCGCACGTTGAAGCGGAACTGCTGCTCGTCGTCGGTGATCGAGAACCAATATTTGAGCAGGATGATCCCCGAGCGGACCAGCATCCGCTCGAATTCGGGGGCGGAGCGGAAGAATTCCTCCACCTCGTCCTCGCTGCAGAAGCCCATCACCCGCTCGACCCCGGCGCGATTGTACCAGCTGCGGTCGAACAGCACGATCTCCCCCGCGGCGGGCAGGTGCGGCACGTAGCGCTGGAAATACCATTGGGTGCGCTCGCGCTCGTTGGGCGCGGGGAGCGCCACGACGCGGCACACCCGCGGGTTGAGCCGCTGGGTGATCCGCTTGATCGCGCCGCCCTTCCCGGCCGAATCGCGCCCCTCGAAGATCGCCAGCACCTTGAGCCCCTTGTGCTGGACCCAATCCTGCAGCCGGACCAGTTCGTGCTGGAGGCGGAACAGCTCGCGGAAATAGACGCGGCGGTCGAGCTGCTCATGCTCGGGATGATCGGAAAGATCGCGGAACATGGTTTCGAGCCGGCTTTCGTCGATCTCCATTTCCAGCTCCTCGTCGAAGCTGTCGGCGATCTCGCGCTTGATGCGGTCCATTTCGAAGGTCGGCTGGTCGGCGGATGAGGTCATGGCGCGCTTCCCGTTCTTCCCGTCGCGAAAAGGAGCGCGGCCGGACCGGGGAGGGGTGCACGGCCGCGCTCCCGGAGCGGCGGGCTGGCGGCGCGGGTGGGGTACGCCGCCGGCCCGCATCCCCGAAGTCCCGGTCATAATCGGCTGTGATGACAGATATTTGACTCCGCCGGGGATTGCGCAGCCCCCAATCGCAAGAAGCGCTGGCCTGCGCGCCGCAACGGGAGGATAACGCAGCGAACCGAGGGAGAGGACCGATGACCCGCCTGCTCGCGCCGCTCTGCATCCTGCTCGTTGCATCGCCCGCCGCCGCGGGCACCCGCGCGACCTATGCCGGCACCAGCGAGCCCAAGGAGCTGGTGGTCGAGATCGCCGACGACGGGGCGGCGGCGCGCGTCTCGGTGCCGGGGCGCGACGATTACGGGCTGATGCTCGGCGATCAATTCTATCTGGTGAAGCCGCGCGACGGAAAGCCGCAGGTCGCCCGCGTCGCCGATGTCGCGGCGGCGCTCGATCGGGTGATGCCGCCGATCTTCAAGAATCTGTTCGGCGCGATGGGCGGCGCGATCAAGGCCAGCCCGCTCGACGCGGTGCGCGGCGGATCGAAAACCGTCGCGGGGGTGCCGGGCGAAATCTGGCTGGTCAAGGGACTCGACGACGAAAAGCCCGATGCCGCGACCGAGGTGGTCGTTTCGCACGATCCCGCGCTGGCGCCGGTCGGCCGCGCGCTGGCGGCGTTCCTCGAAAGCGGCATGGTGATGATGCGCCCGCTGATCGGCAACGGCGCGGCGGAAATGGTGCAGCAGAACCGGCAATTGTTCGCGCTGGGGACGCCGATCGCCTCGGCCGATCGCTTCACGCTCACCAAAATGGAGACCGTCGACGAGCCCGCCGCGCGCTTCGTCCTCCCCGCCCGACCCGCGACGGTCGATGCTTTGGTCGCCGAGATGAAGGTCACCCCGGCAAAATGACGCGAGCCGGCGGCGATTGAACTGCCGCGCGCCGCATGCCATAGCCCCGCGCCCTTCGGCCGGGCGGCCGTCCACCCAAGCGCCGGGAGCACGACATGGCAGGCAAAGACACGCCCACCGCGCTCGGGCTCGATTTCGGCACGACCAACACCGTCGTCGCGCTGGCCGACGGCAATGGCAGCTCGGACCTCGTCGAATTTTCGAGTCCCGGCGGTGGCGCCGACGCGGTGTTCCGCTCCGCCTTATGCTTCTGGGAAGACGAGAAGGGCTGGAACGGCATCGCGCATGAGGCGGGGCCATGGGCGATCGAGGAATATCTGCAATCCTCGCTCGACAGCCGCTTCGTCCAATCGTTCAAGAGCGTCGCGGCCAGCCCGTTGTTCGAGCGCGCGTTGATCTTCAACCGCCCGTTCCGCTTCGAGGATCTCGGGCGATTGTTCCTCCAGAAACTGGTCAAACACGCCGGCGGGCGGCTCGACCAACGCCCGCACCGCGTGATCGTCGGGCGCCCGGTCGAATATGCCGGCGCGCGTCCCGACGCCGCACTCGCCCGGCAGCGCTACGACCTGATGCTCGAAGAGTTCGGCGTCGAGCTGCACTATGTCTATGAGCCGCTCGGCGCGGCGCACAGCTATGCGACGCGGCTGACCCGCCCGGCGATGATCCTGGTCGCCGATTTCGGCGGCGGGACGACCGATTTCTCGATCGTGCGCGTCGCGGCGGCGGGCGCCGCGCAACGCTGCGTCCCGCTCGCCTCGGCCGGGGTCGGCATCGCCGGCGACCGGTTCGACCAGCGCATCGTCAGCCAGCTTATCCTGCCGCTGCTCGGCAAGGGCGGCAGCTATCGCTCGTTCGGCAAGTTGCTCGAAATCCCCGGCGGCTATTTCGCCGACTTCGCCGACTGGTCGCGGCTCGCGATGATGCGCAACCGCCGCACGCTCGACGAGCTGCGCCGGTTGCAGCGCGACGCGGTCGATCCCGCGCCGATCGGGCGGATGATCGCGCTGATCGAGCATGAACAGGGCTTCCCGCTGTACGATGCGGTCGGCCGGCTCAAGCGCGAGCTGTCGAGCGCGCCGCACGCCGAATTCCGCTTCAGCAGCGAGGGCGTGGAGATCGCCGCCGAGGTGCGCCGCGACGCGTTCGAACAATGGATCGCCGCCGATCTGCGCCGGATCGAGGCGGCGATGGACCAGGCGCTCGCCCGCGCCGCGCTGCCGGCGGACAGGATCGACCGCGTCTTCCTGACCGGCGGTTCGTCGCTGATCCCCGCGATCCGCGCGATCTTCACCCGCCGCTTCGGCGACGAACGTATCGCCTCCGGCGGCGAGCTGACCTCGATCGCGCACGGCCTCGCGCTGATCGGCGAGGCGGAGAATCTCGATCAATGGGTGGTGTGACGCCTCACGCCCCCCACGCTTCGCGATAGAGCCGCATCAGATTGCCGCCGAGCAGCTTTTCGATGCGTGCCGCCGGCCAGCCGCGCGCCGCCAGATCGTCCGCGAGCATACGGAACCGCATGTTGCTGTCATAATCGGCGACGATGTTGAAAACGTCAGGCCCCTCGCCCGGCGCGGCGATGCCCTTGCGCACGCGTTCCTCGTAGAATTTGCGCTGCGCGGCGCGCGCGGCATCATCGATCACGGTCTTGAAGATCATCCCGTCGGTGCCGATCGCGATATGGTCCTCGCCGCATACCTGGAGCGCATGCTCGAAATGCCGGAGCAGATCCTCGCGGGTCGGTTTGCTGTTCGCCGCGAGGAACGGCATGTAATAGATTCCGAACACCCCGCCCTTGTCGGCAAGCGCCTTCATCTCCGCGTCCGGGATGTTGCGCGGATTGTCGTTGAGCGCGCGACACCCCGAATGGCTGATGATCGGCGGACGCTTGGCATGCGCGATCGCTTCCGCGACGGTGCGTTGCCCGCCGTGCGACAGATCGAGCAGGATCCTGTGCGCCTCGATCGCCTCGATCGTCCGCCGGCCGAGATCCGAAAGCCCCGCATTGGCGGCCTCCAGCGACCCGTCGCCGGACAGGTTGCGCTTGTTATAGGTAAGCTGGATGATCCGCACCCCGAGCCCGTGATAGAGCTCGATCCGGCTGAGATCGGCGCCGATCGCGCTGGTATCCTGAAAGCCGTAGAACAATGCGACCTTGCCCGCCGCCTTGGCGGCGCGAATGTCCGCTGCGCTGGTCGCGCGGCAGAACATGTCGGTATTGTCGGTGATCGCCTGCTCGAGCGAGGAGATATTGCGCAGCGTCTTCTCGGCGACATCGGGATCGTTGCCGACCTCGTTGACGGTGCAATGGATCGCGGTGACCCCCGATTGTTTCAACTCCGCCCAGGCGCGCGGGCTGAACCGCGGGTCGCCTTCCTTGCCATAGGGATCGGCAAGCCCGCCGAGCCCGTCGATGACGATCGCCTTGTCATAGTCGCGATCGGCATATCGCCCCGGCACCGCGGCCGCGAGGCGGGAAAGCGCCGGAAGCGCAAGCATGCCGCCCATCAATGCGCGCTTCGACAGATGCATGTGACTTTTCCTCCCGTTGAACGCCCGAACGCTAGACCAATTGCGGGTTGCGAACATCCGCAAACTATCTCGCGGTTACATCGCAAGAATCGGGGTGGATCGTGCGGCCGCTGGCGGCAGGATCGCGGCATGCCCACATCCGTCGTCATGACCCCGATGCCGCACCCTGGTTCGATCGGATCGCCCGACCGTGGCTGATCTGTTCGACGCCTTGCCCCCGGTCGAGCCGCCGCGCGTCGCGATGGCCGAGGGCGCGATGTTGCTGCGCGGCTTCGCGCTGCCGTTCGAGGCCGCGTTGCTCCCCGCGATCGAGGCGATCGCCGCTGCCGCGCCCTTCCGCCATCTGGTGACCCCGGGCGGTCACCGCATGTCGGTCGCGACGACCAGTTGCGGCGCGACGGGCTGGGTGACCGATCGATCGGGCTATCGTTACGACGCGCTCGATCCGGCGACGGGCCGGCGCTGGCCGGCGATGCCCGCATGCTTCGCCGATCTCGCCCGGCAGGCGGCAGCGGCGGCGGGTTATCCGGCTTTTCGCCCCGACGCCTGCCTGATCAACTTGTATCTTCCCGGCGCGCGGCTGTCGCTCCACCAGGATCGCAACGAGCGCGATTTCGCGCAGCCGATCGTCTCGGTCTCGCTCGGGCTACCCGCGGTGTTCCAGTTCGGCGGCGAGCAGCGCGGCGATCCCGCGCAACGCTTCGCGCTGCGCCACGGCGACGTCGCGGTGTGGGGCGGCGCGGCGCGGCTGCGCTTCCACGGCGTCCTGCCGTTGAAGGACGGCGATCACCCGCGGCTCGGCGGGCGGCGGATCAACCTAACCTTTCGGAAAGCGCGGTGATGCCGGAGACGTCGCCGCAATATCGCGCAGCCGCCGCACGGTGACCGCGAGCGTCGGCGGCGCCAGCAAAGCGAAACTCGCCAGCCGGAAGAAATCGGGCTTCGTCCAAGCCGACGATCCGAGGATCAGCCAGTCGAGCGCATAGCCCGCCGCGAGCACCAGCAGCGCGGCCAGCAGGAACCAGTGGAATTCGTCGCGCGAGGCGCGCCCGGCGAAGCGCGCATAGCGAAAGAACGGCCGCGTCGCATGCGCGACGATCGCCAGCCAGCGCTCCTCCGCCTCGGCGGTCATTCGCACGGATACCAGCGGCCGTCGCTTGCGCGATAGCTGTCGCTGCGCTCGTCGTAATTGCCGTAGCGTGCGACGCAGTAACGCTGGCGTTCGCGCTTTTCCTTGTCCTTCTTGCCGCTGCTGGCGAGCGCCGCGACCAGCCCGCCGACGACGAGCACCCCGACCGCGCCGGCCACCGCGCCCTTGGCGACATCGTTCTTGTGCCGGTCATGCTCGCGCCGGGCGCGCTCGTCGTCACGACGACGGCGCTCGTCGTCGCGCTCGTGGCGGCACCAGCGCGAATCGCGATTCTCGTAGCGGCTGCAGTCGCGCGACCAGCCGCCGTCGCCCCAGCCGCGCCGATCCTGCGCATAAGCGGCGCCGTCGACGACGACCACGCCCGACAGATAGGCCATTATCGAAACCGAAAGGCACATCTTGCGGAATCCGGGAACGACCATGTTCATCGATCTCACCATCCGATGCTGTGAAAGACCCGCTCGTCCGCCGGCGCTGTCCCCCGGCGATCATGAGCAAAGACGGAGCCGGCGATCGATCACCTCAATCGCCGGCAAGTTTGATGCGTCCCGCCGCTGGAGTTGTCTGGGGGGGCGGCGGGACGCATCCGGCACTCAGAACTTCTGCCTGAGGCCAACCAGGAAAGAGGTCGATGTCGCGCGCGGCTTGTAATCGTGATCGAGCGACTTGCCCGCGATATTGGGCATCGTGCCGTCGATGGTCAGCCCGGTGACCTTCGAATAGCGCGCGCCGACTTCGAGCACGGTCGCCGGCGACACCGCGAAGCCGACGCCCGCATCGAGATGCCAGCGGAAGCCCCAGTCGCTGCCCCTCATCGTGCTGCCGATCCCCGCGGTCGGCGTCTCGGCGCTGATCCGCGCGAGCCGCGCCGTGGTGCGCGCCGCGCCGATGCCGCCACCGACATAAGGGGAGAACCCGCCGCCCATATTGAGGTCGTAATAAGCCGCGACGCCGAGGTTCAGCGTCTTGAGACGCCCGCTCGCCGCCATCTGCTTGCTGGCGAGCCGATCGAGATTGGCGCCCGCGCTGTCGTAGCCGACGGTGCCTTCGACGCGAAGCCCGCCGAGCTGATAGCCGAGCCCGATCTCGCCGACGAGGCCGGTCTTGAAATCGGCATCCTTGGGGAAGGTCGACGGCGCGGTGGCGTCCCCCCCCTTCATGTGCAGATCCGCATCGAGCTGCGGCCCGGCACGGAGCACGGCATAAGTGCCCCCCGCAGCCTGCGCCGCCGCAGCGGTGGGAAGCGCCGCGGCAAAGGCGCAGGCCAGGACGGCGGCCGCGCCGGTGATGCCGGGAATCGAGCGAGAAAACATAATCTTGTCCTTGCAATGCGATTGGCGCAGCCCGTTCGTCGCCGGTCTGCGAGGCTTGAGACGGCGCCGCGACGAAACCACCTCAAAGAAAATTTTGCGTGCCGGTGACCCGGGCGCCGCGGCGCGCAAGCTGGGGTCAAAAAGATGTGAGGCGCGCGCGCGTCCGCTCCGTCTTTCCTCGAAGCCGTGCGGAATCGACAGCCGCACGGCGGCGCCGTACGGCTGGCTTTGCGAGGGACATCAGCTTGATCCGATGAACGAATCCAATCTGCTATTGTCCACGTTCATGCAGCGCAGAGCGAGCCTGTTACGCTATTTCGCGGCGCGCGTCGGCGAGGCCGAGGCCGAGGATCTGGTGCAGGAAACCTGGCTTCGCGTGGCATCCCAGCCCGCCGTCGGCGAGGTCCGCAATCCCGCCGCCTATCTGTATCGGCTGTGCGGCAACGTCATGCTCGATCGGCTGCGACAGGAGCGCAGCCGCGCCGCGCGCGATGCCGAATGGCGCCGGGTGAACCGCACCCTCGTCGCCAATGGCGAGGAAGTGTGCGAGGACGTGCCCGCCGACAACGCGCTGATCGCGCGCGATCGCCTGCGCCGCATCCGCGCCGCGCTCGACGATCTGCCCGCGCCGGTGCGGCGGACGTTTCGCCTGCACAAATTCGAGGGGCTCTCGCACAGCGAGGTCGCCGCCGAGCTCGGCGTTTCGCGCAGCCTCGTCGAGAAACATATGATGCGCGCGCTCAAGCATCTGATCGCGAGGGTCGGGCGATGAGCGCGGGCCGTGTCGATTTTCATTGCGGTGGGGGCCGCCGGGCTTCGTCATCGGGGCTGGCTGGGTCGTCCTTCGGAAAGCAACTATCATGACCCCAACGGTTTATAGCGACGCGATGCGTGACGAGGCGGTCGCCTGGTTCGTCCGGCTGCAGGAATGCGACGACGAGACGGTGTGGCTCGAACATCAGGACTGGCTGGAGGCGGATCCGGCGCATGCGGCGGCTTATTCGGCGGTCGAGCGCCTCTGGATCGAGAGCGACGATCTGCCGCAGCTCGAGGCGGCCGAGCCCGCCGCCGAGGTGATCGAGCTAAGCGCGCGGCGCGCGGCGCGGTTCGGCCGATATCGCTATTGGCTGCCGGCCGCGGCCGCCGCGGCGATGGTCGGCGCGGTCTCGCTGCAGTTCGAGCGCGGATCGGGCGAAACCTATCGCACCGGGGCGGACGCGACGCGGGTCGTCGCGCTGGCGGACGGGTCGCGGATCGTGCTCAACCGCAATACCGAGGTCACCGTCCATCTCGCCCGCAACCGCCGCGCGGCCGAGCTCGCGTCGGGCGAGGCGGCGTTCGATATCCGGCACGAGGCGGATCGCCCGTTCGTCGTCGCCGCCGGCGGGCGCGAGATCCGCGTGCTGGGCACCGAATTCGACGTGCTGAACGATGCCGGCGCCTTCGGCGTCACGGTGCGCCGCGGGCTCGTCGCGGTATCCGGCACGGGCGGCACCGCGGCGGCGCGGCTCCCCGCCGGCACCGCGCTGCTCCGCCCGCCGGGCGCGAGATCGGACACCGTCTCGCGCGCCAATCCCGACGACGCCTTCGCCTGGACCCACGGGCAGCTCGTCTACGCCGATCGACCGCTCGACGCGGTCGCGCGCGATCTGGCGCGCTACGGCGGCGGGACGGTCAGCGTCGACCCCGCGCTGCGTGACATCCGCGTCACCGGGGTGATCCGCATCGGCGATCCCGCGACGCTCGATCGCCAGCTGGAACAATTGCTCCCGATCCGGATCGAGCGGCACAACGGCCAGCGCGCGATCGTACCGGCACGCCATTAGCCCCCGGGCGGGCGCCGCGCGCTTTTCGGCTCGACCCGCGCAGAATGTCACGCCACCTGTCGCTATCCGCCTCACTTTTTTTGGGAATGAACGAATCCACGTGTCACGGCTTGTCGCGGGCCCCCTTCTCCTCGCTGCCGTTTCGGGCGTCGCGACGCCGGCCTGGGCTGCCGAGCGCGGCGGCGTCGCGCTGAACATTCCCGCGGGCCGGCTGGTCGACGCGATCGTCGCGATCGGGCGGCAGGGCGGGGTGAATGTCGCGACGACGGTCTCCGGGCTCGGCGCGATGCGCACCAAGGGCGTCAAGGGCCGGCTGACGATCGAGGCCGCATTCGCGCGGCTGCTCGCCGACACCGGGCTGGTCGCGGTGCGGATCGGGCCCGATGCGTTCAGGATCGAGCGCGCCGCGCCGCCGCGCCCGCGCCAGCCGCCGCCCGCCCCCAGCCGGCCCGTCCCCCCGCCGCTCGTATCGCCCTCGCTCCTCGCCGAGCCGGCGCCCGATGTCATCGTCACCGCGGGCAAGCAGCGCAGCCCGCTCGACCGCTATCCCGGCGCGGCCGCGGTGGTGTGGTTCGATACCCCCGCGCTGCGCAACGCCGGCGCGCGCGGCACCGCCGCGCTGGTCGACGAGCTGCCGGTGCTGACCTCGACCAGCCTCGGCCCCGGCCGCGAGAAGCTGTTTCTGCGCGGGATCGCCGACAGCAGCTTCTCGGGCTCCAGCCAGGCGACGGTGGGGCAATATCTCGGCGAGGTGCAGCTCAACTATAACGCCCCCGATCCCGATCTCAGCCTCTACGATATGGAGCGGGTCGAGATCCTCGAAGGCCCGCAGGGCACGCTTTACGGTGCGGGGTCGCTCGGCGGGGTGGCGCGGCTCATCCCGCATCAGCCCAAGCCCGGCGTCTGGGAAGGCAGCGTCCAGGCCGCGCTCGGCGCGACGTGGCACGGCGGGGTAGGCAGCGACGTCGCGGGGGTGCTCAACATCCCGCTGTGGCAGGGGGCGGCGGTGCGCCTGCTCGGTTATGGCAGCCGCTCGCCCGGCTATATCGACGACGTCCAGCGCGGGCTCAACGACGTCAACGACACGCGCAAGTTCGGCGCGCGCGGCGCGTTCCGGTTCGAGCCGGGGGATCATTGGTCGGTCGAGGTCGGCGGCGCCTTCCAGTCGATCCGCAACAACGACGCGCAATATACCGAGGCGACCGGCCGCCCGCTGTCGCGCGCCACCCCAATCGCCGAGCCGTCCGAAAGCCGCTTCTATCTCGCCCATATCACCGTCCGCAAATTGTGGGACGACGGCAAGGAACTGGTCAGCTCGGTCGCGCTGGTGCACAACCAACAGGCGACGATCTACGACGCGAGCAAGCCGACCGGGATTCCCGCCACCGCGGCTTATTCGCTCAACGACGCGCTGCTGCTGACGAGCGAGACGCGGCTCTCGCGGCTGCTGCCCGACGGGACCGGCTGGGTGGTGGGCGCGCATGTCACCGCGAGCGACGATCAGATGCTCTATCTGATCGGCGACGACGATACGCTGGCGTTCCTGCGCGGGGTGCGCAGCTATGTGCTCGATTCCGCCTTGTTCGGGCAGACCACCGTCGAGATCGCGCCGCGGCTGCAGCTCACGGTCGGCGGGCGGCTGTCGGCGATCCGGCTGCGCGGGTTTCAGATCCTGCCGACCCGCGACGAGCTCAAGCTCGATTTCGTGACCAACGATCGCGATACCGTCGTCTTCGCCCCCGGCGCGGCGATGACGTGGCGGGCGAACGACGCGTTTATCGGCTACATCCGCTACCAACGCGGCTACCGCGTCGGCGGCTATGCCGTGGTGCCGTTCGGCGAGGGGGGCAATGTGGGGGTGACCGCGTTCCGCCCCGATACGCTCGACGTGATCGAGGGGGGCGTGCGGTTCGGCACCCAGACCAGCAAGTTGACCGGCAGCATCGGCGTGTCGACCGCGCGGTGGCGCAACATCCAGGCCGATCTCACCGGCCCGGACGGCCCGTTCACCGCCAATGTCGGCGACGGGCATGTCAACGGGCTCGAGCTGACCGCGAACTGGCAGGCGCGCGCCGGCATCAATCTTTCCGGCAGCATGTTCCTCGCCGACAGCGACCTCGACCGGCCGGCGCGCGACACCGTGATGCGATGCCGGCAGAGTCTGCCCAACGTCCCCGCGGTCACCGCACGGATCGGCGCCGATTATCGCAAGGTCTTCCCTTCGGGGCGGACGCTGACGCTCGGCCTCGGCGCGCGCTACGTCGGTCGGTCCTGGGTCGGCGTGGGGCCGCGGCTCCGCGTGCCGCAGGGCAATTACGTCCAGACCAACGCGCTCGCCGAATATCGCTTCGGGCGCTACAAAGTGTTCGTCGACATGCGGAATCTGTTCGACAGCAAGGGCAACCGTTTTTCGGTCGGCAATTTGCTCCAGACCGGCAATCTCGGCCAGCGCACCCCGCTCGAGCCGCGCAGCGTGCGGATCGGCATCGCCGCCGGTTTCTGATCCCTCGATGCGCCGCCACTGTCGCATAAGTCCTTAATCTGTAAGGAATGCAGGTTGCATTCGCCTCATGTCGAAATCATCGTTGCGACGGCTTGACCGATAGCGCTTTTCCGGCGCTGGCCCCCCTCGGTCCTGCCGGTAAAGAGACCGGCCGGGTGGACCCTTCCCGGCCGGCTCATTACCGGGGTCTCGCCGATCAGTTCGCCCGCCGGCCACGATCGAAATAGGTGGTCGGGGATACCCCCAATGCGCGGCGGAACATCGCGGCAAAGGCGCTCGGGCTGTCATAGCCATGTTCGATCGCCACCTCGAGCACCGAGGCGCCCGCCGCCAGCCGCGGCAGGCTGAGCAGCAGCCGCATCCGCCGCAGCCACTCGCCGACGCTCATCCCCAGCTCGCGATGGAACATCCGCGCGAGCGTCCGCCCGCTGACGTGGCATTCCGCCCCGAGTTGCTCGAGCGTCGCGGGCGCCCCCGGATCCGCGATCAGCCGCGCGCACAGCCGCGCGAGCCGCGGATCGCGCGGCATCGGCACGTGCAGATGGAGGCGCGGCGCCGCCGCGATCTCGTCGAGGATCAGCGCCATCACCCGCGCGTCGCGGCCGTCCGGCGCATAATCGAGCGGGATCGACGTCGCCGCGACGATCGCCTCGCGCAGAAACGGCGAGACCTCCATCACCTCGCACCCGCGCGGCAGCCCGGCGCGCGCGTCGTCGCGCACGAACACCGTGCGCATACTGACATGACCGGCGATGCGGATCGCATGTTCCTCGTCGGGCGGCATCCACACCGCGCGACCGGGCGGCACCACCCAGCTTCCCACGCCGCTGCTCACCGTCATCACCCCTGAGACCGTGTGGATGAGCTGCGCGCGCGGATGGCGATGCGGCGCGATATAGTCGCCGTCGGGATGATCGCTCGCCAGCGCCGCCACCGGGCGCGGCGCGCGCTCGCAATCTTCATAGCTGCGCATTTTGTCCATCTTGCGACGATGATTGTCATTCCTGAGCGAGAAGGACAAGCGATCGCGCTCTAAGGCTCACGGCCCCGCCAGCCAGGAAGCGCCGTGAACCGATCGTTCCGCACCCTTTGTCCGCCCCTTCTCGCCGCCTCGGCGCTCGCCGGCTGCGCCGCGGCGCCGTCGCAGCCGCCCCGCCCGACGATCGCGGCGTCGCCGACGCTGACCGACGCGGCCGTGACGACCCGCGCGGCGACGGCGGCGCAATGGTGGAAATTGTTCGACGAACCGGCGCTCGACGCGCTGGTCGAGGAGGCTTTGACCAGCAATCGCGACCTGCGTGTCGCCGCCGCGCGGCTGTTGCAGGCGCGCGCAAGCCTGAGCGAAGCGCGCGGCGCGCGGATACCGGCGAGCAATGTGTCGGCCGACGCCGGCGCGGGCAGCAAGCTGGAGGACCAGATCGCCGCGGTCGCGGCGGGAAGCGATCATATCCGAACCGGATCGCGCTTCGGGCTCGGCGCCGAGGTCAGCTGGGAAGTCGATCTGTTCGGGCGGATCGGCGCGACGATCGGCGCCGCGCGCGCCGATATGCACGCGACCGCCGCGACGCAGGACGGGGTGCGCGTCGCGATCGCGGCGGGCGTGGCGGAAAGCTGGGTGACGGCCTGCGGCGTCGCGCGCCAGGCCGATATCGCACGCCGGTCGCTCGCGCTCGCGCGGCGGGACCGCGATCTCGCCGAGCGGCTGCGCGCGGCGGGTCTCGGCACCCCCGCCGACGTGCTGCAGGCCGAGGCGCTCGCCGCGCAGGCCGAGGCGGCGCTTCCCCCGCTGGACGACGCGCGCCACCGCGCGCCGACCGACCTCGC
>JAFIGU010000111.1 GCA_017849555.1 Sphingomonas sp. | reverse complement strand
TCGCAACTGGACCCCGGCCTCCGCCGGGGTGGTTGGAAAGAGCGGGAACCGCGAAACAATGCTAATGGAGTTGACGTGACGACGAGCAAAACCGCCTCCCCGGGCTTCCGCCTCGCGCTCGATTACGGGCCGTTGCTGGTCTTCTTCGCGGTCAATTTCCTGACCCCGGGCGCGGCGATCTTCCGCATCATCGCCGCCACCGGCGCCTTCATGGCGGCGATGGTCGTCGCGCTGATCCTGTCGTGGTTCAAGACCGGGCGGGTCTCGCCGATGCTGCTGATCTCGGCGGTGCTGGTGCTCGTGTTCGGCGGGCTGACGATCTATTTCCACGACGAGCGCTTCATCAAGATGAAGCCGACCTTCGTCTACGCGATCTTCGCCGCCGTCCTCGGCTTCGGGCTCGCGACCGGCCGCCCGCTGCTCCAGTCGCTGCTCGAAACCGCCTATCCCGGGCTCGACCAGGCCGGTTGGCGCAAGCTCACGCGCAACTGGACGATTTTCTTCGTGGTCATGGCGGTGCTCAACGAGGCGGTGTGGCGCAACAGCTCGACCGATTTCTGGGTCGGGTTCAAATTATGGGGCGCGATCCCGCTGACCCTGGTCTTCGCCTTCGCCAATGTGCCGATGTTGTTGAAGCACGGCCTGCAGGCCGAAAGCGCGCCGGACACGATCCCGCCGGAGGGTTGAGAAATAAAGTGTCCCCGCGAAAGCGGGGACCCAGAGCCAAACAACACGACGCCGGTTGCTACCGCCTCTGGGTCCCCGCCTTCGCGGGGACACATGAGCGCGATTACGCGACCGCGGCGTCGTAGCGGCGGCCGGCCTCGTCCCAGTTCACCACGTCCCACCACGCCTTGAGATAGCCGGGGCGGTCGTTCTTGTAGGTGAGGTAATAAGCGTGTTCCCACACGTCGTTGCCGAGGATCGGCGTGCCCGGTTCCTTGGCATCGTCCATCAGCGGGTTGTCCTGGTTCGGGGTCGACGTCACCTTGAGCGCGCCGGAATTGTCGACGATCACCCACGCCCAGCCCGAGCCGAACTGGCCCGCGCCCTTGGTGTTGAATTCTTCCTTGAGCTTGTCGAGCCCGCCAAACGCCTCGATCGCCGCGGCGAGCTTGCCCGACGGCTGGGTCGAGCCCTTGGGCGCCATGATCTTCCAGAAGAAATCGTGGTTCCAATAGCCACCGCCATTGTTGCGGACGAGCGGCGGCTGGCTCGACATCATGCCCATGATCTCTTCGATCGACTTGCCCGCCAGCTTCGGATCGGCCGCGACGCCCTCGTTGAGCTTGGCGGTATAGGCCGCGTGGTGCTTGTCGTGGTGGAAAGTCATCGTCTCCTTCGAGATGACCGGCTCCAGCGCGTCATAGGCATAAGGCAGCGGCGGGAGTTCGAAAGCCATTGTGTCCTCCTTGGGTCTTCGCGCAGGCAAACGCGACGCAGCCCAAATGGCTCCACAAACCTCGTTACGCAACCGCTCCGATCAGATCGTGGCGACGTAAAGCGTGGCGCAACTGATCGTAGCTGAGCCCGAGCGCATCGGCGGTCGCCCGCTGATTGAAGCGGTTTTCGGACAAGGCGCGGGTCAGCAGCTCCTTTTCGAACCGCGCCACCCGCGTCTTGAAATCGGACGAAGCGTCGCCGTCGTCCGGCGCGGCGTCGTTGACCGCCTCGGGGGGAGCGGCGACGGCCGGCGCGGGCTGGTTCGCCGACGCAGTCGAGCCGGGGCGATAGGGCGAGGCGAAGGGATCGAATTCGATCACGTCGATCGGATCGGTCAGATCCCAGCGATAGACCGCGCGCTCGACCACGTTGCGCAGCTCGCGCACATTCCCCGGCCAGCGATATTCGAGCATCGCATCGAGCGCCGCCGGGCCGAAGCCCGACCAGCTTTCCCAACCCAGCTCGGCCGCCATCCGCCGCCCGAAGAAATCGGCCAGCACCGGGATATCGCTGCGCCGCGCACGCAACGGCGGCAGCGTCACCACCTCGAACGACAGCCGGTCGAGCAGATCGGCGCGGAATTCATTGCGCTCCACTTTCTCGGGAAGATGCTCGTTGGTCGCCGCGACGATCCGCACGTCGACCTGCAGCGGGCGCGAGGAGCCGATCCGCGTCACCTCGCCATATTCGACCGCGCGGAGCAATCGCTCCTGCGCGCCCATCGACAACGTGCCGAGTTCGTCGAGGAACAATGTCCCGCGATCCGCCTCCTCGAAGCGCCCCGCGCGTGCCTTGGTCGCGCCGGTGAAGGCGCCCGCCTCATGCCCGAACAACTCGGCCTCGATCAGCGTTTCGGGCAGCGCCGCGCAATTCATGATGACGAGCGGCTGGTCCCAGCGCGGGCTCAGGCGGTGGAGACGTTCGGCGACCAGCTCCTTGCCGGTGCCGCGCTCGCCGATCACCAGCACCGGACGATCGAGCGCAGCCGCGCGGCTCGCGCGTTCGAGTGCGTCGAGAAACGAGCTCGATTGCCCAATGACCTGCGTCGTCCGTTCCATCGCCAATATCTGGCGCGATTTGCCGACATTTGGCAAGTGCGCCATGCCAACTTTTCTTTCGCCCACGGCAAAACACACGGAAATCAGCCAAAAACGAAATTGGCACGCCTCCTGCAATGCTTTGGGCAACCGCCGCAGGGCGGAAATGACGGATCGAATTTCAGGAGGCAGACATGACCAAGCTCGACACTCTCGGCCGCAACTTCGTCGCCGCCGCGCTCACGCTTCTCGCCAGCGCGACGATGCTGATCGCAGCGGTCGGACCGGCCAATCAGGGGAATATCGTTCAGGCGACCGCGGTCACGCACACGATCGCGTAATCGCCGCCGCCGGGGCAATGCGCCGCCCCTCGCCCGACCCCGGCGGAAGGTTTATAGCACAGGGGCAATCTTCGGAGTTTCGTGAATGGGCATCTTTTCCCGCACCCGCGACATCGTCGCCGCGAACATGGCCGAGCTACTCGATAAAGCGGAAGACCCCGCGAAGATGATCCGCATGATCATCCTCGAAATGGAGGAAACGCTGGTCGAGGTTCGGGCATCGGCCGCGCGGACGATCGCCGACAGCAAGGAAATGCGGCGACATATCGCGAAGCTGGAATCGCTCGAGGCGAACTGGACCGAAAAAGCCGAGCTGGCTTTGTCCAAGGATCGCGAGGATCTCGCCAAGGCGGCCTTGGTCGAACGCCAGAAGGCGACCGATATGGTCGACCAGCTTCGCGCCGAAGTGAAGGTGCTCGACGATGCGCTACGCTCCTCCGAAGAGGATATCGCCAAGTTGCAGAGCAAGCTGCGCGAGGCGCGGGCGAAGCAGAACAATATCGCGACCCGGCTGGAAAGCGCCAACAATCGTACCCGGCTGCGCGAGATGTGGAACGGCCCGCGGACGCACGACGCGTTCAGCCGCTTCGACATGCTCGAACGCCGCGTCGACGAGGCGGAGGGCCGCGCCGATGCGATGGGGCTCGGCGCCCAGCCCAAGACGCTCGAAGAAGAAATCGCGGAGCTGAAATCCGCGGACAAGATCGACGCCGAGCTGGCCGCGCTGAAGGCCCGGCTCAATAAGGGGAATTGAGATGGAGGACATTCTTGTCCCGGTCACGGTGTTCGGCACGCTGTTCGTCGCGCTGCCGTGGCTGATCCTACACTATGTCACCAAGTGGAAGCAGGCGCCGCGCATCACGATCGAAGACGAACAGTTGCTCGACGAACTGCACACGCTCGCGCGTCGGCTGGAGGATCGCGTGACGACCGTTGAACGGATCGTCGCCGCCGACAATCCCGATTTCCGCCCCGGCGTCGCCGATTACCGCCGCGAGCCCGATTATCGGCTGGAAAACCAGACCCAGAGGAGGAACTGATGGCCGACGAAAGCTCCACCAAATTCTACCTCGACAAGCAGAATGCGAAGTGGAAGGGCGTGTGCGCCGGGATCGCCGATTATACCGGGATCGATCCGCTTTGGGTTCGCCTCGGCACCGCCGCGATGATCGTCATCGCGCAGCAATGGTGGATCATCATCGCTTATCTGGTGATCGCCTGGGTGACGCCGAACAAGCCGATCGGGCTCTATCGGCAATCCGCCGACGAGGAGAAATTCTGGCAGGGCGTGCGCGCCAATCCCAAGCGCAGCACCGCCGAAGTCCGCTCCAAGTTTCGCGAACTCGATCGCCGGCTGGCCGATATCGAGCTGCACTATACGAGCCGCAACACGCAGCTCGCCGACGAGATCGAACGCCTGCGCTGAGCCACGCGCGGCCCACGGAGAGAGACAGAGACCATGCACGACTTCGGTTTCCTGGTGCCGATTGCAATCGTCGCGATCGTGTTCGGCAGCCGCGCCTTCCGGACGTGGGTCCGGGCGAAGCACGGTTATCCGCTTGAGGAAGTGCGCCGCGGGCGGCGTCATAGCAATGCGACCAGCCTCGACGATCAGCGCCAGATCATGTTGCTGTCGAACGAGAATGAGAAGCTGACCGGTCAGGTCAGCCGGCTTGAGGAGCGGATCGCGGTGCTCGAACGGATCGCCACCGATCCGGCCACCCGCACCGCCGTCGAAATCGAGGCGTTGCGCGACCGCTGAGCTGCAAGTAATTAAGGAAGAACAAAAAAATGACGCACGGGGACTTGCTTGATTTGGTTGCCACCGCCGGCCCGGTGATCGGGGTCATCGGCTTCGCCGGGGTGGTCGGATGGGTGCTGACGACGTGGATGCGCGTCAAGAACGGCTACCCGCTCGATGGGCAATGGGGTCAGGCGCTTTATCCGAAGCGCGACGATGAGACGGTCGAACGAGTGAAGTTGTTGACGCAGGAAAACGGCCAGCTCCGCGCCGAGCTGGGTGCGATCAAGGATCGGCTCGCCAATGTCGAGCGGATCGTGACCGACAGCGGCAACATGCTGAGCCACGAAATCGAACGCTTGCGCGATCGCGCCAACTGAACTGAAGGACAAGGGAACCGCCACGATGGGTCCGTTTTCGATGGTCGTCGCGATCGTGCTGATCGTGACTTTGGGAAAGGTGCTTTCCGATCGCCACAAGGCGCTCGGCCGCGCGCAGGACGGGCAGCAGCAACTGCCCCCCGCCGACCTGATCGCCGCACGCGACGAAATCCGCCAGCTCAAGGAGCGGGTCGCCGTTCTTGAGCGTGTCATCACCGACAATCACGGCAGCCACGATCTGAGCCGTCAGATCGACGAGCTGCGCGATCACTGAACCAAGGAGCAGTCAGGCCATGTCCGACCCGAGCTTCTACCTCACCATGGCATCCGCGGCGCTCGCCGGGCTCGCGATGCTGATCTACGCCGGGCTGACCGGCTGGCGCGGCTGGCTGCAGCTCAAGCAGCAGCAGCTCGCCGCCGATCACGAGCTGCGCGCGCCCACCGCGCCGAGCGCCAGCGCGCGGATCGAGATCGCCGACCTCAAGGAACGCATCCGCAAGCTGGAAGCGATCGCCGCTGGGGTGGATCTGTAAGAAACAT
>JAFIGU010000110.1 GCA_017849555.1 Sphingomonas sp. | reverse complement strand
GCGCGACAACGGGCAGCGCGCAGCTTGCGCCGCATCGGTTCGTCGCAACCCGCCGGCGAAACCGACGAAGGGTTCGCTTTTCACGCCCGGCGGTGCACCCCCGCACGATCCGCCCCCACCTCGTGCCGGGGAAGTAATGAGGAAAAGGTCGGTCAGTATTGGTAATTGACTATTCCGTGTAAATATTATGTGGATTCTTGGGTGTGGTATCATAGGTAATGTCAAGAATTGAATATCGGCTTGTTCGGATGCGAATGCCATAAACCGGATTAGATACCGCTGAATCTGCCGGATCAATTGTTATCGAGGCACGTTCGATACAGTCCCTGAAAATGTTGGATTAAGGCAGTCGCAGGAGGCAGCTATGCAACGTGAAATGTATCGGGAAAGTCGAAGCGAATATCGCGGCCGTCCGAGCCGCTACGAAGACGATGATCGTTACGAACGCGGTCGGGATGGACGCGGCGGCTATGCGGAAAATGTCGGGCAAGGTGGCTATTTCGGCGACTACGAAGGCCATGCCGACATCGGGCGTCGCGGTGGCCAGATCCGCCACGAACGCGCGATGCGCGCACCGCGTGACGAATATGGCCGTTCGGAAGACGTCGGTCAGGGCGGCTATTTTGGCGACTATGAAGGCCACTCGGAGATCGGGCGTCGCGGTGGACAGATCCGTCACGAGCGCGCGATGCGCGCGCCGCGCGACGAATATGGTCATTCGGAAGATGTCGGTCAGGGCGGCTATTTCGGCGACTATGAAGGCCACTCGGAGATCGGGCGCCGCGGCGGGCAGGTCCGTCACGAGCGCGCGATGAACGCGCCGCGCGACGAATATGGCCATGCCGAAAATGTCGGCCAGGGCGGCTATTTCGGCGATTATGAGGGTCACTCCGAGATCGGGCGTCGCGGCGGCGAGATCCGCCATGAGCGCGCGATGCGCGCGCGGCACGATCTCGACGAACCCGACGAGCGCGGGCGTGGCGACGGCCGCCGCTACGACGGCCGCTCGGGCCGGGGTCGCTACGACTGACAGGATGACGGGGCGCTCCCTCGGGGCGCTCCGTTTCTTTTGGGAGCTTTCGTCATGACGAGAGGATTGGGCGGCCATTCGCCCGCCAATGTGAGCAAATATCTCAAGGGGATCGACTTCCCCGCGACACGCCGCGATCTCAGGCTGCAGGCCGAGGACAATGGCGCGGACCCCGATGTGATGGACGTGATTCTCAGCCTGCCCGACGACGATTATGAATCGATGGCCGATGTCATGGCGGCCTATGGCGAAGCGGCGCGCACGGCGCGCGGTGGCGATTGATCCGAAGGTTCGTCAATGACGCCCGGCCGCCGGTCCGGGCGTGAGCGGTGTCGGCCGCTCGACCTCGATCCGGTCGACCTTCTCGTCGTAGAAGCAGTAATAGTTCCTGATCCGCGGGCATTCGGGTAATGGATCGCGATACGACCAGACGGCATCCTCGATGACATGTTGGCCGATGCGCAGGTGCCAATAGGAGGCATTGCCCTTGTAAGGGCAGATGCTGGTGGTCGGCGAGGGGCTGAGCAGATCCGATCGCACGTCTTCGGGTGGGATGTAGCACCGCGGCGGCAACCCGGTTTCGAACAGGAACAGCCCATGCGTCGTGCTGGCGATCGTTTCGCCGGCAAGCGAGACATCGACCCGCCGGCTGCTCGCGCGAACGTCGACGCGATGATGCGGATCGCGCGGATGGCCGAAGATTTCCTCGTCTTCCTCGAACCAATGATCGATCTTGTCCCAATCGAACGCGATATGATCGGCGAGCAGTTCGGCATCGGGTGCGGGCTGCGCGAAACACCACGCCACGTCGTCGCGCACGCTGGCCGGCGTTTCGACCGACCACCAATCGGCGGTCCCGCGCCCCGCGCTGTCGGTGCGCCTGCCGCTTGGGCGGAGCAGATCGGTGCGCACGTCATCGCGCGGAAAATAATAGACCGGGGCATAGCCTTCGATCAGCAGCCAGGTCGCAATCGAATCCGCCAGCACAATGTCGCCGATCGTCGCGCGGACCCGTTTGGCGCTGGGCTCGATCGTAAAATGCGGATCGGTCATACGGTTCTCCTTCGGACGGGGACGGCGGGGTCGCGGCGATAGCTGTCGGGATAGATGGCGATTGTGCCGTCGACGGGAAGCGCGGTCAGATAGATGATGAACACCGGCACCGCCGCGGGAAGCTCGATCCGCTGCTCGCTTGCGCCGGTCGCGGGCGGCACCCGCCCGTCGAACAGCCAGCGCGCCAGCCGGTCGGCATCTTCGACCCTGACGCAACCCGAGCTGCGGCGACGATCGCTGCCGCGGAACAGATCCTTGTCGGGCGTATCATGGAGGTAGATGCCGAGCGGGTTGGGAAGCGCGAATTTGATCGATCCCATCATATTCCCTGCGCCGGGCAATTGCCGCATCCGCAGATCCTGCTGCCCGTCGGCGACCGCGCGCCAATCGACCTCGGCAGGGGGCAGGACCTGCGCGCTTTCCGCCCAGGACGAGAGCAATTCGATCCGCTCGGCGGCGAGAAACCCCGGGCCTTGGGCGAGCGCGCGCCGGCCGCGCTCACGCACCAGATCGGGCGGAACGTTCCAATAAGGGTTGCGCACCGCATACCGCATCACCCCGGCAAGCGCCGGCGTCGGCAGCCTTTGCTTGCCGACCACCACGCGCATGCTGCCCGCGGGGCGGCCGTGGTCGATCATCCATAATTGCGCCGAGGCGGTATCGACCAGAATATAGCGGGCACCCGGATCGGCGGGGAGCGCGCGGAGGCGATCCATATTGGCGAGGAGCAGCGCTTCACGTTTCGCGTCGGGCGCTGCCGCGCTTCTGGTCGCGGCGAGCGAAGCGCGCAGCGTGCGGTAGAGCGGATGCATGCGCAACGCCTCGCCGAGCGCGGGGATCGGGCTCGGTCGTGATCCGAGCAGCCCGGCGACGCGATGCCATTCGCGATCGGGGGACAGCGCCGGATCCGCATAGGCCATCGCATCGGCTGCGGCGGGGCGATGCAGGTCGCGGACATAAGCGAGAAAGGCGTGGGTGAGCGCGAGATCGAGCCGTGCCCGCGACGCGGCGGCGTCCTCTCCGCCCTCCAATCGCGCCGGAACCGCATAACGGCGCGGATCGAGCCCATCCGCTGCCGCGCCGCGCAGGATGATGAGCAGCGCCTTTCCCGTCGCGTCAATCCCTTGAGCGTCGGTCCATAAAGGTTGGTAGCCGCGCTGACGGTAAATGTCCGCGACCGCCGTATCGTCGGACTGCGCAAGCGCCTGTTTCAGCGCGCGTTTAGGTCCTGGAAGCAGGACCGCACCGCGCGCTGCGATCGCGGCGGGGTCGATCTGGTGCGTCGTCACCCCCATCGCCGCCGCGGAGACGCAGAAAGCCGCGGCGGGTGCCCCCCAATTGCGAAGTATGGCGCGTCCGCCCAACGGTCGGGCCGCGGACGCGCCACCTTTCACGGATCAGCCTCGTTCCCCGGCACGGGTGTTCGTGTTCGAATAGGATGATCCGCTGGTGCCGTTGTAGCTCGAGCTGTTGCTCGTGCTATAGCCATTGTCCATGCTGGTGTTGTTCGCCTGCGACGAATTGTTCGCGACGTCCTGCGCCATGGCGATGCCGCCGAGGGCGAGCAAGCCCAGGCCACTGGCAATTACGATTTTCGACAACATATATCAGCCTCCTTAGGTCCGCTGGGGAGGGCATAGAACGGGCGTTCGTAACCGGCGTTCCGCGAGATGCGCGCGTTCTTCAGCGAAATTGAGCTACGTTACAAGAATTGCTGAAGAACAAATATGGATTGATGCTGCCGATATCGCTGGCAGCGTCGCTTCTCTGCAGTCCAGCCGATCGCGCGGCCTCGATTACTCATGAGTCGGGCGTTCCCAGAATTGCCGTCATCGACAGCGGCATCGCCCGAACACCCGAGCTCGGGCCGCTGCTCGAGGCGGAATATGATCTCGCGACTGTGCCGGCGCGGCCGTCGTTCGCGCCGCGTTACGATCACGGCACGATGGTTGCGACGATCCTGTCGCGCGCTGCGCATCGCGAGGTGCGGCTGATCTCGCTGCGGATCGATGACCCGCGCGGGTGCCCGCCCGGGATCAGTCCGCCGTGCCAGCCGCGATCGGCGCCGATCGCCGACGCGATCCGCACCGCGACGCGGCTGGGGGTCGATGTGATCAATATTTCGCTCGCGATGCCGTCGGACCCGACGATCGCGGCGGCGATCCGCGAGGCCGCGGCGAAGCGGATCCCGATCGTCCTCGCCGCGGGCAACGACGGCCGCGATCACCCCGGCAATCTCGACGCTGCGCGCGCAGGCTATCCGATGGCGGTGCTGGTCGGCGCGACCGACGGACGCGGGAAGGTGTGGCAGCATAGCAACCGCCCCGATCGGCAGATCGCGGGCTATCGCTACACCTGGCAGCGCGGGGTCGACGTGCCGACGGCCGCCGCTGACGGCCGATCCACCCGCGGCACCGGCACGTCGTTCGCGGCACCGCGCGAAAGCGCGCGGATTGCCGGGCTCGCCCGTTCGGCGACGTGAGGCTTACCAATAAGGCCCCATGCCGTAACGGCTGTAATAGCCGAGCAGCGCCTCGCGATAATCTTCGCCGCCCAGCGACCGCAGCTCTTCGGCGCTGTAGCTTGGCGCATCCTTGAGCACCGCCTCGTCGAGCGGGACGACGAAGCCGTCGCGCTCGATATCATATTGCAGCACCGACCACGGCACCGGATGGAATTTCTCGCCGATGCCGAGGAAGCCGCCGAACGACATGATCGCATAGATCACCCGGCCGCTGGTCTTCTCGATCGACAGGTCGCTGACATGCCCGATCTTGGTGCCCGCGAGGTTATAGACCGGTTCCTTGAGCACGCGGCTCGACAGGACCAGCGGGTGCGCGGGCTGATCGAGGGTGCCGGCGGGGGTCGACAGGTTCATGATCGCATCTCCCAGATGTTCGCAATGAAAAGCTCAGGTCTATTCAACCAATGGGAGCGGGGCGCCGTTCCGGGATCGTCGCATTTCCCGTGCCGCGGTTCGTCGCGCGCGCGGTGCAGGGGGGCACAAAGCCGATCAGACACCGAAGGGATAGGTTTCCTCGGCGCCGGGGCGCGGTGTCGTGGGCAGCGGGGTCACCGCGCTGGTGGTGTCGAACCACAGCCAGGCATCGAACTGGCGCGGCAGGATCGCGGACGAATAATGGCTCCAGCGCTCGGTATCCGGGCGGTAGATTACCCCGATGAAGCGTTCGAGCCGCGGCGTCGTCAGTTGCTCGTCGAGCGCGGGATGCGTGCCCTCGCGCAGATCGAGCAGGAAGCGCGCGACCCCGCTGTCGTGGCATTGCCGCTCATAGCTGTCGGGGCGCGACGGATTGACCGTCTTGATCTCCATCGGCGCGTCCCAGTCGCGCGCCGCGGCGACGGTGCCGCGATGCGTGCCGAGCCCGATCAGCCGCGCCGCCTCGCCGTGATGCTCGCGGCACAATTGGCCGATGTTGAGCTCGCCGCGCGCCTGCCCCATTTCGGTGAAGCGCGCATCGCCGATATGGCTGTTGTGCGCCCAGACCACCGCCTTGGCGTCAGGCCCCTTGGCGGCGAGCAGCAGTTCGAGCGTGTCGAACATATGCGTGTCGCGCAGGTTCCAGCTCTCCGCCGCGCCGTGATACATCACGCGATAGTAATTTTCGGCATTGGCGATCAGCCGCGCATTTTGCGCCGCGTCGAGGAAAGCGTCGGGATCGCCGGCCAGATAGGCGCGTTGCTTGGCGAACAGATCGCGCAGCATCGTCACCACCGCTTCCTCGCACCGCGCAAAGCCTTCGTCGAGCGCCATCCGACCATATGCCGCCGGGTCGGCGCCCCACGGCGTGAGGCAGCCGTAACGTTCGCGCGCGATCGCCGCCGAAGCCGGATCGACGCGATCGAGATAGTCGATCACCGCGCGGATCGACCCGCTCATATTGTAGAGATCGAGGCCGTAGAATCCCGCCATTCGCTCGGTCGGCAGCCCGGCGTTATACGCGCGGAGCCAGGCGATGAAGGCGTCGACATCGGTGTTGCGCCACATCCAGGTCGGGAAACGCCGGAACGCCGGGCCCGCCGCGGGCTGCGCCGGCTTGTGGCGGACATGACGATCGAGTGCGGCTGCGTCGGGCCAATCGGCCTCCACCGCGACGATCGTGAAGCCGTGCCGCTCGATCAGCCATTTGGTGATCGCGGCGCGGGCGCGATAGAATTCGGAGGTGCCGTGGCTCGCCTCGCCGATCAGCACGATGCGCGCGTCGGCATAGCGATCGAATGCCGCGCCGAATGCGGGATTGTCGATCTCGGGCAGCGGCTCGGCCGCATCGCGGATGAGGTCGGCGAGCGCGGGTTTCGCAGGTTGCTCGACCAAGGCGTCGCTGCCCTTGTCGAGCGCCCAGCCATAAGCGCCGATCAGCGGCACGAACTGGACGTCGCCCAGATCCTCCTCGGCGAAATCATCGGCGCCGCACCGCGTCACGCGGATCAGCCGCTGGCGCGCGGAATCGCCGACCGGCATGACCAGCCGTCCGCCGATCTTGAGCTGGCGGCACAGCGGCGGGGGAAGCGTCGGGCCGCCGGCGGCGACGAGGATCGCATCGAACGGCGCCTGTTCGGGCCAGCCCGCGGTGCCGTCGCCGACGCGGATCTCGACATTGCGATAATCCAGCGCCGTCATTCGCTCACGCGCGAGCGCGGCGAGTTCGGCGTGGCGCTCGATCGCATGGACCTGCCCCGCGATCCGGCTGAGGATCGCCGCGGCATAGCCCGAGCCCGCGCCGATCTCGAGCACATGATCGCCGGCGCCGATCTGCGCGGCCTCGATCATATGCGCGACGATATAGGGCTGCGAAATGGTCTGCCCCGCCTCGATCGGCAGCGGCGTATCCTCATAAGCGAATTCGGCGAGCGGGGCGGGGACGAAGCGTTCGCGCGGCACCTCGCGCATCGCGGCGAGCACTGCCTCGTCCGCGATGCCGCGCGCGGCGATCTGGCTGTCGACCATGAAGTTTCGGCTGGTGGCTGTCGTGGGCATCGCTTCCCTCCACGGGACGATGCTCGATCAACGCATCAGGCGGCAATTCGCTGCGCCGCGCGCGCCTTCCGCCGGCGACCGGATCAGGCGCCGCGGGTCATTTGCACGGCAGCACGAGATGGAGCGTGAAATGGCCATCGTCCGTCTCGCGCACGACATTGCCGCCTGACGCCCGGATCAGCCGATCGATCAGCTCGAGCCCTTGGCCGCCCTCGCGCGGCGCGCCGAACACGGTGGGTTCGCGCCAGATGAGGCGCAGCAGATCGCCCTCGACCGCGCCGTTCACCTCGACCGAGCGTCCGTTCTTCAACGCGCCATATTTGAGGCTGTTGGTGGCCAGTTCGCCGAAGGTCAGCGCAAGCGCCTGCATCGCGCCGTCGCCGAGCAGCACATCGGGGAGCGCGCCGAACCGGATCACCTTGGCGCCGCCGTAGGCGCTGGTCAGCAGCGGGACGATCTCGGCGAAGCTCTTGTCGCGCGCGGGATCGAGCAGCAGGTCCTGCACCGCGGCGACCATCGCCAGCCGCTCGTTGATATCGCGCGCGAACGACTGGCATTCGGGATGCGATCGCGCCGCGATCGTCACGATCCCCGCCGCGGTGGTCATCGCGTTGCGCAATCGGTGGCGCATTTCGGCGCTGATCGTCGCGACGCGCTGGCGCTCGATCGATTCAGCGGTGATGTCGCGCGCGATGATCAGGCAGGCGGCGGCGTGGTTGCCGTCGATCGGGGTCGCGGTGACTTCCCACCAGCGCTGTTCGCCGTGCGGGCCGGGGCGCGTTGCCGAGAAGCGCGCCGCAGTGCCGCGGCGCACCGATTGCAGAGCATCGTGCGCCGCCCCCCGTGCTTCCTCGGGCCAGCGATCGATCCAGGATGCGCCGATCAGATCGTGCGGCGCGCTCAATTCCATCGCGCGCGCGCCTTCGCGGTTGACGAACAGGATCCGGCCGTCGCCGTCGAGAAACTGGATGCATTCGTGCGATTGATCGAGCAGCGCGGAAAGCAGCGCGTCATGCCCATCGGCAAACGCTCCAATCGGATCAGCCACCTGTCGTTCCCCTTGTCGGAGATGGCATATATGGATCGTCTCGATATGGGACAATTGCGCTATGTTAACCGGCGTTGCCCCGGCTGTCGATCCGATTGCAGCGGATCATCGCTCTATTGTCCTTTGTCTACCGCGATTTCGAGGCAGGTGAACCAACCTGCCTCGATCGGGCGCTCGCGGCGCGCGGTTAGCCTTTCAATGCCTTGACCTCGTCGAGATGCTTCTGGACGATCGGCGCGATCTCGCCCGCCGCCGCCTTGAGCGAGGGGACATCGCCATGCTTGGCGTAATCGCGCATCAGCGACAGCGCGTCTTCATGCGCCTCGACCTGGCCCGACAGATATTCGCGGTCGAACTCGGCACCGGTGAGCTTGCCCAGCTTGTCGAGCTTTTCCTTCTGATCCTCGGTCAAGGTCGGATCGGGGGTGATCGCGGCGGTCGCCTTGTGCGCCGCGGCCTTGATCTTGTCGGTCGATGCGGTGTGCGCCTTGATCATCTCGGCGGCGAATGCCTTGACCTTGGGGGAGGCGCCGTTGGTCGCGGCAAGCTTTCCTGCGGCGATTTCGAACGCGTCGCTCTTCGCCGCCTTGTCGGCGAATTCCTGCCCGTTCGGGGTCGGGGTGACGATATCGGCCGCCGCGCCGGCCGCATTGGCCGCGCTATTGCCGAAATCGGACAGCGCGCTGCCCGTTTCGTTGGCGGCCCCGGCGGGTTCGTTCGCATTGTTCTTGTTGCAGCCGGCGAGGCCGACGATCAGCAAGGCGGCGACAAGGGGTTTGTGCATCGTTTTCATGGGAAATATCCTGAATTGGGAGGAGAACGCGTTGGGTCGCGCCCCCCGTCAGACCATTTGGGAAGTGCGGGCGCCGGGCCGCACGATATCGCCGAGCGCCTCGCCGGCGCGGGCCGTCTCGCCCCCGCCTGCGCAATCGCCGATCGTGATCACGCCGACGAGCCGCTTGTCGCGATTGATCACCGCGAGACGATGAAGCTGGATATCGCCCATATTCTCGAGCACGTCGTCCAGATCGTCATCGTCGAAGCAATATTTCACGCTGTCGCTCATCACGTCGCGAATGCTGGAATCGGGCGGGTGCCCGGCGGCGACCCCGCGGATCGCGATGTCGCGGTCGGTGATGACGCCGACGAGGCGGTCGTGATCGGCAACCGGCAGAAAGCCCGCATCGATATCGGCCATGATCTGCGCCGCCGATTGCAGCGTATTGTCTGGCGTGATTACCTGGACGTCGGTGGTCATGCATTCGCGGACCCGCATCGCTCGCTCTCCCTTGGTTAAAGGTGGAATCGAGACTCTCGGCGGGCGGCAGAGTTCCTTCGCCGGCGAGAAATGCTGCGCAAATATGAAATATCCGGCGATAACAAACCTAGGTTAATAGGTTAGAATAGCCGAAGTGCTAATCTGCCGTAACTCGGGGCCGGTGCTGCTTCAATTCACCGTCGGTATTGCTGCGCGGCAATCCTGCATGCATTCGCGGCACATTTCGGCGCATAGCTGGCAATGGCCATGTTCGTGCCGTTCGCATTCCTCGGCGCAAAGCTCGCACACCCGCGCGCATGTATCGAGCAATGCGCGCAACGCCTCGGGATTGTGCCCGGTGCGCCGCACCGCGAGCTGCGCGGTGGCGGTGCAGACGTCGGAACAGTCGAGGCACGAGCGGATGCATTGCGACATGTCCATCGGCTCGGCGATACAGGCGTCGGCGCAGCTCGCGCACATCTCCGCGCAGAACATCGCGTGTCGCGCGGCGGTGGCGAGGGTTTCGTTGAAATCGTCGCCGACCTGCGGATGCAGCGCGATCATGCGGTGGATCGACATGTCCGGTTCCTTCTCAATGACGGATCGATTGCCCGCCCGCTGCTGCCCCGGCACCTGTCTCAACGATTATCCGAAGCGCAGGGTCCACCCGCGGCACGTGGGCCTTTCCACACCCAGGTTAGGAAGGTAAGGCCTTGGGAAAGGGAGGATATACATGCTCAAATCACTCTGGCTGTCCGCCGCGGCGGCGCTTGCGCTCGCCGCACCTTTGCCCGCCGCCACCCAGCCCGCCACACCGGCGGCGACGAGCGCAAGCGAGGACGCGCGGCTCTACGCTTTCCTCGACGGCGAATTCGCCGAAGAGTTCCGCGATCGACCGCAGCTCGCGACCCAGCTCGGCATGAAGGACGGGATCGACCGGCTCGACGATATCAGCGACGCCGCGGCGCTGCGCCGGCTCGAATGGCGTCGCGCCAGCGTCGCGCGGATGAAGGCGCGGTTCGATCGCGCCAAGCTGTCGCCCGATGCGCAGACCAATTACGATATCTGGGCGCTCGAACTCGATCGCGCCGAGCTCGGCTATCGTTTCCGCAATTATGCGCCGCCCTTCTATTCGTTCCTTTATTCGGTCCATTCGCGACTGCCCGATTTCCTGATCAACACGCATAATGTGCAGGATGCCGCCGATATGCGCGGCTATGCGGCGCGGCTGCGCGCGATGCCGGCGGTGCTCGACGAAGCGATCGCGCAGAGCCGCGTGTCCGACGGCAAGGGCATTCGCGCGCCCAAATTCCAGATCGAGCGCGTGATCGCGGGCAGCCGCGCGATCGTCACCGGCGCGCCGTTCGACAATGGCCCCGCGTCGCCCTTGTGGGCGGATGCCGAGGCCAAGGTCGGCAAACTCCAGAAGGCGGGGAAGGTCAGCGCGGCCGAGGCCGAGGCGTTGCTCGCCGATGCGCGCGCGGCCTTGCTGTCGATCAAGCCTGCCTATGAACGCGTCATCGCCTGGGCCGAGAGCGACCTGCCGACCGCGCCGAGCGGCCGCGTCGGCGCCGGATCGCTGCCGGGCGGGGCGGATTGGTATGCCGCGGCGCTCAAGCTCAACACCACCACCGATCTCACCGCCGAGCAAATCCACCAGATCGGGCTGAGCGAGGTCAAAAGGATCGAGGGCGAGCAGGACGCGCTCGCGCGGCAGGCGAGTTTCGCGGACCGCGTGGCTTATTATGCCGATCGCGAGAAGCGTAACCCGCCGCAGCCGTGGACCGACGCGCTGCGCGCCGACTATCTACGCAACGCCAATGCGGCGATCGCGCGCAACCGCACCTTGCTGCCCAAATATTTCGGCACGCTGCCCGAATATCGCATGGAGGTGGTGCGCGAGCCGTCGTTCAGCGAAGTCGCGGGCGGCGCGGCGCATGCCGCCGGGCCGAGCCGCGACGGCGCGCGGCCGGGGCGAGTCTATGTCCATCTGCTCGGCGACACCGGCGATCCCGCCCCCGATGCCACGATCGACCTGATGTGCCACGAGGGCGTTCCCGGCCATGTCATGCAGGGCGATATCCAGGTCCGCCAGACTGCCGGGCCGAAATTCCGCCAGTCGACGCGCTATGTCGCATTCGGCGAGGGGTGGGCGCTTTATGCCGAGGCCCTGTGCAAGGAAATGGGCGCTTACCCCGATGTCGCGAGCGATTTCATGCGGCTCGAGGCGGAATTGTTCCGCGCGGCGCGGCTGGTGGTCGATACCGGGATCCACGCCAAGGGTTGGACCGAGGATCAGGCGGTTGCCTATATGGTCGCGTCGGGGCGCGCCTCGCCCGATCAGGCGCGGTCGGAGGTGCGGCGCTATATCACGCTGCCGGCGCAGGCCACCGGCTATAAGATCGGCATGCTCAAGATCATGGAATTGCGCCGCAAGGCCGAAAGCGAGCTGGGCGCGAAGTTCGACATCAAGTCGTTCCACGATCTGCTGATCGGCTCGGGCTCGCTCCCGCTGTCGATCCTCGAGCGCAAGGTCGACGCGTGGATCGCCGCGCGTAAATGACGCGGTGACGGCCGGGCGCACGATCCGCGCCCGGCCGTCGCTTCACGATCGTTCAGCCTTTCGCAGATAGGGGCGGAAGAACATGTACAGCCCGCTCGCCAGCAGCAGCGCGAGCGGGGCCAACGGCGCATAAGTGATCGCCGGCGGTGTCGGGCCGAACGGCATCGCGGCGAAATTGGCGAGCACGGTCAGCGTGAAGAAGATCCCAAGCCAACGGTGCGTCTGGCGGATCCAATGGTGCAGGGTCATAACGGCCTCCGGTCAAGAGCAGCCAGGATGGGATGCGGCACATCGCGCGCGTCAGCGCGACTGGACCAGCTTCCAGCCGTTGCCGGAAGGATCGCGGAAGCTCGCATCGACCGAGCCGTAGCGCGCGATCGGTTCCTGGGTGAATTCGACCCCGCGCGCCTGCATCGCCGCATAGGCCGCCCGGCAATCGGCAACGACCAGCACGAGCGGTGGCATCGCGCCCTTGGCGACCGCCTTGAGCAATTCCTGCGCGGTCGCATCGTCGACCGTCGGCGGCTGCGGGCGGAACAGCCCGAGCTGAAAATCGGGCTGGTCGGGGTGCTGAACCGTCAGCCAGCGATAATCGCCGTTGCGCGCGTCGGTATGGACGCGAAAGCCGAGCCGATCGACGTAGAATTGCAGCGCCTCGTCCTGATCGTGGACGTAAATGCCAGCGACTTGAACACCTTGTGTCATGGAACCTCCGTTTCGGTCGCGGGGGTCGTATCGCCGTTCTCGCGCCGCCGCTTCTCCGAAACTGCCATTTTGAGGTCGGGCCGATGCGCCGCGCTGACGAAGCAATGCGGCACTTGCGCCAGATCGCCGGGCGCGGCCTTCGTCCGCTGGCGCAACGCGCCGGGGCTCTCGCCGGTGATATCGCGAAAAGTGCGGCCGAAGGTGCCCAGGCTGGTCCAGCCGGTCTGGAAGGCGATGTCGGTGATCGGCAGATCGGTATCGCGCAGCAGCGCCGCGGCGCGTTCGACGCGGCGGGCGAGCAGATAGCGGTGCGGCGGAATCCCGAAGGCGTCGCGGAACGATCGCGCGAAATGCGCCGGCGAGGTGCCGCTCACCTGCGCCAGTCGCACGACCGGCCATTCCTCGTGCGGGGCGGCGTCGATCCGGTCCTTCGCCCGCAGCAGGCGACGAAGCAGCTTGAGTTCGCGATCGACGGTATCGGGCTTGGATCGGGCGGAGCACATGACGCGGGCGGATGATGCCCGGCGTGCCGGTGGTCCGCAAGCGCGTCGCAAACGACAAAGTTTCTGCCGGGGCAAGGGTCGTTGCCCCGGCAGAAATGAGTTTGCCTCGCGGGTCGGTATTTCGGGATTATGCGGCGAAGGCGATCCTGGTGCGGCGGCGCCGCATCGTCCCGGCGACCGCGCCGAAACCGAGGATCATCAGCGCCCAGGTCGCGGGCTCGGGGACGTCGCCGACCGCGCCGGCGATCGCAAGCCGGACCTGACGAATATCCTGCAGCGAGGCATTGTCACCGAATGAAATCGAAATCCGGTCGAACGAACCGCCGCCGACGTTGAAGAAATTCGATCCGTTCGCACGCAGCGCGAGCGGACCGGTGGTGACGCCGTTGCTGTCGCCGCCGCTGAACGAGAATGACACGGTGCCGCCGGTCAGCGCGTTGAGATTGAACTCGAGCGCGTTGATCAGCCCGCCGGTGAAGCTGATGTCGAGCGGATCGGTGAGGCCGCCCGTCGCCGCCGCGACACGCTGGCCCTGGGTGGCGAGCGACTGGGCGGACGTGAATTCGACCGTGCCGGGCGCGTTGTTGAGCGTCCCGCTGACGGTCGACCCGGTCTGGCCGCCGGTCACCTGTACGTTCGAATGCGGCTGGGGGGCACATCCGCCACCGCTGCAAACGGTCACCGCCGCCGATGCCGGCGCCGCTACGCCGATCGCGGCGAGCGCCGCTACGGAAAAAAGCAATTTACTCATCGAAAGTCTCCCTGCGATCCTAGAGAAGGCTCGGTTCTCGTTCGATGTCGCGGGGGTAGAGGGGGAAGATGGAGTCGGTCCACCGCCTATTCGATGGAATAACGCGAGGGCGCGATGGCCCGATTTTCGGGCTGATCTAGGATAAGTCGCCTTTTATCGTCAATAGTCGCGACATTATTCGGTATCGTGTCTACAGAAAATCCTGTAGCCGCGGGATATAGTCTGGAAGGATAACAGGGCTCGCGACGCAGCGCCGCCAGCAATAAGCCCCGTCGCTTTTCAGCGGCGGGGCTCCATGAAGGTTCTTTCGGCACCTTTCGGTGTGATCGACACCTTCAATCTGCGGATCTTTCGATCGAGCAGGTACAATCAACGGTCCTCATCGCCCAATGTTCCGCCCGCTGGTAAAAATAATTCGTCGCGCATTCGGCTCGTCCCGCCGACGGTGCCAGCATGCGACGAGCCGTGCGGAGCGCCGGTTCGCGGGCATGATCGCCGGAACAACGCAAATCGAGCGTTCGTTGAATCGTATGGCCCCAGGGGGCGTTGGAGGAGTTGATCATGCGTAACGTATTGATGATCCACGCCGCCACGCTGGCGGCGCTTTCGATGCTTTCGGCCAGCCCGGCGGCTGCCGAAGGCAAGGGTGATCGTGCGAAAGCGGCCGTCGCGGAGGCGCAAGGCAAGATTGACGCGCTCAATGCGATGGATGCACGCGGCGAGGTGCCGCGGATGAGCGCGGACGCGATGGCCGCGCTGCGGTCCGCGCAGGACCAGTTGCGCGCCGGCCACAAGGATGCGGCGATCGAGGCGGCGCATAGCGCGTCGCATATCGCCGATACCGCGATCGGCGTGGCGCAGCGCGAGCGGCGCGAGAGCAATGCCGCGGCGCAGGCGGATGCCGCGATGGCCGCGCAGGCGCAGGTCGCCGGCGCGCGCGATCAGGCCGCGGTCGCGCAGGATCAGGCGGCCGATGCACAGCAACGCGCCGATGCCGCCAATGCGCGCGCGGCGAGCGCCGAACAGGCGGCTTCTGCGGCGGCGGCCGATGCGGCGGCAGCGCGCGCCTCGGCGCAGCAGCCGGCGACATCGGTAACGACCGAGACGACGCGCACCGCAGCGGTCGCGCCGCGGGTCGTCCACCGGACGGTTCATCGCACCGTGCATCGCGCCCGCCCGGCGGTCGTCACCGAAAAGACCACGACGACGATCAACCGCTGATCGCGACGAGGCGGCGGCCGGCCTGAGGGCCAGGCAGGGCCGCCGTCCCGTCCGAACGAACGACGCAGCCAGGCACGGTGATGCCTGGCTGCGTTCATTCAATCGTTCCGGCCTCGCCGCCGAGAAAGCGCTGGAGCCGCGGCGCGACATGATCGAGGAACACCCGCACGCGTTGCGGCATATGCATCCCGCCGAGGAAGACCGCGTGAACCTCTTCCTGATCGGGCTCGATCACCCCGGCGAGCACCTCGACCAGCCGGCCGGCGGCGAGATCGGCGCGGACGTGATAATCCCCCATGCGGGCCAGCCCGACCCCGGCCAGCGCCATCCGCCGCACCGTCTCGCCGTTATTGGCGAGCAGCGCGCCCTTCACCGCGCGATCGACGATCCGCCCGCTCACGCTGACCGGCCATACCGGCGCGGCGCGGCGAAAGTTGAACCCGAGGCAATTGTGCTGCGCGAGATCGTCGACCGTGCGCGGCACGCCGTAGCGTTCGAGATAGGCGGGCGCAGCGACGATCTTGCGATAGGCGGTGCCCAGCCGCTGCGCGATCATCCCCGAATCCGGCAGCGGCCCGACGCGGAAGGCGATGTCGGTACGATCGAGATAGAGATCGACGATCTCGTCCGACAGCGACAGATCGACGACGATATTGGGATATTCACGCCAGAAACCCGGCAGCAAGGGTTCGAGCCCGAGCGTTCCCAACGCGACCGAGATATTGACCCGCACCGTCCCGCCGGTCGTCGCGGCGCCGTGCGACAATTCGCGTTCGACCTCGTCGAGTTCGTGGAGCAAAGCCTGGCTGCGTTCGTAATAGACCTGCCCTTCGGCGGTGAGCGACAGCCGGCGGGTCGAGCGTTCGACCAGCCGCACGCCCAGCCGCGCCTCGATCCGCGAGACCAATTTGCTGACGGTCGAAGGGGTCATGCGCAACAGCCGCGCGGCTTCGGAGAAACTGCCCGCTTCCACCACGCGCAGGAACACCTGCATTTCGCCTGCACGGTTGTCCATCGCCGTTCGCCTGTGATTTCGGTTCACAGATGAAGCGACGATCGGTGCGATTATCAAGCGCCTTCGGGGGAATTATTTCACCGGCAAGATCTGGATAGTGCCAAGGAGTTTTACGATGCAGACGGTTTCCGCTCACGGCGCGGCGATCCCCGCGCTCGGTTTCGGGGTGTTCCGCATGTCGGACGAAGAGGTTGCGCGCGTCATCCCCGCGGCGCTGGAGGCGGGGTTCCGCCATTTCGATACCGCGCAAATCTACGACAATGAAGCCGCGCTCGGCACCGCGCTCGCCGCTGCCGGGGCGCGGCGCGACGAGCTGTTCCTCACCACCAAAGTGTGGGTCGACAATTACAGCGCGGATCGTTTCGCCGCCTCGGTCGACGAAAGCCTCGACAAGCTACGGGTCGATCGCGTCGATCTGCTGCTGCTCCACTGGCCGGGCAACAAGGTGCCGATCGCGGCGCAGATCGAGCTGCTCGATGCGGTGCAGGCCGCGGGCAAAACGCGCTTCGTCGGCGTCAGCAACCAGAATATCGCGCAGCTCCACGAATCTATCGCGCGCTCCACCGCGCCGATCGTCACCGATCAGGTCGAGCTCCACCCCTATCTGCCGCAACATGCGCTCGCCGCTGCCGCCAAGGCGCAGGGCGTCGCGCTGACGGCTTATTACGGCATGGCCGACGGCGCGGTGCCGCAGGATGCGGTGCTGCACGCGATCGGCAGCAAATATGGCAAGACCGCCGCGCAGGTCGGGCTGCGCTGGCTGATCGAGCAGGGCCATATCGCTTTGTCCAAGACCGCCAACCCGGCGCGCGTGAAGGAGAATATCGCGATCTTCGATTTCGCGCTCGATGCCAAGGACATGGCGCTGATCGCCGGGCTTGCGCGTCCCGACGGCCGGATCGTCAACCCGAGCGGCCTCGCGCCGGCGTGGGACGTCTGAGGGAGCGGCGGTCGTGAACGTCGACGTCCAACCTATCGCCTCGTCGATCAACGTCAGCGCGTTCAACTTCCGCAACGCGACCGAGACCGCCCAGCGGCCTGCGGTGTGCGGCGCCTAGCGATAATCCTCGGGATTGGGCGTCGGCGCGTTGCACGCCGCGGTCTTGCCCTGCTTGCAGGCGATCACCTGCAGCCGCCAGTCGGCCATCGCATCGGCATAGGCACGCTCCTGCCGCGCATAGCGTATCCGGTCGCGCACCACTTCGCGGTGATGCGCGATCATCGCCTGGCGATAGGCGGCGAGATCGGCCTGATATTGCGCCGAATCCGCTTCGTGCACCGCGGATTGCGCGGCGGCGCCGGCGAGCGCCGCGCGATTGGCGGCCTGGACCGCCGGGCGGCTCTGCGCGTCGATCGCTTCGGTGCGCGGGCTGTCCTTGTCATAGCCGCGATCATAGGGAAGCGGGGTATGCGGGGCGTTGGGGTCCTGTGACTGGGTGTCCTGCGCGATAACCGGCGCAGCGCCGGCGAGCATCGCCCCGGCGATCAGCATCGGAAGGATACGCATCGGATGCCTCCTTGCATCTTGATGCGATTCAACCGCTTGTGCGTGCGCCGGGTTCCTCTTTTTGGCGGATAAAGCGCACCGCCAGCCCGCAGCGCGCCGCGCCCGGCGCATCGATCCGGATCGCCCCCGTCGCGCAGGCGAAAGCGTCGAGCCGTTCGAGCTGCCGCGTCTCGCCGCCGTGCGACAAGGTCAGCGGCCCCAGCGCGACGACGACGAGCGTATCGCCCGCGCTTTCGAGCATCTCGTCGCCCGACAGCCCGCGCATCTCCGCCGCATAATCGCCGCGCCGGACCATTGCGTTGAGGTCCATCACCGCGCCGCCAAGCGGGGTGCCGACCACCGGCGCCTCGCCCGCGAAAGGGAGTGGTGCCGATCGCGCGTCGAGCGTGACCGGCGCGGCGCCGTCGATCGTCAGCGCCAGTTCGCCCGAGATCACCGCAAGCGTGCGATCGATCCCCGCGAAATGCGAAAACGGCCCGGCGGTTGCCACTTCGGCGATGCTGAGCCGCCACAGGAAGGACGTGAAATCGGCGCCGGGCGGAAAGGCGACCACCTCCGCGGTGCTGCCGCCGCCGTTCTTCCACGGCGTCGCCGCGCGTTGCGCGGCGGGCAGGAACTGGGCTTCGATCATCAAGGCAACCTTTTCGGAACGGGATCGTCCTATCCCATTTGAGGTGATGCCATGATCCGCAAGCTCAAATCGGGCGAATACCGGCTCTATTCGCGAAAGCTGGACGAGAAAACCGGCAAACGCCGCAACCTCGGCACGTTCGACACCCGCGCCGCGGCGGAAAAGCACGAGCGCGAGGTGCAATATTTCAAACGTCATTGAGGAGGGTGGGCAGGTAGCGCCCACCACTCGGTCACCCCGGCGCAAGGCCGGGGTGACGTCGTTGCTAGTTCTTCGAGGCCGTCTGCACCTTCGGCGCATCCTCCCAGCCGCCGCCGAGCGCCTTGAACAGGTCGATCTGCGCATCGGCAATCTGCGCGTCGATCAGCGCCAGTGCCGCCTGGGTCTCGGCCGCGGTGCGTTCGGCGTCGAGCAAGGCGAGGCTGTCGATCTGTCCTTCGCGCTGCTGCGCGCGGGTGATGCGTGCCGCGACCTCTGCCTCGTCGCGCGCGGCCTGCAGCGCGGTGCGGCGGTCGAGCGCATGCGCATAGGTCGAGAGCGCGGTCTCGGTTTCGCGCAGCGAGGTCAGCACCGTGCCGTCGAACGTCGCGAGCGCGGCTTGCGTATCCGCCTCCGCCCCGGCGACCCGCGCGCGGGCGCGCTCATGCCCGGTCAGCGACCAGCTGATCAGCGGCCCGAGCAGCCAGCGTAGCGGCGCCGCGCCGAACAGATCGGCGATATTCGGACCCGTAGAGCCGATCGACGCGCCGAGCTGGATGCGCGGATAGAGATCGGCGGTCGCGACCCCGATCCGTGCGGTGGCGGCGGCGAGCCGGCGCTCGGCGGCGCGCACGTCGGGACGCCGCGCGAGCAATTGCGCGCCGTCGCCGACCGGGATCGGGGTTGAGAGCCGCAAGGTCGCGGTGCGCATCCCCGCCGCCGGGGGAAGATCGGCGGGCGCGCGGCCGGTGAGGGTGGCGAGGCGGAACAGCGCCGCATCGCGCTCGGCGGCGATCGCCGGCACCTCGGCCTGGCGCTGGTTGCGCAGCGCCGCGATCCGCGCGGTATCGAGCCGGGTGGTCAGCCCCACCTCGGCGCGGCGCCCGGTCACCCTGAGCGAGCGATCGAGCAATGCGACGATGCGATTGGCGACGTCGAGCCGCTCAGCCGCGCTCGCCGCATCGGCATAGGCGCGCGCGGTCTCCGCGGCGACCGAGACGCGCACCGCATCGGCATCGAAGCGCGCGGCATCCACGTCGCCGCGCGCCGCCTCGACCCCGCGGCTCACCCGGCCGAACAGATCGACCTCATAGGACAGGCTCGCGCCGGTATCGATCGACCAATCCTCGCGCTGCGCGCCCGGCGCGCGTTGGGTGGCGGGAAGCCGGCCATAGGTCGCCCCCGCGCTCACCCCGACATTGGGCAGCCGATCGGTCTTTACCTCTCGTAGCGACGCGCGCGCCCTGGCAAGCCGCGCGACTGCGATGCGCACGTCGGTATTGGCGCTGAGCGCGTCGGCGATCAGGCCGTCGAGCACCGGATCGTCATAGAGCCGCCACCATTTCCCCGCGACCGGGGCATTGGCGTCGATCGCGGGCGAATGCGCGGCGACGAACCCGCCGGCCGCCGCCGATTCGACCGGCGGCTTGTAATCGGGGCCGGTGGCGCAGGCGGCGAGGGTCAGCGCCGAAGCGGCGGCGAGTAATGTGCGAAGCATGATTTGCTCCTTTCTTATTCGGCCGGCTGCTGCGCGGCGTCGAAGGCCGACGGGCGCGGACGATGCCGCCCCAGCCGGTCGCCGAGCGCGCGGCTGACGACATAGAAGGTGGGGGTGAAGATCAGCCCGAAGCCGGTGACCCCGATCATCCCGAAGAACACCGCGGTGCCGAGCGCCTGACGCAGCTCCCAGCCGGGGCCGGAGGCGATCACCAGCGGCAGCACGCCGAGGATGAACGCGAAACTGGTCATCAGGATCGGCCGGAGCCGCGCCCGCGCCGCCTCGATCGCCGCGTGGAGCGCGGTCGCCCCGCGATCCTCGGCCTGTTTGGCGAATTCGACGATCAGGATCGCATTCTTCGCGGCGAGCGCGATGAGCACGATAAGGCCGATCTGCGTCAGGATATTATTGTCCATTCCGCGGACGTTGACCCCCGCCATCGCGGCGAGGAGCGTCATCGGCACGATCAGGATGATCGCCAGCGGCAGGATCAGGCTTTCGAACTGCGCCGCGAGCACGAGGAACACGAACACCACCGACAGCGCGAAGATCAGCGCGGCGATATTGCCCGCGGCCTTCTGCTGATAGGCGATCCCGGTCCATTCGGTTGCGAAGCCGCCCGGCAGCGTGCTCGCGATCTTCTCGATCGTCGAGATCGCCTGCCCGGTCGAATGGCCCGGCGAGGTCTCCCCGTCGATCTCGACCGCGGGGAACAGGTTATAGCGGGTCACGCGATACGGGCCGGTGCGATCGGAGAAGGTCGCGACCGCGCCGATCGGTACCATCTCGCCGGTGTTCGAGCGCGTCTTGAGCTGCGCGATGTCGCTCGGATCGCTGCGCGCATCGGCCTCGGCCTGCGCGGTGACGCGGAAAGTGCGCCCGAGCAGGTTGAAGTCGTTGACGTAGGACGAGCCGAGATAAACCTGCAGCGCCTCGAACACTCGCGACGGCGGCACGCCGAGCATATCGGCCTTGGCGCGATCGATATCGGCATACACGCGCGGGGTCGCGGTATTGTAGAGCGTGAAGACGTTGGCGAGATCCTTCTGCTTCTGCGCGTCGCCGATCAACTGCCCGGCGGCCTGCTCCAGCGCCTGATAACCCGCGGCGCTGCGATCCTGGACGATCACGCGATAGCCGCCGCCGTTGCCGATGCCCTGGATGACGGGCGGCGGGATCACGAACACCAAGGCCTCGTCGATATCGGCGACCGCCTTGCGCATGTCGTTCTCGATCGCCTGTTCGGTCCGCCCGGTGCGCGAACGCTCCTCGAACGGCTTGAAGGTGATATAGGCCGCGCCGGCATTCGATGCCTGCGTTCCCGATGCGCCGTCGAACCCGGCGAACATCACCGCCGCCTGCGTGCCGGGCACTTCGAGCAACTTCTTGACCATCTTCTTGAGCGTGGCGTCGGTCCGCGCGAGCGAGCTGCCCGGGGGCAATTGGATCGCGGCGAGCGCATAGCCCTGGTCCTGCGCCGGCACGAACCCGGCGGGGGTCGCCCAGAAGATCGCGCCGGTGGCGACGATCAGCGCGGCATAGGTCGCGAGCGCCTTTTTCGGTGCGCCCGCGATCGCCGCGGTGATGCGGCCATACCATTCGCTCAGCCGGTCGAACCCGCGGTTGAAGCGCTCGCCCGCCAGATAGAGCGGCCGGCGCCACCCCGACGCAGGGGCTTCCGCCGCACGCGGGCGGAGCAGCCGAGCGGCGAGCGCGGGCGACAGAGTGAGCGACATCAGCAGCGAGATCACCGTCGCGGTGGCGATCGTCACCGCGAACTGGCGATAGAATTCACCGGTGATCCCGGTGAGGAAGGTGGTCGGCACGAACACCGCGCACAACACCAGCACGATCGCGACCAGCGCGGCGGACACTTCGTCCATCGAGCGGTGCGCCGCTTCCTTGGGGCTGAGACCGTGTTCGAGGTTGCGCTCGACATTCTCGACCACGACGATCGCGTCGTCGACGACGATGCCGATCGCGAGCACCAGCCCGAACATCGACAAGGCGTTGAGCGAATAACCGAGCGCCGCGAGCACCGCGAAGGTGCCGATCAGCGAGACGGGGATCGCGATCACCGGAATGATCGCCGCGCGCCAGCTCTGCAGGAAGACGAGGATGACGATCACGACGAGCACGATCGCTTCGAGCAGTGTCTCCTGCACCGCGTGCATCGATTCGCTGATGAACTCGGTCGGGTTCCAGATGATCCGATATTCGAGCCCCTTGGGGAAGCTCTTCGCGGCATCCTTGAGCTGCGCCTTGATCCCCTCCGCGGCGGCGAGCGCGTTGGTGCCCGGCCGCTGGGTGATCCCCATGATGATCGAATCCTGCCCCGAGAGATAGGCGTTGACGCCATAATCCTCGGCGCCGAGCTCGACGCGGGCGACGTCGCGCAGGCGGGTGATCGCCCCGGACTTGTCGGTGCGGATGATGATATTGGCGAATTCGTCGGCGGTCTTGAAGCGGCCCTGCGTCTCGACGTTGAGCTGCTGCGCGGCGCCGGTGTTGAACGGCGGCTGGCCCACGGTGCCCGCGGCGACCTGCACATTCTGCTGGCGCAGCGCATCGACGATCTCGCCGGCGGTGAGCCCGAGCCCGGCGGCGCGGCCGGGATCGATCCACACCCGCATCGCGAAATCGCGCGCGCCGAACACCTGGACATCACCGATCCCGTCGACTCGGGTCAGCCGGTCCTTGAGCTGGGTCAGCGCGTAATTGGAGACATAGCTGCGGCTCAGCGAATTGTCCGGCGACAGTACGTTGACCGCCATCAGCCACGACGGCGATGTCTTGCGGACGACGACGCCCTGACGGCGCACCTCTTCCGGCAGGCTCGGCTCGGCGAGCGCGACGCGGTTCTGCACCAGCACCTGCGCGGTATCGAGGTTGGTGCCGAGCTTGAAGGTGACGGTGATCGTCAGCCGACCGTCGCCGGTCGATTGCGACGACTGGTAGAGCATGTTGTCGACGCCGTTGATCTGCTGTTCGATCGGTGCGGCGACAGTATCCGCGACGGTCTCCGCCGAGGCGCCGGGGTAATTGGCGCTGACGGTGACGGTCGGCGGGACGACATCGGGATATTGCGACACGGCCAGCCCGAAATAGGCGAAGGCGCCGACGATCGTGATGATGATCGCGATCACGCCCGCGAAGATCGGGCGGTTGATGAAGAAATGGCTGAAACGCATGGTTCTGTGCCTTGTTCGGGCAAGCCCGCCCCGTTCGCCCCCGGCATGGGTGCCGGGAGCGGGGGGAGTCGCGAGGGGGCGCGACGGTTGCCCTGATGTTATTGCGCGGCGAAGGTCGCTTGCGAGGCGGCCGGCTTGTCGATCTCCGGCACCGCAGTGGCGGGCGCGGCATCGGGCCTGATCACCGTCGGGCGGACATTGACTTTGGCACCGGCCCTGGCGAATTGCAGGCCCTGCACGATCACGCGGTCGGTCGGGGCGATCCCCCCGCGGACGGTGCGGAGCCCGGCGACCAGCGGACCGGCCTCGATCTGTCGTTCGACGACCACGCCGTCCTTGCCGACCACCATCACCACCTTGCGCGCCTGATCGGTGCGCACCGCGGCATCGGGGATCAGCAGCGCACGTGTCGTGCCGCCGTCGGTCAGCCGCATGTTGCCGAACATGCCGGGGGCGAGGAAGTAATCGGGATTGGCGATCACCGCGCGGCCGCGGATCGTTCCCGAATGCGCGTTGAGGCCGTTGTCGGTGAAATCGACGTGGCCCTTCCACTTATAGGCCGTCTCGTCCTGCAGCTTGATCTCGACCTGCTGCGGCTGGCCCTGGTTCGCCTGCCGGTCGCGCTTGCCCTTGAGGTACAGGGCTTCCGAGCTGTCGAAGGTGAAATAGATCGGGTCGAGCGCGTTGATCGAGGTGAGCAACGTGCCGCCGCCGTCGGCCGCCGAGACGATATTGCCCGGATCGACCTTGCGATCGGAAATCCGCCCGGTGATCGGCGCGCGGACCTGGGTGAACTCGACATCGAGCGCGCGGCTGTGGACCCGCGCCTGCGCTGCGGCGAGCGCGGCCTTCGCCGCGCGGACCCGTGCGGTGAGCCGATCGATGTCGCTCTTCGACACCGCATCGTCGGCGAGCAGGCGGTTGGCGCGGCCGAGATCGGCCTCCGCCAGCGCCAGATCGCTGGCCGCCGACGCGACCCCCGCGCGCGCCTCGGCGAGCGACGCGGTGAACGGGCGCGGATCGATCGTGAAGAGCAACTGGCCCTTCTGGACGATCGCGCCATCGGTGAAATGGATCGCGGTGACCGCGCCCGAGACGCGCGGGCGCACCTCGACGCTGCGGCTCGGTTCGAACCGACCGACATAATCGTCCCATTCGTTGACCTCGCGGGCCAGCGGGGTGGCGACGGTCACGGTGGGGGTGGGCAGCGCCGCGGCGGCAGGGGTCTCGCGATTGAGATAGCCGACGCCCGCGCCGATGATGACGACGGGCAGCGCGGCGAGGCTCAGCTTTTGCCACAGCGGGCGGCCACCGACGCGAAGCGGGGTGGCGCGGCGGATATCGTCCGCCGAGATCGGGGTGAATTTGGTCATGTTACTGATGCTTTCGATTGCGACGAGCGCGGGCCTGGGCGACGCTGATACTGTCGACGAGCAGCTCGTAATGATCATTGGAGAAACCGGCGGCGAGGAAATCGCGGACGTCCTCGCCCGGCACGGTGTAGCCGAAATGCCAGCTCAGCACGGCCATCCGGCGCAGCGCTTCGAGCCGGGGGTCGGCGAGCCGCGGCTTGGGGCGCGGCTCGCCGAACAGGGTGCCGAGCGCGACCGCGATGCGGCCCGGCTCGCGCAGCGAGGCCAGCCCGTCGCGTTCGGCGATCGCCACCACCGACCATTCCAGCGCGGAAAAGGCGGGGGTGGGGGCCGCCGCCGGCGGCGCAGCGCGATACAGGCCGACCGTCGTGCCGAGGGCATCGGGGGTTTCGGCGAAAGCGACATAGGCCATGATCTGTCTCCCTTGTGCTGATGACGGCGGCCGAGCGCCGTCGCTCACCGCGCGGGCGGCGCGGCGGCGGTTTCTGGCGATGGCGAACGGGCGCGAACGCCCCCACTCGGCGGACAAATGCCCGCCGGCTTGTTCTATTATGAATTATATGGGTAGCTGCAGGCGCTTAGCGCTCCGCGCCAACCCCCTCTTTATGATTTCGGCGACACATGATGCTTCCCCTTCGCTGGGAGAGAGGGCTCCCCTGAAGGAGAGTCTTCCATCTTCTATACCATGCAGTATAGAAATCGGGCCGGGGGTCGTCAACCGCTTTCTGTACCGACCGATAAAATTAATTCTGTCAGGCCGATAGCTTCACTTGGACGGCCATAGCGCAAGCCCCGTCTCGATCATCCGCTCAAGCTCGGCGCGCGTCGCGCCGGCGCCCGCCTGCACCGCCATGCCCTGATTGATCGCGAGCAACAGGCTGGTGAGCCCTTCGATATCGGTATCGGCGGGAAGATCGCCTTCGGCCTTGGCGCGTTCCATCCGTTCGACCAGCGCGCGCTTGGCGACCTTGCCGCGCTCGAGCACCTCGAGCCTGATGCATTCGGCATCCTGCCCGCACGCGACCGAGCTGATCACGCCGAGGCAGCCGTGCGGTTCGCAGCTGCTGCATTGATTGGCGAGGCTGCCGCGCAGCAGATGTTCGGCGACCTTGCGCGCGGTCGGCTCGGCGAGCGACTTGCCGATATAATCGAGCTTCTCGGCCTCATAGAGATCGAGCGCCTTGCGGAACAACGCCTCCTTGTTGCCGAAGGCGGCGTAAAGGCTGGGGCGGGTGATCCCCATCGCCTCGGTCAGATCGCTGAGCGACGCGCCTTCATAACCCTTGCTCCAGAAGACCCGGAGCGCAGCAGCCAAGGCCTCGTCGACGCAAAATTCGCGCGGACGGCCTTTGGGCGGAGCGGCAAGCGTTTCCATAACGACCGGTACGTAATGCTTGGGGCCGCAGGAGTCCAGTGGTTGCGCGCGATATGCGGCGGTTATGTTGCAGAAAGTTTACAAGCATCCGCCCGTCGCCGCGGAGGCGATCCGGACCTCAATCGCTAGGCCGCTGATCGGCAAGCCATTTTCCGAGTCGTGTGGCGGCTTCGTCGAGCATTTCGTCGGGCTTGGCGAAGCACAAGCGGATCAGCCCTGCCGGGGCCGGGTTCATATAGAAAGACGAAAGCGGGATGCTCGCGACCCCGGCTTCGTGCAACATGCGGCGCGCGAGGGTCGTATCGTCGCCGTTCACCCCCGACGCCGCGAGATTGACGGTCAGGAAATAGGTCCCCTGGCTCGGCAACACGGTGAACCCCGCCGCCGCCAGCCGGGTGGCGAGATGGTCGCGCGAGCGTTCGAGCGCCGCGCGCGCGTCGCTGAAGAAGGCGTCGTTGAGGCCGAGGCCGTGCGCGACCGCGATCTGCAGATTGGGCGGGGTAGTGAAGGTAAGGAACTGATGCGCGCGCGAAATCGGCTGGAGCAGCCGCGGGCCGGCGACGACGAACCCCACTTTCCACCCGGTGAGGCCGAAAATCTTGCCCGCCGACCCGATCTTGACCGCGCGGTCGGCCATCCCGGGAAGTGCGATCATCGGCACGTGCGCCGCGTCGTCGAACACCACCGCCTCCCACACCTCGTCCGAGATCACCACCAGATCGTGCGCGACGCACAATGCGGCGAGCGCGGCGAGCTCATCGCGCGCGAAGACGCGCCCGGTGGGGTTGTTGGGGTTGTTGAGCACGATCGCGCGGGTGCGCGGGCCGATCGCCGCGGCGAGCTCGTCGATCGGCAGCCGCCATTCGGGCGGGCGCAGGGTCACCGCGCGCGCCACGCCCCCGGCGCGCTCGACCAGCGGGCGATAGGCATCGTACATCGGCTCGATCAGGATAACCTCGTCGCCGGGGGAGATCACCGCGAGCAGCGAGGCGGCGATCGCCTCGGTCGCGCCCGAGGTGACGAGCACGTCGCTGGCCGCGATGTCGAGCGACTGGAACCGCCGGTAATAATCCGCCACCGCCGCGCGCAGCACGGGCATCCCGGCGGACGGAGGATATTGGTTCGGCCCCGCCAGCACCGCCTCCGCCGCCGCGCGCAGCAATTCCTCCGGCCCGATGCTGTCTGGAAAACCCTGGCCGAGATTGATCGCCCCGGTCTCGCGCGCCAGCCCCGACATCTCCTCGAAAATGGTCGTCGCCATCGCGGCATAGACAGGGTTCACGCGGTTGGTCCTCATTGGGGAGGTTGGTGCTTATCGGCCTATTGCGTTTCGCCCAAGGTGATTTCCGATTCCGTGCTTTCCCCGTCATGCCGGGCTCGACCTGGCATTCAGAACCGCAAAGAGCGGTCGCCTATGGCTCTGGATGCCGGATCAAGTCCGGCATGACGAAAAATGATCAGGCGCAGCTCATCGATGACGCGCTGCGCTCCAGAAACGCGATCAGCCCGCGCTCGACCCGGCTCAGCCAGCGCGTCTTGCGCGGCATCCGCACCGTCTTGCGAAATGCCGCCTGCCCGTTGCGGGTCAGCTCGATCAGCGCGGGGTGGACATAGGATTTGCGGGCGATCGCGGGGGTATTGCCCAGTTGCTGCGTCACCGGTTCGAGCATCGCCCTGAGGCTCAGATCGCGGTCGGCGGTGGCCAGCGCCTCGAACGCGACGACGCTCGCCGCCCAGGTGCGGAAATGCTTGGCGGTGAAATCCTCGCCGGTCGCGGCGCGGATATAATCGTTGACGTCGGTCGAGGTGACGGGGTGCGCATCGCCCGCATCGTCGAGCCACGCGAACAGATGCTGGTCGTCGAGATCGTGGCACGCGCGGACGAATCGCGCCAGCGCGCGATCGGTCAGCGCGCATTCGCGCTCGACCCCGCCCTTGCCGCGGAAGCGCAGCCGGACGGTTGCGCCCGAGGTGCGCGCGTGGCGCTTGCGCAAGGTGGTCGCGCCGAAGCTGCGATTGGCCTTGGCATAAGCCTCGTTGCCGACGCGGATATGCGTCTGGTCGAGCAGCCGCACCACCGCCCCCACCGCGCGCTCGCGGGTCATCGAGCGTTTCGCAAGATCCGTGGCGACGCGCTTCCGGATCAGCGGCAGCGCGGCGCCGAATTCGGCGCAGCGATCGTATTTGGCGATCTCCTGCGCGGCGCGGAAATCGGGGTGGTAACGATATTGCTTGCGGCCCTTCGCATCCCAGCCGACCGCCTGGATATGTCCGCCGGGGTGCGGGCAGAACCAGGCGCGCGTATAGGCGGGGGGCAACGCGATCGCATTGAGCCGGTCGATCTCGTCGCGATCGGTGATGCGCTGGCCGTCGGCGTCCCAATAGCCCCAGTGCCGGCCGACCTTTCGCCGGGTGATCCCGGGTGCAGCGTCATCGCTGAAGACGATTTTTCGCGCAGTCATCGCGGCGGCCCAATGCGCGGGGCCCGGCGCGGGTTCCGGCTTAGCGCGGCCGACGCCGGCTTGTCGGGGCTTCGTCGCGGCGCAGCGTCAGGACCTCGACCCCGGTTCGCGTGACCGCGACGGTATGTTCGAATTGCGCGGAAAGCTTGCCGTCGTCGGTCACCACCGTCCAGCCGTCATCCTCGGTCGAAACCTTGCGCGTCCCCTGGTTGACCATCGGCTCGATCGTGAAGACCATCCCCTCGCGCAGTTCGGTGCCGGTGCCGGGGCGACCGAAATTGAGCACCTGCGGCTCCTCGTGCATCTCGCGGCCGATGCCGTGGCCGCAATAATCGCGGACGATCGAATAGTCGTTCTTCTTGGCGTGGCGCTCGATCGCGGCGCCGATATCGCCCAGCCGCGCGCCGGGGCGGACCTGCGCGATCCCCTTCCACATCGCCTCCTGCGCGATCTGCACCAGCCGTCGCGCCGCGGGCGGGGCATTGCCGACGATATAGGTCTTGCTCGAATCCGCGATGAAGCCGTTCTTCTCGAGCGTGATGTCGAGGTTGATGATATCGCCGTCGCGGATGATCTGCCGCGCGTCGGGCACGCCGTGGCAGACGACGTTGTTGATCGAGCAGTTCAGCACATATTCGAAGCCATATTGCCCCTTGCTCGCCGGCCGCGCGCCGAGATCGTCGGTGATGAAGCGATCGACCAGATCGTTGACCGCCAGCGTCGACATGCCCGCGAACTGCTGCCGGTCGAGCATCTCGAACACCGAGGCGAGCAATTTGCCCGATATGCGCATCAGCGCCAGCTCGTCGGCGGTCTTGATCATGTCAGGCGGCCGCCGCCCGGGTCAGCCGCACATCGGCCGCGGCGAATTGCATCTCGACGATCCGGTTGAACGACAGCGTGGGATTGGCTTCGGCCAGCATGCCGATCTTCATCCAGAATTCGGCCTGGGCGTTGATCGATCGGCACATCACGGTGCTGGCGCGCCGCGCTTCCTCGTGCAGTTCGTCGTCGATTTTCACGATGCCCATCGGGACTCCTTCAGGGGATATGATTGATATACGTAACGTATATGATTCGTATGCTCACCCGTCAATCGGATGCGCGCATCTGGACGGGCGGCGCGCGGACCGGCTAAGCCTGCGCAAACACCCGGGAGAGACGATCTATGCGTGCGCTTGTTTTTGCTCCGATTGCACTGGCGCTGCTGCCCGCCGCGACGATCGCGCGCGATCCTGCGCCGTCGCCCGCGCTGCTCGCGGCGGTGAAGGCGCCGAGCCGCACGCCCGCCAATGTCGCGCGCGATCGCTATCGCCACCCGGCCGAAACGCTGGCGTTCTTCGGGGTGAAGCCGACCGATACCGTGGTCGAGATCTGGCCGTCGGGCGGCTGGTATACCGAGGTGCTCGCGCCTTATGTGCTCAAGCAAGGCGTGCTTTACGCCGCCGCCGCGAGCGACAAGGGGCTTGCCGGGGTGCGCTCGCTCGCCGCGGCGCATCCGGCGGCCTATAAGGGGCTGCGCCACGCGATCTTCCCCGCCGTCGACGGGCAGCCGCGCGTACCGGACGGCAGCGCCGATGTCGTCCTCACCTTCCGCAACGTCCACAATTGGCGGTTCGGCGCGACCGATCAGACCCAGGCGGCGTTCGACCAGATGTTCGCGATGCTCAAGCCGGGCGGGGTGCTCGGAGTCGAGGAGCACCGTCTGCCCGAGGATCAGACGGGGGTCGAAGAGGGCAAGAGCGGCTATATGAAGCAATCCTCGGTGGTCGCTTATGCCACCAAGGCGGGCTTCAAGCTGGTCGGCGAAAGCAAGGTCAACGCCAATCCGAAGGACACGCACGATTATCCGGGCGGGGTCTGGACCCTGCCGCCGACCTATGCCGAAAAGGACAAGGATCGCGCGCGCTATGCGGCGATCGGCGAGAGCGATCGCATGACGCTCAAATTCGTCAAACCGCGCTGAGGCGATGCGCCCGGATCCGGCCGGATCCGGGCGGCCCCTTGAGTAAAGCGTTAACCATTCCGCCGTATCGCGCAGGTGCGGGCTCGGGCGATGGCCGGCGCGCGGGGGACGACGACGATGGCGAAACGATTTCCGGCATTGGGTTCAGACCAGCACCCGTTCCAGAAACCGTTGCTGCTCTACGGCGTGCTGTGCTTCGTCCTCGGGCTGGCCATGTACCTGACCGGCGTGTTGCTGGTCTTCCCGCGCTACCTGCTCAACCTGCACAAGCTGCTCGATCCCGTGGCCGAGGCGCTGGTCTGGTATAGCGGCGTCCCGATCATGATCGGCATCACGCTGTCGCTGTTCGATCTGCTGTACATGCACAAGCACAAGAAGCCGAACGTGCCGGTTCGCTTCACGCCGGTGCAGCGCCGGCGCGTCACCGTCGCCTTGACGGCGTATAATGACGAGGAAAGCATCGCCGGCGCGGTTGAGGATTTCCTGCTCCATCCGCTGGTCGAGCGCGTTATCGTGGTCAGCAACAACAGCAGCGACCGGACGTTCGAGCGCGCCGAGGCGGCGGGCGCGATCACCTTCAACGAAACCGCGCCCGGCTACGGCCGCTGCGTGTTCCGCTGCCTGAGCGAGGCGGTGCGGTTCGAGGATACCGAATTCGTCGTTTTGTGCGAAGGCGATAGCACGTTCCGCGCCTATGATATCGAGAAGCTGCTCGCTTATGCCCCGCACGCCGATATCGTCAACGGCACGCGGACGGTCGAGCCGCTGCGCCAATATCTGACCCAGCTCAGCGTCTTCATGTATTACGGCAATATCTTCGTCGGCAAGCTGCTCGAGGCGAAGCATCTCGGGCGCGGCACGATCACCGATATGGGGACGACCTATAAATTGTGTCGCCGCGACGCGCTGATCCGGTTGCTGCCGCATCTCAACCCCGCGGTGAATCTGGAGTTCAACGCGCATCTGCTCGATACCGCTCTGTATCAGGATCTCGTGCTGCTCGAATGCCCGATCACCTTCCATCCGCGGATCGGATTCAGCAAGGGCGGCAATGTCGACAATTGGCGCGGGCTGGTGGTCGGCTGGCGGATGATCGTCGGATTGGTGTCGGATTGGAAACGCTACGCATGAGCGGCGACTATCACGGCTCGCGCCTCGCGCTCGACGCGCGCCGCGGCGGTGTCTGGGCGGCGTTGTGGCGGTATTTCTTTCGCCGGCGCATCGCCGCCGACGCCTGCGTGCTCGATCTCGGCGCGGGCTATGGCGATTTCATCAACAATGTCGTCGCGCGCCGGCGCATCGCGGTCGATCAATGGCCCGGCATCGCCGATCATGTCGACACCGGCGTGGAGGCGATCGTCGGCCCGGTCAGCGATCTGCGCGCGATCGCCGACGGTGCGGTCGATTTCGCCTTCGCCTCCAATCTGTTCGAACATCTTCCGCAGGACGTGTTCGTCGCGACGCTGGCGGAAATCGCGCGCACGCTCGCCCCCGGCGGGACGCTGACGATCCTCCAGCCCAATTATCGCTACGCCTATCGCGAATATTTCGACGATTACACGCATGTTGCGGTCTATTCGCACATCAGCCTCGCCGATCTGCTGCGCGCGCACGGCTGGGAGATCGTCGAGGTCCGGCCGCGCTTTCTGCCGCTGACGGTCAAGTCGCGGCTGCCGACCTGGCCCATTCTCGTCGCGGCCTATCTCCGATCGCCGATCAAGCCGATGGGCAAGCAGATGCTGGTCGTCGCAAGGCCGGCGGCATGAACGCGGCGTCCGACGGCGCCGCCGCGCCGGTGGCGCAGCGCGGCGCGGGCGGCTTCGGCCTCGTCCTGAGGGGCGGGCTGGTGCTCGTCGCCCTCCTGCTGCTGGTCGATACGGGCAGATGGCTGGCGATGGCGTGGTCCGCGCTGCATTATGCCTATGATCTCGATTATGGCGAGGGCATCGTCTGGCAACAGATGCGGAATATCGTCGCGGGCACGGGCTATGGCCCGCTCGGCACCTATCCCGCGATCGTCTATCATTACCCGCCGGTCTATCATCTGACGACGGCCGCAATGGCCGGGTTGTTCGGGCTGGACCAGCTGATCGCCGGCCGTCTGGTGTCGCTGCTGTCGACCGTCGCGTCGATGGCGCTCATCGCGCTGCTGATACGATCGGCCATTTCCAGGAGCGAGACCCGCTTCGCCCGCGCCGCGGCGGCGGCGATCGGCGCATTGTCCCTCCCGGCCTTCCCGGCGATCATCACATGGTCGATGGTGATGCGCGTCGACATGCTGGGCTGCGCGCTGACGCTGGCCGGGCTGGCGCTGAGCGTCCGTGCGATCACCCGGCCGGCGCTGGTGCCCGCCGCCGCGCTAGTTTTCGTGCTGGCGATCTATACCAAGCAGACCAATATCGCCGCGCCGCTCGCGGCGCTGGTCGGGCTATGGTTCGTCCGGCCGAAATCGGCCTTTGTGCTGCTCGGCTGCTGCGCCGCGCTGGGGCTGAGCGCGCTGGCGATGCTCGTCGTGGCGAGCGACGGCGGGTTCCTGCGTCATATCCTCCTGTACAATATCAACCGGCTCGATCTGTCGCAGTGGCGGTGGCTGGTCGGCGCGCTGCTGTTGCAGGCGCTGCTGCTGGCGATCGCCGCGGTCGCGATGGTCCACGCCTGGCGGCGCCTGACCGACGCGCAGGCGGAGACGCTCCGCGCCCGGGTGGCGCAGGACGACAGCCTCGCCGCATTGCTGATGCTGATGCTGTTCGCGGCGGTGAACGCCGCGCTGCTGCCGCTGACGCTGAAATCGGGCGCGAGCGACAATTATCTGATCATCTGGTCATGCGGGATCGCGATATTCGTGGGGCTGGGAGCGTTGCCGATCGTGCGCGCTGCGGAGCGCGGCGTCGCGCCGCCGTCGCCGCTGCTGCTCGCCTTGCTGGTCCTCGCGCCGTTGATGGCCACTTATGTCCCGTCGCCGCGCGACATCGATCCGGGCGAGAAGCAACGCCTGGCGGCGGTGGTCGCCCGGATTGCGGCTTCGCCCCGGCCGGTGATCAGCGACGATATGGTGCTGCTGATCCGCGCCGGACGTCCGGTGGAATATGAGCCGGCCATCGCGGCCGAACTTGCGCACGGCAACCTCTATGACGAGGCGGGATTCGCCCGGATGGTGCGGCGCGGCGATTTCGGCTTCTTCCTGACGCGCGGTGATCGCGGTTCGGCCCTCTACGACACGCGCTACAACCGCCGCGTCGCCGATGCGATCGACGCCGCTTATCCGCGCAAGGAAATGGTCGGCAATCTCGTCGTGCACCTGCCGGCGCGGTGACGCGCCGCTCGCGCCCAAATAAACCGCGCGCGATTGTCACAAACAGCGGCGCCCGCTCGTCATGTCGCCGGAACCCTCAACGGAGCCGGGCGATGAACCTTCTGCATGTCGACTCAAGTATCCTCGGACCGGCCTCGGTGAGCCGCCAGCTTTCCGAAGCGATCGTCGCCGCGGAGCGTGCGGCTTTTCCCGGTCTCGAGGTCGTCCGTCTCGATCTTGCGGCCGATCCGATCGGCCATCTCACCGGCGCGCATGTCGCCTTATGGCAGGGCGGGATTGCCGAAAGCGCCACGCTTGCCGAAGATGCGGCGGTAGGCGATGCCGCGCTCGATGCGTTTCTCGCCGCCGATATCGTCGTAATCGGCGCGCCGATGTATAACTTCGGCATCCCGAGCCAGCTCAAGGCGTGGATCGACCGGCTGGCGGTGGTGGGCCGGACCTTTCGCTTTACCGAACACGGCCCGCAAGGATTGGCGGGGGGCAAGCGCATCATCGTCGCCTCGTCGCGCGGCGGGATCTACACCGGCGCTTCCGCGCTCGCGCCATTCGATCACCAGGAGCATTACCTCCGCGCGATCTTCAACCTTTTCGGCATCACCGACGTGCGTTTCGTCCGCGCCGAGGGGCTCGCGACCGGCGAGGAACCGCGCCGCCGTGCGCTCGCCGCGGCCTATGCCGAGATCGCCTGACCGCGCCAGAAGCGTTTCGCCGCGATCAGCTCGTCATAAGCATGTTCCGCATGCCGCAGCAGCTTGGCGCGGCGCTTCCGATGCAGGTGCCGTTTGCCGGGATCGATGCCGACGCGTTCCAGCACCCGCCGTTCGAGGTCGAGATCGTTGAGCTCGCCCAGACAATCCTGCAGCGCGGACACCGCGTCGCGGAACGCCGCCTGCCGCCGCGCGGCCTTTGGCGAGGGAAAGAGCATGGCGAAGAATTCGGACGCGTAGCGCAGCTTCTTTGCGGTGATCCGCACCTTGTGGCGCTTCTTCGACCCGAGCTCGGCCAGCCTCTTCCCGCGCCGCTTGAGCCGCTTGCGCAGCGCATCGAGCGCGTCGGCGGCGAACGGCACGATCGTCTCCGCGAGAAGCGCGGGGTCTTGCGGCCGGGTTCGCCAGGCGCCGACGGTGAGCCACTCGACGACCTGGATCATCGCCAGCCGCGCGCGCGCTGACGCGAGATCGGCCTGCAGTGCCGCGAGCGCCTGCTCGCGCGCCGCGCGCAGCCGTTCGCCGAGATCGGGATCGGCGCGCGGGATCAAGGCGTCGAGATTGCGCACCTCGCCGAGCCGCGCGGTCAGCCAGCGCAGCTCGGTATCGAGCGACGCGGCCTGCGGATCGCCAGCGAACAGCGGCCGGTGCAGCCACAAGGCGGTGCGCAGCCGCCGCAAAGCGACGCGCGCCTGATGCACCGGCTCGGCCTCGCCTGCCGCCAGCACCAACGGTTCGTTGAGCCGGAACTGGCGCAGGCAGGCATGCGCGATTGCTGGAAACGCCGCCGCGACCGTCGCACCGCGATCGAGCGCGACCGGCTCGGCACGCGCCGGAGAGCCGGCGGTCTGATCGAGCAGTCGATAGCCGCGCTCGGCCTTGGAGATCACCGCGATGCGGACCGGAAGGCGATCCGCGATGCGATGCGCAAGGTCGAACAGCAGCCCGGGCGGTCCGCGCCGCAGCTCCAGCTCGATCTCGCACAGCGGCGCGACGCTGCCGCCGGCGCGGATCGCGCCTTCGTCGACCGCCCATTCGATCTCGCCGCCGTCGCGATCGATCAGCCCGTGGGTGCGGTGGAAATCGCTGACGATCTGCGGTGTCAGCCGATCGACCCCGATCGCGCGCAGCGCAGGGCCGAACGGGCCGCTCGTCGCGTCGAGCACCGGCCGGTCGCCCGTCACCGCGCGCGACCATTCGGTGCGGGTGAACAGCCCGGTGGCCTTGTCCTTCGCGGCCTTGATCGTCTGAACCCGCGCCTCGCCCTGTTGCCGGATCCGCAGCGCGCAGCCCGCGTTGCGCACGTCGCCGCCGGGGGTGTCGAAATAGGTGGTGACGAGATGGTCGGTCGCGCCGCCCGCGCCGAACAGGTCGATCAGATCGAGCCGGCTGCGATCGCCGGGATCGAGCTCCAGCTTGAGCTCCACTTCAAGCGTACCGGTCATCGACGCCTCCTGGGGATCGACCGAACAATCGATCCCATAGAATAAAATAACGATCGATGCGCGCCCGAAATGACGCGGGGCCACTTGAGCCGCGCGACGGGCGGGCATATCCCCGCGTGCATGATCGAGACCCTGGTTGTCCGCCCGATCCTGGCCAGCGACTATCCGCGCTGGCTGCCGCTATGGGACGGGTATAACGCCTTTTACGGTCGATCGGGCGCGACCGCGCTGGCAGCCGACATCACGGCGACGACCTGGGGCCGGTTCTTCGACGCTTATGAGCCGGTGCATGCGCTGGTCGCCGAACAGGGCGGCGCGCTGCTCGGCCTCACGCATTATCTGTTCCACCGCAGCACCACCGCGATCGCGCCGAGCATCTACCTTCAGGATCTTTTCACCGCCCGAGACGCGCGCGGGAAGGGGGTCGGCCGCGCACTAATCGAGGCGGTGTACGATCGCGCGCGCGCCGCGGGCGTTGCACGCGTCTATTGGCAGACCGACGAAACCAATGCGACCGCGCGGCGGCTCTACGATCAGGTCGCCGAAAAGACCGGTTCCGTCGTATATCGACATATGATTGAATGAAGCCGGGCGGAACCGAAACCGCCGCCTGATTATTCTCTTTGCAACACCATCTAGTTAGCATCGAAGTCCGTCGGCAGCCGGCTGATCCCGCACGGGCGAGTGATGTGTTCGGGCAATTGAGCGGATCAGCCGCTGCCGAGAGAGATCGACATGTCGAAATTTGCCAGCCCAACCTTGCGCGATGCGGTGCCGCCGCAGGATATCGCCGCGCGCTATATCGGCGTGCGCGGGCTCAGCGAGGCGTTGGCGGCGCCGCTTTCCGATGCCGATGCCACGGTCCAGTCGATGGACGATGCCTCGCCCGCTAAATGGCATCTGGCGCATACGACATGGTTTTTCGAAACCTTCATCCTGCGCGATTTCGTTGCCGGCTATCGCCTCCACGACGAACGCTTCCCCTTCCTGTTCAACAGCTATTACGAGGCGGAGGGCGCGCGGCATCGGCGCGGCAGCCGCGGGCTGCTGACTCGGCCGTATCTCGACGAGATCCTCGCCTATCGCGCGGCGGTCGATCGCGCGATGTTGCGCGCGATCCCCGATCTGCCCGATGCGGCGCGCGGGCTGGTCGTGCTGGGCTGCAACCATGAGGAGCAGCATCAGGAATTGCTGCTGACCGACGTGCTGCACCTGTTCGCGCACAATCCGCTCGAGCCGGCGATGTGGCCCGGCGGGCGCAAGGTGCCGGTCGCGATGCCCGGCCCGATCGGCTGGATCCGGCACCCCGGCGGGATCGTCTCGATCGGGCACGACGGGGATGAATTCGCATTCGATTGCGAAGGGCCGGCGCATCGCGTGTTGCTTGAGCCCTTCGCGATCGCCGATCGCACCGTCACCAACGGCGAATGGTCGGCGTTCATCGCCGACGGCGGCTATCGCGAGCCGCGCCACTGGCTGTCCGACGGCTGGGCGTGGGTACAGCGCGAGAAGATCGATGCGCCGCTCTATTGGGAGCAGCGCGACGGCGTGTGGACGCGGTTCGGGCTCGACGGGCGGCGGCCGATCGACCCGGCGGCGCCCGTCACCCACATCAGTTTCTACGAGGCCGACGCTTATGCGACCTGGGCCGGCGCGCGGCTGCCGACCGAGGAGGAATGGGAAGCGGCGGCCCGGGCCTATTCGCCGCAGCAGGGCAACCTGCTCGATCTCGCCGGCGCGGTCGAACCGCGCCCGTCGGCGCGCGGCCCGGCTTTCTTCGGCGATGTGTGGGAATGGACCGGCAGCGCCTATCGGCCCTATCCCGGTTTCACGCCCGCCGAAGGCGCGGTCGGCGAATATAACGGCAAGTTCATGAGCGGGCAGTTCGTCCTGCGCGGCGGATCGTGCGCCACCCCGCGCGGGCATGTGCGTGCGAGTTATCGCAACTTCTTCTATCCACACCAGCGCTGGCAGTTCACCGGGTTGCGGCTGGCGCGCGACGAGGTGCCCGAAGCACGCGGAACGACCGACGCCTTCCGCGCCGATGTGATCGAGGGGCTGACGCGCCGCCCACGCGCGATCCCGGCGCGCTGGTTCTACGATCGCCGCGGCTCCGAATTGTTCGAGGCGATTACCGAGCTTCCCGAATATTATCCCACCCGCACCGAAACCGCGCTGTTGAAGCGGATCGCGGGCGATCTTGCGGCGCAGGTCGGCGCGGGGCGCGCGGTGGTCGAATTCGGCTCGGGCTCGTCGACCAAGACCCCGATCCTGCTCGATGCGATCCGGCCTTCGGCCTATGTCCCGATCGACATTTCGGGGGATTTCATGCGTGCCTCGGTGCGCGATCTCGCCGCGCGTTTCCCGCGGCTGCCGATCATCCCGGTCGAGGCCGATTTCACCGCACCGGTCACGCTGCCGGCGGAAATCCGCGATCTGCCCAAGCTCGGCTTCTTCCCCGGCTCGACGATCGGCAACATGGGGGCTTTCTCCTCGACCGATATCCTGCGCGCGATGCGCGCCTCATTGGGCGAGGGCGCGATGCTGCTGATCGGGATGGACCGGATCAAGCAGGTCGAAACGCTCGAACGCGCCTATGACGATTCCGCCGGGGTGACGGCGGCGTTCAACCTCAACCTGCTCGAGCGGATCAACCGCGAGCTCGGCGGGACGATCCCGGTCGACGCATTCCGCCACCGCGCGGTGTGGAACCCCGAAGCCGCACGAATCGAGATGCACCTCGATGCGACTCGCGACGTGGATTTCGTGGTCGACGATATGCCGTTCGCGATCAAGGCGGGGGAGGGGATCCATACCGAGAACAGCCACAAATACGGCTCGTCCGACGCGCGGACGCTGTTGCGCGCGGGCGGCTGGACGCCGATCGCCGAATGGACCGATCCCGACGATCTGTTCGCGATCTTCCTCGCCAAGGCGGATACGATCCACGCGGCGTGGTGAGGTCAGGCGGCGAGCGTGAGCGTATCGCTCACGCCTCCGCCGCCAGCACCTTGTCCTGCGTCCTGGTCTCGAAATCGCTCGCGTCGTGGCGCTCGTGGAGCTGGCTCTCGGGATCGCCCATCACGCGATTGACCATCCGGCCGCGCTTCACCGCCGGGCGTTCGGCGATCTGGTCGGTCCAGCGGCGCAGGTTCTTATAGTCCTCGACCTGGAGGAATTCGCCGCCGTCGTAGAGCAGCCCCTTGGCCATCCCGCCATACCACGGCCACACCGCGATATCGGCGATCGTATAGCTGTCGCCGGCGAGATATTCGCTCTCCGCCAGCCGCCGGTCGAGCACGTCGAGCTGGCGCTTCACCTCCATCGCGAAGCGGTCGATCGCATATTCGATCTTGAACGGGGCATAAGCGTAGAAATGCCCGAACCCGCCGCCGAGATAGGGCGCCGCGCCCATTTGCCAGAACAGCCAGGACAAGGTTTCGGCGCGCCCGGCCGGGTCGGTGGGGAGGAATTCGCCGAACTTCTCCGCGAGATAGGTAAGGATGGCGCCCGATTCGAACACGCGGATCGGGGTCGGCCCGCTGCGATCGAGCAACGCGGGGATCTTCGAATTGGGGTTGATCTCGACGAAGCCGCTGCCGAACTGATCGCCCTCGTTGATGCGGATCAACCAGGCGTCATATTCGGCGCCTTCGTGGCCAAGCGCGAGCAACTCCTCCAGCATCACCGTCACCTTCACCCCATTGGGGGTGGCGAGCGAATAGAGTTGCAGCGGGTGGCGCCCGACGGGCAGCTCCTTTTCGTGCGTCGCCCCGGCGATCGGCCGGTTGATATTGGCGAAGCGGCCGCCATTCTCCTTGTTCCAGGTCCAGATCTTCGGCGGAACATAGGCGTCGGTCATCTGCGCTCTCCTGCTTGAGAACGCGAGAGATGGTTGCCGGCTGGCGTTCGCGCAACTCGGCATCGGCGCGCGCGCCGCGTAGTTTTGCTTGGGTGCGCACAACCCGAGCCTGTCACGCGCCCCGCGCCGTCGCCGGATGCGGTGCATCGATGCTATGTCCGCGGCGCGCCCGATTGCTGGCGGCGCACCGGCTCGCCGGTCCGGACGCCGGTGGCCTTGCCGTCCTTCATCACCAGCCCGCCATTGACCCACACCCGCGAGACGCCGACCGACAAAGCGGATGGATCCTCGCTGGTCGCGCGGTCGGTGATCCGTGCCGGATCGAACAGGATCAGATCGGCGCGCGCGCCGGGGCGGATCACCCCGCGATCGCCGATCCCCATATGCGCCGCCGCCTCGCCGCTCATCTTGTGGACCGCCTGTTCGAGCGTCAGCACATGCTGCTCGCGGACATAGACGCGCAGCACGCGCGGGAAGCTGCCGCGCCCGCGCGGGTGGCGCCCGGCGAGTTCGCCGTCGCTGCTGATGTTCGAGCGCGGCCAGGCGATCAGCGTCGCGACGTCGTCCGCGCGCATGCTGGTGCCGATCACCGATTCCTCCGCGGTCGGCCCGCGCGATTCGGCGATCAGCCGCATCAGCGTCTCGGCCGGATCGGTGCGCCGCAGCGCCGCGATCTGCGCGATCGTCTTGCCGACCAGCGCCGGCTCGGGCGAGAAGTGCGAGATCAGTAATCCTTCGGGCGGGGCGAGGTGCTTGAGCGCGAATTCGGCGCTCGCGCGATTGTCGAAATCGCGCTTGGGGAACATCACCGCCAGGGTCGATTGCCAATATTCGTAGGGATAGTCGTCGCCGGAAATGTCGACGCCCTGTGCGTGGGCGCGGTCGAGCACCGCGAGATAGCGGTTCGCCTCGCCCCACCAGTCGGTCATCGCCAGCTTCATATGCGATACCTGCACCGGCATCCCGGTGGCGCGGCCGATCTCGACGATCTCGTCGAGCGCTGCCCACAGATATTGGTCCTCGCTGCGGACGTGGCTGATGTAGCGCCCGCCGAAACGCGCGGCTTCCTTCGCCAGCGTCAGTACTTCGGCCTTGTCGGAATAGATGCCGGGATCATATTCGAGCCCGGTCGACAACCCCAGGGCGCCGTCCTTCATCCCGCTGTCGATCAGCGCGGCCATGCGCTCGATTTCGGCCGGTGTGGCGTGGCGCTTGTAATCCTCGCCCATCACCGTCTCGCGGATCGTATTGTGGCCGATATAGCTGGCGACGTTCACCGCGACGGGGGTTTTCTCCATCCGGGCGAACAGATCGGCCACCGGGAGCGCCGATCCGCCGTCCTGCCCGACGATGATCGTCGTCACCCCCTGGGTGGTGACGGGCAGCGCATCGGGCGTGTCGAACAGCCCGTGATCGTGGTGGCTGTGCGTATCGATGAACCCCGGCGCGAGCACCTCACCGTGCGCGTCGACGACCTCTTCGCCCGCGCGGCGCGCGAGCTTGCCGATCGCGGCGATCCGGCCGCGCTCGATCCGCACCGCACCGGTTCGCGCCGGTGCGCCGGTGCCGTCGATCACCCGCGCGTTGACGATCAGGGTCGATCGCGCCGGCGCCGTCTGCGCCACCCCGGCGGTGCCGACGGTCAGCGCGCACACGCCCGCGCACAGGCTGGAAATCAGTCGTTTCATGGCCTTTTCCCTTTCGCGGATCACGGCGCGACGTAGAAGGACGCCACCTGATCGCCGGGCGCGACCTTATAGGCGACGCGATGCTGCTGCTGGCCGAAGCTGGCGTTGAAGACGTAATTCGTGTCGTCGCCTTCCTCGCTCTTCTCGATCAGGTCGAGCCGCGTCAGCGGCCCGGCGTCGCGCAGCATCTTCGAGAAATATTGATTGGCGATCGCGGCGAAGCCCGGCGCCTCCAGCGGCAGATCGGCGTCGGTCAGTTTCTCTGCGCGGACCTTTTCGATTAGCGCGGTGACGCGCTTCGCGATCGCCGGGGCGGGCGCGGGGCGCGTCGGCGGAGCGGTGAGCGCGGGATCCCACAACCCGGCGATCCCGTCCGCCAGTTCGTCGACCTTGGTCTCGGCCGAATTGCTCAGCACGACGATCGACAGCCCGTCGCCGAGATAGCGCGAATAATAGGTCTTAAAGCCCTGCCACGCCCCGCCGTGCGAATAATGCGGCTTGCCCGCGGCCTGCTGCACCTGCCAGCCGAAGCCGTAATGATAGGTCTTGCCGCTGTTGAGCCGCACCGGGGTATAGACCTGCCGCCAGCCGTCGGCGCCGAGCAGTTTCTGCTGCTCGACCCCGCGCGCCCAGGCGATCATGTCGTTGAGCGAGAAATAGAGCGAGCCGTCGGCGGTCGAGTTCATCGTCGGCGACACCCAGTCCTGGTTCTTGAGCGCGCCCTCGACCAGATGATAGCCCGCCGCGCGATGCGGCACGATATCGGCGTCGCTGATGCCGCGCGCGGTCTTCATGCCCAGCGGGGCGAAGACGTCCTTGTCGAGGATATCGACATACGTCCGCCCGGTGGCCTTGTGGACGAGGATGCCGAGCACTTCATAAGCGGTGTTGCTGTACGACCAGCGCGCGCCCGGCTTGAAGCTGAGCGGCAAGGCGTAAGCGATCTTGAGCAGTTCGTCCTCGCTATAGTCGCGGCGATAATCGAAATCCTGGCCGTAATTGGGAATCCCCGAGGTGTGGGTGAGCAATTGGCGGACGGTGATCGGGCTCCACCCCGGCGGGGTGCCGGGGAGATATTTGCTCACCGGATCGTCGAGCCCGATCTTCCCCTGTTGCACCGCGAGCATCACCGCCGTCGCGGTGAACATCTTGCCGAGCGAGCCCGATTGGAAGATCGTGTCGGGCGTCACCGGCACGTCATGCTCGACATTGGCGAGGCCATAGCCCTTGGCGATGACGATCGCGCCGTCGCGCAGCACCGCCACCGCGGCGCCCGGCACCTTCTGCGCCTGAAGTTCCTTGGCCATGAACGCATCGACCTCGGCCTTGAATGTCGCCGGATCGGGCGCCGCCATCGCCGGCATCGCCACGGTCAGCGCGGCCAGCGCGCTTGTCACATAAGCAAAAGCTCGCATCCTCTTGTCCCCTTTTTCCCCGAGTATTTGTCGTTGCTTGCACGTCAGGAGGCGCCGCCGCCCCACACCGTATCGGGGCACCAGATCGTGCCGTCGCGATAGATCGCTCCCGGCGGGCGATCGCGCTGGAGGAGGATCGGGCCGTCGAGATCGACCACATCGCAGAACTGGCCGATGATGAACGCGGGCGCCATCGCGAGCGAGGTGCCGAGCATGTTGCCGACCATCACCCCCAGCCCGCGCGCGCGCGCCAGCTCGACCATCGCCAGCGCCTCGGTCAGCCCGCCGCATTTGTCGAGCTTGATGTTGATCATCGAAAAACCGGGCGCCAGTCGTTCGAGCGACGCCAGATCCTGCACGCTTTCGTCGGCGGCGATCGGGATTGGCGCGGCGAAATCATTGAGCAGGGCGTCGCTGTCGGTCGGGAGCGGTTGCTCGACCAGCGCGACCCGCGCATCGACCAGCGCCGGCATCAGCCGTTCGAGCGCCGGGAGGGTGAACCCGCGATTGCCGTCGACGCCGAGCCACACGTCGGGCCGCGCGGCGCGGACCGCGCGCACCCGCGCCGCATCCTCGCGGTCACCGGTCAGCTTGAGCTTGATCGCGCGCGCCTCGGCAAAGTCGGCGGCCTGTCGCTCGACCAGATCGGGGGCGTCGGCCCCGATCGTCCAGACCGTGACGCATGGCTTGAGCGCGGCGATCCCGGCATTGCGCCACGCCGGCGTGGCGGATCGCGCGGCTTCGAGATCCCATAAAGCGCAATCGAGCGCGTTGCGGGCGCCGCCGGCGGGCAAGTGCGTGTGCAGCTGTGCGCGGGTCAGCCCGGTGGGGAAGGCGTCGCGCGTCGCCTCGATCGTGGCCAGCATCGCCGCCGGGGTTTCGCCGAGATAATCGACCCCCGCCGCCTCGCCGCGCCCGACATGATCGCCGTCGCGAACCGTCACCACGACGATGTCGATCGCGTGATAGGTCCGCCCGGTGATGCGGAACGGCCGGGCGAGCGGCCAAGTTTCAATCTGTGCGTCGATCTGCATCGCGATTATCCCACGGCCGCGGTGAGGTGGTCGAGCATCGCCCCCGATCCGGTGGCGAGCGGATCGAAGCACGGCATTCCGAGCTGCGCCGAAACCGCGCGGAGGTGATCAGCGCGTGCGGCGGCGGGAAGCGCCGAGGTGTTGATCGCGACACCGGCGCAGCGCGCCGCTGGGTTGGTCAGCCGCGCCAGGCGCAGGTTGAGATCGATGCACTCGGCAAGCGCGGGGATCGCAAAATCGGGATAGCCGTCGATATGCGTCCGCCCGGCCGCGTGGCACAGCACGATCGCATCGGGCTGCGATCCGTGGAGCAGCCCGAGCGCGACACCGGCGTAAGCGGGGTGGAACAAGGATCCCTGCCCTTCGATCACATCCCAGTGATCGGCATGATTGTCAGGCGACAGCGTTTCGGCCGCGCCGGCGACGAAATCGGCGACCACCGCGTCGATCGGCACGCCTTCCCCGGCGATCAGGATGCCGGTCTGCCCGGTTGCGCGGAAGCTGGCCTTCATCCCGCGCGCCGCCATGTCGCGCGCGATCGTCAGCGCGGTATATTTCTTGCCGACCGCGCAATCAGTACCGACCATCAGCATGCGCCGCCCGGCGCGCTTGCGCCCCGACGCGATCGGATAGGTCGCCGCCGGCACGCGGATGTCGAACAGCCCGACCCTCGCGGCATCGGCCGCGGCGGCGATTGCGGGAATGCTGCGCAGGCGGATATGCATTCCGCTCGCGACATTGAGCCCGGCGGTCAGCGCGGCGACGATCGGTTCGATCCAATGCGGGGCGATCGTCCCGCCGAACGGCGCGACGCCGATCACCAGCGTCTGCGCGCCGGCCTGCCTGGCAGCGGCGAAATCGAGGTCGGGCAGGCCCAGATCGACGCCGCACCCCGTGAGGCGCGATTGCCCGACGCATTCGTCGCGCGCCCAATCGAGCAAGCCACAGGCCGTCTTGGCGCTCAGCCTGTCGGCAACGTCACCCAGGAACAGCAGATATTTGCCCGGAACCTTCATCCGCCCCAACCATCCTCCCGAAAAGCGGCGCGCGCCCTCGCGGAGTCGCTACCGATCGCAATATGGTATAAATATAACCTAACGTGTCAATAGACATAAAAATAACAATACGAAATCTGCCGTATGTGGGAGGATGGCCGGACAGTCTGATCCACCCGGCGCAGGCCGGGGTCCAGCATCGGGCCGGCCGTAACTGGACCCCGGCCTACGCCGGGGCGACAGGATGCAATATTCCCGGAAAGCCGATCTCCGAGGAACGTCGACCGGCCGAAGCGGAGCGCTACCCCTCGGTCCGTTTGCGACGCGGGCTGCCGACATGCCCGCTATGCGCCTGATACAGATCGGACAGCCGCTCGAGCCGTTTCTCCACCTTGCCGCCGAGCACGCCGATCACGTCATTGACCAGCAGATTGACCGCGCAGCTCAGCGCGACCTGCGAGCTCCAGAACAATTCCACCTCGGTCGGCACCGCGATGACATGATCGGTATATTTGCGGATCCAGTCGCAGAATTTGTCAGTGATCATCACCACCGGGATATCGCGCCGCCGCGCCGCCGCGGCGAGATCGTGGCATTGCTGCGAATAGCGGCGCATGTCGACCAGCACGAGGCATTGCCCCGCAGGGTCGTCGTCCGCCAGCACCTCGTGGAAATTACCCGCGGTGGCGTCGGGCAGCGTCACGCCCTCGCGCGCATATTGCAGCAGATGCGCGAGCGTCATCGCGACCCCGCGCTCGGTCTGGAAACCGGTGACATGAACCCGGTGGCTGTGCGCCAGCAAGGCGACGATCTCTTTCCAGCCGGGGGTTTCCGCCAGCGCATAAACCTCGATGATCCCGGCCAACTCAAGCTCCAGGCTGCCCCCGCGGCGATCGCTGCCGCCCCCCGCGCCGACGAAGGCGGTCATCTGGTCGCCGACCAGCCACGGCACCCCGGACATTGCGGTGCGCAGCCCGGCCTTGAGGTCCTTGAAGTGGCGATAGCCCATCTTGCGCGAAAAGCGGCCGACCGTGACCGGGCTGACCTGAAGCTTCTCGGCGATCGAATTGGCGGTCTCGAACGCGATCCCGCCGCGATTGGTCAGGATGAAATTGGCGATGATCCGCTCCGCCGGGCTGAACGCGTCGAGATCGTCCTCCAGCCGCTGCAGCAGATCGTGCGCGCCATCCTTCTGCGATTGCATGGAGCCTCCAGCCGTCTTTGCCATCGCGTCTTCCTAGCCCGGAAATGCGCACAAAGCTAACGGCGGTCGACCATTTTCTGTCCTGCGGGGCCGGATGATACATAATTGACACCCTCCCGCCAATGACATAAAAGTGTCGTATGGCCGATTACGACACTTTTCGTGCGAGATCGGCGCAGCACTACAGGAGGGGAATGGTGTTGGGACGCCGGTGCAGCGAAATCCGAATCGTAATGATGAGCCTCGGCTCGTTCGCGTCGTGCCTGGGGCTTGCGGCGCCCGCCGCGGCGCAATCCGCCGCGCAACCGGGCGCGGCGACCAACGACGAGATCCTCGTTACCGCGACGCGGCGTGACGAAACGGTCCGCGACGTGCCGTTCAACATCCAGGCGATCACCGGCGATGCGCTGACCAAGACCGGCGCGCTCAACATCGCGGATATCGCGCGCACCATCCCCGGCCTGTCGATCGCGGACCGCGGCCCGCTCGGCGGCGCGACATTGGTGCTGCGCGGGCTGCGCACCGGCAGCGAGGCGGGGCTTGCGCCGACGACGACGGTCTATGTCGACGAAGTGCCGATGGACCTGCCCTATCATTCGGGACCGCTCGATCTGAAGCTGGTCGACATCGACCGGGTCGAGGTGCTGCGCGGGCCGCAGGGCACCTTGTTCGGTGGGGGCGCGATCGGCGGGACGATCCGCTACATCTCGAAGAAGCCCGATACGAAACAGGTCGAGGGGCGGGTGACCGGGGAGGTTTCGGGCACCGATCACGGCGGGACCAATTACAACGTCACCGGGATGATCAACGTGCCGGTCAACGACTGGATCGCGGTTCGCGCCAATATCGGTCAGTTCGACAATGCCGGCTTTATCGACAATGTCAGGCTCGGCAGAAAAGACGTCAATCGCGACCGCACGACCTCCGCGCGGATCGCGGTGCTGATCAAGCCGGCGCCGAATCTCGAAATCGCGCTGACCTACAATCGGCAGGCGGCGCATTACGGAGACGGCAATTCGGTGCGCGAAAGCCAGCGGCCCGATACGGTCGATTTCACCTATCCGGGCCACGCCGATTATACCGCACAGCTCGCCAATATGACGATCAGCTACGATTTCGGCTGGGCGTCGCTGACTTCAAGCTCCTCCTATAGCAACGAACATTGGGACGGCAGCTTCGACAACACTTTCTATATTCGCGATTCGATCTACGGAAGCTTCCTCAGCCCCGAGGATATCCCCGAATTCACCGTATTCGCGACGCGCCACGCGCGATCGCATGCCTTCACGCAGGAGGTGCGGCTGGTTTCGAAATCGGACGGGCCGTTCAACTGGATCGTCGGCGGATATTATAACAATACCAAGTCGGTCGAAAACTATCAGGAATCGGTGCCGATCCCGTTCCCGGGGCAGGCGGCTTTCGAACAGAATATCCTCGGCGCAAGACTGGCCGACGACAAGGAATATACGTATCGCGACAAGAAGCTGACCAGTCAGGTCGCGTTTTTCGGCGAGCTCAAATACAATCTCACAGCGGCGTGGCAGGCGTCGGTCGGCGGCCGCTGGTTCGACGATCGCGGCACCGGCAATTTCTACTCGATCGATCAGTGGCTGGGGATCGATGCGCGCGACGCAAACGGATTTGCGCGCTCCACGCCGCTGCCCGGCGACATATCCAACGGCCATTATAAGGAGACCGGCACGGTCTGGCGGTTCAACACCTCCTACAAGTTCGGCAAGGCCGGGCTGATCTACGCAACCGTCGCGCAGGGTTTCCGGCCCGGCGGCTTCAACCTCACCACGCCCAATACCGGTATTCCGCCGGCGGGGCGGCAGTTTCGCTCGGACAATATCGTTAGTTACGAGATCGGCGGGAAGTTCTCGCTGCTGAACAACCGGGTCTATGTCAGTTCCGATCTGTTCCGGATCAACTGGTCCGATATCCAGACGACCGTCCGCACCCCGCTCGGCTTCAGTTATCTGGGCAATGCCGGCAAGGCGGTGTCGCAGGGGCTGGAGATCGAGGCGCAGGCGCGCGACGTCGGGCTGCGCGGCGTCTCGCTCAACATCGGCTATAGCTACACCGACGCAAAGCTGACGCAGACCATCGATCATATCGGCTTCGACGGCGAGCATATGCCGCTGGTGCCGCGCCACTCGCTGTCGCTGATGGCGGATTATGCCACGGAGATCGGGCAGGGGATCAAGATCGGCGCGAACTGGCTGTCGACCTATAGCAGCAATGCTTATGCCGATTTCGGGCCGTATAAGCCGGTGCTCGATCGCACCAGCGGCCAGTTCGCCAAGGCCAGCCTCAACCCGCAATATCTGCCGCTCGATTCCTATTGGCTGACCAATGTGTCGCTACGCATCGAGGGCGGCGGCTGGAACGCGCGGGTCTTCGTCGACAATCTCTTCAACACGCGCTTCAAGACCTATCGCGACTTTATCGACGCGCACTCGAACTTCTCCGGTCCGGATGTTTTCTACACGGCGAACCGGCCGCGCACGATCGGCGTCGGGATCGGCAAGCACTTCTGAAGGCGATCGCATCGCTGCTTCGGGAAAGAGAGGCTCGACCCGCGCGGCATCCTCATCCAGATTGGGAGAAGGCATAAAAACGCATAGGCAAAGGCATAGATGCGGGTTGGCATAATCGGGGCCGGGGCGATCGGCGGGTGGATCGGGGTGCGACTGGCGCAGCGTGGCCACGACATCAGCGTGCTGGCGCGCGGCGAGACGCTCGCGGCGATCCGCGCGCACGGCTGGCGGCTCGACATCGCTGACGAAACGCTGACGGCGCAGGTGGCGGCGTCGGACGATCCGGCGGCGCTCGGCGCGCAGGACGTGATCGTGATCGCGCTCAAGGGCCCTGCGCTGGCGGCCGTCGCGCCGCGCCTCGCGCCGATGATCGCGCCGGGGACGCTGGTCCTGCCGGCGATGAACGGCGTTCCCTGGTGGTTCCTGCTCGGCGGTGGCGGCGAATTGCCCGCCACCGCGCTGGCGTCGATCGATGCCGACGGCGCGATCGCCGCCGCGCTTGGCTATGATCGGGTGATCGGCAGCGTCGTCCACGCCTCCGCCGCCGCGATCGGCCCCGGCCATATCGCACACAAGGCAGGCAATCGGCTGATCCTCGGCGAACCGGCGGGTGGGGGCAGCGCGCGGCTCGATCGATTGTGCGCTGTGTTCGCCGACGCGGGCTTCGTGGCGGAGCGCAGCGAGCGCATCCGCTATGAGATCTGGTACAAATTGTGGGGCAATATGACGATGAACCCGATCTCGGCGATCACCGGCGCGACCACCGATCGGATGCTCGACGATCCGCTGGTCGCCGGCTTCACGCTGCGGGTGATGGCCGAAGCGCAGGCGATCGGCGCGCGTATCGGCTGCGCGATCGCCGAGCGCGGGGTGGATCGCATGGCGGTGACGCGGCAGCTCGGCGGGTTCAAGACCTCGATGCTGCAGGATGTCGAGGCGGGGCGGCCGATCGAGATCGACCAATTATTGTCCGCCCCGCGCGAGATCGCCGCGAAGCTGGGCGTCGAGACGCCGGCGCTCGATGCGCTGACCGGGCTGACCCGGTTGTTCGGGAAAGAGCGCGGGCTCTATCCGGCCTGAAAACGTCCCGTTATGGGACAGCCGTCCATAGTGTAAGAATTAACAGATTGTTACCGCAGGTTACCAAAGTTTACGGGGCGCCTCACCATCAGGTCGTTTTGTGTGCCGGCTCGCTCTGGTCGATCCGGTTTGTTGAGTGAGGAAACCAGATTATGAAATCGTTCAAGTTCGCGCTCCTCGCGGCAGGGGTTACCCTTGGCGCGCTCGCCACCTCGGCCGAGGCGGCGACCTGCCTGACCTCCGACGTCAGCGGCGCTTCGTCCTGCTCCGGCTATGTCGCGGGCAACATCTTCAGCAACGGCGGCGGCAACACCAATACGGTAAAGTCGATGCTTTCCGGCCTTGGCTTCGACGCGAGCGGGATTGATTTCGGCGCACTCTATTCGAACGCCGGGCTCAAGCTCTCCAACCTCGGCGGCGCGACGACCCTGTCGTTCGGCGGCGCGCCCGAGCTGTTCGGCGAGACCTTCATCGGCATCCACTGGGGCGGCCAGGGCGGCGGCCAGAGCGCGATCTACAAGCTCGACCTCACCAACCCGGCGAGCGTGATCGAGATCCTCGGCAAGAATCCGGGCGGCACCTCGAACGCCGTGCTGTTCTCGACCACCCCCTTCAACCCGGGCGGCGTGCCTGAGCCGGCGACCTGGGCGCTGATGATCATGGGCTTCGGCCTGGTCGGCGCGACGATGCGTCACCGCCGCGCGAAGGTCAGCTTCGCCTGATCCCCAAAGATCGGCCGCGCCGCCACGCTGGATCCAGCGCGGCGGCGCGGCCTTTTTTGCGTCACGATCCGCGCGCCTTGCGCCGCCGGCGCAGCCCATAGAGGCAATAGACCGCGCCGCCGGCGACGAGCCATAGCGCCAGCCGCAGCCATGTATCCTGCGGGAGGCTCCACATCAGATAGAGGCATGCCGCGATGCTGAGCAGCGGCGTCCATGGATAGAGCGGCACCAGAAACGGGCGATGCGCGTCCGGCTCGCGCCGTCGCAGGATCACCACGCTGACCGCGACCGTCACGAAGGCGAACAGGGTGCCCATCGAGATCAGCTCGCCGAGCAGGCTGAGCGGCAACAGCCCCGCGGCGATCGCGGCGATCACCCCCGTCACCACGGTGCCGACATGCGGGACGTGCGACCCCGTGCGCACCCGCGTGAAGGCGGACGGCAACAGCCCGTCGCGCCCCATCGCGTAGAAAATCCGCACCTGCCCGAGCAAGGTGACGAGCAGCACCGAGATCAGCCCGGCGATCGCGACGAAACCGATGATCACCTTGGTCCACGCCAGCGCCGGCCCGCCGCTGCTGAGCGCGATATAGACCGGATCGGCGACGTTGAGCAGCCGGTAGCTGACCAGCCCGGTGATCACCAGCCCGACCAAAGCATAGAGCAAGGTCGTCACCCCCACCGAGGCGAGCAACGCGCGCGGGACGGTGCGTTGCGGATCACGCACTTCCTGCGCCAGCGTCGAGACCGCGTCGAACCCGACATAAGCGAAGAACAGCACCCCTGCGCCCTGCAGCACGCCGGACCAGCCGAATCGACCGAACGTCCCAGCATTGGGCGGGACGAACGGCGTCCAATTGGCATAATCGACGAAGGCAAATCCGGTCGCGACGACCAGCAGCATCGCCGCGACCTTGGCGACGACGATCCAATTGTTGACCCGCGCCGAAAATTCGGTGCCGCGCAGCAAGAGCAGGGTGCAGAAGAGCGTGAGCAGCACCGCCGGCAGATCGATCAGCGATCCCGTCGCGACGAGCTGTCGATCGCCCGACAATTCGAACGGCGCCTTCGCGAACAGCGCCGGAAAGTCGATGCCGATATCGTGCAGCACCGACTGGAGATAGGCCGACCAGCCGATCGCGACGATCGCCCCCGCGAAGAGATATTCGAGCAGCAGGCACCAGCCGACCATCCACGCCGCGGCTTCGCCCATCGAGGCGTGACTATAGGAATAAGCGCTGCCAGCGACCGGCATCATCGCCGCCAGCTCGGCATAGCATAGCCCGGCGAGCAGGCAGACCGCGCTCGCGATCAGGAAGGACAAAGCCACCGCCGGCCCGGCATGTTGCGCGGCGACCGTGCCGGTCAGCACGAAGATCCCCGCGCCCACGGTGCTCCCGACCCCGAAGCAGATCAGCGCGAACAACCCGATGTTGCGCGTCAGCTCGCCGTTCTGCTGGGGGTTCCCTTGCAGCGCGGCGATCGTCTGGCGTGCCAGCGGCTTCATGCGCGGCGCCGTTGCGAAATGATGCTCAAGAAACCCCTCCTGCAGCGCTGCCGCGCTGTTATATTAGTCGGCAGTAGCCATTATATGTTATAATTATAACACGCAAGCGCGGAAGGCTGGGAGGGGCGTGCGAAAACGTGGCCTTGTGCCGGGGTGGATCACATTTCGTGCGCGATACCCTAGGCAACCGGCTCCTGCCTGTCGCCGCGCGCTTCCCGGACGATCCAGTCGCGGAAATGGCGGAACATCGGATTGGCGAGCCGATCGGGCGGATAGACCAGATAATAAGCCTGTTCGCCCGAGATCGGCAGATCGAACGGGCATACCAACGCCCCCGATCGAAGCTCGGGCTCGATCAGGAAGCTCGGGATGAGCGCCACCCCGGCGCCGGCCGCCGCCGCCTGCGCGAGCATCAGGAAATGCTCGAAGCTCGGCCCGATCGCCGGCGCGGGGACCGCGACGCCGGCCTGGGCGAACCATTGCGACCAGGCGTTGCGCCGCGATGATTGCACGAGCAGCGGCAGCCGCGCGAGGTCGGCGGGGGTCTCCACCGCATGATCGGCGAGCAGGCGCGGCGAGGCGATCGGAATCGCCGCCTCGCGGAACAACAGGTCATGCTCGACGTGCGGCCAATCGGGCAGGCCGAAATGGATCGCGGCATCGAAGTTTTCGTCGGCGAAATCGAATTCGTCGGACCGCGCGAGGAAATTGACGATCAGATCGGGATGCCGCTCGGTCAGCCCGGGAAGCCGCGGCGCCAGCCAGCGCATTCCGAAGCTCGGCAGTGTCGAGATCGACAATTCCTGCTCGGGCCGCCGTTCGAGCGCGCGCGCCGTCGCGCGGCGGATGCGTTCGAGCGCAGGGGTGATCGCTTCGGCATAATCGCTGCCCTCGGCGCTCAGCACGACGCGCCGGCCGCGCCGCTCGAACAGCGTCATCTGCAGCCAGCTTTCGAGATGCGCGATCTGCCGGCTGACCGCGCTTTGCGTCAGCCCCACTTCCTTGCCCGCGGCGGAGAAATTGCCGTGCCGCGCGGCGGCGGCAAAGCAATGCAACGCGGCCATCGGCGGCAACAAGCGGCGCGCGGCGTCATTCATTCCGTTTGCTCATATGAACATGCGCCTTTGTCGTTTTGCGGAACGACTGAAATCGAGGAAGTGAAATCCTTAAGACCGGAGGCGTAAATGACAAGTTCGAATGAGAGCGTGGTGCTGAAGCTCGCCGCCGGGGTGCTGGGCGGCGACGGCGCGCGTGCCGCGATCGCCAAGCTTGATCTCGATCCCGCGCTCGACAGCCATGACAACGGATCGGTCGCGCGCAAGAGTTTCGCGGCGGCGCTCAACCTGGTGTTGTTCCACGGTCTGCTCGCGCGCGTGCCCTCGGGTGCGGCCTATGTCGGCGATGTGGTCGCGGCGGGCGGCAGGATCATGTTCGATCACGGCGCGTTGCGCACGATCCGTTTTGCCGAGGGGCCGACCGGCGATCTTCCCGCCGGCGAGGATGCCTTCGCGCGTATCCTGAAGCCGCTCGGCTATAGCGTCGCGGGCGTCTATCCGCTGCCCCGTATCGGCATGACCGGCCGCGCCTATCGTCATGACGACGCCCCCGAAAGCATCGCGCAATTCTTCGTCAGCGAATTGCACGTCGAACGTTTCGGCGCCGTATTCGAGAAAGCGGCGCGGCGGGTGTTCGGCAAGTCGCGCGATCCGCTCGGCGATGCGGCGCATCGCGCGCTGGCCGGATTCGCCGCGACCGGCTGCGTCGCGTTCGATGTCGCGGCGGCCGCGCTTCCCGAGATCGTCGGCGCCTTTGCCTGTCATCACAATGCGCCGCGGGTGACCGATTACGAGCTGTTGCTCGCGCATTCGGCCGAGGCGGCGTGGATCGCGACCGAGGGCAATGCCTTCAATCACGCCACCGATCGCGTCGCGGATGTCGAAGCGCTCGCCGCGGCGCAGCGCGCGCTTGGGCGGCCGATGAAGGATGCGGTCGAGGTGTCGACCAACGGCCGGGTGCGCCAGACCGCGTTTCGTGCCGATCCCGTCGCGCGGCGTTTCATCGATACCGCGGGCGGCGTCGTCACGCGGCTGGTGCCGGGCTCGTTCTACGAATTCATCACCCGCGATATCGATCCGGCGACGGGCGCGCTCGATTTGACCTTCGACAGCGGCAATGCGCAGGGCATCTTCGCGATGACCAAGGCGGCATGAACGATCTGCTGGCCGCGCTCGGCGACGCGATCGGCGCGGACAATGTCCTCGTCGGACGCAGCGATCTCGAACGCTATGAGACCGACGGGCGGCAGCACGCCGGCCGCGCGCTGGCGGTGGCGCGCCCCGCGACGACGAGCGGCGTTTCGGCGATCCTGCGGCTTGCGGCGCAGCATGGCGTGGCGGTGATCGCGCAGGGCGCGCGCACCGGGCTGGTCGGTGCCGGGCTCGCCGACGATCGCGGCGAGATGCTGATCCTCGGCCTCGAGCGGATGTCGCGGGTGGTGGAGATCGACGCCGCCAACCGCAGCGTCACCGCGGAGGGTGGCGCGTTGCTCTCGACGATCAACGCCGCCGCGCACGAAGACGGCTTGTTCTTCCCGATCGATCTCGGCGCGGATCCGTCGGTCGGCGGGATGATCGCCGCCAACACCGGCGGCGCGCGTTTCCTGCGCTACGGCGATGTGCGGCGCAATCTGCTCGGGCTCGAAATCGTCCTCGCCGACGGGGCGGGAACCGCGCTCGAACTCGGCGGCGCGCTCTGGAAGAACAATGTCGGCGTCGATCTCAAGCAGCTCGTCGCCGGCACCTCCGGCGCGTTCGGGGTGGTCACCCGCGCGACGCTGGGGCTTCAGCCGCGCCCGGCGGCGCAGGTCACCGCGCTGGTCGCATTGCGTCGCGCCGATGCCGCGACCGGGCTCGCCGCGCTGCTCGAAGCGCATTTCGGTACGTTGATCACCGCGTTCGAGGGCATGTCCGCCAATGCGCTCGCCGCGGCCTTCGCGCATGTCCCGCGGCTGCGCAATCCGTTTCCCGGGCCGATCCCGCCTTATGCCGTGCTGATCGAGCTTTCGAGCGGGCCGGTGCTCGGCGAGGATGCGCTCGAACACGCGCTGGGCGAGGCGCTGGCCGGGCTGATCGACGATGCCGGGTCGGCGATCATCGATGTCGCGGTCGATCGCCGCGACGCGCTCTGGGCGATCCGCCACGCGATCCCCGAAGGGCTGCGCGCATCCGGGCAAGTCATCGCCTGCGACATCGCGCTCCGCCGCGGCGATGTGATGCGGTTTCGCGATGAGGTCGCGGCCGGTGTCGCGGCGCGCTGGCCGGGGCTGGCGGTGTGCGATTTCGGGCATATCGGCGACGGCGGGCTGCACTTCAATCTCGTCTGGCCGGGCACCGCCGGCGCGCTCGATCCCGCCGTCGGCGAGGCGGTGCGCGACTATGTCTTCGCCACGGTGGTCGAGGAATTCGGCGGCAGTTTCAGCGCGGAACACGGCATCGGCCCGCGCAACATCAAACATTATGCGCGGTTCGTCCCCGAAGGCGTGCGGCGTGTTTCGGGGCAAATCCAGCGGCTGCTCGCGCCGCAGGGGTTGGGCCGCGTCGATTTCGGATCAACCAGCATCTAGAAAGGAAGTCTCTCGTGTCCGACAAGATCATGGCGGTGTACAACCGCGCACCCGTGGTGTTCGAGCGCGGCGAGGGCGCCTGGCTCTATACCGCGGACGGCGATGCCTATCTCGATTGCGTCGCCGGGATCGCGACCAACGGGCTGGGCCACGCCAATCCCATACTGATCGCGGCGCTGACCGAACAGGCCGGCAAGATCTGGCACCTCTCCAATATCTTCCGCATCCCGGGGCAGGAGGAACTGGCGCGGCGGCTGACCGCGAACAGCTTTGCCGACGTGGTGTTCTTCGGCAATTCGGGGTCTGAGGCGATCGAATGCGCGCTCAAGACCGCGCGCAAGTTTCACGCCGCCAACGGCCAGCCCGAGCGGATCGACGTGATCGGGTTCGCCGGGTCATTCCACGGCCGCACCTATGCCGCGGTCAATGCCTCGGGCAATGCGGCCTATATCGACGGCTTCGGCCCGCGGCTGCCGGGCTATGTCCAGCTCGGCCTCGATGACATGGATGCGATCGCCGCGGCGATCGCGCGGCCAACCACCGCGGCGCTGATCGTCGAGCCGGTGCAGGGCGAGGGCGGTGCGCGCGCGTTGAGCGGCGAGTGGCTGGCGGAAGTACGTCGCCGCTGCACCGAGGCGGGGGTGCTGCTGATCTATGACGAGGTGCAATCCGGCATGGGGCGCACCGGCAAGCTTTTCGCGCACCAATGGTTCCCCGGCACCGAGCCCGATATCATGGCGGTCGCCAAGGCGCTCGGCGGCGGCTTTCCGGTCGGCGCATGCCTCGCCACGGCGGAGGCGGCGAAGGGGATGATCTTTGGCGCGCACGGCTCGACCTTCGGCGGCAACCCGCTCGCGATGGCGGTGGCGATCGCGGCGTTCGACGAAATCGCGCGCCCTGATACGCTCGCGCATGCCGCGGCGCTGGCGGAGGATTTGTCGCGCGGGTTGCGTGATATCGCCGGGCGTTATGGCGATGTCATCGTCGATGTCCGCGGCAAGGGATTGCTGATCGGGGTCAAGCTGGTCACCAACAATCGCGATTTCATGGCCGCGGCGCGCGATCAGCGGCTGCTCGTCGCCGGCGGCGGGGACAATTGCGTGCGGCTTCTGCCGCCGCTCAACATGACACAGGACGATGCGGCGGAGGCGCTGCGCCGGTTCGAGGCGACCTGCGCGGCCGTGCGCGCGGCGCAGCCCAAGGCGGCTTGATGCGTCCGGCCCGCGGGGCCGGCGGACCTCGATGCGTTGATCGACCCCGCCGGTGCCCCGGCTTGGCGGTGAGCGCCTGATCGCGGGCGCGCCCCGGTCAGGGCACGGCGGGGGCGTGCAGCAGGAAATAGGGCAGGATGCGCGTCGTCAGATCGCGCATCGCGCCGTCGTTTTCGCCGAGCATATCGCGGATATGAGGCCCGATCACCGCATCGCCGAATGCCGTCACCGCCATCAGCAACACGATATTGCGAACCCGGCCGTCGGCTTCAGGGTCGCTGGTCTGGGCGACGATCACCTCGACCAGCGAGCGTACCGCATCGCGCACCGGTTCGAGATGTTCGACATTGCCCGACAGGATGATCCATGCGGCGAGCGGACCCGCCCCGCCCTTGGCAAAGGCATCGAAGACGCGGTCGACGATCGTGCGCGGCGCGCGCGCGTCGGTTCGGACCGATTCCACCACATGATCGAGCGCGACGGTGAGATCCTTGATCATCGATTCCATCAGCGCCATCTGCAGGCCCGCCGCCGATCCGAAATGATAAAGGATATTGGCGTGGGTCATGCCCAGTTCGTCGCCGACGTTGGCGAGCGTCACCGCGTGCGGTCCCCGTTCGAGTAACAGCCGGCGTGCGACGGTTAGCGCCTCTTCGCGCACTTCGGGGCCGGGTCGCTTGCGCCGTTTCGCAGGCGCCGACGAACGCATGGTCATGCTTCAATTCCTTGCGGTCGATCAACCTGATCGCCGTTTGGCCCGACAGGGCCGGTCATTCGCCCAAGGCGAGGTTTGTCCCGTATGAGGGCGCTGCCGCGCGCATGCTGAGATCGGGAGATCAGACGGCACGGCCGGGGCCGCGTCTCGCCGTGCTTCTACCTTTGCCGACGAGCGAGGCGGCTAGCGGTGTCGGCTACAGCCCGGGATACATACTTGATCGACCTCATACTCTGGTCTCCTCACACGGGGCCGGATCGACCCGGCCGTTCGGCCACAGGACCGATTCGGCCACTTCTCCTCTATGACCCACGACGCGCGCCGATAAGACGCGATGACGCCAAATCATGTCGGATTCTACTAAAGCTGTCCCAAAACAGGACGAAAATACCTGGAGCGCTTACGTTATCTGCTTCCAATGACGATTGCGTGGCATGTGCCCGATGCCGGGGTTGAACCGATTGGTCGGATCGAGGCTGCGATAGAAATCCGCGAGGACTGGCTTGGCGTGGTAGAGATGGCCGACATTGTGCTCGGCGGGATATTCGGCGCCGCGGGCATCGAGGATCTCGAGCATGCGATGCTCCAGCGCCAGCGGATCAACGCCCTTCCGCACGATATAATCCTGGTGGAAGACGTGGCAGAAGAAATGCCCGTAATAGAGGCGGTGGAGGATATCGCCGGCGATGTCGTCGGGCAGTTCCTCGACCCATTGTCGGGCGTTGCGCGGCAAGGCGATATCGAGCGCGACGATGTCCTCGACCTCATGGGCATGGACCGCGCGGTAACGCACCGCTGCCCCTGCCGCGACGAAACGGTGGAGAAAGGCGTCCGCAGCTTCTTGCGCGGTACATTCGAAAAAGCCACTCGCGGCGTCGTCGAACTGCGACGCCAGCAAGGCGCGCGTCGCGGCAGCGGCCGACCCCGGCACCTTGAGGATCAGATGGTGCTCGAAGCGATCGCGATAGTCGCGCATCCGCGGTGGGAGATGATCGGGCAGCAGGCGGCCGATGCGCTGCATCAGCCGATCGCTGAGATGCGCCCCGGCCGGGCCCAGCCGCCGCGCCCATGAATCGAACCGCGCCTTGGCCGCGAACAGATGCGGCAGCCGCGCGGTGCCGATCCGCTTGATCGCCGCGAACATATCCTTCCCGTAGCGGTCGGCGATGTCGAACACCGCACGATGCATATATTCGCCCGCGATCGGCAGATGCTCGAACGTGCCGAGAATCGTCCGCCGCAGCGTGGTGAGCTTGGCGGGATCGTTGGTCCCGAGATAGAAAGTGACGCTCCCTTCCTCCTTGGGAAAGGTATCGAGCCGCACCGCGAAGACGATCAGCTTGCCCGCGCTTCCGGCGGCTTCGAACAGGCAGCGGCTGTCGGCGTTGAACCGCGCCGGCCGGTCGCTGTCGATCTTGCGGACATGGCTGACATAGGATCGGTCGTGCGCCCAGCGATCGCTGCAGCCGTCGACCTCGGCCGCGCCGAAAGCGCCGGTGTCGAGCCGGTGGAGCATCGCCTCCGGCTCGTTCCCCAGATCGATGCCGAGGTGATTGACGAGGCTGAGGCTGCCGTCGTCGCCGATCATCCCGAACAGGGCGAGCTGGGTGAACGCCGGCCCGCGCTGGATCAGCGACCCGCCCGAATTGTTGCAGACCCCGCCGACCACCGATGCGCCGAGGCAGGAGGAACCGATCACCGAATGCGGCTCGCGCCCGAGCGGCAGCAGCGCGCGTTCGAGTTCGTTGAGCGTCGCGCCGGCAAGGCATACGACCTGTTCGGCGTCGCGGACCAAATGGATGCCCTTGAGGCGGACGGTGCTGATGATCACCACGCCGCCGGGATAATCGTCGCCCGACGGGGTCGAGCCGCCGGTCAGCCCGGTGTTCGATGCCTGCATGATGATGCTGACATCGGCCGCGACGCAGGCCTGGGCGACGCGCCACAATTCGACCAGCGTCCCCGGCAGGACGACCGCCAGCGCGGCGCCCGATCCGGTGCGATATCCCTCGCGAAAGCGTGCGGTGGCGCGCGGCGCGGTGAGCACCTTGCGTCGCCCGACGATATCGCGAAGGCGGTCGAGCAAGGCGGCGGGGGCGGTCATGATCGAGGTCCGTTCTGGCGCACTGGCGGTCGATAGGAGGAGAAATGGCCGAAAGGCGATTCAGCGGTTGTCGCGGGTGTGGCGATGGTGCTTAACCGCCGCGATTCTTTCCCCATATATGGGTTCTCATGACCTTTTATCTCGGCGTAGACGCTGGCGGCAGCAATTGCCGGTCGCGGTTGATCAAATCTGACGGAACCGTGATCGGCACCGGGGCGACCGGGCCCGCCAATGCCCGGATCGGCATGGACAATCTCTATGCCACCCTGGTCGAGGTGACCGATCAGGCGATCCGCGAAGCGGGGCTCGGCGCTGACGATGTGCGGCGGATCCGTGCGGGCATGGGGATCGCGGGCATCTCGCGCCCGGGGGTCAAAGAGCATCTCGGGGATTTCGCCTTTCCCTTCGCATCCGTCGCTTATGAGACCGATGCCTATATCGCCAACCTCGGCGCCAATGCCGGCGGCGAGGGCGCGATCCTGATCATCGGCACGGGGAGCATCGCGCATATCCGGCTGGCGGACGATTGCTTCACGATCGGCGGCTATGGCTTTCCGATTTCGGACGAGGGCAGCGGCGCGGCGCTGGGGCTGAGCGCGATGCGCCACGCCTTGCGCGCGCTCGACGGGCGCACTCGCCGTACCCCGCTCAGCAGCGCGGTGACCGAGCGTTTCGATCACGATACCGCCAAGGCGATCGCCTGGATGGATGAGGCGACGCCGCGCGATTATGGCAGCCTCGCGCCGCTGGTGATGGATTATGCCGAGGCCGATGATGCGATCGCGCGGTCGATCGTCGAGGATGCCGCATTGCATATCGAACGCTTCATCGAGACGATCTTCGAGCGCGGCGCGCCGCGTTGCGTATTGGTCGGGGGGCTCGCGCCGCGGATGATGCCGTGGCTGCGCGCGCGGACCGTGGCGCGCCTCAGCAGCGCGATGGGCGATCCGCTCGACGGCGCGTTGCGGCTGGCGGGGCATCATCCGGTCACTGCGTCTTGACCTCGTCGTCGGTCATGATGTGCCGGCCGTCGAGCCAGTCGACGATCTCGCGCGCAGCGGGCTGATCGATATCGGCATAACGCGCGCGGAGCGCCTCGCGGCGCGCGCCGAGCCGCTCCCAGCCGGTATCCTGCAGCGCGAGCAGATCGTCGCGCACCATTGCCGCCAGCTCGTCGCCGAGCAGCGCGCGTGCTGCGGTATCGAAGGCCCGGCCGTAACTGTACCCGTCCCCTTGCGCATAATTGGCCGCGAGCGTCAGCGCTGGGATGCATGATAGCCGCGGCTGGATCGCGGGGTTGATCGCATGGCCGGTGAGATGCCCGGCGATCGCCGGCGGGCGCCCGGTGAAGCCGCGCAGATGCAGGAAACGCGACATGCGCGATCCGTCGTTGACCGGATAATTGTCCCACAGACACACTTTGCGGCCGAGCTCCGCCTCGACCTCGCGGAGATGCGCGACGCCGATCTCGGGCGAGAAGACTTCCTCGCCCGTCCAGTAGATCCGCACCTCCGGATCGAGCAGCCGCCCGAGCTCGGCGAGATAGCCCTCTGGCCGCCGGCCGAATACCCGATCGAGCACCGGGTCATAGGAATAATAGCTCGGGCAGAAATAGAGCCGGGTCGCGCGCGTGTGCTGGCTGCAGAAATCGACCAGCTCGGCCTGCTGGCGCGCGAGATCGGGAAGATCGCCGCGCAGATCGTCGAACAGGATCGCGAGATCGTCGATACCGATCGCATCGAAAGCGGTGAGCCGCGCGATCAATTGCCCGCGCGCGGCATCGTCGAAAGGATGCGTCGCCCCCATCGGGGTAAGCGCGATGCCGAAACGCACGCCCGCGTCCCGGCAATCGCCGGCGAAGGCGGCGAGCGCGGCGGTCTGTGCCGGCGGATGCGGCTCGCGCCATATGCGGCGCAGATGAGCATCGCCCTTGGGGCCATAATGATAGAAACGATAGCCGGCGCCGGCGAGGGTGCGCATTACCTCGCTGCGCTCCTCCCACGACCAGGGCGTGCCGAAACGCCCCTCGATCACCCCCAGTTCGACCGTCATTCGCCCAACTCCTCGAGTGCGCCCGCGATCCAGGTTCGCGTGACGCGGCACTGGCGGTCAAGATGGACGAGATCGGCGCGCAGGCCGGCCGCGATCGCGCCGGTCTCCCCGGCGAGGCCGAGGAATCGCGCGGGATTGCCGCTCGCCATTTGCGACGCCTCGACGATCGAGCATCCCAGCATGTCGATCGCGTTGCGGAACGCCTCGGCCATCGTGAGCGCCGATCCGGCGAGCGTGCCGTCGGGCCCGCGGCACATGCCGTCGACCATTTCGACGCGCTGCCCCATCAGCGTGAAGGAGGTGGCGCTGCCGCCGACCGGGGACATGGCGTCGGTGACCAGCATCGCGCCGGCGATGCCGCGCGCCGCGATCGCCACCTTCAGCGTCGCAGGATGGACATGGACCCCGTCGACGATCAACCCGAAATGGCTGGCGCGATCGGCGAGCGCCGCGCCGACCATCCCGGGCTCGCGGCTGCCGAGCTGGGTCATCGCGTTGAACAAATGGGTGAAGCCCGACAATCCCTCGGCGAGCGCGGCGCAGGTCTGCGCATAATTTGCAAGGCTGTGCCCTGCCGCGACCAGCACCCCCGCCTCGCGCAGGCGCCGGATCGTGCCGGGCGGGGCGAGCTCGGGTGCCAAGGTCACCAGCCGGATGCCGCGGGTCGGCCGGGTGAGCCGCGCGAGCACGCTCTCGTCGATCGTGGTGAAGCGCCCGGCGTCGTGGATACCCTTTTTCGCGGGGTTGAGATGCGGCCCTTCGATATGCAGCCCGAGCACGCCGGGCACCCCCGCCGCCAACGCCGCCTCGGCCGCGCCGATCGCGGCGTCGGTCACTTCCGGGTGATCGCTGATCAACGTCGGCAACATGCCGGTGGTGCCGAAGCGCCGGTGCGCCCGCGCGATCGTGCGCATGCCGTCGACGCTCGGCGTATCGTTGAGCAGCACGTCGCCGCCGCCATTGACCTGGGTATCGATGAAGCCGGGGACGAGGCAACCGCCGTTGAGCCGTTTGACGGCATAATCCGACGGAATCTCCGCGGCGCTGTTCCAGCCGACGATCCGCTCGCCCTCGATGAGCAAAGCCTGCTCCTCGATCAATTCGGTCGGCAGCACCAGGCCGGCGCCGGTCAGCGCAATGCGGGTCATAATGTCCGGGTCACTTTCGCGAGATGCGGCGGGCGATCCGGGTCACGCCCGCGCGCGATCGCGACTGCATTGGCGAGGCCGTAGAAGCTCTGGATCGCGGCGATCGCACCGATCACCGGATGCTCGCCGGCGGGGGCGGGGAATTGGATCGTCGCCGCGGCGATATCGTCGGCCGGGCCGGCGGCGATCACCGGGGCGCCGCGCGCGGCGAAATCGGCGAGTCGCTCGCGCAGGCCATGCGCCGAAACGTCGCCCGGGCCGAAGGCAAGCACCGGATCGCCCGCCTTGACCAATGTCATCGGCCCGTGCGCCACCTCGGCCGAGCTGAATGCCTCGGCATAAAGGCCGGCGGTTTCCTTGAGCTTGAGCGCGGCTTCGCCCGCGATCGGCAGCGTCGGTCCGCGCCCGAGGACGAGCAGGTCGCTGGCGGGGATGAGATAGGGAAGCGCGGCGGACCAATCCTGCGCCGCGGCCTCCCGCAAGCGCGGTCCGATCCCGGAAAGCGCGGCGAGCAGCGCGTCATCGCCGCTCCATTCGCCGACGAGATGGGTCAGCGCGACGAGCGTCGCGATGAAGCTCTTGGTCGCGGCGACGCTGCTCTCGGTGCCGGCGTGGACCGGGATGGTGATATCGGCGAGTGCCGCGAGCGGCGAGGCGGTGTCGTTGACCAAAGCGACCACGATCGCGCCCTGCCGCTGCGCATCCTCGCTCGCGGCGATGAGATCGGGGCTGCGGCCCGATTGCGAGATCGCGATCAACGGGATGCCGCGAAAGTGCGGCGACGAGGCGCGGTAAAGCGACCCCACCGACGGCGCGTGGCTGAGCGTCGGGATGCCGGCGTGGATTTCGAGGAGGTGCTTGGCGAACCCCGCCGCCTGATCCGAGCTGCCGCGTGCCAACGTCGCGGCAAAGCGCGGCGCGAGATCGCGCAGCCGGCGACCAGCTTCGCGGACGAGGGTGGCATTGCGTTCGAGTTGGGCCTCGCAGACATCGGGGGCTTGGCGCGCTTCGATGAGCATCCGGCCGGTTTGGGCGTGCATGAACGATGAATACCAATATGGCATTTTGATGCAACTGGTATTATAGTGGTTGCATTACCAGTAGATGAGCGGCATGGCAGGCCCCGAACCCATTGGAGCACGCCATGCTCAAGATCAATCTCGCTGCGACCGACAGCCAGGCTTTCGTCAACGAGGATGTCGTCGGCCATCACGGCAATGCCGCCTGGGTGATCGACGGCGCGACCGGGATCGGCGCGGCGCTGCTCGACGCGCCGAGCGATGCATCGTGGCTGGCGCGTCGAGTCGATGCCGCGTTTCGCGCGCAGCTGGCGGAGCAGCCGATGATCGCGACCACCGTGCTGGTGCGGCGCGCGATCGAGATCTGCCGCGACGCGCTCGCGGCCGCGGCGACCCGCGCGCCCGAGGGGCCGCATGAACATCCCTCGGCGGCGTTCGCGATGCTGCGCGATTTCGGCGATCATGTGGAGCTGACCAGCCTCGCCGATTGCGCGGTCGCTTATGTCGACGAAGCCGGGCAGGCGCAGCTGTTCAGCGACGGCTCGCACGAAACGATCGAGCGCCGCACGCTCGATCTCGCCGCGCAGATCTTCGCGGCGGACCCCGATCCCGCGCCGGCCGCGCTGACCGAACGGCTGCTCCCGCAGCTTCAGGCCAACCGCCGGCTGATGAACCGCCCGGACGGCTATTGGGTGCTCGGCATCGAGCCCGATGCCGCCGATCATCTCAGCCAGCGCCGGCTTCCCGCGCGTAAGGGGCAAAGGTTCGCGCTGGTCAGCGACGGGTTCCTGCGGCTCGTCGACCTGTTCGGGGTGGCGACGCCGCATGATCTGCTGGCGATCGACGATGCGGCGCAATGGGACGCGTGGCTCGCGCGATTGCGCGCGATCGAGCGCGAGCCGGAATCGCGCCGGCATTATGTCCGCGTGAAAATCCATGACGACGCGACCTTGCTCACTCTCCACATCTGAAAGGCCGCGAATGCGCGTTCTGGGTTATATGAGCGGCACCTCGCTCGACGGGGTCGATGCGGCGATCCTCGAAACCGACGGCGAGCGGATCGACGCGTTCGGGCCGGCGATGCTGCTGAGCTTCAGCGCGGCCGAGCGCGCGGCGGTGGTGCGCGCGACCGAGGATGCGCTGCGCTGGGACGGCATCGGTGCGCGGCCCGCATCGTTCGCCGCGGCCGAGGCGGTGATCCTCGACACGCATGTCCGCGCGGCGCGGGCGGTGCTGGCCGAAGACGGCGGTGCGATCGACCTGATCGGGTTCCATGGCCAGACGGTGCTGCATCGTCCCGAGCGCCGGCTGACGGTCCAGCTCGGCGACGCAGCCGCGCTGGCGAGCGCGCTCGGGGTCCCGGTGGTCGCCGATATGCGTCAGGCCGATCTCGCCGCGGGCGGGCAGGGCGCGCCGCTGGTGCCGATCTATCACCGCGCGCTCGCCGACCGGCTCGCGCTGCCGCGCCCGATCGCCTTTCTCAACATCGGCGGGGTGGCCAATCTGTCGTGGATCGGCGCGGGGGAGGGCATGGCCGCCTTCGATACCGGCCCCGGCAACGGGATGATCGACCTGCTTCTCCAGTCGCGCGGCGCCGGGCGATATGATGAGGACGGCAGGCTCGGCGCAGCGGGGCGGGTCGATCGAGCGATCCTCGATGAATATCTGCGCGCGCCCTACTTCCGTCAGTCCGGCCCAAAGTCGCTCGACCGCTATGATTTCACGCTCGCCGCGGTCGAATCGCTGTCGCTCGAAGATGCTGCCGCGACGCTCACCGCCTTCGCGATCGAGGCGATTCGCTGTGCGGCGGATCTGCTTCCGGCGGCGCCGGACGAGTGGATCGTGTGCGGCGGCGGGGTCCATAATCCCACCTTGATGCGGCTGCTCGGCAAGCGGGTCGGCACATGGCGCGCCGCCGATGACTGCGGGTTGCGTGGCGATTTTATCGAAGCTGAGGCAATGGCTTATCTGGCGGCGCGGTCCGTTCGGGGGTTGCCGCTGACCTTTCCCGCGACTACCGGCGTGCCGCGCCCGATCCCCGGCGGGCGGATTTTTCATCCGCAGAACGCCGGATGACCCGCATCGCGGGTAACGCGGGTACTTTACAAATATATGACCATTGTGTTCTAGTGGTATTAGAAACGTATTTGGCTGCGTCCGGGGCGCAGGCAGGGGAGATATAAGATGACATCGACGAACTTCCGCCGGGCGAGCGCCTGGACCGTGCTGGCGATCGCGCTCGCCCAATCGCCGTCGCTCGCCGCCGCGCAGACCGCGACCGATATCGCGCAGCCGGCGCCGGAGGCCGCCACCGAGCAGCATGAAGTCGTCGTGACGGGCTCGCGCATCCCGCGCACCGATCTCACCGCGACCAGCCCGGTCGCCTCGACCTCGCAGGAAGCGATCAAGCTCCAGTCGGCGCTGACGGTGGAGGATTTCTCGACCAAGATGCCGCAGCTCGCCGGCGGCGTGCGCCAGGCGTCGCAGGGCAGCGATTCGTTTGGCGCGCAGGTGCTCGATCTGCGCAACTTCGGCCAGAGCCGCTCGCTGGTGCTGATCGACGGCACCCGCGCGGTGCCGTTCAGCTTCCGCAACTCGGTCGACGTCAACGCGCTGCCGGCCTCGCTGATCAAGCGGGTCGACGTGCTGACCGGCGGCGCCGCCGCGGTCTATGGCGCCGACGCGGTGGCGGGCGTCGTCAATTTCATCCTCAATGACGATTTCAAGGGCGTTCAGGCCTCCGCCTCGACGCGCCTCGCCGAACATGGCGGCAAGCAATATGGCGCATCGGTCATGCTCGGGACGCCGCTGGGCGATCGCGGGCATATCGTCGTCGCGCTCGATTACACGCAGCGCGAGCAGACACTGTCGGGGTCGCGCGACTGGGCGATCACCCCGACCTCGACCGTGCCCAGCATCGGCGGCCTGTTTACCGACGTCGCGAGCGGGCGTCGCTTCGGCTTCACCGACGGCGGCCAGTTCACCACCAACCCCTCGGCGACCTCGAACATCAGCGCCAATTATCCGCTGATCGAGCCGCTCAAGCGGATCAACGCCGCCGCGCTGTTCAATTATGAGATCACCCCCGCGGTCGAACTCTATGGCCGCGTGCTCTACACCAATGCGCGTACCGAACAGTCGGGCACGCCCGGGCCGAACCCGCCGTCGATCAACCAGACGGTCGGGATCAGCGCGACCAACCCCTATCTCACCGATGCGATCCGCAACCAGCTGACCTTCGTCAACGGCGTCGCGCAGGTGAATGTCCAGCGCTCGCTCGCCGAGCTCGGGCTGATCACTTATCGTACCGAGCGCAATACCTTCCAGGGCCAGCTCGGGCTGCGCGGGCCGATCACCGACAACATCAAATGGAACGTCTACGGCCAATATGGCCGATCGACCGAAAACTCGCCGATCACCGGCGACGGCCTCGTCAGGGATGCCAGCGGCGCGAATAACTTCGCGGCGAATGCCAACAAGGTGAACATCTTCGGGCCGAACCAGCCGGGGATCGCGGCCGCGCTCGGCACGACGATCAACGGCTTCAACCGCAACCGCGATCAGCTCGTCACCTCGGCCAACATCAGCGGCACGCTCGCCGATCTGTTCGCGCTCCCGGCAGGTCCGATCGGATTTGCGGTCGGCGCCGAATATCGCCGCGAAACCGCGCAGATCACGCAGGATAGTGCGCTGCTCACCGGCAATACCTATCGCCAGGGCGTGCAGGCGGCCTATAGCGGGGTGTTCGACGTCAAGGAGCTGTACGGCGAATTGTTCGTGCCGGTGCTGCGCGATCTGCCGCTGATCAAGAAGCTCGATGTCGGCGGCGCCTATCGCTATTCGGACTATAATCTGTTCGGCAACCACGGGACGTGGAAGGTCGAGGCGAACTGGCAGGTCGATGACAGCATCCGCCTGCGCGGCACTTATCAGCGCGTGCTGCGCGCGCCGAATTTCGGCGAATTCGCCGCGACTACCTCGTCGCTGCCGTTCAACAATCTCGTCACCGTGCCGCGGCTCGCGCCGCGCTATGCGGGCGACCCCTGCGTCCTCGGCACCGGCAATGTCGCGCAATGCCAGCGCTTCGGCGCGCCGGCGGTCGGCTCGGCCAATTCGTTCGATCCGAGCTATCTCGAGGGCAATTATTATTACGGCGGCAACGCGGCGATCAAACCCGAGATCGGCAAGACCAAGACCGTCGGCATCGTGCTGACCCCGACCTTCATGCCGCGCTTCACGCTGACCGTCGACTGGTATGAGCTCAACCTCAAGGGTGCGGTCGGCGTGATCCAGCCGGTCGCCGCGATCACCAGCTGCTACATCACCAATCCGACCGCGAACAACCCGCTGTGCGCGCTGGTCACCCGCGATCCGGCGAACGGGCATTTCGTCAACGCCTATGTCAACAACCAGAACCTCGGCCGGCTGACGCAGCGCGGGCTGGACATCGCCGCCAATTATACCTTGCTGGCGGATTGGCTGCCCGGCACCGGGATGCGTTTCTCCTATCAGGGCAATATCGTCACCAGCTATATCATCCAGGCGAACTCGACCGTCGCTCCGGTGCAGTGCAAGGGGACGTTCGGCGCGACCTGTTCGAGCGACGGGACGACGCTGGTGCAGCCGGCCTATCGGCACAATGCCGCGGTCGCCTGGACTTTCGAGGGTGGGCTGGTCCAGCTCAACTGGAACCGCATCGGCAAGGTGAAGAACAGCGCCCCCGGCGCGACCAACACGCTGCCGGCGCAGGACACGTTCGACCTCTCGGCATCCTATGCGCTGACCCACAATCTGACGCTCAGCGGGGGCATCTACAATTTTACCGACAAGGATCCGCCGTTGGTCGCGGCGGGCGGCGTGTTCAACACCTTCCCCGATACGTATGACGTGATGGGCCGCACCTACGGCCTTTCGCTGACCGCGCGCTTCTGATCGCGCGGGAAGCGGCGGCGCGGATGATGCCGCGCCGCCGCGACCCTCTGGGACGGGAAACCGGATGACTCTGCCCTTCACGCTTGCCGACTGGATGGTGATAGCGGGCTATATCGCAGTGCTGTTCGCGGGCGGCTGGCTGTTCATGCCGCGTCACACCGAATCCACCCGCGATTATTTCCTCGCCGGGGGGACGGTGCCGGCCTGGCTGGCGGCGATTTCGGTGCTGTCGGCGACGCAATCGGCGGCGACCTTCCTCGGGGGGCCGGATTACGGCTATTCGAGCGACTATTCCTATCTCAGCACCAATATCGGCGGGCTGATCGGCGCGGTGTTCGTCGCGCGCGTGCTGATCCCGCGTTTCTACGCGGTCGAGGCGACCACTGCTTATGAACTGCTGACCAAGCGCTACAGCATCCGCGCGACGCGCTGGGCCGGGGGGATGTTCCTCGCCGGGCGCGTGCTGGCGGGAGGCGCACGGGTCTATCTCGCCGCGATCGCGATCGCGATGGTGATGACCGGCAACGTCACCCCGGGCAGCATCACCGTGGCCGCCGCGGCGCTGATGATCGCGAGCTTCCTGTTCACCTTCGTGGGCGGGCTCAAATCGGTATTGTGGAACGACCTCATCCAATTCGCCATCTATCTTGGCGCGGCGGTCGCGGTGCTCGTCTTCCTGCGTCTGTCGATCCCGGCCTCCACCGCGGAGATCATCCACGGCGTGATGCATACGCCCGAAGGGGTGAACAAGCTCAGGCTGTTCGATTTCTCGCTTGATCTGTCGCGGCCCTTCTCGATGCTCGCGGTCGTCACCGGGGTGGCTTTGCTCTACATCGGCAATGCCGGGCTCGACCAGGACACCACCCAGCGGCTGCTCGCCTGCCGCGACGCCAAGACCGGCGCGCGCGGGCTCTATCTCTCGGTGCTGGCGACGGTGCCGGTGGTCGCGGTGTTCATCACGATCGGCCTGCTGCTCTACGTCTTCTACGACCGGCCCGATCTGATGGGCGGCGCCACCGCCTCCGCCGCGCGGCATTTCGGCGGCGAGAAGGTCAGCATCTTCATGCATTATATCCTGACGCAGGTGCCGTCGGGGCTGCGCGGGCTGGTGACGATCGGGGTGATTGCGGCGGCGGTGGCGACGACCAATTCGGCGCTCAATGCGATGTCGTCGGTCGCGGTGCAGGATTTCTATCGCCCGTGGCGCGAGAGGCGCGGCACGGTGACGGAGCAGCATTATGTCCGCGCCGGCCGGGTCGGCATGGCGCTGATCGGCGTCGCGATGTTCGGTACCGCGGTCGTGTCATATTATTGGCAGCATCACACCAATATGGGGCTGCTCGAATTCGCGCTGCAGGTGATGGTATTTTCCTACGCAGGGCTGCTCGGCGTCTATTTCACCGCGATCTTCACCCGGCGCGGCACGACCGCGTCGGTGATCGCCGCGCTGCTCGGCGGTTTCGTCGCGGTGCTCATGCTCCAGCCCGCGATCGCGCGCGCGATCGGGCTGCCGCCGGTGCTCGCCACGCTCGCCTTCCCCTATCAGCTGTGCATCGGCACGCTGATCGCCTTTTTGATCTGCGTCATCCCGTCGGGCGCGGATCGTGTTAGCGTTCATCCCCGAGGACAGCATGAATACTGAGATCATCGACCCGCGTTATATCGACCTTGCAAGCTGGCCGACCGAAATTGCGGTCGAGGCGATGCTCGAAGGCCAGCTCGCCGCGGTGGCCGCGATCAAGGCGCAGATCCCCGCGATCGCCGGCGCGGCGGATGCGGCGGCGGAGCGGCTCGGCGAGACGGGGCGGCTGGTCTATGTCGGCGCCGGCACCTCGGGGCGCGTCGCGGTCCAGGACGGGGTCGAGCTCTATCCGACCTATAGCTGGCCGCGCGAGCGCGTGCTGTTCCTGATGGCGGGCGGGCTCGCCGCGCTGACCGAGAGCGCCGAAGGCGCGGAGGATGACGAAGCCGCGGCGCGGCATGCGGTCGCGGAAGCGCGGATCGGCGCCTCGGACGTCGTGATCGGCGTCGCTGCGAGCGGCCGCACGCCCTATACCGTCGCCGCGATCGTCGCGGCGCGCACGGCGGGGGCGCTGACGGTCGGCCTCGCCAACAATCCCGATAGCCCGCTGGCGGGCGCGGCCGAACATGGCATCACCGTCAGGACCGGGGCGGAGATCGTCGCCGGTTCGACGCGGATGAAGGCCGGGACCGCGCAGAAGGCGGTCTTGAACATGCTGTCGACTGCGACGATGCTGCGGCTCGGCCGGGTGCATCGCGGGTTGATGGTGAACATGCGGGTTTCGAACGAGAAGCTGCTTCACCGTGGTCGCGAGATGGTGCGCGACATCGCCGGCGTCGACATGGCGGCGGCGGCGGATGCGCTCGATGCCGCCGGCCGTGAGATCAAGCCCGCGGTGCTGATCGCGCTCGGCGCGACCGAGGCGCAGGCGCGGCAGGCGCTCGCGCAGGCGGGGGGCGATCTTTCGCGGGCGATCACCGCGTGGCGGGCCGCCGATGCGTGATATCCTGCTCGCGCGCGGCGACGACAATACGCCGCTCTATCTCCAGCTCGCGCGCAACCTGCGCCATCATATCGCGGGCGGCGGGATCGATCCGGGCGATGCGCTCCCCTCCGAACGCGAGCTGACCGAGCTGACCGGGCTGTCGCGGGTCACCGTCCGCAAGAGCATCAACCAGCTGATCGAAGAGGGTATCCTCGTCCGCAAACAGGGCTCGGGCACCTTCGTCGCGCGGCGCATCGAAACGCCGGGGTCGGTACTCAGCAGCTTCACCGACGACGCCCATAAGCGCGGCGAGAACCCGGGCGTGATCTGGATGATCAAGGCCTATGCCCAGCCGACCGACGAGGAGGCGGCGATGCTGCGGATCGCGACGTCGACGCAGGTCGCGCGGCTCGGGCGGGTGCGTTTGTCGGGCGGGGAGCCGCTGGCGATCGAACATGCCGTGGTCCCTGCCGAATTCCTCCCCGATCTCGATCAGATCGGCGATTCGCTCTACGCCGCGCTCGAAAAGAACGGCCACCGCCCGGTGCGCGGCAAGCAGCGCATCCAGGGCGCGCTCGCTGCGCCAACCGAGGCGGGGATGCTCTCGACCGAGCAGAATGCCGCGGTGCTGCGTATAGAGCGGATGGCCTTTCTGGCCGACGGCCGGCCGGTCGAATTCACCCGCTCGACCTATCGCGCCGATCGCTATGTCTTCGTCTCCGATCTCGAAGGCGCGCAAACCTCTTCCCGGCTCGAATAGCCGCGCCGCGCTTTCCCCTACGCCCCGCATCCGGCTATGATGTTGCGATGACGGGCCTTCCCGCACCGTGCGACGCCGCGACGACCGTTTCCGGAACGGGACGGGAGCCGCGCCATGCCACCGCGATCCTGTTCGCCACCGTGCTCGCATCGAGCCTGTCGTTCGTCGACGGCTCGGTCGTCAATGTCGGGCTCGCCGCGATCGGGCGCGAGCTCGGCGCTTCCCCCGCCGAGCTGCAATGGGTGGTCAACGCCTATCTGCTCCCGCTGTCGGCCTTGCTGCTGCTCGGCGGGGCGGCGGGCGACCTTTACGGGCGCCGGCGCATGTTCCTGCTGGGGGTGGGGGCGTTCGGCGCTGCGTCGATCCTGTGCCTCTCGGCGCCGGGGCTGGACTGGCTGATCGCGGGGCGAACGATCCAGGGGATCAGCGCGGCGATGTTGCTCCCCAACAGCCTCGCGAGCCTCGGCGCCGCTTTCGCCGGGGAGGAGCGCGGCAAGGCGATCGGCACCTGGGCCGCGGCCGGGGCGGCGGCCGGCGCGATCGGCCCCCTCATCGGCGGCGCGCTGATCGACGCGGTGAGCTGGCGCGCGATCTTCCTGATCAACATTCCGCTCGCGATCGGCGCGGGGTGGCTCGGCTGGCGCTACCTCCCCGAGAGCCGGGGCGAGACCGGCAGCGGGCTCGATTGGCCGGGCGCGGGGCTTGCCACGATCGGCCTCGGCGCGATGACCTGGGGGTTGACCGTATTGTCGGGGCATGTCGCGGTGCGCGGCGGCGGTTGGGCGATCGGTGTCGGCGGCGTGGCGCTGCTGCTGTTCCTGTGGGTCGAGCATCGCCGCGGCGACCGCGCGATGATGCCGCTCGGGCTGTTCGCGACCCCCTCCTATATCGGGCTCTCGATCCTGACGTTGCTGCTCTATGGCGCGCTGGGCGGGCTGTTCGTGCTGTTCCCGTTCCTGCTGATCGGGGCGGGCGGCTATACGGCGACCCAGGCCGGCGCGGCGCTGCTGCCGCTGTCGATCGTGATCGGTCTCGCCTCGCGTGCGATGGGCAAGCTCGCCGCGCGCATCGGGCCGCGCTGGCCGCTGACGATCGGGCCGCTGGTGGTCGCGGCCGGCTTCCTGCTGGCGAGCCGGATCGATCCGACGCAATCCTATTGGACGGGGGTGATGCCCGGGCTGCTGGTCATCGCGGTCGGCATGGCCGGGGCGGTGGCGCCGCTCACCACGGCGGTGATGAATTCGGTCGACGAACGGCATGTCGGCACCGCGAACGGCGCCAATAGCGCGCTCGCGCGCACCGGCGGGCTGATTGCTACCGCTTTGCTCGGCTCAATACTCGCGGGGCGCGGCGCGGTGCTGGTGCACGGCGTGGCGACGGCCTGCCTCGTCGCGGCCGGGGTCAGCGCCGTCGCCGGCATCGCCGCGCTGTTGCTGCTCGAGCCCGAGCGTCTGACCGCCGAATAGGCCGCGCGGCCGGTCCGCCACCCCGAATGCAGCGCTTTCTGGCGAAAGTCGCTTGCGTATTCGTGCCTAAGTGGGTGAGATTACGTCCGCAGTTTCGCCCGGAAGTGGCGGAATAGCATGTCGTCTTTCGGACGAATGAAAGGAGTTCAGCGATGAGATTGCTCTCGAGAACGCTGGCGGGGCTGACCGCAATGGCATCGATCTTGTCGACCGTGCCTGCCACCGCGCAGGGCCGGTGGGACGATCACGATCGCGGCCGGCGCGACGACGATGGGCGGCGCGACTGGCGCGACCAGCGCCACGACAATGGTCGTCGCGGATGGCGGGACGATCGCGACGGGCGGTCGCAATATCGCTGGCACAATTACGGCGGCCGCTACGGCTATAACGGCTATCGCGGCCGCTGGCGTACCGGGCAGCGCTTCACCTATTGGAACGACAATCGTTATTACGTCAACGACTGGCGGCGCTACAATCTGCCCCCGCCCCGCCCCGGCTATCGCTATTATCGCGACGACAACGGCGATATCGTGATGGCCGCGATCGCCTCCGGCGTCATCGGGCTGATCCTGGGCAGCCAGATGGGCAATCGCTGGTAACAGCCGCCACAGGGAAATGCGGTTCGGGGCGGCGGGTTTCCGTCGCCCCGTCTGTTTTCTGGCGATCCCGCGGGACGGAGAGTTGTGTTCCTTAAACCCGCCCGCTCGGCGGCGACAGAATCTCCACCAGCGGCGGTTCGATTTCGGTCCGATTGCGCCCGCCATTCTTGGCACGATCGAGCAACGCCTCGGCGCTGGCGATCAACGCGGGGACGGCGCGTCCCCTGGACGACGAGATGCCCGCCGAAAAGGTGATCGTGCCGAGCGGCGCGTCGCTTTCGCGTACCTTCAGGCGACGGCTGGCGAGACGCACACGTGCGGTGTCGATGATCGCGTTGGCATCGCGCGCGGTCATGTCTTCCATCAGGATCAGGAATGCCCCGCCGTCCCAGCGCGCGACGGTGTGCGGCTGGCATGAGTCCGCCAGTTCGGTCGCCACCGTGCGCAGCAACCGGTCGCCGACCGCGTGGCCGTGGCCGTCGTTGACGCGCTTGAAATGATCGATGTCGATCAGCGCAATCGCACACCCCTTGGGGGATGCGATCGCGGTCGCCAGCCTTTCCTCCACCCCCGCGCGGTTGAGAAGCCCGGTCAGCCGGTCGCGGCTCGCATCGGTGCGCAGCGCGTTGAGCTCCGCGCGCAGCGATTGCGCTTGCCGCGTCGCATCGGCGAGGCTGGCTTCGGCGAGCGTCGTCCGCTCGATCATCGCGGAGACGACCGAGCGAATGCTGGATTCCGCCGCGCCGACCAGCGAGGCGGCGGCGCTGACCAGATCGCGATTGAGATCGCCGGTCGCGCTGGCCGCATCGCCGATGATGTCGAGGACGCGCAACGTCAGCCGATCGAGCTGCGACGCACCATGATGTTCCGGGGCCGGTTCGGCCGGTGTCTCGCCGGCGAGCCGCGCCACCTCGTCAGGGCCGATGCGGAAGCCGCCGTCGACGATCCGCTCCACCTCCGCCTTCAGCACCGCATCCTGCTCGATCAGGACGCGATGGACGAAGGCATAATTGGCCGGGCTGTGCTGCAGTCGATGATCGTCGAGAAAGCGAAGGATTTTCGGCCCTGTTGCCTGTTTTTCAATTGGCATTGCCATCCTTCTCCTGGGTGCCGGAACCGTCGGGCAGAATTGCGTCCCATCGCGCGATGAGCGTTCCGCCGCAAAGGTCCGTGCCGATTACTTCGATTGCGAAGATACTGAGAAGTCGAGTTAATTTATCAATATCCATGGCTCTAGATCTTTACACAAAAGATCTGTCGGCGGCGAGGGGCTTGCGGATTGCCTGCACGCTCGTACACTATTCAACAAGCGCGAGCGTGTGGCGCAAGCAATAGATGTTCTGGACTGATGCGGATCGCGACATAAGATCGTGGTCGCACGAATGCGTCACGAGATGCGGCGACAGGGGAGGGAGCGATGATCAAATCCAGAAGCTGGCTATACGCTTGTTCGGTTCTGGCGACGATCGGGCAATTGCCGGTCGCTCCGCAGGCCGCGGCGCAATCGACCGCGGTGCCGTCCGGCGTGTTCAGCCCCGCCACGGTGCTGCCGCGTCCGGTGCCGCCCTATCAAGGCACTTTGGGGGTCACGCCGGCGGAATCGTCCAAGCCGCATTATCCGCCGCCGGTCGTCGCGCCGAAGGGGGCGCCCAACGTGCTGCTGATCATGACTGACGATGTCGGCTTCGGCACCTATAGCGGGTTCGGCGGGCCGGTGCCGACCCCGGTCTTCGACGCGGTCGCCGCGAACGGGCTGCGCTACAACCGGTTCCACACCACGGCATTATGCTCGCCGACCCGCGCCGCGCTGCTCACCGGGCGCAACCACCATTCGGTCGGGACCGGGGTGATCCAGGAACTGGCGACAGGTTACCCCGGCTATACCTCGATCATTCCAAAGAGCGCTGCGACGATCGCCGAGGTCCTGCGCCAGAACGGCTATGCGACAGGCTGGCTCGGCAAGAACCACAATATCCCCGATTGGGAGAATAGTCCGGCCGGGCCATTCGACAATTGGCCGAGTGGGCTGGGGTTCGACTATTTCTTCGGCTTCAACGGCGGCGAGACCGACCAATGGGCGCCGGCGTTGACCGAGAACCGCAACCCGGTCGAGCCGCCCGCGAACGACCCCAATTACATCCTCGACCGCGATCTCGCCGATCATGCGATCAACTGGCTGCGGACGGTGGGGACGCAGGCGCCCGACAAGCCCTTCTTCCTCTATTACGCCCCCGGCAGCGGGCATGCGCCGCATCAGGCGCCCAAGGAGTGGATCGCCAAATTCCGCGGTCAGTTTGACCAGGGGTGGGACAAATTGCGCGAGGAGACCTTCGCGCGGCAAAAGAAGCTCGGCGTTATTCCCGCCGATGCGAAGCTTACCCCGCGACCGCCGGAAATCCCTGCCTGGGACAGCCTGTCGCCCGATGCGAAGAAAGTCGCGGCGCGGCTGATGGAAGTCTATGCGGCGACCAACGCTTATTCCGATCATCAGATCGGGCGGGTGATCGAGGAATTGCGCGCCCAGGGCCGGCTCGACAATACGATCATCATCTATATCGAGGGCGATAACGGCGCGAGCGCGGAAGGCGGCCTCAACGGGTCGATCAACCAGATGGCCGGGCTGAACGGCGTCCCCGATACCGTCGCCAACATGATCAACCATCTCGACGAGATGGGCGGGCCGATGTCCGACGAACATTATCCGGCCGGTTTCGCCTGGGCGATGGACACGCCGTTCCAGTGGACCAAGCAGGTCGCGTCGCACTGGGGCGGCACGCGCAACGGCATGACGATCTCCTGGCCGGCGCGGATCAAGGCGCACGGCGAGATCCGCTCGCAGTTCAGCCATGTGATCGATATCGCGCCGACGCTTTACGAAGCGATCGGCATCCCCCAGCCGACCGAGGTCAATGGCGTGAAGCAGAAGCCGATCGAAGGCACCAGCCTCGTCTACAGCTTCAACAATGCCGCGGCGCCCGACCGGCACACCACGCAATATTTCGAAATGTTCGCCAATCGCGCGATCTACCAGGACGGCTGGGTCGCCGCGACGCACCCCAAGCGGCTGCCCTGGGTGGCGGTCCAGCCTTTCGACGCCAACGCCTTCACCTGGGAATTGTACCATGTCGCCAAGGATTATTCGGAGGCCGAGGATCTCGCCGCGAAAGAGCCTGAACGGCTGAAGAAGATGCAGGCGGCGTTCCTTGAGGAAGCGAGGAAGTACAACGTCCTGCCGCTCGATCCGAGCACGATCGCGCGGATGCAGGCCGATCAGCGCCCGTCGGCGTTCGCGGGGCGGCGCGATTTTACTTTCTATCCCGGCCCGCGGCTGCCCGATCCCGCTTTCCCGGAGGTGAAGAACAAATCCTTCACCTTGACCGCGACCGTCGACGTGCCGCGCGAGGGCGCAGAGGGCGTGCTGGTGACCGAGGGCGGCCGCTTCGGCGGCTGGGGGCTCGTCATGTACAAGAGCAAGCCGAGCTTCATCTATAAATTCTTCAATTTCCCCGGCCAGTCGGTGCGGCTCGACAGCCAGGTTCCGCTCGCCCCGGGCAAGCATGCCATCGTCGTCGACTTCAAATATGACGGGGGTGGCTTCGGGAAGGGCGGCGTGTTCACCTTGAAGGCCGACGGCAAGGATCTGGCACAGGGACGGATCGAGCATACCGTGCCCGGCTGGTTCTCGACCGAGGGCGTCAGCATCGGCAGCGATACGGGCACGCCGGTCGCCGAGGACTATAAGGTGCCATTCCCCTTCAGCGGGACGCTCGAGCGGATCGACCTCCATCTCGACATCCCCGCCGGCCGGACTCGCTCGTCCCCCGATTGATAGGGGTCCCCCGGTGTCATGGCTTGCCGTGCCGGGTAAAAGCGCCCATTGTTGCGAACGATTCTCAACAATGAACGGACATGGCGCCGATGACCGATCACGCGCTCCCGGGCGATGCGCCGACTGGTTTGGCTCTCGTGATCCGTGCGGTGAGATGCTGGCGTGAGGCGCGCGACACGGGGCAACCGACCCAGCCGTGCCTCGCGCGGGCGCTCGAATCCGCCGATGCGATGATGCTTGCCCCGGTGTTCGACAGCCTGTGCGTGCTGTTCGAGACGGCGATCGCGCGGCCGATGCGATGCGGGGAGGCCCCCGCGCTCTCCGGCGACGAGCGTTTGCTGCTCGGCATCGTCGACGGCTCCACGCCGCGCCGGTCGTGCATCGATTGCCCCGAGGGCGCCGCCAGCGCGCTCGATTGCGCGATTTGTTCGACCCGCATCATGATGGCGCTGGCGGTCGGTCCGCGCGGCGCCGGGCGGCATTGAAACGCGGCGCACCGCCTTCTACGATCGCGCCGAAACAATAGGGGGACTCGATGTCGTGCCCTGTACCCGTCGGCTGTTGTTGCTCGTCGTCATGGGGCTCTCGGTGATGCCGGGGGCGGTTTCAGCGGAGCCGGCCGGGCGGATCACCGGTTTGGGCGGAATCTTCTTCAAGAGTCCCGACCCGAAAAAACTGATGGCCTGGTATCGGGATGTCCTCGGCATCAGGATCGAGAGCTGGGGCGGGGCGCTGCTGCGATATGATGCGCCGAACCATCCGCCGGTCATTACGGTCAACGCGTTCGATCAGGCGACCGATTATATGGCGCCGTCGAAGCGCGAGTTCATGCTGAATTTCGCGGTCGACGATCTCGCATCCTTCCTCGATCGCCTGAAAGCCAAGGGCGTTGTCCCGATCAAGCGCGACGACAGTGATCCCAGCGGGAAATTCGCCTGGATCGTCGATCCCGATGGGACCAAGATCGAGCTTTGGGAACCAAAGCCGCCGTCGAAATAGCGTCGCGAGCCGCGGCGACTTTTTTCGAAAAATAGCCGGTCGCGGCCGCGGACAGCGGTATCGCTCGCCCGCGATCCTGTCCCCGTCGCCGCGCAAGCCCTTCACATACGATGATATTTGATCCGCTCGGGGCGGCTCGGCGGAGGGCAATCTTTTCATAACGGGACGCAACTTCCCATTTCAGAAATAATATTGACTCGATCCCGCCATTATGGAAATATTTCCCTAAATAGAAAACTGACGCCCGGGGGGGCCATGCGCCTCGCGGGAGGGGGGATGATGTTGAAACTCTTTGCCCATGTTGCATTGATCGCTTTGGTGGCCGCCCCGGCGGTCGCGGCGCCGTCGCCTGCCGGGATCACCGCGGCAGCGCAACGTCCCGCGGCGGCATCGGTGCAGCAAGCCGTCGCCGCGCAGGTCGCCGCGCTGGAAAAGCAGATCAAGGGCCGGGTCGGCGTCGCCTTCCGACTGCTCGAAACCGGCGAAAGCGGTGCGGTCGCGGGGGCAGAGCGTTTCCCGATGGCGAGCACCTATAAGGTCGCGATCGCGGGAACATTGCTGTCGCTCGTCGACAAGGGGCAGATGCGGCTCGATCGGATGATCGCGGTGACGCAGGCGGATGTCGACCAGACCGGCGAGGTCGCCAATCGCGTGGTCCATCCCGGCGTCATGCTGTCGGTCGCCAATCTGATGGAATTGATGCTCACGCAGAGCAACAACACCGCGACCGACAAGATCCTTGCGCTCGCGGGCGGCCCGGCGGCGGTCACCGCCTGGCTCCGCGCCAATGGCATCGCGGAGATGCAGGTCGATCGCAGCGTGAACGATCTTCTCAACGATTTTTACGGGGTTCCCGCCGGATCGCCCTTCGTCAAGACGTTGATGGCGCGCGGCCTGAGCGACGCCGACATCGAAAAGTCGGCCTATTCGGCGAACGCCGCGTTCGAAAAGGATCCGCGCGATACGTCGGCGCCCGTCGCGATGGTCGATCTGCTCGGTAAATTGCTCGCGAGCCCGCTGCTCAAGCCCGAAAGCCGCGACTTTCTGCGTAGTGTCATGGAGCGCTGCGAAACCGGGGCGGCGCGGATCAAGGGATTGTTGCCCGCCGGAACGACGGTCGCGCACAAGACCGGGACGATCGGCGGCTCGATCAACGATGTTGGCATGATCACGCTGCCGGGAGACCGCGGGCATCTGCTGATCGCGGTCTACACCAAGAGCAGCAGCCTGCCGGAGGCGCAGCGCGAGCGCGCGATCGCGGAGATCAGCCGCAGCCTGTTCGACTATTTCGCGACGCGCTGAACCGGCGCGCACGCAGCGTAGAATAATTACCACAAAGGGGATGGGGTTTATGTCGGATATCAAATGGGGCGGGGCGGCGCTCGGCCGCTTCCGTCGCGATTTGCACGCGTCTACGGCATTTGGCCGCGTGGGACAGGGAATGGCCGCGCTTGCGTTCGCGGCATTGATCGGCGCTACCCCGGTGCACGCGCAACAGGCGGCCCCGGCGGACACCGACGCCAAGGCGAGCGAAACCGCCGAGATCGTCGTCACCGGATCGCAGGTGGCGCGCGCCGGCTTCGTCTCGCCGACCCCGCTCACCTCGGTCAACACCGACGACATTTTGCGCGTCGGCGCGGTCAATGTCGCGGATGCGCTCAACCAGCTGCCGTCGATGAAGCCCAGCGTCACGCCGTCCTCGGTCAGCAACCTGTCGAAGCTCGCCGGCGGCAATTACATGGATCTGCGCGGGCTCGGCTATCTCCGCACGCTGACGCTGATCGATGGCAAGCGCTATGTGCCGACGACGCCGGAAGGCGTGATCAACACCAATCTGATCCCGCAGGCGCTGATTGGCGGGGTCGAGGTGGTGACCGGTGGCGCCTCCGCCGCTTATGGCTCCGACGCGGTGGCCGGGGTGGTCAATTTCAAGATCGACAACAAGTTCAACGGCGTGCGCGGCAGCCTGCAAGGCGGCATCACCGATCATAATGACAATCGCAATTATCTCGCCTCGCTGGCATTCGGCACGAAATTCGCGGGTGATCGCGGGCATTTGCTGGTCGGGCTCGAGGCGGCCGAGAACAGCGGCATCGGGGATGGCAATCGGCGCAAATGGGCCGGCAATCGCTCGATCATCGTCAATCCCGCCAACGCAACCGATCCGAGCCAGCCGTATCTCGTCCATGTGAACGATGCCCGCGCGTCCTACGCGGCGCCCGGCGGGGTGATCAATTCGGGGGTGCTCAAGGGTATCCAGTTCGGCCCGAACGGCACGACGATGCCCTTCCGCTACGGCAACTATCTGACGCAAGACAATACGATGGACGGCGGCGATGGCGATCCGCTCGCCTCGCCTTATGTGCTGGTCGCGCCGACCAAGCGGTGGAGCGCCTATGCCGGCGCCACTTATGAGATCACGCCATCGATCACCGCTTATGCCAATTTCACTTACGCGACATCGCGCCTCAACGAACGGTCGATTCCGTCCGACGATGTTTTCACGATCCACGCTGACAACGCCTATCTGCCCGCCTCGCTGCGCAGCGCGCTGGCCGCTGCAGGCGAAACCAGCTTCGCCTTCGGTCGCAGCCTTGAGGATTATGGCGTCGGCGCGATCAAGCAGAAGGCGACCACCTGGCAAGGCGTGACCGGGCTGCGCGGCGGCCTCGGCGGCTCGTGGACGTTCGATGCGTCGGTCGCGTTCGGCAAGACCCACTCGGTCACCTTGTTCACCAATGACGTCATCAAGTCGCGGCGGCTGCTCGCGCTGGATGCGGTGATCAATCCGGCGACCGGCGGGATCGTCTGCCGTTCGACGCTGACCGATCCGACCAACGGCTGTATGCCGCTCAACCTGTTCGGCGTCGGTTCGGCGTCGCAACAGGCGATCGATTACATCACCGGTACCTCGGTCCGCGACTGGCGCCAGTCGCAGCAGGTCGTGGATCTCGTCATCCGCGGCGAACCCTTCTCCACCTGGGCCGGCCCGGTTTCGATCGCTTTCGGCGGCCAGTATCGCAACCTCAATGTCGATGTGACCTCGGATCCGATTTCGGCGACGCCGAACGTCAGCCTGTTCCGCGTCGGCAATGTGAAGCCCTATTCGGCGCGCGAGGCGGTGAAGGAAGGGTTCGTCGAGGCGGTGATCCCGCTGGCTCAGGACGCGAGCTGGGCCAAGAACCTCGACGTCGATCTCGGCGGTCGTATCACCGATTATCGCACCTCGGGCACGGTCGAAACGTGGAAGGTCGGCGTCAACTACGCGGTCAACAGCAGCATCCGCTTCCGCGCCACGCGGTCACGCGATATCCGCGCGCCCAACATCAACGAATTGTTCGCAGCCGGCCAGACCCTGCTCGGCGGGGTGACCGATAGCAAGACCAACGCGACCTATAATGTCAGCCAGACGACCGGCGGCAATCCCTATCTGAAGCCCGAGAAGGCCAATACATTCACCGCGGGCGTCGTGCTGACCCCGTCGTTCGCGCCGCGTCTCAGCATCTCGATCGATTATTACGATATCAAGGTGAAGGGCGCGATCGCCTCGCTCACCGCCCAGACGATCGTCAATCGCTGCAATTCGGGCGACGCGCCGAGCTGCCTGCTGGTGCGGCGCGGTGATGACGGCCGGATCAACAACATCCTGCTCGCCCCGGTCAACTTCCAGCAGATCATCACCAACGGGGTCGATGTGGAGGCGAATTATCGCGTGCCGATCGGCGCAGGCGTGCTCGATCTGCGTGGGCTCGTCAGTTACGTCAACAAGCTCGATCTGACCGGGCAGGACAATGATGTCACGCACTTCGCGGGCAACACCGACCAGCCGGTGCTCGACGGGCCGGGCGGGACGCCGCATTGGAAGGGCAGCGCGACGGCAAGCTATGCGACCGACAATTATCGTTTCGGGGTGACGGGGCGCTATATCGGCGGCGGGGTCATCACGCGCGACGATTTTACGCTCGACTGGAACCATGTGAACGGTCGCGTCTACGTCGATCTGTCGGGCGAGTTGACCGTGTTCAAGACGTCGAACGGCGGCAAGATCGCGCTGTTTGGGGTGATCCTCAACGCGTTCGACAACGACCCGCCATTTACCGGCTATCAATTTCAGACCGCGCGCCAGCTTTATGACGTGATCGGCCGCCAATATACCGCGGGGGTGCGCTTCAACTTCTGAAGCAAGCGCGGCGATCGCGCCCGAGCCGGCCTATCCGTGTGACGGATGGGCCGGCACTGGCCGCCGGGCGACCGCATCCACCTCGATCCGATAGCCGTAATGTAGCGGGCCCACCGGGACGATTGCGCGGGCGGGGCAATTGTCGCCGAAGAATTCCGCGATATCGCGCATCACCATCCTCCGAAGCGGGGCCAGACATGCATGATTGCGCCTCGCGCCTCGTCTGTCACCTGATCGGCATCATTCCGCCTTGGAGCGGAACACCACCAATAGCCCGACGACGATCAGCCCGAGCCCGGCGATCATCAGCGCTGACATCGGATTGCCGAGGATCGCCCAGTCCATCGCCGCGGTGACCCCGGGAACGAGGTAGAACAGGCTGGTGACGTTGACGAGATTGCCGCGCGCGATCAGCCGGTAGAGCAGAAAGGTCGTGCCGACCGAAATGACCAGGCCGAGCCACAGCGCGGGCAGCACGAAGCCCCAATCCCATGACGCGCGGAATTCACCGAGCGGCGATGCCGCGCAGGCGAAGGCGAGCCCGACCGCGGATTGCATCGGCAGCACCACCCACGGTGCCTGCTTCTCGCGCTTCTGGAGGATCGATCCCGCGGTGATGCCGAACAGCGACAGCGCGGCGAAGGCCAGCCCGATCATGTCGAAGCGCATCGACGCCAGCCCGTCCGATACGACCAGCGCCAGCCCGCCGAGCGCGCAGCCGAGCCCGATCAGCCGCGGCGCGGTTGCGCGGCGCTCGGTCAGAAACACGGTCAGGATCGGCTGCACCCCGAGCAGGGTGGCGAGCGCCCCCGGCGTGACGCCGTTATCGAGCGCGAGCAGATAGCAGGTGGAATAGAGCCCGGCGATCGAGAAGCCGATCAGCAGATTGCGCCGCCGCGTGCCCGGCGCGGGCAACAAGCTGCCGTTCGCCGCCGCGAACCCGAGCAGCACGGTGAAGGCGATGATATAGCGGAAAATCAGAAGCGCGAAGGGCGAACCGTGGCGGAGCCCGATTTCGGAGACGATCGCGCCGCTGCTCCACAAGAGAACGAACGCGCTGGTCGGCACGAGCGCCGCTGCGTGACGATTGAACATGAATTTTCACCTGAAAGAACGTCGTGATGCCCGCGTCATGCGCGGGACGGCGTGCCGGGGGTCAGTCGGCGCGGTTCGGTTTCGGCGGGGGCGGTGCCCCGACGCGGCCGATGGCCACGATCGGATCAGGAGGAGCAAGCGACGAGGCAGGCGCAACCGGGCCGGCGATCGATGCGTCAACGGATCGAGGCGGGTGCGCGAACATCGCGAGGAGCGTAGGCGGATCGGCCCGCGCGCGCAAGATTGCCGGCAGCGCGATCGATCCGTTGCCTGTCGCCGATCGGTGCTTCCGGGAAGCGTCGCCGACGCCTATCATGCCGCGGTCTTCATCAACCTGGCCGAGAGTCCGTGGACCGTCGCCGTTGCCTTCATGAGACGATCCACGACGACGGGGTCAATGCCTGGACGATGGCGCGCATCGCGCCGCCGGCCGATCTTTCCGGGCTGATCCACGGCTATAGCGATTATCGGGAGCGCACCGCGGGGTTCACGACGCGCCGCGAACTGCCCCACGCCGAGGGGGTGTTCATCGTCAACCTCGGCGAGCCGATCTCGATCACCGGCGGCAATGGCGAAAGGCTGACGCTCAACGCGGGCGAGGCCTTTGTCGCCGGCGCGCATCTGCGCTGCTCTGTCGCATTCGGCCGGGTCGCAGGCGGGGATCCACGTCTTTCTGCCGCTCGCCACGCTTCGTCTTCTGCTCGGGATGCCGATGCACGAAATCGCCGATCGGGTCGTTCCGCTCGACGCGATTCTCGGCCGCGCCGCGCGCGAACTGGGCGACGCGCTGGCAGCGGCGGATGGCCGCGATCACCGCATCGACCTGTTGGACGAGGCGCTGCGCCGGCGCCTGCACGGGATCGAGCCGCCCAACGGGCAGCAGCATCACGCGCTCCGCCTACTGCGTGCGCGGCCCGATCTCGACATTTCGGCGATTGCCACGGAAATCGGGTGGAGCCGCAAGCATATGGCCGATCGGGTGCGCGATGCGATCGGCGTCGGGCCGCGCGCGTTCCGCCGGCTGCTGCGCTTCCAGACGCTGACCGGGCTGATCGCGCAAGAGGCGGATCGACCCGATTGGGCGGGGCTCGCCGCCGAGGCCGGTTATTTCGATCAATCGCATATGATCAGGGAGTTTCGCGAGTTCAGCGGGCTTTCGCCGACCGCCTATCTCGCGCGTTCCTTGCCCGAAGGCGGCGGGCTCGTCGAAGCCTGAGGTGCGTTTCGTCCAATCCGATGCCAGGCGCCTTGTCTATCCGGGGATCGGACAACAGCGAGGCCCATCATGCGACATGAGATCATCCCCAATCTGCGCTACACCGATGCGCCGCGCGCGATCGACTTTCTGTGCACCGCCTTCGGGTTCGAGCGGCGGGCGGTTTACTTGAGCGAGACCGACCCTGCGATCGTCCAGCACGCGCAGCTTATCTGGGCCGATCGCATGTTGATGATCTCGAGCGCGATCGACTCGCCCCATGTGCGGGCCGCGCGGATGAAGACGGTCGCCGAGGCGGGCGGGGCGACGATGGGGCTCTATCTGATCGTCGCCGACGTCGACGCCCATGCCCGCCGCACCGCCGCGGCGGGTGCGGAGATCATCAGCGGCCCGGTGGATCAGGATTATGGCGGCCGCGGCTATTCCGCGCGCGATCCGGAGGGCAATGTGTGGAGCTTCGGCAGCTACGACCCCTGGGCCGACCCGGTTTGATTGAGCCACCGCCCGGTCTATCACCCAAGCCGAGCTGGTGCTGAAGACGGAAGAGCCGGGGCGCTTGCGCGGCCGCGCGAGCACCCCCGGCAACTAGCGCGCGGCGATAGGAAGAATAGGTTATTTTTCCGCCACTTCGCGGGCGTATTACACGCAAATTCAACATTCGGTTAATCTTTCGGCGCCATTGCGGCCGGGGGCGAACCGCTGGCGGCGGTGCGGCGCAAGGCCGGCGGATTTGTCCGCACGAGCAAGGGGTTACCGGAAGGGGGCGTGTGGATGTGGACGGTGGCGTGCGCCTCTCGGCAGCGCGGGTTTTCGAGCTCGTGGCGCTTCCTCTTCGATCGACGTTTTTCCGACCGTTTTCGTTGAAGGGAATCGAGAGATGAACAGCGTGAAACAAGCGCATCGCCGGCACGCGTCCGTCTCCCGCCCGATCGCGCGCAGGCGCGGGCTGCTGACCGGGGTCGGCGGGATGGCGCTGGTGCTCGCGGGCGTTTTTCCTTCGACGGCCTGGGCCAGGGGTTATCCCGCCGGCACCGATGCCGAATTGCGCCAAGCGATCCTCGACGCGAATGCGGACGGCGATCTCAGCTCGACGATCACCTTGACCGCCGATATCGCGATCACCGGCGCGCTGCCCGCCAGCACCAATACGCTGATCATCGATACCGCCGGCTTTTCGACCAACGGGATCGCGCCCGCCGGCCTCGTGACGCTGTACGGCACGATCCACGGCAATGACGACCCGATCAACTTCACCGGCCAGGCCGGGCTGACCACCGCCAGCCCCGGCGGCATCACGACGACGATTACCAATTACGCCACGATCACCGGGGGAAGCGGCAGCAACGGCACCAGCACCAGGGCGCTCGGCGCCAATATCCAGAACAACGGCAATTTGATCAACAACGGCACGATCACCGGCGGCAGCTCGGGCGTGGGCGGGCTCAGCGGCGGCCTCGGGATGCAGGTCAGCGGCAACGCCAGCGTGGTCAATAACGGCACGATCCAGGGCGGCGCCGGGCTGGGGGTGGCCGGTGGCGCGGGCGCCTTTATCGGCGTCGGCGTCAGCGGGGTGCAGAGCTTCACCAACAATGCGACGGGCATCGTGCGCGGCGGCGACGGTAGCGGCGGCGCGCTGGGCGGCGCGGGCATCGCGCTGAAGACGCTCAGCGTCCCGATCGTCAACTATGGGCTGATCGAGGGTGGCAATGGCGCGGTGGCGATCCAGGGGACGACGCTGCCGGTCAACATCGTCAACGGCGGCATCATCCGCGCCGGTGCCGGCGGCGCCGTGGCGATGGATCTCAGCCAGGCCCAGCTTACCCTGCTCGAATTGCAGGCGGGATCGAGCATCACCGGGCTCGTGATCGCCAACGCATCGGCCGGCTTCGCCCAATCGTTGCAGCTCGGCGGGAACGTCGATTCGAGCTTCGATATGTCGCTGGTTGGCGCGGCGGGGCAGTATCGGAATTTCAATCGCTTCGTGAAGGTCGGCACGAGCACCTGGATGCTGACGGGCAATGCCAGTGGTCTGCCGACGAGCGTCTGGGAGCTCCAGCAGGGCACGCTCCTGTTCGACGCGGGCACCGTCGGCGGGGCAATCCCCGCTATTATCGGCAGCGGCGCGCTGATCTTCCAGCAGAACAGCAACCTGTCCGTCGGAAATATCAACGGCGCCATCTCGGTCCTTCAGAGTGGATCGGGCACCACCACGCTGGTGGGGAATAATCATAGCGGCGGTACGACGATCACCGCTGGCAAGCTGTCGATCGGGTCCGAGACCGCGCTCGGCACCGGCGCGTTCACGATCTCCGGCGGCGCGCTCCAATGGACCGGCAACGGCAATATCGCACGATCGATCAACTGGGCGGCGAACGGCGCCGGGATCGAGGTCACCCCCGGTGCGAGCCTCACGCTGACACAGCCGCTTCTGGGCGGGGGAGCTTTGCTCAAATCGGGCGCCGGCACGCTCATCCTGAGCGGCGACAATACCTACGTCGGCGGCACGACGATCGCGGCCGGCACGCTGCGCGTTAACGGATCGATCCTGGGCGATGTGCAAGACGACGGCCTGCTGATCTTCGGCAATTCGGCTGCTTATACCTATACGGGCCAGATCCGTGGCGGCGGCGCTCTCACCACGAGCGGCGCCGGGTTGCTCACCCTGACCGGTAGCAGCGATTATAACGGCGCGACGACCGTCAACGGCTCGGGCGGGCTTCTCGTTACGAACAGGGCCATCGTCACCTACCGCGGCGGAACGACGCTTTCCGCGGGGCAGCTTCTCGTCAACGGGGGCGCCAAGATGACCTCCGGCGGCCCGACGACACTGAGCTCGGGCAATACCGCGCTCGCCGTCGACGGACAGGGTTCCGCGTTCGGTACTGCCGCGATGAACGTCGCGGGAAACAATGGCCGGGTCGTGGCCGTCAACATCACCAACGGCGGCCATCTCGATCTCACCGCCGGCGGCATGTCGCTGCGAACCCAGCTCGGCACAGCGCGGTTCACGATCGACGGCACCGGCTCGCAGGCTGATATGACGGGCGGCCTGACGCTTGCCGCCGCCGCCAACACCGGCGGCGCCGTGACGATCAGCGGCGGCGGCGCGCTGCACACCGCGGCGGCCAGCACGGTCGGCACAGCGGCGGGCAATGCGCAGAACGGCACCACCCGCCTCCTCGACATTTCGATCACCGGCGCGGGATCGAACTGGACGAGCAGCGATGCGCTGCTGATGACCAATGGCCGCTTCATGCTCGATCAGGGCGGCGCGGCGACCTTCACCAACGCGACCTTCGGGACGGTCTCGGCGGCGCTGCCGGCGACGCTCACCGTTTCCGGCGCCAATTCGCGTTTCCGCACGAGCGGCGATCTGGTGATCGGCAGCGGCGCCGGCACCGGCGCGCTCACCCTCAGCGACGGCGGCGCGGTGAACGTCGCCGGCTCTCTCGTCCTCGCCGATGTCGGCACCGCGACGGGCATCCTCAATACCGGCGGCGGCGAAGGGCAGGCTGCCGCGGCGGCGGGGGCGTTCACCGCGCCGTCGCTCGCTTTGGGCAGCGCGACCTCGCGGATCAATTTCAACCACACCGACACCGATTATATTTTCGGCGCCGCGATCTCGGGCGCGGGGGCGATCAACCAGGTCGCGGGCGACACCAATCTCACCGGCAACAGCGCGCTGTTCACCGGCACGACGATCGTCTCGGGCGGTGCGCTGCGCGTCAACGGCACGCTCGGCAGCGCCGCCAGCCTCGTCAACGTGCAGAGCGGCGGCCGGCTCGGCGGCGCCGGGACGATCGGCGGCAATGTGACGATCGCCAGCGGCGGCACGCTGGCGCCCGGCAACAGCCCGGGCACGCTGACGATCGCGGGCGATCTTGCGCTCTCCAGCGGGTCTTTGCTCGATTATGAATTCGGCCATTCCGATGTCGTCGGCGGCCCGCTCAATGATCTCACCGTCGTCGGCGGCAATCTGACGCTGGCCGGTACGATCGACGTCACCGCCACCCCCGGCGGCAATTTCGACGTCGGCCTCTATCGCGTGATCAGTTACGGCGGCACGCTGAACGATCAGGGGCTTGCGGTCGGCACGATGCCGGCGGACGCGATCGTGCAGGTGCAGACCTCGATCGCCCATCAGGTCAACCTCGTCAACATCGCGGGCGTGGACGTCAATTTCTGGGACGGCGGCGGCGCGGGTGGCGACGGCATCGTCAGCGGCGGCTCCGGCATCTGGCGGAGCGGCGCGGGCAGCGATAACTGGACGCTCGCCGACGGCACGTTGAATACCGCCTATTACGACGGCGCCTTCGCGATCTTCTCGGCCGCGCCCGGCACGGTGACGGTCGATGGCGGCGGCGGCGCGGTCACCGCCTCGGGCCTGCAGTTCGCCAGCGACGGCTATATCCTGACCGGCGACGCGATCACGCTGACCGCGCCGCAATCGGTGATCCGGGTCGGTGACGGTACGCTGGCCGGCGCCGGCTATACCGCGACGATCGCATCGGCGCTGACCAGCGACGGCGATCTCGAGAAACGCGACCTCGGCACGCTCGTGCTGACCGGTGCCGATAGCGTCGCGGGCGATCTCTACGTCAGGGCTGGCGAGTTGCGGCTCGGCGACGGCGGCACGATGAGCAGCGTCAACGGCTGGATCGGCGACGGCATCGGCGATCAGGCCCGGCTTACGGTCACCGGCCGCAACGCCAGCGGCGGCGCATCGACCTGGACCGTCGGTGGCTTGTCGGTCGGTTCGGGTGGAACGGGCGAGCTGACGATCGCCGATGGCGGCAAGATAATGAGCGACGGCGCGGTCATCGGCGAAGATAGTGCCGGTCAGGCGCTGGTCACCGGAACGGGGTCCGCCTGGCAAATCGGCGGCCGGCTCAACGTCGGCCTTTGGGAGACCGGCGCGTTGCGCATCGCGGACGGCGCGCTGGTTTCGAGCCAGGATGCGGTCGTCGGCGCAAGTGCGCACGGCGATGTCGTCGTCACCGGTCCGGGCACGTCCTGGATCAGCGCCGCGCAATTGACGATCGGCAGCTTCGGCAGCGGCACCTTGCGCATCGAGGACGGCGCAAGCGTCACCAGCGATCAGGGTTATATCGGCGCCAATGCCGATGGCAGCGTCGTCGTGACCGGTCCGGGATCGAACTGGCAGGTCACCCGCTACAACATGACCGTCGGCAACCAGGGAAATGGCGCGCTGACGATCGAGGATGGCGGGCTGGTGCACGCCGAAGGTGGCTTGCTCCTCGGTGTCGCCACGGGCGCCAGCGGCAGTCTTGCCCTGAACGGTACGGCGGCCAATCGCGGGGTTCTGGAGACCAGTCAGGTCGGCGCCGGTCGGGGGACGGTTACATTTGCGATCGACGGCGGGCTGGTTCGCGCCACGCGCAACAATGGCACTTTCTTCACCGGCTTCGACGCGCGCGACATCGCCCTCGGGGCAAATGGCGGCGTCATCGACACGAATGGCTATAGCATCGGCATCGCTCCCCGCTTCACCGGGGCGGGCGCCCTGATCAAAGACGGCGAGGGCGTGCTGACCTTGACCGGTGCGAACAGCTACACCGGTGACACGACGATCGCGGCGGGCGTTCTGCAACTCGGCAACGGGGGAACCGCCGGCTCGATCGTCGGGGACGTCGCGAACAACGGTTCACTGGTATTTTTCCATTCCGACGATATCGGATTTTCCGGCCTGATCTCGGGAACGGGGTCGGTGGTGCAGAACGGCCCGGGCGTGCTGACGCTGACCGCGGGCAACAGCTACGCCGGGCAGACGCTGGTCAACGCCGGAACGCTGCGCATCAATGGCGATCAGTCGGCGGCGACCGGGCTGACCACGGTCTTCTCGGGCGCGACGCTTGCGGGCAGCGGCGTTATCGGCGGCAGCGTCGACATGCGCGACGGCGCCACTTTGGCGCCGGGCAACAGCCCGGGGACGCTGACGATCAACGGCAACCTCTCGCTCGCCGCGGGGTCGACGCTCGCTTATGAGTTCGGCGCGCGGAACACGGTGGGCGGTCCGCTCAATGATCTGGTCAATGTCGGCGGCAATTTGACGCTCGACGGCACGCTCAATGTCACGGTCCCGGCCGGGGGCAGCTTCGATATCGGCCTCTATCGCGTGTTCAACTATGCCGGCACGCTGACCGACAACGGCCTCGCACTGGGCACGATGCCCACAGGGCCGGCGCTCACGGTCCAGACGTCGATCGCGGGGCAGGTCAATCTGGTCAACACCGGCGGCGCGCTGCTCAACTTCTGGGACGGCAGCGCCGGGGCGAACAAGCTCAACAATATGGTCGACGGCGGCAGCGGGATGTGGCGGACCGCGCTCGACAATAGCTGGACCGAGGCGACCGGCGCGGTGAACGCCGCCTATGACAATGGCGCGTTCGCGATCTTCGCCGGCACCGGGGGGCTGGTCACGATCGACAACAGCCTCGGCACGGTCACCGCCGCGGGGCTCCAGTTCGCGACGACGAATTATCGCATCCAGGGCGATGCGCTGACGCTGACCGGGCCGCAGTCGGTGATCCGCGTCGGCGACGGCACCAGCGCCGGGCTCGGCTATAGCGTGATCATCACGTCGGAGATCACCGGCAGCACCCAGCTGGTCAAGACGGACGTCGGCCGGCTCGAGCTCCTCGGCACCAACAGCTACACCGGGGGCACCGCGATCAACGGCGGCACATTGCGGATTTCCCGCGACGCCAATCTCGGCGCGGCGACGGGCGGGCTCTCGTTCAACGGCGGCACGCTCAACACCACCGCGGATCTGACCTCGGCGCGCGCGGTCGATCTCGCCGGGCAGGGCGTGTTCTCGGTCGATGCGGGCACGACGCTCACGCTCACCGGCAATCTCACCGGCGCGGGTCTGATCGGCAAGCTCGGCGCGGGCACCCTGGTGCTCGGCGGCACGGGCAGCCAGACCGGCGGCATCGAGGCGGTGCAGGGCGCGCTGTTCGTGACCGGCGATTATCGCGCGGCGACCGGGCCGGTGACCATCGACCAGCTCGCCACGCTGGGCGGCACCGGGACGATCGGCGGCAATGTGAACCTGCGCGGCACGCTGGCGCCCGGCGTCGGCGGCGTGGGCACGCTCACGATCAACGGCGATCTGCTCATCAGCCAGAGCGCGACGCTCGCTTATGAGCTCGGCCAGGCCAATGTGTCGGGCGGCGCGCTCAACGATCTCGTCAATGTCGGGGGCAATCTCACGCTCGACGGCACGCTCAATGTGTCCACCCCGGCGGGGGGCGATTTCGGGGCCGGCGTCTATCGCCTGATCAATTATGGCGGCACGCTCACCGACAACGGCCTGACGCTCGGCAGCATGCCGGGCGGGAGCAATGTCGCGGTGCAGACGTCGGTCGCCGGGCAGGTCAATCTCATCAATTTCGCCGGGTTGTCGCTCAATTTCTGGGACGGTGCATCCGGCCCGAAGGGCAACGGCGTGATCAACGGCGGGTCGGGCGCGTGGCAGAACGGCACCGGCAACGACAATTGGACCGACGCCAATGGCGTGGTGAATGCGGCCTATAGCGACGGCGCGTTCGCGGTGTTCGGCGGCAGCGCCGGGACGGTGACGGTCGACAACAGCCTCGGCGCGGTGACCGCCGCGGGGATGCAGTTCGCCGCCAGCGGCTACACAATCAACGGCGACCCGATCACGCTGACCGCGCCGCAATCGGTGATCCGCGTCGGTGACGGGAGTTCAGCGGGGGCCGGGTTCGTTGCGACGATCAACGCGGCGCTCGCGGGCGATGCGCAATTGGTCAAGACCGACGCGGGCACGCTCGTCGTCACCGGCACCAACAGCTACACCGGCGGCACCGCGATCAACGGCGGCACGCTGCAGATCGCGCGTGACGCCAGCCTCGGCGCGGCGAGCGGGGGCCTGCGCTTCGACGGCGGCGCGCTGGTGACCAGCGCGACCTTCGCCAGCAACCGCGCGGTCACTGTCGCGGGAGCTGGGACGATCGCGACCGCGAACGCCACCACGCTCACGCTCGCCGGCCCGCTTTCCGGCAGCGGCGCGCTGACCAAGACCGGCGCCGGCACCTTGCTGCTGACCGGCAATGGCGGCGGCTACACCGGCGCGACGACGATCGCGGCGGGGACGCTCGCGGTCACCGGGACGCTGGGCGGCACGGTCAACGTCGCCAGCGGCGCGCGGCTCGAAGGCACCGGATCGGTCGGTGGGGTCACCAACCTCGGCATCGTCGCGCCGGGCCGCGACGGGTTCGGCACGCTGACCGCGGCGAGCTATACCGGCGCGGGCGGCCGGCTGGAGATCGAGACCGTGCTCGGCGGCGACGCCTCTCAGACCGACCGGCTCGTCACCGGCGCGACCGCCGGGCGCACGACGATCGATCTCGTCAACCGCGGCGGGCTCGGCGCGCAGACGGTCGAGGGGATCAAGATCGTCGACGTGACCGGGGCGTCGGACGGCACCTTCCTGCTCCACGGCGATTATGCGATCGGCGGCGAACAGGCGGTGATCGCCGGCGCCTATGGCTATCGGCTCTACAAGGGCGGGGTCGCCACCCCGACCGACGGCGACTGGTATCTGCGCTCGACGCTGCTCGTCGCGCCGGAGCAGCCGCAGGTGCCGCTCTACCAGCCGGGGGTGCCGGTCTATGAGGCTTATGGCCAGACGCTGCTGGCGCTCACCGATATCGGGACGATGCAGCAGCGCACTGGCAACCGGCAATGGGCGGCGACCGAGAGCGGCAAGCCGTCGGGAATCTGGGGCCGGATGCAGGCGGGCCGCTCGCGCCCCAATGCGACCGTCTCGACCAGCCTCGCCGACGTCAATGTCGACAGCTGGAAGATGGAGATCGGCGCCGATCATGTGCTGAGCGAACGCGGCGACGGCGCGAGCCTCGTGCTCGGCGTGCTCGGCGGCTATGGCGAGGCCAATGCGAGCATCGCCTCGGTCTATGGCGGCGGTAGCATCAAGACCAAGGGCTATAGCGCGGGGGCGACGCTGACCTGGTTCGGGCCGAAGGGCTTCTACATCGACGGCCGCGCGCAGGCGACGTGGTTCGACAGCAGGCTGCGCTCGGCGGTGCTCGGCACGCTCGCCGACGGCAATCACGGGTTCGGCCAGACCTATAGCCTGGAGGTCGGCAAGCGCGCGCCGGTGGGGGCCAAGCTGTCGGTCACACCGCAGATCCAGATGGTCTATCAGCATGTCACCTTCGACCGCTTCTCCGACCCGCATGGCGCGGCGGTCTCGTCGCATCTCGGCGGCAGCCTCAAGAGTCGCTGGGGGCTGTCGGTCGAGCGGCAGGACGCCGGGCGCTATCTCTACGGCATCGCCAACCTCAGCTACGAATGGCTCGACGGGACGGTGGCCGATGTGGCGGGGACGCCGATCCGGCGCGAGAACCACCGTTTGTGGGGCGAGCTGGGCGTCGGCGGCAGCGCGCTGATCGGTAATCGGCTGACTTTGTTCGGCGAAGCCTCGGCCAACACAGCGATCAACGATTTCGGCAAGAGCTATAGCGTCAAGGGCAACGCCGGGATCAGGCTGGCGTTCTGAAAAGGGTGGGGAGGCGATTCACGCCTCCCCGATCGCGTTATGCCGCCAGCGCGCTTTCGATCGCGGCGGTGAGCGCGGGATCCTCGGGCGCGGTGTCGGGGCTGAAGCGGGCGAGCACCTCGCCGTTCTTGCCGACGAGGAACTTCTCGAAATTCCAAAGCACTTCCGGCTCGGGGTAGATCGGGATGTCCTTCGACGCCAACCGCTCGCGCATCGCCGCGCCGCCGGTGCGCGCCGGTCGCGCCGAGACCAGTGCCGCATAGAGCGGATGGCGATCCTCGCCCGCGACGCTGATCTTGGCGAACATCGGGAAGGTCACGTCATAGCTGGTGGTGCAGAATTGAAGGATCTCCTCCTCGCTGCCCGGTTCCTGCGCGAGGAAATTGTTGGCCGGAAAGCCGAGGACGACGAGGCCCTTGTCCTGATAGGTGCGATAAAGCTTTTCGAGCCCGTCATATTGCGGGGTGAGCCCGCATTTCGAGGCGACATTGACGACCAGCGCGACCGATCCGGCATAATCGGCGAGCGATGCCGGTTTGCCGTCGATCGTCGTGACGGAAATATTCTGGATGTCCGTGCTCATCGATGAATCCTTCAATAGGTGATCCCCTTCGCCGCGAGCCGCGCGTGGAGCGCGGGGTCGACGGCGTCCTCATGCGCCTTGCGCAGCTGGATCAGCGACGCAAGCGGGCATTCGACATAATGGATCGCGCGCCAGCCCTCGGCCGTCCGCCGCAATGTCATGCTGATCCGCACCGGGCCACCGAACGGCTTGGGATAGAGCCGGTTGCCGGGCAGATAGGTGCTCCAATTGGCGTGGAAGAAAGCGATCGCGACATCCGCGCCGGCCTGTACCGCATGGAGATCGCGCCATGTCAGCAGCCGTTCGGCCTTGGAGCGATCGACGCCCCAATAGCCGAGGATCGCCTCCCAGCCGATATGCGGCTCGCATTCCTCGGCGAGATAGAGCGCCTTTTCCTCGCTCTCGTCCCACAAGGCGCGCATCGCGGCGACGTCGTAGCGATTCCACGCCGCGAAATAGGCGTCGAGATAATCGGTCAGCTCTTCGTGCAGGTCGGTCGACATGGTTCAGGCCCCCAGCTTGCGCAGATTGAGCGGGCGGCGCGGGATGCTCACCGCTTTCTGGCGCGTGTAGAATGCTTCCGCCGCGCGCCCGCCCTCGGCGCCGACCCCGGATTCGCGGAAACCGCCGAACGGCGCGCGCAAATCGCGGAACATCGGGGTGTTGCACCAGATCGTGCCGGCCGAGATCCGTTCCTGCGCCTCCATCACCCGCGCGATGTCGCGCGACCAGGCATAGCCGACCAGCCCGAAGCGCGATTCATTGGCGATGCGATAGGCGTCCTCGTCGCTGTCGAACGGCATGATCGCGGCGAACGGGCCGAAAATCTCCTCCTGGCACAAGCGATGCGCGTTGGATTCGACCTCGGCGATCGTCGGCTGGAAATAGAAACCGCGCTCGAACCCCGGCGCGCGGCCGCCGCCGGCGAGGATCCGCGCGCCGCTATCGCCGATCGCGGGGACGAAGCTCATCACATGCGCATAATGCTGGCGCGTCGCGAGCGGGCCGATCTCGGTCGCGGCGTCGCGCGGATCGCCCACCCGCACCTTGCGCGTGCGCTCGACGAACGCCTCGACGAATTGCTTGTAGATCCGGCGCTGCACCAGCACGCGTGATCCGGCAAGGCATTGCTGGCCGTTGTTGCTGAAGATGCCGATCAGCGCGCCGTCCAGCGCCGCCTCGAAATCGGCGTCGTCGAAGATGATATTGGCCGATTTACCGCCCAATTCCATGACCGACGGCTTCAGATTGGCGCCCGCGGCCGACATGATGATCCTGCCGGTGCGCGTGCCGCCGGTGAACGAGACGCAATCCACGTCGGGATGACGCACCAGGCGGTCGCCGACGCTTGCGCCGAAGCCGTTGACGAGATTGACCACCCCGGCGGGCAGCCCCCCGCTTTGGATCGCCTCGATCAGCATCGTCAGCCCGAGCGGATCCTGTTCCGCGGGCTTGAGCACGCAGCTGTTGCCGAACGCGATCGCCGAGGCGACCTTCATCGAGCCGAGCGCGAGCGGCGAATTCCACGGCGAGATCAGCGCGGCGACGCCGACCGGCTCGCGCCGCACATAAGTGAGATATTGCGGATCCTGCTCGTACAGTTCCGCGGTCATCTGGCCGATATAATCGGCGAAGAAGCGGAAATTGCCCGCCGCGCGCACCACCTGGCCGTTGCGGACCTGCGCGTAGGGGATGCCGGTATTGGCGCATTCCACATCGGCGATGCGGTCCGCCGCGGCGTCGATCGCATCGGCGCAGGCGCGCAGCACCGCCTGACGTTGCTCGACGCTGGCGCGGCTCCACTCGCCGCGCTCGAACGCGGCGCGGGCGGAGGCGACCGCGCGGTCGACCAGCGCGTCGTCCGCCTCCGCGACCTCGGCGATCACCGCCTCGGTCGACGGGTCGACCACCTCGATCGGCCTGCCGGTGCCGGCGATGCGCTCGGCATCGATGATCGCTGTCGCGTGAATAGTCATTGCGGGGAATGTCCTTCGTTGGATGGGGTGAGCGCCGCGGTGAGACGCGGGTGCCAGTCGATCGGATCGGGTTCCGCCAGCCCGAGCTGACGGCACAGGCTGCGCGCGAGGCACAGGTTCGAGGAAAGCAGCGGGGCGCCCGGCGGCGGATCGGCGAGCAGGGCGAGCGAGGGCATGCCGGTCCCGCTCAGCAGCACCGCATCGACATCGCGCGCGGCAAGCGTAGTCGCGATCGGGCGCGCATCGGCGCTGCCCAGCGCATAGATACTCCGTGTGTCTGCACTGCCGGTCTCGATGCGCCGGACCTCGGCGACGTCATAGCCGCGCGCGCGCCAGAAAAGTGCGGCGGCATCGGCCAAAGCGGGCGGATAAGGCGAGGCGAGCGCGATGCGCGTCGCGCCCGATCGCTGCAATTCGGCGTGGATCGCATCGGTGGCGGTGATGATCGGATAGCCGAACCGTGCCTCCAGCCGCTCGATCAATGCGCGCTCGCGGTCGCGATCGATCAGATAGGAGGAACCGGTGCAGGCGAAGCCATAAGCCGCGGGGCGCAGCGTATCGAATTGCGCCAGCGCGCGATCGAGATGTGTGAGATAATCGCGCAGCCGATCGATCGACTGATCCGCGGTGCTGGTCAGCCGCGTGACCGCGACCAGCACCGCGGGGGGCATCAGCACGCGCATCTCCGCCTCGACCGTGGGGTTGGCCTGCGGCGTGCCGATCCCGATCACCCCCGCGCGGCCATAATCATAGGTCGCGGGGGTCATGCGATTTCGGCGGCCTTGCGCAGGCCGTCGATCATCGAGGTGCGGAGCAGATGCGCGCGCGCCTCGGCCGGATCGCCGGCGGTGCGCTGGAGCGCGGCGAGCATCGCGCGGCGCTTCGCCGGATCGCGCTCCTGCATTCGCGCGCGGTTGCGGTCGGCCTGGGTCAATATCTCCTGCAGCGCGATCGGGCGCCGGCGGCGCGTATAGCGATCGAGATGCGCGATCGGCCGGCCGTCGAACACCGCGGCAAGCGTCGCGACCAGCTCGTGCGCGTCGTGAATCCCGCCGTTCATCCCCATCCCGCCCGAGGGCGAATTGACGTGCGCCGCGTCGCCGGCAAGCAGGATGCGGCCGTGGCGATAATCGTCCACGATCCGCATATGAATGCGATAGGGGCGAATCTCATCGACCACATGGCCGTCCGGATTGGGCGCAATCTCCTGCAGTTTGCGCGCGATGCTGGCGGGCTCCAGCGCGTCCTCGATCGTCTCGTCGCCATCGGGATAAAGGCTGCAGCGCCACAGATCGGGCAGCCGCAACAGGCTGAAGGTGCCGTTTTCCTTCCACACGTAATTGACGTTCGACAGCCCCGGCAGGTGATCGTGGAACGGGAAGCGCGTCGTCGCGAGGATCGTCGTCTCGGGATAAGTCTTGCCCTCGAACGCGAGGTCGAGCTTGCCGCGCACCACGCTGCGCGCACCGTCCGCGGCGATCAGGAAGCTGCCGTCGAAGCGATGCAATCCCCCGGCTGCGTCGCGCGCGATGACCGACACGCCATCGTCGTCCTGCGCGACATCCTCGACCGCCATGCCCATCCGCACGTCGCCGCCCTGCGCGCGGACCTCATCGAGCAGGATGCGACACAGCACCGATTGCTTGCATTGCAGGCGATAGGGATGCGCGGTGGCATCGCCGATCGCGGCGAGATCGAATATTGCGCGCTCGCCGCTGGGATGCATGCGAATCTGCCACGTCGGGCTGACCAGCCCCTTCGCGATCAGCGCGTCCGCCACCCCGAGCCGGGCGAGCATGTCGAGCGTCGGCGGGTGGAAGGTCGAGGCGCGCAGATCGTCGGGCAGCGCCTCCGCCTGTTCGAGCAGCGTGAACGCAATGCCGCGCCGCAGCAGCAACAGCGCTGCCGTCAGGCCGACCGGCCCGGCCCCCGCTATCAACACCCGCTTCATCCCTCTCGCCGGCCTCCCTTGCAATCTCATTTGTACTAGATATAAGACTATTCAACAGCCTTAAGCGCCTGTTGTCCAGAGGGCGAGGGAACGAAAGGTTGCAACGGGACGCTGACGGCAGGTGCCGGCAGGAGGGATGTGACATGGCTTCCAACGCGCCGCTGGATCGACGCAATTCGGTGATCCCCGATATCGAGGCGCTCGCCCGACCGACGCTGGAGGAGCGCGGACGCCAGCGTTTCTGCAGCGCGCTGCGCCGCTTTGCGATCCAGGACATGCCCGAGATGCTCAAGCGCGATTTCGACGCGCGCGTGAAGCCGCAGCGCGCGGCGAAGGGCGAGGCGCTCGACGATGCGCTGGCGATCGAGCGCGCGATGAAGCGCGAGGCGTCCTATCGTTTCTATTCCACGCTACGCTATAACGCGCAGGAGATGTGCTTCCTCTCGGTGCAGGACAGCATCGAACGCGCGCTGCCCGAGATGATCGAGGTTTCGCGCGAGGCGGCGGCGCGCAACCCGGCCGGCGGCTCGCTGCGGCTCGATCCGGCGCTGGAGATGCCGCGCTATCTCACCACGCTCGACGTGCATCTCACCCCGGGGTGCTTCCACAGTGAATGGGTCGAGGACGATGTTGCGCAGGGCGCGGTCGTCAGCCTCGGCGCACGGGTCTTTTCGGCGACGATGAGCCACCGCAGCTGGGGTGGGGTGGCGCGGGTGATCAGCCGCTGCATCAAGCATGAGCGGCCCGATTTCCGCCCGCTGCGGATCCTCGATCTCGGCACCTCGTCGGGCAAGAATCTGATTCCTTATGTCGAGGCGTTTCCCGGCGTGGAGGCCTATGGCGTCGATCTCGCCGCGCCGTTGCTGCGTTGGGGTCATGCGGTCGCCGAACATGAGGGGATAAAGGTTCATTTCAGCCAGCAGAATGCCGAAGCGCTGGATTTCCCCGACGGTTATTTCGATCTGATCGTCTCGAGCTTCTTCTTCCACGAGATCCCGGTGAAGGCGACGCGCAAGGTGCTCGCGGAATGCCGCCGGCTGCTGCGCCCCGGCGGGATGATGGTGCATCAGGAATTGCCCGCGACCGGCCTTGTCGATGCCTGGGAAGATTATTTCTGGAACTGGGATACCGACAATAACAACGAGCCCTTCTACACCGCCTTTCGCGCGCAGGATCCGATCGCGTTGATGGAGGCGGCCGGGTTCGATCGCGCGCGCAGCTTCGCGCAGATCCTGCCCGACGTGAACGCCTATCCCGATCGCCACCACGCCTTCGGCTGGGACGAGCCCGGCCGGCCGCGGCACGGCAAGGGCGGCTGGTACGTCTTCGGCAGCAGTTTGCCGCTATAGTATCTCAATATAACAAATATTTTACGGGAAGAAGGGACGCCGGTGGAACAGCGCACGGGAGCATTATACCGTTGGTATGTCGTCGTCCTGCTGCTGCTGGTCTTCGTTCTTTCCTATTTCGATCGCTACATCTTGTCGCTGCTGGTCGAGCCGATCAAAAAGGCGATGGACCTGAGCGACTTTCAGGTCGGGCTATTGATGGGGCCGGCCTTTTCGACGTTCAACGTGCTGGTGACGATCCCGCTCGGGCTGCTCGCCGACCGCACGAGCCGCAAATGGCTGCTCGTCGCCGGCATCGTCATCTGGTGCATGATGACGACGATGAGCGGCTTTGCGATGAGCTTCCTCCCGCTGCTCTTCTTCCGCTTCGGGCTGGGGTTGGGCGAGGCGGTGGTCAGCCCCTGCTCGGTCTCGATGATCAGCGATTATTTCAACCGCAGGGAGCGTGCGCGGGCGATCAGTCTTTATATGGCCGGGCCGTATCTCGGCGCGGGGCTGGCGTTCCTGTTGGGCGGCTATCTCGTCTCGGCCCTGCACGACAGCGGGCCGATGCACTTGTTCGGGCTGGGCAGTTTCGAGCCGTGGCAGCTCGCCTTCTTCCTCGTCGGCATTCCGGGGCTGCTGTTCGCGCTGCTGATGTTGACGGTGCGCGAGCCGGCGCGCACCGAGCGGCTCGCGCCGCAACAGGGGCCGCAGGCGAGCGCGCTGCGCTACATGCTCCAGCGTTGGCGCGGGTTCGGCGTGGTGACGCTGGGCGCGACGTGCAACTTCGCGATGAGCACGTTGACCTTGTGGAACGTGCCGCTGTTCCAGCGCGTCTATGGCTGGAACGTCGCGGAAATCGGCGCGGTGACGGGGCTGTTCTATTTCACCGCCGGCCCGATCGGCACCGCGCTGGCGCTGTGGGCGAGCAACGCCTTGGGCAAGGGCAAGGAGGATAGCGCGATGCGCGTGCTGATCCTCGGCCTGTTCATCACCGTGCCGGCGAGCGCGCTCTATCCGATCATGCCCTCGGCGCAATGGGCGGTGGTGGCGATGTTCATCGCCTTCATCGGCAAATCCGCCGCCACCGCCGGCGGTCCGGCGGCGTTGCAGATGATCACGCCGGGCGAGATGCGCAGCCGTTCGGTGGCGATCTTCAACACCGTGATCACGTTGGTCGGCCCGCTGCTCGGGCCGCCGTTGATCGGCGCGGCGACCGACTGGATGGGCACGCCTAAGGCGATCGGCGTGGCGCTGAGCGGGTTCGTGGTGATTATCGGCCTTCCGACCCTGTTATTCGTCTGCCTCGGCCTCAAACATTATCGCGCGCTGGCCGCCGATATGGCCGAGACGCTGAGGGATGAAGCGCCGCGCGCGGGAGCGAGGGTAGCGCCGACCTGCATTTCGAGCATGTGACGCGACCGGAAGAGCGTCGGGTATGGAAAGGGGGT
>JAFIGU010000012.1 GCA_017849555.1 Sphingomonas sp. | reverse complement strand
GGTCGATCGCCTGCATGGCGAAGTTGAAGGTCATGAACTCGACGATCGGCTTGAGGCCCGACAACGCCGCGCCGACGCCGATGCCGGCGAAGCCGTGCTCGGTGATCGGGGTGTCGATGACGCGCTTCGGCCCGAATTCCTGCAGCAGCCCCTGCGTGACCTTGTAGGCGCCCTGGTACTCGGCGACCTCCTCGCCCATGACGAAGACGTCCTGGTCGCGGCGCATCTCCTCGGCCATCGCGTCGCGCAGCGCCTCGCGCACCGTCATCGAGACGATCTCGGCGCCGGCGGGGAATTCGGGGGAGGCGTCATAGGCCTTGGCCTGGGCCGGAACGCTGGCCGGTTTGCCCGCAGCGGGAGCCTCGGCCGGGGCAGTCGGCGCGGCCGCCTCTTGCCTTGGCGCCTCGGCCGCAGGCGCCGGAGCGGCCGGGTTGATCTTGGCCGGATCGGCGGCGGCTGCCGCGCTCACATCCTCGCCCTCGGCGGCGATGATGCCGATCGGCGTGTTGACCGCGACGTTCTCGCTGCCGTCGGGCGCCAGGATCTTGGCGAGGACGCCTTCGTCCACCGCCTCGACCTCCATGGTCGCCTTGTCGGTCTCGATCTCGGCGATGATGTCGCCCGCCTTGACCTGGTCGCCTTCCTTTTTCAGCCACTTGGCCAGTTTTCCTTCCTCCATGGTGGGAGAAAGGGCAGGCATGAGAATGTCGATCGGCATGAACGCACCCGGATTCTGAGACGCGGGGAAAGGCGAGAGGCGGCAAGGGCGCGGGCGTCAGCCCTGCGCCGGCTCCAGCAGGATGTCAGTATAGAGCTCCGACGCATCGGGTTCGGGATCATGCGTGGCGAATTCGGCCGCGTCGTTGACGATCTCGCGGACCTTGGCGTCGATCGCCTTCAGCTCGTCCTCGGCGACCTTGAACTCGCGGATCAGGCGGGCGCGCACCTGCTCGATCGGGTCGTGCTCCTCGCGCATGCGCTGGACCTCGTCCTTGGAGCGGTACTTCGCCGGGTCGGACATCGAATGGCCGCGATAGCGATAGGTCTGCATCTCGAGGATATAGGGTCCCTTGCCGGAGCGGGCATGCGCGATGGCGCGCTGGCCGGCCTCGCGCACGGCGCGGACATCCATGCCGTCGACCTGCTCGCCGGGAATGTTGAAGGAGACGCCGCGGCGCGAGAAATCGGTCTGCGCCGACGCCCGGTTCACCGCGGTGCCCATGGCGTAGCGGTTGTTCTCGATCACGAACACGACCGGTAGCTTCCAGAGCTCGGCCATGTTGAACGCTTCGTAGACCTGGCCCTGATTGGCCGCGCCGTCACCGAAATAGGCGAGGCACACCCCGCCGTCGCCGGAATATTTGTGCGCAAAGCCGAGCCCCGCGCCCAGCGACACCTGCGCGCCGACGATGCCGTGCCCGCCGTAGAATTTATGCTCGACGCTGAACATGTGCATCGAGCCGCCCTTGCCCTTGGAGATGCCGGCGGCGCGCCCGGTCAGCTCGGCCATCACGTCCTTGGGCGGGATGCCGCACAACAGCATGTGCCCGTGATCGCGATAGCCGGTGATCACGCTGTCTTTCTCGGTCAGCGCGGATTGCAACCCGACCGCGACCGCTTCCTGCCCGATATAGAGGTGGCAGAAGCCACCGATCAGCCCGAGGCCGTAAAGCTGCCCGGCCTTCTCCTCGAAGCGGCGGATCAGCAGCATGTCGTGATAGAATTTGAGCAGCTCCTCCTTCGACGCCGTGTAGAGCTGCGGCTCGGCCGGTCGCTCGCGATTGGGCGTCGGCGGGGGTGCGGTTTTGGTTCGTGCGTTCCGCGCTGGGGCTTTTGCCACGTCTGGAAAGACCTCGTATTCCGTAGGGAGAACCCCGCCTATAGTCTCCCAGCGGCGCGGCGCGCAATCCGCGGAGTGGCAAACTGACGAGGATCAGTGCTCAGTAACATTTGTGTCCCCGCGAAGGCGGGGACCCAGTCTGGCTCCCGCCTTCGCGGGAGCGCGAGCGGCGCCAGCGGCCGACCAGAGCGGCGATAGGCCAGCTATCGTCGACCGGACGACAAGCGGCGTTGCAGCGCGCTTCATCCTCCCCTAACCGGCGGAAAGATGGACCAGCCGATCCACCCCTTACGCATCGCCAATTTCCGCGCCTATTGGGGCTCGCGGCTGGCGGGAACGATCGGGACGACCGCGCAAGGCATCATCATCGGCTGGCAGGTGTACAGCATCGCCCGCCAGACGATGGACATCAAACAGGCCGCCTTTCTGCTCGGGATGATCGGCCTCGCGCAGTTCCTGCCGCTGTTTCTCCTCACCCCGTTCGTCGGGCTGGCGGCGGATTCGTTCGATCGGCGCTGGATCGTCCGCATCACCACCTCGCTGCTGGTCCTGATCGCCGCGATGCTCGGCGTGTTGACCTGGGCCGGGATGCTCGGGCTGCCGGCGCTGTTCGGCGCGGCGGTGCTGGTGGGGACGGCGCGCGCCTTTTCCGGCCCCGCTTATTCGGCGCTCGCCCCCAATCTCGTGCCGCGCGACAGCCTGCCGACCGCGATCGCGCTGTCGTCGATCGCGTGGCAGGTGGGGACGATCGCCGGGCCGAGCCTCGGCGGGCTGCTCTATGCGATCCACCCCGAGACCGCTTATGCCGCGGTCGCCGGGTTGCACCTCGTCGCGCTGATCGGCATCTTCCTGATCGGGCGCGTGCCGCAGCCGCTGGCCGAGAGCGACCGCCACCCGATCGCGCGCATTCTCGACGGCTTCGCTTATGTGAAGCGCAACCGGCTGGTGCAGGCGACGATCACGCTCGATCTGTTCGTCGTGTTGCTGGCAGGCGCGACCGCATTGCTGCCGATCTACGCGCGTGACATCCTCCACGTCGGCGCGAGCGGGCTCGGCGTGCTCGCCGCCGGGATGGGGATCGGCGCCGCGGCGACCGCCTTGTGGTTCTCGATCCGCCCGATGCGCCACAATGTCGGGGTGAAGATGCTCGCCGCGGTGATCGTCTTCGCGTTTGCGATCCTCGTTTTCGGGCTGTCGACCAGCTTCCCGCTCAGCCTCGCCGCGCTGATCGTCGCGGGCGGGGCGGATATGGTATCGGTCTATATCCGCAGTTCGCTGATCCAGCTCCACACCCCCGATGCGATGCGCGGGCGGGTCGGCGCGGTCAGCCAGCTAACCATTTCCGCGTCGAACGAGCTCGGCGAGGCCGAAAGCGGGCTGATGGCATCGATGCTCGGCCCTGTCGGCGCGGTGACGGTCGGCGGCGTCGCCGCGATTGTCATCACCCTGTTATGGGCGCGGCTCTATCCCGAGCTGAAGCTTGCAAAGACGTTCGATCCGCCCGAAATCCCCGCAACGACCCCGCAATACGGAGTAGCGCAGCCATGAAGGCCAATACGATCCTCGAAACGATCGGCAACACCCCGCACGTCCGCATCCAGCGGCTGTTCCCCGATGCCGAGGTGTGGGTCAAATCGGAGCGCTCGAACCCCGGCGGGTCGATCAAGGACCGTATCGCGCTGAGCATGATCGAGGCGGCCGAGCGCGACGGGCTGCTCAAGCCCGGCGGGACGATCATCGAGCCGACCAGCGGCAACACCGGGATCGGGCTGGCGATGGTCGCGGCGGTGAAGGGCTACAAGCTGATCCTCGTCATGCCCGACAGCATGAGCATCGAGCGCCGCCGGCTGATGCTGGCCTATGGCGCGACCTTCGATCTCACCCCGCGCGAAAAGGGCATGAAGGGCGCGATCGAGCGCGCGCTCGAGCTGGTGCGCGAAACCGACGGCGCATGGATGCCGCAGCAGTTCGACAACCCCGCCAATATCGCGGTCCATGCGCGCACCACCGCGCAGGAAATCCTGACCGACTTCGCCGATACGCCGATCGACGTGATCATCACCGGGGTCGGCACCGGCGGGCATATCACCGGGGTGGCGGAGACGCTCAAGAAGACGTGGCCCGACCTCAAGGTCTATGCGGTCGAGCCGATCGCCTCGCCGGTGATCAGCGGCGGCCAGCCGGGGCCGCACCCGATCCAGGGGATCGGCGCGGGGTTCATCCCGACCAATTTGCACACCCAGGCGATCGACGGCGCGATCACCGTGGAGGCCGAAGCCGCCAAGGAAATGGCACGCCGCGCCGCGCGCGAGGAAGGGCTGCTGGTCGGCATCTCCTCCGGCGCGACGCTCGCCGCGATCGCGCAGAAACTGCCCGAGCTGCCGGCCGGATCGCGGGTGCTCGGGTTTAATTATGACACCGGCGAGCGGTATCTGTCGGTGCCGGATTTCCTGCCCGAAGCCTGACGGCATAAGCCGTCGCCCCAGTGAAAGCTGGGGTCTCGCGCGGCAGGGGCTCCGCTTGCGGCCTGCGATCCCAGCTTTCGCTGGGATGACGGGCGGTGACTCGCGGGGGCGGCACGTCGTTCGACGGTCCGCCCGGCGTCCTCACGCCGCCCGGAACATCTCCGGCGGCAGCGCCATCACCGCATCCGCGCCGCCCTCGATCTGCCGCCGCAGCGAGCCCGCTTCGGGCAGCATCCGCTCGGCGAAGAAGCGCGCGGTGACGAGCTTGGCGTCGAGGAAGGCGGCATCGCCCTCGCCCGCCGCCTTGAGCTCGGCCGCCGCCTTGGCCATCCGCAGCCACATCAGCCCGACCGCGACCAGCCCGGTGAGGTGCATATAGGGCACCGCCCCCGCGCCGATATTGTTGGGGTTGGCGATATTGCCCATGAACCACATCGTCGCGGCCTGCATCTCGCCCAGCGCTTTTTCGAGCCGGCCTGCGAAATCGGCGGTCGCCGCGTCGCCCTTCGCCGCCGCGCATTCGCCGGCAACCATCGCGAAGAACGCCTGCATCGCACGGCCGCCGTTCATCGCCAGCTTGCGCCCGACGAGGTCCATCGCCTGCACCCCGTTGGTGCCCTCGTAGATCATCGCGATCCGCGCATCGCGGACATATTGCTCCATCCCCCATTCCTGGATGTAGCCGTGCCCGCCATAGACCTGCTGCGCGTTGGTGGCGATCTCATAGCCCTTGTCGGTGCCGACGCCCTTGATCACCGGGGTGAGCAGCCCGATCAGGTCGCTCGCCGCCTGCCGCTCCTCCTCGGTCTCGGCATGATCCTCGAGATCGACCTGCAGCCCGCCCCACAGGCACAAGGCGCGCAGTCCCTCGGTCCACGCCTTGGCATGCATCAGCATACGGCGCACATCGGGGTGGACGAACAGCACGTCGGCCTTTTCGGCCGGTTCGGCGGGGCCGGTCAGCGCGCGGCCCTGGCGCCGGTCGCCGGCATATTGGACGGCATTCTGATAGGCGGTCTCGCCCACCGCCAGCCCCTGCAGCCCGACCCCGAGCCGTGCCGCGTTCATCATGATGAACATCGCGGCGAGGCCCTTCATCTCCTCGCCGACCAGCCAGCCCTTGGCGCCGTCGTAATTCATCACGCAGGTGGCGTTGCCGTGAATGCCCATCTTATGCTCGATCGACCCGCACGACACCGCGTTGCGCTCGCCCAGCGAGCCATCGGCGTTGATGAGGATCTTGGGCACCACGAACAGCGAAATCCCCTTCGAGCTGTCCGGCGCGCCTGGCGTCTTGGCCAGCACGAGGTGGATGATATTCTCGGTCAGGTCATGCTCGCCGGCCGAGATGAAGATCTTGGTGCCGGTGATGCTGTACGATCCGTCCGCCTGCGGCTCGGCCTTGGTCTTGATCAGGCCGAGGTCGGTGCCGCATTGCGGCTCGGTCAGGTTCATCGTGCCGAGCCATTCGCCCGACACGAGCTTCGGCAGATAGGTCTGCTGCTGCTCGGGCGACCCCTTCACGCGCAGCGCGGAAATCGCGCCGTGCGCCAGCCCCGGATACATGGCGAACGCCATGTTCGACGAAACCATGAATTCCTGAAACGCCGTCGCGACGACGTGCGGCATATCCTGCCCGCCGAATGCCTCGGGCGCGGAAAGCGTGCCCCAGCCGGATTCGACGAACTTGGCATAGGCGTCCTTGAAGCCCTTGGGCGTCGTCACCGTCCCGTCGGGGTGACGGGTGCACCCCTCCTGATCGCCCGATTGGTTGAGCGGGAACAGCACCTCGGCGACGAACCGCCCGCCCTCTTCGAGCACCGCGTCCACCGTATCGGGGGTCGCCGCCGCGAAGCTCGGCAGATTGGTGTAATTGTTGAGCTTGACGACGTGATCGAGCACGAAACGCGTGTCGCGGACGGGCGGCGTATATTGCGGCATGGATCAGGCTTCCTTGGTTGCGCCGGCCTCGAGCAAGGCGACGAAATCGCCCAGCTCCGCGATCGCGGCGTCGATGTCTTTCTTTTGCGCGTCGAGCGTGGCGATGCGTGCACGGCAACGCTCGATCGTGACCGCGCGTTGCGTGTGGCGGCCGTCGCCGAGGTCGTAGAGGTCGATCATCTCGCGGATCTCCGCGAGGCTGAACCCGACGCGCTTGCCGCGCAGGATCCACGCCAGCCGCGCGCGATCGCGGTGCGAATAGATTCGCGCGGTGCCGCGCCGCTCGGGCGCGATCAGGCCTTCGTCCTCGTAGAAGCGCAGCGCCCGCGCGGTGACCCCGAATTCGGCCGCCAGATCGGTGATCGAGAAATCGTCGCGATCGGGCAGCGGGGGAATCTGGGCGTAGGCGGCAACGCTCGACATAAGAGGAAGCTAACTTCCCTTTACGTGAACGTCAACTTTGTCCCGACCGGTGACCGCCCTTGAAATCCTCCGTCATTCCCGCGAAGGCGGGAATCCATTCTGGCTGGCCTCACGACTCTTTCCGTGACCTGCGCGAATAGATTCCCGCCTTCGCGGGAATGACGCGGACGGGTTCAACCCGCGGCCCCACATAGCGGCTTGCCGTCGGGTGCGGGCAGCGAGGCGGCCTCGGATTCGGCCGCACTCAGTCGCTCGGCGGTGAGCGCGCTCAGCGATGCGCGGCCGGTGCATAGTTGCTCGCAGGATTGGGGCAGTACCGGCGGGAAGGCCAATTTGGCGCCGTCGAGCCGCGCCTCGAAGCGGCACCCGGCGCCCAGCGTCACCGCAAGCGTCCCCACCCCCTTGGCGGTGCCGCGCGCAATGCAATGATGCCCGTCGCCGTAATCGACGCTCGCGCCGATGCGATAGCCGCCGCCGGCGCGGAGGATGCAGACATGGTCGCTCTCCGATGCGAACACCCCGACCGGGTCGACATGCGTAGGGTCACCGACCATCCCGGCCGCGATCGCCGCGCGTTCGAGTTGCGCCCCGGCACCACTCTGCTCGGGCGCCGGCGCGGGCGATGTGCCGCACCCGGCGAGCAGAACGAGCAACGCCAGCGCGGCTCGGCTCAATCGACGCGCTCCAGCCCGTCGTCGGCGAGGCGGCGGTAGAAGCAGCTCAACGCGCCGGTGTGACAGGCGGGGCCGGCGGGGTCGGCGATCAGCCACAAGGCGTCCTGATCGCAATCGATCCTGATCTCCGCGACGCGCAGCACGTTGCCCGAGGTCTCGCCTTTCTTCCACAGCCGCCCGCGACTGCGCGACCAGAAGGTCGCCTCGCCGCTCGCCCGGGTCGCGGCGAGCGCCTCGGCGTTCATATGCGCGACCATCAGCACCGCGCCGCTCGCCCGATCGGTGACCACCGCCGTAACGAGCCCGTTGGCATCATATTTGGGATCGAGGGCCAAGCCCGATTCGCGCGCGTCGCTCATGCCGGTGCATTAGCGTGGCAGGAGCATCCGCGTAATCCGCCTTGTGTCCCCGCGAACAGCCTGGGCTCCCGCCTTCGCGGGAGCACAACGGCTCTCGGGAGGCGCTTGAGCCTGCCGCCCGCGCCTGATAATCCCGACAGCATGAGCAAGCACACCCAACAAACCCGCACCTTTCTGGCGGCGTTGGCGCGCGTGCTCGATCGAGGGCGCTGCTGAAGGCAGCCGACCCGCCTCGCGACACTCCACCACCCCGCCCGATCGGCGGGGTTTTTCGTGTCGGTCGGGCCTTTTTTGACGGATGACCGACATGACCCATGATCTCGATGACGCAGCGATCGAGCGGATCGCGCTCGGCGTGCTCGATTGCACGCTGCCCAAAAGCGAATGGAGCCACGCCGCGCATTTCGCGGCGGCGCTCTGGCTGCTCCGCCACCGGCCCCACGTCGCGACACCCGCAGCAATGCGCGAGACGATCCGTCGCTACAACGAGGCGACCGATACGCCCAACACCGACGAAGGCGGCTATCACCATACGATCACGATTGCGTCGCTACGGGCGGCGGCGGCGCATCTGGCGGGTTATCCGGGGGAGATCGGGCTGTCCGCGATCCTCGCCGCGCTGCTCGCCTCACCGCTCGGCAAGCCCGACTGGCTGCTCGGCTACTGGCGGCGCGACCGGCTGTTCTGTCGCGATGCGCGGCACGACTGGCGCGAACCGGATATCGCCCCGCTGCCATTCTGAAAAACCCCTCCGTTCGCCCTGAGCTTGTCGAAGGGCTGCCCTACTTCGTCGGAAGAAAGTGCAGGGCTTCGACAGGCTCAACCCGAACGGAGGAAAGGTGGCGCCCCTGACGACGGGCGCCCAAAACGAAACGGGGCGACCCCAAGGCCGCCCCGTTCGTATCTTCACTAAGACGAAACCGCTCAGTGCGGACGGCTCAGCCCGGCGATCGTGCGGTCGACCAGCGCCTTGTCCGCGCTCGCGCCGTGGCGCTCGGCGATCAGCGTGCCGGCCGCCTTGGCCGCCGCATCGGCGGTCTTGGCGCGGACCTCGGCGATCGCGGCGCGCTCGGCGGCGGCGATCTTGTCCTCGGCCATCTTGGCGCGGCGCTGCACCAGCTCGGCGGCATCGGCCTTGGCCTGGGCGATCACGGCCTCGGCCTCATGCTCCGCCTGGGTCGCCATTTCGGCGGCGTTCTTTTCGGCATCGGCGATCTTGCGCGCATATTCGTCGCGCAGCGCCTCGGCCTCGGAACGCAGCTGCTTGGCTTCGTCGAGCTGCTTGCGGATATCGGCGATCTGGCGATCGAGCATCGCGCCGATCGCACGGATGCCGCCCTTCCAGATCACGATCGCGATCAGCACCGCCATCGCGATCGACACCCAGACGGTGCTGTTCAGCACCCCGAACAGCGCCGGATCGGCGGCATGTTCCGCGCCCTCGGCAGCAGCCTCGGCGGCCTGCGAAAGAAGAAGAAGATCAGCCATGCGTCATCGCCGCCTTCACGGCCCCTTTCGCCTCGTCCAGCGACACCGACGCACCGGAGACGCGCGAGACGATCTCCTGCGCGGCCTCGGCGGCGACCGCCTCGATCTCGGCCAGCGCACGATCGGTGGCCGCACGGACCTCCGCCTCGCCGGCCGCGACCTTCGCCGCCTGCTCCTCATGCGCCGCGCGGAGCGTCGCCTCGGTCGCCTTGGCGGCGCGCGAACGGGCTTCGGCGACCAGCGCCTGCGCCTTTTCGCGGTTGGCATGATCGCGCTGGCGCCATGCTTCCTCGGCCTTGTCGGCCTCGTCGCGCGCGCGGGACGCGGCGGCGAGATCGTCGGCGATCGACTTGTCGCGCGAATCGATCGTCTTCTGCACCTTGGGCAGCATGCCGCGGCCCACGACGAAGAACACGATGCCGAACGTCAGCAGCAGCCAGAAGACCTGCGACGCGTAAACGGCGGCGAGCTGGGATATCTGTGGCATGTTCGTCCTGCCTCGGCGGCGCGGCGCGCATCATAAACGCGCCGCCCCGCCTGGGGAAACTATCGTTCGTTACGCGACGAAGATCAGGATCATCGCAACGACGAACGACAGCAGACCGAGAAGTTCGGCCGCGGCGAAACCGATGAACAGACGGCCCTGCTGGCCGTCGGCGGCACCCGGGTTGCGCAGCGCGCCTTCGAGGAACGAGCCGAAGACGTTGCCGACGCCGATGGCGGCCATGCCGGCGCCGATCGCCGCGAGACCGGCACCGATGAGCTTAGCAGCTGCAGGATCCATGATTTAACTCCAGTTTATAAGGGGTTTGAAACTCAGACGAAAACTCAGTGCAGATTGACCGCGTCGTTGATGTACAGCGAGGTCAACAGCGCAAAGACATAGGCCTGGATGCCGGCCACCAGCAGCTCGAGCGCGGAGATGCCGACCATCAGGACGAACGAGGGCACGCCGACGAACAGCCCGGTGCCGATCCCGGCAGCGCCCGAATTGATGATGAAGCCCGCCAGCACCTTCAGGAGCACGTGCCCCGCGGTCATCGCGACGAACAGTCGCAGGCCGAGGCTGAACGGGCGGACCATGAACGAGACGAACTCGATCAGCGGGATCAGCGGGAGCAGCCAGATCGGCGTGCCGTGCGGCACGAACAGGCTGAAGAAATGGAAGCCGTGGCGCCAGAAGCCGACGATCAGCACGATCGAGAAGCTGATGATCGCCAGCACCCCGGTGATCGTGAAATGGCTGGTGAAGGTGAACGGGTGGATGCCGAAGATGCCGAGCGGCAGAAGCCCCAGCACGTTGGCGAACAGGATGAACATGAACAGCGAGAAGATATAGGGAACGTAGCGCTTCCCTTCCGGCCCGATGTTCGCGGCGAGCATATTGTCGATGAAGCGCACGAAGCCCTCCACCATCATCTGCCCGCGACCCGGGATCAGCGCGCCGCGCGTCCCCATCGTCATGAACGCGATCAGCGCCACGGTCGCCACGCACATCCACGCCGCCGAATTGGTGAAGGCCACATTATAGCCCGCGATCGACCAATTCTGCGTCCCGAACAGCGGTTCCACCAGGAACTGGTGCATCGGATCGATCTTGCCGCCGCCTGCCACTTCGCTCAATCCTTGAACAAAGCGCCCGAAATCACTTCGGGCGCTGTGAAATCCGAATGATGTTCCTGAAAGCGACGATCGTCCCGAGGGCGAGCATCACCAACAGGCCCCAGGGAGAAGTGCCGGCGAACCGATCGATCACCCAACCGATCAAGGCGCCGCCCGCCATTCCCCCTACAAGCTCAGCAAGCACGCGATTGCCGAGGCGGTAACCCGCATCGTCGTTCGCCTTGCTCGCGCCTTGCCGTTTAGCCTCGTCGTTCCGCGCCGCTTTCAGCCGCTCGTCGAGCGACTTGAGGCGCGCGTCCTCGTCGAGATTCTCCGGTCCGGGCTCTTGTTCGGCCATCCGCGCTCCCCCGTGCGACGGGCAGGCGCTGTCAAGCCGAAGGGCGAGCCCGCCAAGGCCGGGTCCGGTTAGCCGGGGGGTCCGGGGGTGTCAACACTTCGTCACCCGATGGCAAGGTTCCGACATCGCGTCGGATTACGCAGTCGCGCCGCCCACCCCGGCCCAAGGCCGGGATGAGGATCGATAACCTGGATCAGATACAGCGCGAATCGCGCTCCGGCGCACCGGCGCCGCGGGTCGCCCAGGCGCCCGATGGCGTCTTGTATTTCTCGCCTGCGCTGGTCTGCTGAATCAGGTTGCAGCCCGAGGTGAACGCCATCTGCTCCACCGTCGCGCCCGACGCCTGCGCCTTCTGGGTATAGGCCGCCTTGCGCTGGATGTTGATCGAATTGACCAGGGCGCGCAGCTCGGGCGTGCCCGCGCCGACCACGCCGAGATAGCCGTCGGGCTGTTCGCCCACCTTCCCTTCGGCGCGCGCCGCGGCATAGGCCGGGTCGCGCTGCGCGAAGGCGACGGCCGAAACGCCGGTCACCGCCAGCGCGCCGGCGACCATCAGCACAGTCCTGAAGTTCTTAGCGTAGGTCATCGTCAGAAAATCCCCGGATTCTGCTTGATCAGCGATTTCGCCTCATTGTCGAGCCGATATACCACTTCCTGCGTCACGTTGATGTTGAGGTTGATCACGATCGGCTTGTCGGGCGCGGAGACGTTGACGCACGCCGCGGTGCCGCCGGCCAACACGCCACCCAACAGGATCGCCATCGTTCCTCTCATCGTCTCGAAGGTCGTGCGCCTCTCTTGCTTCGTCAATCCGGCTTGCTTCATGGCATTTTCTCGCTTGCGGTGGGCTGAACGGGCGCGGCGGGCGGTTTCGCCTTTTGTTGCTGCTTTTCCTGCTCCTCCAGCAGGGCGGGCAGATTACGCTCGATCAGCCTCTTGGGATCGTAAAATGACGCGACCGAATCGAGCAGCCCGCGGAAGGGCGCCTTGATCCGGACGTTGAACACGAACGGCAGTTTCTGCAGCCGGCGAATCAGGAAGTTCGATTTGGCGCCCTCGCCCTGCGAGACGCCGGCGAAGCGGACTTCGGTCACCATCTCGCCCGCCAGCGGCCCGTCCATCACGATGTCGAGGCTCTTGTAGCGCAAGGATTTGAGCGCCTGGAACGCGATATTGCCCCAGGTGCCAAGATCCTTCGCGGTCAGCTCGCCGACATAAGCGATCCCGCCGCCGCCGGGGCGGACGATGAGATGGCCGCTCTCCACCCGCCCGCCGCTCTCGTCGAACGCGATCGGCAGCGAACCGTCGAACACCCCGGTCGCGTCGAGGTTCTTGAAATCGAATTGTTGAAGGAATTGTGCGGCTTCGGCGCCGTTGACGCGGAAGATTAGCCGATGAACCTCGGGCACCGAGAAATCGAGCAGCGCCGGATCGAGCGTCAGTTCGCCCCCCGCGAACGGCCAGCGCGCACTTTCGACCTTCACCCGCGTATTGGCGAGCGTCTGATAGACGATGCGCCCGTCGGTCACCGGCACGCCGGGGTTGATCGACGCGACCGTCGCCACCTGCCCCGGGGCGCTTTCCAGCGCGAGCAGATCGGTGAAACGGATCTCCCCCTTCAACCCGGTGACCGGACCGAAGGCGGCGGCAAGATCGAGCCCGCCGGTGCGGAAGGCACCGGTCGAGGTGACCCCGGCCGCATTCCACGCGATATCGCCCTCGCCCGTCACCCTGCCCTGCACATCGGCGATCACGCCAAAGGTGAGCTTGGTCAGATCATCGGGCTGGAAATCCTTGCCGAAGGTGACGCCGGGCACCGCAAGCCGCGCCGTCCCCGCCCCGCTCGCCAGCGTGTGACGGATCGTGACGTCGGCGACCTTCACATCCTTGGTCGGCTGGCGCAATTCGCCGGTGGTGGTGATCACCCCGTCGGCCAGCCGCAGCGCGACGTTGCGCGCGGCGAGCGGCACGAACCGCGGGCTCGCCGCGGCATCGGCGACGGCAAGCGCCCCGGTCAGGTCGAGCACGCCGCCGGCGAAGGTCCAGCGCCCGTCCGCCGCGCTGAGCAGCAGCGGCACATGGGCGATCTGCCCCGCACCGCCGGAGAAGGTGCCGCCGAGACCCTTCGCGCCGAATGCGCCGTCGATCCGCGCGAAATCGAGCGCGGTCGGCCGATCCGCGGGCCCGATCCGCGCCTCCACGCCGGCGAGCGCGAAGCCGCCGGCATGCGCTTCCCCGCCGGTAGCGGCGAGCGTCACCGGGCTGGACCCGATCGTCCCTTCGAGCCGCGTCGCGGCGATTCGCGCGCCATAGCCGGTGCGCGTGTCGAACAGCGCGCGGCCGGTCGGGCACAAGGTCAACCGCGCCGGGCGCAGCACCAGCCCGCCCGCCGCGAGCCGATCGAAGGCGAGCGGGGTGCACATCGGGTTGAGCGTCACCCCACCCCGCGCCACCGTCGCGATCAACGGGAGACGCAGATTCTCGACCGCGCCGTCGGCGAGCGGGCCGGAAAGCGCGGCGGCGGTGCGGATCGTCACCCGGCCCTGCGGGTCGCTGGCGAAGGAGACCGGCGCGAGCGCCAGCTTCGCCCCGCCCGCCGCATAAGGCGCGACCGTCGCGGTGCCGGTGAGCGGCGCGCCCGCACGCGGCTGGTGCAGCGCGATTCGCGTCGTCGGGAAGCCGCCGCCGGACAGCGACGCCGCGCCGTCGAGCTGCTAGCCCGCCGCCTTGCCCAAGGTCACGCCGCCGCTGTCGAGCGCGAGCCGCGCGCCGCTCGCCGCGGTCGCCGACAGACCCGACAGCGTGAGCACATTATCCTGCACCAGCGCGATCGTGCCGACGACATCGAACCGCCGCGCGGCGCGCTCCACCGCTGCCGCCAGATTGCGGGCCAGCGGGGCGATCGGCGTCCCCGCGCCGCTTTCTCCGGCGCGCGCGATCGTGCCGCGCGTCCTGTCGTCGAGCGCAGCCCCGCGCGCCCGGGCCTCGCCGGTCAGCGTCGGGCGGCCGTCGATCAGCCGCCATTTGCCGGTGAACCCGAGCCGCTCGCCCAGCGCCGCGGGCAAGGCGAACGGCCCGCTGCCGAGATCGACGGTTCCTTCGGTGCGTCGCGCATTGCCCGCGAAAGCGATCGTCCCGCCGACGCTCGCCGCGCGTGCGCCGGCGCCGGCCAACCGCTCGGCGCGCAGCCCGATGCTGCCGGACCAACGGTCGAACGCCGCGCCGAGCGCCGCGTCGACCCCGATCCGCGCGCCCTCCAGCGTCACCCCGCCACAATGCGTTTCGGGAAGGCCGACCGGCCCCGAAAAGCGCGGCCCTTCCCGGCCGATCGCGACTTTCAGGACGGCATTGGGCTCGACGAAGGTGCATCCGCCGGCGGTCAGCTCCTTACCCAGCGCCGCAACTGTACCGCGGAAGCCATTGTCGAGGCGCCCGTTTCCGGCAATCTTCAGGCCGACGACACCATAAGGCGTCGTGAGCCGGACGCGCGCATCCTCCACCGCAAGATCGATCGCCGGCAGCGTCAGGCCGCCCTTGCCGCCGCGCGCGGGCAGCAGCCGATCAATCGTGCCGAGCGAGAGCTTGCCGTCGGCCAGTTGTGCGCGGAGCCGGACATGCCCCGCGCTCACCCCGGCGACATAGGGTCCGGTCAACCCGATCGCGGTATAGGTCTCGACCCAATCGGCCACGAGATCGGGATCAGCCGGGTCGCCGATCACCACATCGGTTAGCCGCTGCCGCCCCGGCCCGAGGTCGGCGATGCGATAGCGCGCGGTGACCCCGTCGCGCGCCAATTCGCGATCGATGAAGTCGGTCGCGATCGGCACGCGCTGCACCCACAGCACGCCGAACGCCGCGACCGCGATCGCACCGGCGGCGGCGCCGATGCGGCGGCGTCTGCTCCTGAGGAAACGGCGGCGCGGTACTTCGCTTTCCTCCACCGCCGTCCGCCGTCCTTCCAAATCGCCCGAGGATCGATCCATAACCGCCGATACAACGCGCATGCAATTGCATGGAGCCATCGGCCCGTTCGTCAGCCGGACGTTACCCGTCACGCCGGCCTTGTACCGGCGCCCCACCGCGCCGCCCGCCTTACGGCAAAACGCTCTTGCTCATCCGATGCCTCCCGGTGGCCCCCGGGTCACGCGTGGGGTGGCGGATGATATGCGATCGCGGCGAAAACACCCCCCGCCGTTGCCCCGCGGGGGTTTGCCCCTTACCCTCCGCTTCGATGGCCGACGGCGATGCCTCTCCCGATACCGCGGGCCACCGCGCGCGGCTGCGGGAACGGTTGCTGGCGCGCGGCGGCGGGGATGCGTTGCTCGATCACGAGCTGATCGAATATCTCCTCGCGCTCGCCATCCCGCGCCGCGATACCAAGCCGCTCGCCAAGGCGCTGCTCCGGGAATTCGGCGGCATCGGCGGGTTGCTGACCGCCGACGCCGAGGCGCTGACCCGCATCCCCGGCATGGGCGAAACCGCCACCGCCGCGATCAAGATCGCCCACGCCGCCGCGTTGCGGCTGCTGCACGGCGCGGTCGCGGCGCGGCCGGTGCTCGGCAATTGGCAGGCGCTGCTCGACTATCTCCACGCCGATATGGCGCATCACGCGATCGAGCGTTTCCGCGTGCTCCATCTCAACACCCGCAACATGCTGATCCGCGACGAGGTGATGAGCCAGGGCTCGATCGACCAGGCCTCGGTGCATGTCCGCGAGGTGATCCGCCGCGCGATCGATCTCGGCGCGGCGGCGATCATTCTGGTCCACAACCACCCCTCGGGGGACCCGGCGCCGAGCCGCGCGGATATCGACATCACCCGCGCGATCGCCGACGCCGCGCGCCCGCTGGGGATCGCGGTCCACGACCATATCGTGATCGGGGCGCAAGGGCATGTCAGCCTGCGCGCCAAGGGGTTGATTTAGCCTCCTCTCCGTTCGCCCTGAGCTTGTCGAAGGGCTGTACTTTCTTCGCCGGAAGAAAAGTTACACGGCTTCGACAAGCTCAGGGGCGAACGGGGAGAGGTAATGCGCGAAATCCTCAATCCAGATTCGGCCGCAGCAACCGCTTCGCGCGCTCCAGATCGACCCCGCGCCGCGCGGCATAATCGCTCACCTGATCCTCGCCGATCCGCGCGACACCGAAATATTCCGCCTGCGGGTGGCCGAAGTAGAAACCCGAAACCGCCGCGGTCGGCAGCATCGCGAAGCTCTCGGTCAGGCTGATCCCCGTGGCGTGATGCGCGTCGAGCATCTCGAACAAGGTCGATTTGAGGCTATGCTCGGGGCAGGCCGGATAGCCCGGCGCGGGGCGGATGCCGCGATATTTCTCGCGGATCAGCGCCTCGTTATCGAGCTGCTCGTCGGGGGCATAGCCCCACAGGGTCGTGCGGACATGCTGGTGGAGCGCCTCCGCCATCGCTTCGGCGAGACGATCCGCCAGCGCCTTCAACAGGATATCCGAATAATCGTCGATCGCCGCCTTGAACCGCGCGAGATGCGGCTCGATGCCGTGGATCGACACCGCGAACCCGCCGATCCAGTCGCCCTTGGGATCGACGAAATCGGCGAGGCACATATTCGCCCGCCCCTCGCGCTTGACGATCTGCTGGCGCAGGAAGGGGAGCCGCACCACGTCGGTCCCCTGGACCAGATCGAGCAGGTCGAGCCCCTTCAATTCCTCGGCGTTGAAATCGCCCTTAAGGTCGACGATCACATCGTCCTCGTGCCGCGCGCACGGCCACAGCCCGACGACGGCGCGCGCGGTGAGCCATTTCTCGGCGACGATGCGATCGAGCATCTTCTGCGCATCGTCGTACAGCGAGCGCGCGCTTTCGCCGACCACCGCATCATCGAGGATCGCCGGGAACACCCCGGCCAGCTCCCACGCGCGGAAGAACGGCGTCCAGTCGATATAATCGCGCAGCGAGGCGAGATCCCAGTCGCGAAACGCGTGAATGCCCGGCTGCAGCGGCGCGGGCGGCTTGAGCGCCATATCCGCGACGAAGCCGTTGGCGCGCGCCTTGGCGAGCGGGAGCAGCTCGTTCTGCCCCTTGCCCTCGCGCGCACGGCGCACCGCGGCATATTCCTCCGCGACCTTGACGACATAATCGTCGCGCTGGGTATCGCTGACCAGCGTCGTGGCGACGCCGACCGCGCGGCTGGCGTCGAGCACATGCACCACCGGTCCCGAATAGGCCGGCGCGATGCGCAGCGCGGTATGGACCTTGGAGGTGGTCGCGCCGCCGATCAGCAGCGGCATCTTCATGCCCGCGCGTTCCATCTCCTCGCCGACCGTCACCATCTCGTCGAGGCTCGGGGTGATCAGGCCGGAAAGCCCGATCATATCGGCGTCATTCTCGTTCGCCGCGGCGAGGATCGTCGACCACGGCACCATCACGCCGAGATCGACCACCTCGAAGCCGTTGCACTGCAACACGACCCCGACGATGTTCTTGCCGATATCGTGGACGTCGCCCTTCACCGTCGCCATCACGATCCGGCCCTTGGCCTTGGCGCCGGCCTCCTTTTCCGCCTCGATGAACGGCAGGAGGTGCGCGACCGCCTTCTTCATCACGCGCGCCGACTTCACGACTTGCGGCAGGAACATCTTGCCCGCGCCGAACAGGTCGCCGACGACGTTCATCCCGTCCATCAGCGGGCCTTCGATCACCTCGATCGGGCGCGGCAGCGACAGCCGCGCCTCCTCGGTATCGGCGACGATATGCGCGTCGATCCCCTTGACCAGCGCATGTTCCAGCCGCTTGCCGACCGGCCAGCCGCGCCATTCCTCGGCCGCTTTCTCCGCCGCCGCATCATTGCCGCGGAACTTCTCCGCCAGCGCGACCAGCCGCTCGCCCGCCTCGGGGTCGCGGTTGAGCACGACATCTTCACATGCGGTGCGAAGTTCGGGGTCTATCGTATCGTAAACGTCGAGCTGTCCGGCGTTGACGATCGCCATGTCCATCCCCGCGGGGATCGCATGATAGAGGAACACCGAATGCATCGCGCGGCGCACCGGCTCGTTGCCGCGGAACGAGAAGCTGAGGTTCGACAGCCCACCCGAGATATGGACATGCGGGCAGCGCGCCTTGATCTCGCGCGTCGCCTCGATGAAGTCGACGCCGTAATTATTATGCTCCTCGATCCCGGTCGCGACCGCGAAGACATTGGGATCGAAGATGATATCCTCGGGCGGAAAGCCGATCCCGGTGAGCAGCTTGTACGCGCGCTCGCAAATCTCGATCTTCCGCGCCTGGGTATCGGCCTGCCCGGTCTCGTCGAACGCCATGACGACCACCGCCGCGCCATAGGCCATGCATTTGCGCGCATAGGCCAGGAACGGCTCGACGCCCTCCTTCATGCTGATCGAATTGACGATCGGCTTGCCCGAGACGCATTTCAGCCCGGCCTCGATCACCTCCCATTTCGAGCTGTCGATCATGATCGGGACGCGCGCGATATCGGGCTCGGCGGCGATCAGCTTGAGGAAGGTGGTCATCGCCTCGACCGCATCGAGCAGGCCTTCGTCCATGTTGACGTCGATCACCTGCGCGCCATTCTCGACCTGCTGCCGCGCGACCTCGACCGCGCGGGTATAATCGCCCGCCATGATCAGCTTCTTGAACGCCGCCGATCCGGTGACATTGGTGCGCTCGCCGACGTTGACGAAGGAGGTGGAAGAGGGGGTAGCAGTCATAGCGATCGATTCATTTCCGTTCGGGCTGAGCTTGTCGAAGCCCTGCCCTTCTGGCCAAGAAGTACAGCCCTTCCCCCGGACTTGATCCGGGGTCAGGGCGAACGATGGTCGGTATCAACCCGCCATCGTGAACGGCTCCAGCCCGGCGAGCCGAGTGCGCACCGGCGGGGTCGGCAGCGCACGCGGCGCGAGCCCCTTCACCCCGTCGGCGATCGCCTTGATATGCGCCGGGGTCGAGCCGCAGCAGCCGCCGAGCACATTGACCTGTCCCGCCACCGCCCATTCGCCGACCAGCCCCGCGGTGGTCGCGGGCGCCTCGTCATAGGCGCCCAGTTCGTTGGGCAGCCCGGCATTGGGATAAACCATGATCAGCGTGTCAGCTATTTCGCTTAACACCTTGACGTGCGGCCGCAATTGCTCCGCGCCGAACGAGCAGTTGAGCCCGATCGTCAGCGGCCGCGCGTGGCGCACGGCATGCCAGAACGCCTCGACCGTATGGCCGGAGAGGTTGCGCCCCGAAAGGTCGGTCAGCGTCATCGACAGCATGATCGGCAGATCGCGCCCCAGCGCCTCGCCCGCCTCGATCGCGGCCATCACCCCGGCCTTGGCGTTCAATGTATCGAACACCGTCTCGATCAGCACGAAATCGACCCCGCCCTCGACCAGCGCGTCGATCTGCTCGCGGTAAACATCCTTGAGATAATCGAAATCGATCTCGCGATAGCCGGGATCGTTGACGTCGGGGCTGAGCGACAGCGTCTTGTTGGTCGGCCCGATCGCCCCCGCGACGAAGCGCGGGCGGCCGTCCTTCGCGGCAAATTCGTCCGCCACGCGCCGCGCGAGCTTGGCGCTCTCGACATTGATCTCGCGCACCAGATGCTCGGCGGCATAATCGGCCTGGCTGATGCGGTTGGCGGAGAAGGTATTGGTCTCGGCGATATCCGCCCCCGCCTCGAAATAGGCGCGGTGGATCGATTCGGGCACCTCGGGCTTGGTCAGCGCCAGGATGTCGTTATTGCCCTTCTGATCGCGCGCCAGCCCGAGATCGCCGGCATAGTCCGCCTCGGCGAGCTTCCAGCCCTGGATCTCGGTGCCGAACGCGCCGTCGGTGATCAGGATGCGCTTGGCCGCCTCGGCATTGAACGCGTCACGTACACTCATGATAAATCCTCAGACCCGCTACGAACTGCCCGCTTCGTCATCCCGGCGAAGGCGGGGATCCATTCTGGCTGGTCCATCGACTCGAGCCGCACCCCCGGCGTGAATGGATTCCCGCCTTCGCGGGAATGACGAGGGAAAAAATTAAGCATTACGCCGCAGCCGCTTGCGCACCGATCTTGGCGCGCACACCGAGCAGGTGGCAGATCGCGAAGGACAGTTCAGCGCGGTTCAACGTGTAGAAATGGAATTGCTTCACCCCGCCGGCGTAGAGCTTGCGGCACAATTCGGCGGCGAGCGTCGCGGCGACGAGCTGGCGCGCATCGGGCAGATCGTCGAGCCCGGCGAACACACGCCCCATCCACGCCGGCACCGCGGTGCCGCACATCGCGCTCATCCGCTGGACCGCGGCGAAATTGGAGACCGGCATGATCCCCGGCACGATCTCCGCCGCGATCCCCGCCGCGGCGACGCGATCGCGATAGCGGAAGAAGGTTTCGGGCTCGAAGAAGAATTGCGTGATCGCGCGGGTCGCCCCGGCGTCGATCTTGCGCTTGAGATTGTCGAGATCGGCCGCCGCATCGGGCGAATCCGGGTGGCTCTCGGGATAGGCGGCGACCGACAGCTCGAACGGATGCAACCGGCGCAACCCGGCGACCAGCGCCGCGGCATTCTCATAACCGCCCGGCCACGCGCTATAACGCTCGCCTGCCACCGGCGGGTCGCCGCGCAGCGCGACGATATGCCGCACCCCGGCCGCCCAATATTCGCGCGCCACCGCGTCGATCTCCTCGCGCGTCGCCTCGACGCAGGTGAGGTGCGCCGCCGCGGGGATCGCTGTCTCGCGCGCGATCCGCGCGACGGTGGCGTGGGTCCGTTCGCGGGTCGAGCCGCCGGCGCCATAGGTCACCGAGACGAAGCGCGGCGCGAGCGGCGCGAGCGTGCCGATCGACTGCCACAAGGTCTCTTCCATCTTCTCCGTCTTGGGCGGGAAGAATTCGAAGCTGACGTCGATGTCGCCCGCGACATCGGCATAGAGCGGCGCATCGAGCGCGCGGCGCGCCTCCTCCAGCTGGTTGAGCGATAGGGTCATGCCGCTTTTACCTCTTTCAGGGCCGCGCCGTGGCGGACGCCGAGCCACAATTTCACCGTCAGCTCGCCTCCGGCGAGCGTCTCCACCTGCGCCAGCGTCAGCCCGGCCGCGGCGAACCACCGCTCGATCTGCGCGTCGGAGAAGCCGAGCCGGGTATGCGCATCCTGCGCGCGCAATTCCTCGCGATCGTGCGGCGCGAAATCAGCGATCAGCAGCCGGCCGCCCGGCGCGAGCACCCGCGCCGCCTCGGCGATCGCCGCCCCCGGCTGCTGCGCGAAATGCAGCACGTGGTGGATGATCGCGACGTCGGCCTCGCCGTCGCCCATCGGCAACGCATAGAGATCGGCCTGGCGCAATTCGACATTAGCGAGCCCCTGCTCGCCCAATTTGGCGCGCGCCAGCCGCAGCATCTCGGAGCTGCGGTCGATCCCCAAAGCGGTCTCCGCGCGCGGCGCGAACAATTCGATCATCCGCCCGGTGCCGGTGCCGATATCGATCAGTCGTCCGACCGGCGCGTCGCCCAGCGCGGCGAGCATCGCTTCCTCGACCTGCTCCTCGGCGATGTGGAGCGAGCGGATCGCGTCCCACTGCCCGGCATTCGCCTCGAACCACGCCGCCGCGGAGGCCGCGCGATCGGCGCGCACCGCGGCGAGCCGCGCGACGTCCGCCGCCGCCTGGCGATCGGGGCTGGCCGCATCCCAGCCGTCGAGCGCCGCCGCGACCGGCGCCACCGCATCGGCCGGCCCGAGCGCGACGAATACCCAGCTTCCCTCTTTGCGCCGCTCGGCCAGCCCGGCGTCGCACAGGATTTTCACATGCCGCGACACGCGCGGCTGGCTTTGCCCCAGCACCTGCGCCAGTTCGCCGACCGACAGCTCCATCGTGCGCAGCAGACGCACGATGCGCAGTCGCGACGAATCGGCCAGAGCACGGAAGATTTCGAGCGCATCGATCATCGAGATGAAGATATAAAGATATCTTTATATGAGGTCAACGCACCCCAAAACGATGAAATCGTTGCGGAGCCGGCGCGGCTGCGCCAATTTGCCGCCCGATGCCGCCTGCCCGGCATCAGGCAAAAAGGGAGATTCGATATGAAGCGTATCGCCATTACCGCCGTCGCGGCCGCCGCTCTCATCAGCCTCGGCGCGTGCAGCAAGAATGCGCAGGACCAGAGCCTCGAAGCCGCCAATGCGGTCGGCGCCGATGTCAGCGCGACCGCCAGCAACGCGGTCGGCGACGTTCAGGCCGCCACCGATCAGGCGCTCAACGGTGCCAGCGCGGCGATGGACAATGCCGGCGACGCGGTAAAGAACAAGGCCGACAAGGCGGGCGACACGATCAAGCACGGCGCCGAAAAGGCACGCGACGCCGCCGGCGGCGCGCTGAAGGATGCCGGCAACGCGATCCAGAACCATTGATCGGGCGGGCGGCGGCGGGCGCGTTATTGGCGCTGCTCGCCGCCTGCTCCGCGCAACCGACGCTGCCGGATGCTAGCGTCGATCATGACCAGCAATTGAGCGAGGCGGCCGCGATGCTCGACGCCAATAGCGTCAGCGCGGCGGCCGTACTGCACAACGACGAAGATGGGGACGAGGACGGACAATGAGCACACGTCGTCTTGGCGCCAGCGAGCTTGAGATCACCCCGCTCGTGCTGGGCGGCAATGTCTTCGGCTGGACCGCAGACCGCGCGGCGAGCTTCGCGGTGCTCGACGCCTTCGTCGATGCGGGCGGGACGATGATCGACACCGCCGATGTCTATTCGGCCTGGGTGCCGGGGCATCAGGGCGGCGAATCCGAGACGATGATCGGCGATTGGCTGCGCAACAGCGGCAAGCGCGACAAGGTGCTGATCGCCACCAAGGTCGGGATGCTTCCTGGCGAAGGCGGCGAGAAGCTCGCCCCGGCGCGGATCGCCGCGGCATGCGAGGCCTCGCTCCGCCGGCTTGGCACCGATCGCATCGATCTTTACTTCGCGCACCAGGACGATGAGGCGGTGCCGCAGGAAGCCGCGCTCGAAGCGTTCGGCAAATTGGTCGCGGCGGGCAAGGTGCGCGTGCTCGGCGCCTCCAACTTCCATGCCGCGCGGCTCCAGTCGGCGAACGAGGCGGCCAAGGCCGCCGGGCTGCCGCATTATCAGGTGCTCCAGCCCGAATATAATCTCGTCAGCCGCCACAAGTTCGAAGGCGAGCTGGAGGATTATTGCATCGCCCACAATATCGGGGTGGTGCCTTATTACGCGCTCGCCTCGGGCTTCCTCACCGGCAAATATCGCACCACCGCCGATCTCGGCAAAAGCGTGCGCGGCGGGCGGATGGGCGAATTGCTCGAGGGCAAGGGGCGCAAGGTGCTCGACGCGATGGACGCGGTCGCGGCGGAAAGCGGCGCGACGCTGGCGCAGATCGCACTCGCCTGGCTGATCGCGCAACCCGGCGTCACCGCGCCGATCGCCAGCGCGACCAGCGCGGCGCAGCTCGCCGAGCTGATGCCGGCGACGACGCTGACGCTCACGCGCGACCAGCTCACCCGGCTCACCGACGCCGGGGCGTGACGCGCCGGTAGCGGAATGGCAACGTCTCGGGCGCTATGAGCGGCGGGATGCTCCACCCCTCCTATCTTGCGCTCGGCGTGGCCGCGATGTGCGCGGCGACCTCGGTGACGATCGCCGCGACGCGGCCCGTGCCGGCGCACGTCCTCGTCTCGCGGGTGGTGCCGCCGGTGACGAAATTGCCGCACCAAGACGAAGCCGCGTCTGCCGCCTATACGATCAAGCGCGTCCTTCCGATCAAGGGCGCGATGCATATGGGCGAGTTCCACTGGGACGAAGCCGGCGCGCCCAGCACGGGCCGGGTGATCGTCACCGTCGATCTCGCCGCGCAGGTGATCAGCATCTTCCGCGACGGCTATGAGATCGGCACCGCGGCGGTGCTCTACGGCGCCGATGCCAAGCCGACCCCGACCGGGGTCTATCCGATCACCCAGAAGGACGCGACGCACGTCTCCAATATCTACGACGCGCCGATGCCCTATATGCTCCGGCTGACCAACGACGGCATCTCGATCCACGCCAGCGAGGTGCGCGACGGCTATATGACCCACGGCTGCATCGGCGTGCCCACCGCCTTTGCGAAGAAGCTCTTCGAGGCGGTCAAGCTCGGCGACACGGTGATCGTGACGCGCGGCGAGAAGCTCGATGTCGGGAAGCCGGTGACCGCCGCCTGATCAGAGGGTGCGGAACATCACCAGCGCGTCGACGAAGCCGTGCGTCGGGTGCGCGAACGCCCCCGGCAGCCGCCCGACGACCGCAAAGCCGAACGATTCCCACAATCGCACCGCGCGTTCGTTGGTGCTGACGACGAAATTGAACTGGATCGCGCGATAGCCGCGCGCCTTGGCGTGATCGATCGAATGCGCGCACATCGCCCGCGCGACGCCGCGGCCGGTCGCTGCGGCGGCGGTCATATAGCCGCAATTGGCGACATGCGCCCCGCCCCCGGCCTGATTGGCGCGGACATAATAGGTGCCGAGCAGCGCGCCCGTCTCATCCTCGACGACGAACGTGTCCTTGTCCGCCGCGAGCCAATAGGCCAGCGCCTCGGCCTCCGGCATCGCGCGATCGAGCGTATAGGTCTCGCCGGCGCGGATCGTCGGGCGGATGATCGACCAGATCGCGGGGGCGTCGGCGGCGGTGGCGGGGCGAATCTGCATGGATCGGGTTCCTCGACGTTTCTCTGGCAATGCGCTCGATTCCTTTTCCCGTCATTCCCGCGAAGGCGGGAATCCATTCACACAGGTCTGACGATAGAATCGCGCCCTCAGCGCCAATGGATTCCCGCCTTCGCGGGAATGACGAAGGGGCTCAATTGCGCGGCGGTTGCCGACGGTAGCTCAGCGCCTCGGCAATATGCCCCCGCCCCACCTGCGCTGCGCCAGCAAGATCGGCGATCGTCCGCGCCACGCGCAACACCCGCGTATAGCCTCGCGCCGAAAGCCGCATCGCCTCGGCCGCTTGCGCCAGCAAGGCGCGCCCCGCCTCGTCGGGCGTCGCGCTTTGCTCCAGCACCGCGCCGTCCGCCTCGGCATTGGTCCGCGCGGCCTCGCCGCGATAGCGCGCGGCCTGCACCGCGCGCGCCGCCGCGACGCGCGCCGCCACCTCGGCGGAGCTCTCCGCCGCCCTCGGCGAAACGAGGTCGATCGCGGTCAGCGCTGTCACTTCGACATGCAGATCGATCCGATCGAGCAACGGCCCCGAGACCTTGGCCTGATAGTCCGCCGCGCATCGCGGCGCGCGCGCGCACGCGAGGCCGGCGTCCCCCAAATGCCCGCAGCGGCACGGGTTCATCGCGGCGACGAGCTGCACCCGCGCCGGAAAGGTGACATGCGCATTGGCGCGCGCGACGCTCACGGTTCCCGATTCGAGCGGCTGGCGCAGCGAATCGAGCACCGCCCGCTGGAATTCGGGCAATTCGTCGAGGAACAGCACCCCGAGATGCGCAAGGCTCACCTCTCCCGGCTTCACCCGCAATCCGCCCCCGGTCAGCGCCGCCATCGACGCGCTGTGGTGGGGCGCACGGAATGGCCGCACGCGGGTCAGCCGGCCGCCGGACAAGGTGCCGGCGACCGATTGCACCATGCTCACCTCCAGCGCCTCGCTCGCGTCGAGCGGCGGGAGGATCCCCGGCAGGCACGCCGCCATCAGCGATTTCCCCGCCCCCGGCGGCCCGACGAACAGCAGATTATGCCCACCGGCCGCCGCGATCTCCAGCGCGCGCCGCGCGACCTCCTGCCCCTTCACCTGCGCCAGATCGGGGCCGGTGTGCGCCTCCTCCACCGCGCCGGGCGGCGGCGCGGCGAGCAATTGCCGGCCTTTCAAGTGGTTGATCAGCGCGATCAGGTCGGGCGCGGCGACCACCTCGATCGATCCGCTCCACGCCGCCTCCGCCCCCTGCGCCGCCGGGCAGATCAGCCCCCGTCCCGTCTCCGCGGCGTGCAGCGCGGCAAGCAGCACGCCCGGCGACGGCGCGAGCCGCCCGTCGAGCGCCAGTTCGCCGACCACGACATAATCGGCGAGCGCCTCGGCATCGACCACCCCCATTGCGGCGAGCAGCCCCAGCGCGATCGGCAGATCGAAATGCGACCCTTCTTTGGGGAGGTCGGCCGGCGACAGGTTCACCGCGATCCTTTTGGGCGGCAACGCCAGCCCCATCGCCGCGATCGCCCCGCGCACCCGCTCGCGGCTTTCCGCGACCGCCTTGTCCGCCAGCCCGACGAGGTTGAACGCGGGGAGCCCGGGGATGAGCTGCACCTGCACCTCCACCCCGCGCGCCTCGAGCCCGAGATACGCCACCGTCGCGACGATTGCTGCCATGCCACTCCCCCAACAAGGCCGGGGTGACGGGTCGGCTCGGCCCCACCACGCCCCTCAGCGATCATTCATACTGGCTCGTTCACCAACCGAAACCATCCTTTCCTCGCCTTGCGATCCTCAACGAGCTGTCCCAAATGCTCCCTATGTCTCAGCGTCACCCGGTTTCGCGTATCATCCAGCTCACGCTCGGCGTGCTGCTGCTGATCGGGGCGGCGGTGATGGGGCCGTTGCCCGGGCCGGGTGGAGTCTTTCTGTTCGCAGGCGGGATGGTGCTGATTCTGCGCAACTCGCGCTGGGCACAGGTGCGCTGGGCGCGACTCAAGCGCCGCTGGCCGCGCGTCGGGCATCTCGTCGACCGCACGATGCGGCGGCGGAGCGCGTTGCGCCGCCATGCACGTGCCAAGAGCCAGGCGAACGATAATGGCAAAGACCAGCGCCGCGCGGAACGACGGGCGCACTCGCGTTGACTTGGCCCCGTCATTGGCCTATGCGGCGACCCGTTCGGGCCGTCCTTACGTGACGGCCTTTAGTTTTTCAGATTCGGGAATGAACGATGAAGCGGACCTTTCAGCCGAGCAACCTGGTGCGCGCCCGCCGTCACGGCTTCCGTGCGCGGATGGCGACGGTGGGCGGTCGTGCGGTGATCCGGGCGCGCCGCGCGCGCGGCCGCAAGAAGCTGTCGGCCTGAGTCATTTGATTGGGGGCGGCACCGGCCCGCTCCCCCTCCCGGCCACCCAGTCATGAT
>JAFIGU010000109.1 GCA_017849555.1 Sphingomonas sp. | reverse complement strand
TTTCATGTTCGGATTGAGCGGCCGCGGTTTGCCGACGCGTTCGAGCAGTTCGATGTCGTCGTCGCTGTCCGAATAGAAATAGCTCTGATCGAGGTCGAGGCCATATTCGGCGGCAAGCTCCTCAGCGGCGATCACCTTGCCCTCGCCGAAGCAGAGCGGGCGGATGATGTCGCCGGTGAACACGCCATCCTCAATCTCATAGGCCGAGCATTTGATGTCGGATATGCCGAGGTCGCGCGCGGTCGGTTCGATCTGGTAGATCGTTGCCGATGAAATGATCGCGACGCGATGCCCCTTGGCCTGATGCGCCTCGATGATCGCGCGCGTCTCGGGGTAGATTTTGCGGGCGATATGCTTTTTGTAGAGTTCTTCGCCGAACTGGACGAAGCTTTCCTCCTCGACGCCCTTCATGAATTTGGCGGCGCCGCTCATCAGCCCCGAAAAGCCGATCGCGCCCAGGCTGTGCTGCGCGATGACATTGGCGGTCTCGGCGATCTCCTCGACCGACATTTCGCGGCGCTGCAGCTTTTCGCGCAGCATCGCGGTCGCCGAATAGCCGGCGATGATCGTTCCGTCGAAATCGAAGAGCGCGGCGATATGCGATCCGGGTTCGGACGCGAGAACTTCTTCCAAATGCGGCTGCGGCCTTGGCACGCGCATCTCCCCCACTGGCGGCTGTACCGCCTTATCCCTGCACGATGACAGGTAAAATGGGGTTAATCAATGGCGCGAAAGAGTGAGCGCCCGTCCCAATTTCGTCATCCCGGCGAAGGCCGGGATCTCAACCCGGCATCGTTGCGCACCGGCGAGACCCCGGCCTTCGCCGGGGTGACAATCAGGGTTTGAGCGCCGACGCCTCGCGCGCAAGCGTCTCGATCCGGGCCGGATCGAGCGGCCCCGCGGGGACGACCCAGCTGCCGCCGACGCACAGCACCGGGTCCAGCGCGAGCCATTCGGGTGCTGTCGCGGCGGTGATGCCGCCGGTTGGGCAGAAGCGCGCCTGTCCGAACGGTCCTGCGAGCGCCTTGAGCGCAGGGATGCCGCCGCTCGTCGCGGCCGGGAAGAATTTGAAATGCGAGAGGCCAAGATCCATGCCGCGCATGATGTCGCCGGCATTGGCCGTGCCGGGAAGGAAGGGAATGCCGCTCGCGACCGCCGCCTTGCCGAGATTGTCGGTCAGCCCCGGCGAAACGATGAATTCGGCGCCCGCATGGATCGCGCTCGCCAGCATCGCGGGATCGAGGACGGTACCAGCGCCGACGACCGCGCCCGGCACCGCCTTCATCGCCGCGATCGCGGCAAGCGCGGCGGGGGTACGCAGCGTCACCTCAAGCACCGGCAGACCGCCCGCGACGAGCGCTTCGGCCATCGGGACGGCGTCCTCGACGCGGTCGATGACGATCACCGGGATGACGGGGGCTAGCGCCATGATCTGGTCGATGGACTTGTCGGTCATTCTGTTTCCTTCACCGGCGCCGATGCGGCGTATTGAAATGTTTCCGTTCGTGCTGAGGAGCGACCGGGACTGAGCTTGACGAAGGCTCGGTCGCGTCTCGAAGCGCCGGCGAGGCCCTTCGAGATGCCGCTTCGACGGGCTCAGCGGCTCCTCAGGGCGAACGGTTGCAACTCAGACGACTGTTTCCATCGCCGCCAACATCGCCGAGCCGCCCTTTTCGGCTTCGTCGGCGTGGTGACGGAACAGCGCGAACAGCTCGCGCCCGACGCCGAGTGCGGGCGGCGGGGCGATGGCGGGCGTCCGCGCGGCCCATTCAGCAGGATCAACGAGCGCCGTCACCTCGCCCTTTACCGCGCAGACGCGCACCATGTCGCCGTCCTGCAAACAGGCGAGCGGGCCGCTGATCCCGTCCGGGCCGGGCAGCGCCTCAGGCGAGAGGTGGATCACCGCAGGCACCTTGCCGCTCGCCCCCGACATGCGGCCGTCGGTGAGCAGCGCGACGCGGTAGCCGCGGTCCTGCAGCACGCCGAGCGCCGGGGTGAGCTTGTGGAGTTCGGGCATGCCGTTGGCGCGCGGCCCCTGGAAGCGCACGACGACGACGCAGTCGCGGTCGAGTTCGCCCGCCTTGAATGCAGCGAGCACCTGATCCTGATCGTCGAAGAGGCGCGCCGGGGCTTCGATCGTCCAGCGATCCGGGGCAACCGCGCTCGTCTTGATGATCGCGCGGCCGAGATTGCCCGACAGCAGCCGCATGCCCCCGTCGGACGAAAAAGGCGCGGAAACGGGACGCAGCATCGTGTCGTCGCGCGACGTCTCGGGTGCGGCCTCCCAATGAAGCGCATCGTCGACCAGCACCGGCTGTCCCGAATAATCGGCCATTGACCCGCCCACCGTGAGCACATCGCCGTGGAGCAGTCCGGCGCCGAGCAGTTCGCGCACGACATAGCCGATCCCGCCCGCGGCGTGGAAATTGTTCACATCGCCCGCGCCATTCGGATAGACGCGCGCGAGCAGCGGCACGGCGCGGCTCAGCTCGTCGAAATCCTGCCAGTCGATGAT
>JAFIGU010000108.1 GCA_017849555.1 Sphingomonas sp. | reverse complement strand
GACATATTTGTAGATCTGCATGCGGTCGGCGGTCTGGACCAGCGTGCCATAGGTCAGGCCCAGCTCGTGCTGCGCCGCGGCGACCTCGTGGTGATGCTTGTCGCAGGGCAGGCCCATCTCGAGCATCGTCGCGACCATCTCGCCGCGGATGTCGACGGCCGAGTCGACCGGCGCGACGGGGAAATAGCCGCCCTTGGCGCGCGGGCGGTGGCCGAGATTGCCGGCCTCATATTCCTTGCCCGAATTGCCCGGCAGCTCGATGTCGTCGATCGCGTAGTAGCTGGTCGAATAGCTGTTCTCGAAGCGGACGTCGTCGAACATGAAGAACTCGGCCTCGGGGCCGACATATACCGTGTCGCCGATGCCGAGCGACTGGAGATAGGCTTCCGAGCGCTTCGCGGTGCTGCGCGGGTCGCGGGCATAGAGCTCGCCGGTCGAGGGCTCGACGATGTCGCAGACCAGGATCAGCATCGGGGTGGCCGAGAAGGGATCGATCCACACCGCGTCCAGATCCGGCTTCAGGATCATGTCGGACTCGTTGATCGCCTTCCAGCCCTCGATCGAGGAGCCGTCGAACATCAGGCCGTCGGTCAGCTCATCCTCGCCCAGGATGCTGGCGACCATCGTCAGATGCTGCCACTTGCCCTTGGGATCGGTGAAGCGGAGGTCGATCCATTCGATCTCCTCGTCCTTGATGCGCTTCAGAACGTCGCTGGCCGTCGCTGCCATGATAATAAGCCCTTCGCTCTTGATAGCCGCCGGGCGGTGCCGCCGGCGGGAGTGGTTTCACATAAGTCGATGACGTCTCAGATCGCGTCGTCGTCGCGTTCTCCGGTGCGGATGCGCAATGCGGTTTCAACGGGGATGACGAAGATCTTGCCGTCGCCGATCCGGCCGGTCTGCGCCGCCTGCGCCACCGCCTCGACGACGCGCTCGACCAGCCCGTCCTCGACGACGACCTCCAGCTTCACCTTGGGCAGGAAGTCGACGACATATTCGGCGCCGCGATACAATTCGGTGTGGCCCTTCTGCCGTCCGAACCCTTTTGCCTCGGTGACGGTGATCCCGGACACGCCGACTTCGTGCAGCGCTTCCTTCACCTCATCGAGCTTGAACGGCTTGATGATCGCCTCGATCTTCTTCACGCGAAACTACCCGCCCCCAGTTGAACTCACACCGTATGCGTACGGCTTGCATCGACCGTGCCAGTCGGGCGCACGAAGGGCAAGGCGGCGACTCGCGCGCGGGCCAGCATAATTGCTGCCCGTTTATCGGGCATCGTGGGGTTGCGTGCCGGATTTGGAGGCAGTCGCCGCTCCCTCTCCCCTCCCCGTTGAAGGGAGGGGAGAGGGAGGCGCGCGCTTATTTCCCCGAGCCGAGGTTCTTCTGCGCCCAATGCGCCTCGTCGATCACATAGAGCCGGATGAGCTGCGCCTGATCGGGGGTCAGCACCTTGGCGAAGCTGACCATCCCCTGATCCTTGAGCGCGCCGTCGATCACGATCGACTTCCACGCATCCGCGCTGCCGAGCGCGCCCGAGCGTTGCAGATTGGGCGTCACCCCGCCGCCGCCGCCCGCCGAGGCGCCGTGGCATACCTGGCAGAAGCGCGCGAACAGCGCGCGGCCCTGCGCCACCTGTTCGGGTGTGGCCGCGTTCGCCGGCAAGGTCACCGGGCTGTTGTCGGGCGGGGTGGTCGCGGGGAGCTCGGTTTTGCCGCCGAGCTTGAACACGATCAGCCGCGGATGATTGGGCACCTCCGCCCCCTTGCCATAGGCATAGCCGAGCGACAGCGGCAGCGCGCCGCCGCGCCCGGTGAGGATCGCGACATATTGCGTGCCGCCGACCATATAGGTCGCTGCACCGGCCATCACCCCGGTGCCGACCGGAAAGCTCAGCAATTGCTTGCCGCTATCGGCGGCATAAGCGCGGAACTCGCCCAATGACGTGCCCTGGAAGACGAGATTGCCCGCGGTGGTCATCGTCCCGCCGTTCCACGGCGTCGGATATTTGACCGTCCATTTCGGCTTGTTCGCCACCGGGTCCCACGCGACGAGCAGCCCGGTCGCCCCGGCGGTCGCCGCCTTGATCGTCTTGGCGTCGCGCGGATACATCAGCGCGTCCATATTCTCGCCGACGTTGAACCCGATCGGCTTGGTCTGATCGAGCGGCGCATTCCCCGCCATATAGCCCGCCGCGACGATCTGCGCCGGGATATAGGCAAGCCCCGCCTTGGGGTTGAAGCTCATCGGCTGCCAGTTGTGCGCCGCGATCGCCGAGGGCAAAGCGATGAACGGCTTGCCCGTCTTGTAGAAGCGCGCCGCGGGATTCTCGATCGGCCGCCCGGTCTTCATGTCGTAACCGGTCGCCCAATTGACCCCCGGGATATACTGGCCGGCGCTGATCAATTTGCCGTCTGTGCGGTCGATCACGTAAAAGAAGCCGTTCTTCGGCGCCTGCATCAGCACCTTGCGGTCCTTGCCGTCGATCTTGAGCGTCGCGAGGTTGATCGGCTGGGTCGCGGTGAAATCCCAGCTTTCCGCCGGCGTCTCCTGATAATGCCACAGATATTCGCCGGTCTCGGGCTTCAAGGCGACGATCGAGGAGAGGAACAGATTGTCGCCCTGTCCCTCCGAGCGGAGGCCGTGGTTCCAGGGTGAGCCGTTGCCGACGCCGAGATAGAGCTGGTCGAGCTCGGCATCGTAGACGATCGAATCCCACACGGTGCCGCCGCCGCCGGATTGCTTCCACTGGCCGTTGGCGGACCAGGTCGGCGCGGCCTTCTGCATCGCCGCGTCGGAGGCTTCGCCGTCCTTGGCGCCCGCAGGGTTGGGGACGGTGTAGAAGCGCCACTTCTTCGCGCCGGTCGCTGCGTCATAGGCGGTGACATAGCCGCGCACGCCGAATTCGGCGCCGCCGTTGCCGATCAGCACCATATCCTTCACCACGCGCGGCGCGCCGGTGATCGTATAAGGCTTCGACGTGTCGGTGGTCTGGACCGACCAATCCGCCGCGCCGGTCTTGGCGTCGAGCGCGATCAGCCGCCCGTCGAGCGTGCCGAGATAGAGCCGCCCCTTCCACGCCGCGACGCCGCGGTTGACGACGTCGCAACACGCCTGGACGCCCTTTTGCGGATCGACCTTGGGGTCATAGGTCCACAATTGCTTCCCGGTCACCGCATCATAGGCATAGACCTTGGACCACGGCCCGGTGACGAACAATTTGCCGTCGATGATGATCGGGGTGGCTTCCTGCCCGCGCGCATCGGGCATGTCGGCATACCAGGCGACCCCGAGCTGGCCGACATTGCTGTCGTTGATCTGGGTCAGCGGGGAGAAGCGCTGTTCCTTATAGTTGAACCCGGTCATCGCCCAGTCGCTGCCGTCGCCGCCGGTGGTGAGCAGCGCGCCGTCGACCTTGCCGACCCCCGAGGTGTCGCCGCCCGTCGCCTGCTGCTTGATGCCGCCGCACGACGCCAGCAGCATCGCCGTCAGCGCCAGCGCGAATCCCTTCCGCATATGCCCCTCCTACGCTTTTCGCGTGATGGTGGCGCAGGATTGAAAGGAAGGGAAGGGGGTAAGTCGTCTTGCTTAAAGGCACGCTTTAGAAAGCCGGGTACGGATGCGCCGCCCGGTCGCGCAGAGCCATTGTCAGCGTCTTGAAAGCGCGGCAGCATTCGCCGATGCCCGGCGCCGGCCTGTCCACGATCCTGCCCGACGACCGCGCACGGCGGCGGTGGGGCTGGGGCACGATCGCCGCGCTGGTGCTGCTCGGCGTGCCGTCATTGTGGTTCGCGATGGCCTATGGCGGGTTGCCGCGATTGTGGAGCCGCCACGAGCATAAATTGATCGGCAAGCGCGACGAGCTCGTTTCCTATACCGCGCAGGACATTCCGGGCGATCCGATCAATCTGCGGCTGATCGGCGAGCGCGCGGCGATCGACTGCGCGTTCCGTCGCGCGGGCTGGTCGGGGAGCGATCCGGTCGATTTCCGTTCGGCGCTCGGCATCGCGGCGAGCGTGGTCTTCGCGCGGCCCTATCCGACGGCGCCGGTCAGCCCGCTCTATGTCGCCGATCGGATGCAGGAATTCGCATTCCAGCGCGACGCCGGGCGCAGCGCCGACAAGCGCCACCATATCCGCTTCTGGCAGATCGGCCCGCGCGACTGGCTGGCGGCGGCGACCTTCGACCGCGGGGTCGGGCTGAGCCTGTTCACGCTGCAGGTGACGCATCATATCGGGCGCGACGTCGATGCCGAGCGCAATGCCGCGGGGGCGCTGCTCCAGGCGAGCGGCGCACAGCTGATCGGCGCGCAATCCTCGCGCATCGCCCCCGGCTGGCACCGCAACGGCGGCGGGGACCGATATCGCACCGATGGGATGATCCACGTCTATCGGCTGGGTGGGTGCCAGGGCAGCGTGGGCTAGGGCCGATCGCGACTGGACCCCGGCCTGCGCCGGGGTGGATCGGAGCATTATAGTGCCGTTGTGGTAGCGCCCTTGTGTCCCCGCGAAGGCGGGGACCCAGTCTGGGCTTCCGCCTTGGGTTCCCATCAAAGTAATACTTTGATGGGGGCCTTCGCGGGAGCACAAAGAAGCCGGCGCGACCGCCGGCGTTTTATGCGTAGGGCGGCCGGTCGAGCCCCTTGGGCGAGAGCGTGAAGATCTCGCACCCGTCCTCGGTGATCCCGATCGAATGTTCGAACTGCGCCGACAGCGAACGGTCGCGGGTCACCGCGGTCCAGCCGTCGTCGAGCAGCTTCACGTCGGGGCGGCCGATGTTGATCATCGGCTCGATCGTGAAGATCATCCCGGGCTTGAGCTCTGGCCCGGTGCCGGGGCGGCCGACGTGGATCACCTCGGGCGCGTCGTGGAACAGCCGGCCGAGCCCGTGGCCGCAGAAATCGCGCACCACGCCGTAGCGATGCGTCTCGGCATAACGCTGGATCGCATTGGCGACGTCGCCGAGATGATTGCCCGGCTTGGCCTGCTCGATCCCGAGCATCAGGCATTCATAGGTCACGTCGACCAGCCGCTTGGCCTTCAGCGGCACGTCGCCGATCAGATACATGCGGCTCGAATCGCCGTGCCAGCCGTCGAGGATCGGGGTCACGTCGACATTGACGATATCGCCTGATTTCAAAACCTTGTCGCTGGGAATCCCGTGGCAGACGACATGATTGATCGAGATGCACGAGCTGTGCGTATAGCCGCGATAGCCGAGCGTCGCGGGCACGCCGCCATTGGCGAGGATGAAATCGTGGATCAGCCGGTCGATCTCCGCGGTCGACACCCCGGGCACCATGTGCGGCACGACCATGTCGAGCGTCTCGGCGGCGAGCTTGCCCGCGCGGCGCATCCCTTCGAAGGCGTCGGGGCCGTGCAGCTTGATCGCGCCGTTGCGCCCGAGCGGCGCATCGCTGGTTACAGTCACATATTCGGTCATGCCGAATGATATAGCGTGGCGAAGCGCGATTGGCGAGGCTATGCGGGAGGCGCATGGTAGAGGAACGCATCTGGACCGCCGCGCTCGTCGTCATCGGCGACGAGATTCTTTCCGGGCGCACGCAGGACAAGAATGTCGCGCAGATCGCGCAATGGCTCAACGTCCAGGGCATCCGGCTGGCCGAGGTGCGCATCGTCGCCGATCGGCAGGAGGCGATCGTCGAGGCGGTCAACGCCCTGCGGGTGCGCAACGATTATCTCTTCACCACCGGCGGGATCGGCCCGACGCATGACGATATCACCGTCGACGCGATCGCCGCGGCCTTGGGGGTCGGGGTGGTGCACCACCCGGGCGCGGTGGCGGTGCTCGAACGTTATTATGCGACCCGCGGCGGCGCGACCGAGGCGCGGCTGCGGATGGCGCGGGTGCCCGAAGGCGCCGAACTGATCGAGAACCGCATGTCGGGCGCGCCCGGGATCCGCATCGGCAATCTGTTCATCATGGCCGGGGTGCCGCACATCACCGCGGGGATGCTCGACGCGTTGACCGGGACGCTCGAGGGCGGGCGCCCGGTGGTCAGCGGGACGATCGGCAGCTGGGCGCCGGAGAGCGAGATCGCCGATCTGCTCGCCGCCGCCGAGCGCGCGCATGAAGGGGTGGCGATCGGCAGCTATCCCTTCTTCCGCGAGGGGCGCACCGGGGCCAATTTCGTCATCCGCTCGCCCGATGCGGATCAGGTCGAGCGCTGCATGGCCGAACTTGCCGTGGCGCTGGCGGCGGCGGGGTATCCGACGGTGGCGGGCGGGATTTGAACCTGCTTCCTTCTGCTCCTTTCCCTTGAACAAGGGAGGGGAGTTAGGCGGGCGGAGGGGAGCTTAGCTCTCCTCCACGGTCAGCGCCTCGATCACGAACGCGGTCCGCGCCGCATTCCGCGCAAGCGCCGCGACCGCGATATCCGCGACGAGATGCCCGGCGAGCGGCAGATCGGCCTCCGCCAGCGTTTCCAGCCAGCGATCGAGCGCCGGTCCCGTCTCGCCTTCAACGGTGATCTCGTGGCGCTGCCCGGCGAAGGTCGCGCTCTGCCAGTCGGTCGCGCGGGCGGCGCCGATCGCGATCGACGCGCCGGCGCGCGACGCCGCCGCGGTCAGCGCGCGTTCGAGCAGCCGCGCCGCACCCGGCCCGCGCATCATTGCGCCCCCGCGATAAACGCCTCGACCCGCGCGGTCAGCGCCGGCCCCGGCACCCGCCCGAGCCGCATGTCGCCCACCAGCCGCGGATCGTTCGCGGCGCGGCGGCCGAAGGTCGTCGGCGGCATCCCGCTCTGGCGCAAAAAGCAATCGATCTTGGTCAACAGCGACATGGCGACTCGCCTCCCGATTCCCAAAGTGTTCGCTATTTGTTCTAACAGATTTTCCAACTTGTCCAGGAAATTTCCTGCGACTAGGATGCGGCATGGCTGAAGATCCCCGCGAGGCGCTGATGCGGCTGGCCGAGGCGCGCGGCGTGAGCCTTGCCGCGCTCTCCGCGATGCTCGGGCGCAATGTCGCCTATCTCCAGCAATTCGTCGGCCGCGGCTCGCCGCGCCGGCTGGCGGAGGACGACCGGCGCGCGCTCGCGACCTTCTTCGGCGTCGAGGAAGCGCTGCTCGGCGGCCCGGCGGGGGCCGGCGCGACGGTCGAGCTGCCGTGGCTGGCGGTCGAGGCGGCGGCGGGCGCGGGGGCGGACGTGGGGTCGGAGCGGCTGCTGCGCCCGCTAAGCTTCGCGGCGGAAACGCTGGCCGCGGCGGGGGTCGCGGCGCGACAGGCCTCGGTGATCACCGCGCGGGGCGAGTCGATGGCGCCGACCGTCCTCGACGGCGACCGGCTGGTGGTCGACCGCGGCGACCGGCGGGTCGGGCGCACCGGCGCGATCTTCGTGCTGCGCCGCGACGGCGACCTGCTGGTCAAGCGCGTGACGCGCGCGGGCGAGACGCTGACGATCGCCAGCGACAATCCCGGCTATGCGACGATCGCCGCGCCGGTGGCGGAGATTGCGGTGATCGGGCGGGTGAAGCTGCTGTTGCGGGGGATGTAAGACCTCATCGACCGTTGCTTCGATCCGAAGCGCAGGTGTGTTCCCAAAAGCCCGAATCTACATGCAGGTCAGACGGACTGGATGAAGCGAAGCAGTTCGGCTGCGGGTGGCGAAAACGCCAACGGCCCGATCGCGAGTTCCGTCACCAGAATCGTGCCCACGCCCCAGAAATAGGCCGGATGGATCCGCCCCCGCGCGATCAGATCGGCGGCCATCGCCACCACGCCGAACAGCAAGATCGCGCCGAACATGACAAGCGGCGCCGCCGCGCCGAAGGAGGCCATCGGCAGGAGACGCCCCAGCCCGGGGCCGAGAATCGAAATGGTTGCGCAGAGCATCAGCCGTTTATGCCACTGCCGCTTCCGGCGCATGACCAGACCCGCCGTGACCAAACCTCCGAAGGTGAGAATGCCGATGAGGTTCATCACCATGAACACGGTTGGAGGAAAAAACGGCGGAATCAGGCGATTTCGAATGGCGAAAAGCGTTGCCGCCACGCCCATCGCGACCATCGCCACGGCGAGACCCAGCCCGATCCAGCCGACTCGCCGGTGCAGTCGGACCGACCCTCGAGCGATCAATGCCGGTTGCGCGACGAACAGAAAGACCCACAAGGTGAAGATCGCACCATGAACGTGCAGCAGCATCGGCAGCGGGGGCGTGTCGATAAAATCCCAGGGCGTGGGGTGCGAAAGCCCCCCGACGAACACCGCGGCCATCGCCAGCGAAATCCACACGTAGAATGCTTGGCTGGTCTCCCCGGCGCGCATTGCGCGCCGCGCGGCGATCGTGGTCATCGCTTTCCTCCCCGGATAGGTGCGGGGGTAATGTAACCGATCGACCGACCGGCGTATTGTAGGGAGCCGTCATCAGGCAATTTGGTCGCCGGCCGCTCGCCGGGGGCCCCCCGTATGTCGATGGCGGGGCTTTCCCCTTACCCCCGCTCGCGCCACCACATCGCGACCGAGATCGCGACGGTCACCGTCAGCCCGATCAGCACCCCGATCGTCGGCTGGCCGGCGGCGAAGCCGAGGATCGCGCCGCCCAGCACGCCGGCGGCGATAAGGAAACCGCCCGCGGCGGAGGGTTTGGAAGGCTGGTCGGGCATCGCCGCGCGCCTTGCCACGGCTCGACGCGCGACGCCAGCGGGTTGCGCGCGACAATGCTTTGGAAACCTAATTCCCGAACCGCGTCTTAGGCACCTTGCCGCTATCGCCGCCCCTCCATGCCTTATCCTCCCTTTGTCGCCGGCCGCGCCGTGCTCGCCGATGCCGAAATGCTGATCCGTGGCTTTGGCGCCGGCGCCGAGGACGAGGCCGCGATGCGCGCCGACCGCAGCCGCGACGTCGGCAACCACCTCCATTTCTGCCACTGGCGGCAGATCGAGCGGCTGGTGGCGTGGCTCGCCGCCGATCGCGCGATCGGCACGATCCACTGATTGCCGTTCGTTCCTCGTCATGCCGGGTCAGACCCGGCACGACGATCGAAGGCTGGCGGCCGCCGTGCAGGCCGGATGTCAATTGATCGCAGAGCCGTTCGCAGCCCCATTTCGTTAACCGCCGCGTCACGCTATCACCGCCTGATGATCCGGCGAGGCGCCGCATTATTGGTCGCGATCCTCGCCGTGCCGCCCGCCGCGGCGCAGCAGCGATCCGCCGCGCCCGCGCCGCCGCCCGCGCCCGTCCCGCAGCAGCCCGCCCCGGCCGGCAGCGACATGCTCGATCCCAATGCGCCGCTAGCGCCGATGCCCGATATCGGGGTCGCCTGGCCCGATCTGTCGAAGCTGCCGCCGGAGAGCGAGGCCGGGCAGGCCGACGTCAATGCCGAAACGCGCTACCGTTATCGCATCGACGGGATCGATGCGGTGGCGAGCCCGCTGCTGCGCCAGCGCTTCGCCGAATTGTCGGTGCTCGACCAGCATGACGGCGAGCCCGCCAATGCCGCACAGCTCGATCGTCGCGCGCGCGAGGATTCGACCTTGCTCGTCACCTTGCTGCGCGCCGAGGGCTATTATGACGCACGGGTGCGCACCCGCGTCGAGACCGAGGCGGGCAAGCCGGTGGTGGTGCTCGCCGCCGATCCGGGGCAGCTCTATCGCCTGACCGGGGTGACGATCGACGGCGTCGCCGCCGCGGGCGACAAGGCGAAGGCGCTGACCGACGCCTTCGGGGTCAAGCCCAACGATCCGGTCAACGCCGATACGATCGCCGCGGGGCAGGCGCGGCTGGTCGATGAGGTCGGCAAACAGGGCTTCCCCTTCGCGACGATCGGCGAGCCCGCGGTGACGGTCGATCGCGCGGCGAAGGAGGCGGTGCTCGATCTGACGATCGATCCCGGCCGGGTGCGGCGCTTCGGCGAAATCCGCGTCAATGCCAACAATCATGTGTTCGACGCCAAGCATGTCCAGGAAATCGCGCGCTTCTCCCCCGGCAAGCCCTATTATGCGCCGGCGCTCGACGATCTGCGCCGCGCGCTGATCCAGACCGGGCTGGTCTCGAGCGCGACGGTCAAGCCGGTCGAGGGCGCGACCCCCGATACGGTGGACATCGACGTCGCGCTCCAGCCCGCGCCGCCGCGCACGATCGCGGGCGAACTGGGCTATGGCACCGGCGAAGGCGCGCGTGCCGAAGCGAGCTGGACGCATCGCAACTTCTTCCAGCCCGAAGGCGCGATCACCTTGCGCGGGGTGCTCGGCACGCAGGAGCAGCTCGCGCAATTCACCTTCCGCCGCAACAATTTCAAAGGGCGCGATCGTGTGCTGACCGCGCAGGTCGCGATCTCGCATACCGAGCGGCTGGCCTATACCGCGAATACCTTCTCGCTCTCCGGCTCGCTCGAGCGGCAGACCAATATCTTCTTCCAGAAGGCGTGGGTGTGGTCGCTCGGCGGCGAGCTGGTCAGTTCCGACGAGCGCGATGTGATCGCCTCGACCGGGCAGCCGCGGCGGCGGACCTATTATATCGCCGCGCTGCCGCTGTCGCTGACCTATGACGGGTCGGACGACCTGCTCAACCCGACCCGCGGGTTCCGCCTCGGCGGGCGGCTCAGCCCCGAATTGTCGCTGCTCGGCAAGGCCTTCGCTTATGCGCGGACCCAGATCGACGCCAGCGCCTATACCCCGCTCGGCGATCGCGTCGTGCTCGCCGGCCGGGTGCGGCTGGGGACGATCGTCGGCGCGCCGCGCGACGCGATCGCGCCGTCGCGGCGCTTCTATGCCGGGGGCGGCGCGTCGGTGCGCGGCTATGGCTATCAGGCGATCGGTCCGCGCGATCCCAATAACGATCCGATCGGCGGGCGCAGCCTGACCGAATTCTCGATCGAAACGCGCGTCAAGGTGTGGGGCAATTTCGGCGTGGTGCCGTTCTTCGACGGCGGCAATATCTATACTTCGCCGATGCCCAAATTCTCCGGGCTGCGCTACGGCGCCGGGCTGGGCGTGCGCTATTATTCCAATTTCGGCCCGATCCGCATCGATCTCGGCACCCCGATCAACCCGCAAAAGGGCGATTCGCGCCTCGCGGTCTATGTCTCGCTGGGGCAGGCGTTTTGAGGCGGGTGGCGAAATGGATCGCCGGGCTGGTTGCGGCGCTGGTGGCGATTTTCGCCGCGGCGGTGCTGATCGTCGATACCGATATCGGCCACCGCTGGGTTGCCGATCGCATCGCCGGGGTGCGCACCCCGAGCGGGCTGCGCTTCTCGGTCGGGCGGATCGACGGCTCGCTCTACACCCGCGCGACGCTGCGCGACGTGCGCGTCTATGATCTCGACGGCCTGGTCTTGTCGGCGCCGGTCGCGCGGCTCGATTGGGCGCCGCTGCGCTGGTTCGCCAACCGGCTCGACATCACTGCGCTCGACGTGCCCGTCGCGACCTTCGCCAAATGGCCGCGCACCCGGCCGAGCGCCAATGCCGGGCCGCTGTTGCCCGATTTCGATATCCATATCGGGCGGCTCGCGGTCGACCGGCTGATCGTCGACCGCCGCGTCACCGGGGTGCCGCGCTACGGGCGGATCCGCGGCAGGGCGGATATCCACGCCGGCCGCGCCTTGGTCGATCTGGCCGCGGTGGTGCAGGGCAGCGACGACCTGCGGCTGCGGATCGATGCGGAGCCCGATCGCGACCGTTTCGATATCGCGGTGCGCGCGCAGGGCGGCAAGGACGGGGTGCTGGCGCGGCTCGCCGGGGTGCGCAAGCCGCTGCGGCTCGAGGTCGGCGGCACGGGGAGCTGGACCCGCTGGGACGGGCGCGCGCTCGGCATCGCGGGCGACACGCGGGTGATCGATCTCGCGCTCGGCAACCGGCGCGGAAGCTATACGCTGAGCGGCGATCTGGTCCCCTCGGCGGTGACGGACGGCAAGCTCGCGCGGCTGACCGCACCGCGCGTCACGGTCAACGGTGCGGCGACGCTCGCCAACCGGCGGCTCGCCGGCAATCTCGATCTGCGCTCGGCGGCGCTCGCGGTCGAGACGACCGGGACGATCGATCTCGGCATCAGTTCGTTCCGCAACGTCCGAATCCGCGCGCGATTGCTCAAACCCGCCGCGCTCTTCCCCAATATGACCGGGCGCGATGTCGAGCTGCGTGCGGTGCTCGACGGCGCCTTCGCCACCGCCGCGTTCGACTATCGGCTCAGCGCGCCGCGCTTCGCCTTCGACGAGACCGGGTTCGAACAGGCGTGGGCAGCGGGCAAGGGGCGGCTCTCCAAATCGCCGATCGTCCTGCCGGTGCGCTTCACCGCGGCGCGCGTGACCGGGGTCGGCGATGTCGCGGGCGGTATCCTGCGCAACCTGACCGTCGATGGGGTGCTGCGCATTACCAGCCGGCTGATCACCGGCGACGATCTCCGCGTGAAATCGGATAAACTGACGGGGCGGGTCAATCTGACGCTCGATCTTTTGACCGGCGATTATCAGCTCGGCGTCAACGGCGCGCTCGGGCGCTATCTGATCCCCGGGCTGGGGGTGGTCGACGTCACCTCCACGTTGCGCGTCGTGCCGGGGCCGGGCGGGCACGGTACGCGCGTCGTCGGGCAAGGCGCCGCGCGGGTCGTGCGGCTCGACAACGCCTTTTTCCGCAGCCTCGCCGGGGGGCTGCCGCGGATCGCCACCGCGCTCGAACGGACCCCCGACGGGGTGATGCATTTCACCAACCTCGTCCTCACCGGGCCGGCGATCCGGCTGGTCGGCACCGGCTTGCGCCGCCGCGACGGCAGCTTCCATTTCGAGGGGCGCGCGCGGCAATCGACCTATGGCGCGCTGACGCTCAAGCTCGACGGGCAGATCGACCGCCCGACGATCGATCTGGTGCTCGCCGCGCCCAATGCGGCGATGGGGCTCGCCGATGTGCGCGCGCATCTCGCGCCGAGCAAACAGGGGTTCGCCTTCACCGCCGCGGGTGGGTCGCGGCTCGGGCCGTTCGAGGCGGCGGGGGATATCCTGCTGCCGTCGAACGGCAATGCGCAGATCGCCTTCGCGCATATCGACGTCAGCGGCACGCGCGCGACCGGCACGCTCGATATCGTCACCGGCGGGTTCGCCGGGCGGCTGGCGCTGGCCGGCGGGGGGCTGTCGGGCGAATTGCTGTTCCGCCCGGTCGGCGCGGTGCAGCGGATCGAGGCGCATCTCGATGCCGATCGTGCGCGGCTCGGCAATCGCGTGACGGTGCGGCAGGCGCATGTCGATCTCGTCGCGCTGCTCGATCCCGCGGGCACCGCGATCGAGGCGAGCGTCAAGGGTGCGGGGCTGGCGCGGGGCGGGCTATCGATCGCGCGCTTCGCGGGGAGCGCGAAGCTCAACGGCGACAGCGGCGAGATCCGCGCGCAGATCGCGGGCACGCGCGGGCGCAGCTATGCGATCCAGAGCGTGATCGCGGTGGCCCCGGACAGCTATCGCGTCACCGCCGAGGGCACGATCGAGCGCCGCCCGCTCAAGCTCGCCGCGCCGGCGGTGATCACTCGCGACGGCGATATGTGGCGGCTCGCGCCGACCGAGCTGACCTTCGCGGGGGGCGAGGCGAAACTCTCGGGGCGGTTCGGCGACGCCGCCGCGGCGCTCGATGCGACCGTGACGAAGATGCCGCTGTCGATCCTCGACATCGCTTATCCCGGGCTCGCGCTGGGCGGCAGCGCATCGGGGACGCTGAGCTATCAGTCGCGCGACGGCGGCGCGCCGACCGGGCGCGTCGATCTGACGGTGCGCGGGCTGACCCGTTCGGGGCTGCTCGCCTCCTCGCGGCCGATCGACATCGGGATCGCGGGCGTGCTCTCGGCCGATCGCGCCGGAATCCGCGCGGTGGCCTCGTCGGGCGGGCAGACGATCGGGCGCGCGCAGGCGTTGCTCTCGCCGCTCGGCAGGGGTGATATCGCCGATCGGCTGATGGGGGCGGGGCTGTTCGCGCAATTGCGCTACAACGGCCCGGCGGACACCTTGTGGCGGCTGACCGGCGCGGAGATGTTGGCGCTGTCCGGCCCGGTGGCGATCGGCGCCGATGTGACGGGGCGCGTCGCCGATCCGTCGATCCGCGGCATGTTCCGCGCCGACGATGCGCGGATCGAAAGCGCGACGACCGGGACGGTGCTGACCAATGTGCAGGCCTCGGGAGTGTTTCAGGGGTCGCGGCTCCAGATCGGTCACTTCGCCGCCGACGCCGGCAAGGGCGGGCGCGTCACCGGCACGGGGCAATTCGATTTCTCGGCCGAGGCGGGGATCGGTCTCGATCTCTCGCTACAAGCCACCCACGCCGTACTGATCAACCGCGACGATATCGGGGCGACCGTTTCCGGGCCGCTGAGATTGCGGTCGGGCGGTTCGGGCGGGGTGATCTCGGGCGACGTGACGCTCGATCGCAGCCGCTACCGGCTCGGGCAGGCGACCGCGGCGAGCGCGGTGCCGCCGCTCAAGGTCCGCGAGATCAATCTCCCCGGCGGCGGCGAGGAGGAGGAAGTGCGCGCGACGCCATGGCGGCTCGATGTCCGTGCGCGCGCGCCGAACCAGCTCAGCGTCAGCGGGCTCGGGCTTTCGAGCGAATGGTCGGCGGATCTGAAGATCGGCGGCGCGCCGGACAATCCGGCGATCACCGGGCGCGCCGATCTGGTGCGCGGCAATTACGAATTCGCCGGTCGCGAGTTCCAGCTGTCGCGCGGGGTGATCCGCTTCGGCGGCGAGGTGCCGGCCAATCCGTCGCTCGATATCGAGGCCAATGCGGATTCGACCAACCTCAACGCGACGATCCGCGTGACCGGTGCGGCGCTCAAGCCGGAGATTTCCTTCACCAGCGTGCCCGCCTTGCCGCAGGACGAATTGCTCTCGCGGCTGTTGTTCGGCACCTCGATCACCCATTTGTCGGCGCCCGAGGCGCTGCAGCTTGCGGCGGCGGTGGCGGCGTTGAAGGACGGCAGCGGCGGGCTCAATCCGATCAACGCGGTGCGCCGCGCGGCGGGGCTCGATCGGCTGCGCATCCTCCCCGCCGATCCGCAGACCGGGCAGCAGACCTCGATCGCGGCGGGCAAATATGTGACGCGGAAACTCTATGCGGAGATCATCACCGACGGGCAGGGCTATTCAGCGACCCGGATCGAATATCAGGTGACGCGCTGGCTGTCGCTGCTCTCGACAATCTCGACGCTGGGGCGGCAAAGCGCCAACGTGAGGATTTCGAAGGATTATTGAGGGGCGTCACCTTCTCCCCTCCCTTGCACAAGGGAGGGGGCGGAGGGAGGGTTGGCCTGCGAGGATACCGAAGCAACCGCCTCATACCCCCCCCAGCCCCTCCCTTCACCAGGGAGGGGAGAAAGAAGGGATTTACGCCAGAGCCCGCCCGACCATCAGCTGCGGGACGATATCGGTGAACTTGGCGACGTCCTCGGCCAATTCGCCGCGACGCGGGTTGGCCATTGCGGCGGCGAACGCTTCGGGCGAGGCGAAATGGAAATGCGCGATCAGCGCATAGGGTGCCGCGGCGCCGTCCATTGCCTGCCCCTCGATCAGTTCGAAGCGATCGGGGTTCCACACCTCGCAGACCAGCGGGGCGTGATGGTCGCGATAATAAGCGCGGTCGAATTTCGCGCCGTCGTGATTGGGATAGATCACCGAGAAGATCATGCGGGAGGTGCCTTTCGGATAGCAAAAGGGGCGCCGGCCTGCTGGTCGGCGCCCCGTGAGAGGAGAAGGATCAGGCAGGTTCGCCGACGATCGTCTTGATTTCCATGAAGTCGGTGAGACCGTATTTGCCGCCCTCGCGGCCGTTGCCCGATTGCTTGAACCCGCCGAACGCGGTGCCCGGGGTCGGCCCCCAGCTGTTGATCGTGACCAGCCCGGCGCGCAGCTTGCCCGCGATCTTCGCCGCCTCGGCCGGATCGCCCGAGATCGTCGCGGACAGGCCGTAATCGGTGTCGTTGGCCATCTCGACCGCCTGATCGCGATCGTCATAGGTGGTGATCGTCGCGACCGGACCGAAGGTTTCCTCGCGATAGATGCGCATTTCCGGGGTCACGTCGGCGAGCACGGTGGGCTTGATGAAATAGCCGGCGTTGCGCCCGTCCGGCCGCCCCGTGCCGCCGGTCACCAGCCGTGCGCCCTCGTCGAGCGCGGACTGGATCAGCGACTGGATCTTCTCGAACTGCGCCTTGTTGACCACCGGGCCGATATGCGCGCCCTGATCCTCGGGGTTGCCGACCACGGTCGCGTCCATGATCGCCTTGACCACCTCGGTCGCGGCCTCGGCCTGGCTCTTGTGGACGAGCAGCCGGGTGGGGGCGATGCAGCTCTGCCCGGTATTGGCGATCACCCCGGCGAGCGTCGGCGGCAGAACTTCCTCCAGCTTGGCGCCTTCGAGCACGAGGTTCGGCGCCTTGCCGCCGAGTTCCTGGTGGACGCGCTTGACCGTCGCGGCGGCGGCAGTGGCGACCGCGACCCCGGCGCGGGTCGAGCCGGTGAAGCTCACCATGTCGACGCCCTTGTGCGCCGACAGCGCCGCGCCGACCCCCGGCCCGTCGCCGTTGACGAGGTTGAACACCCCCGGCGGGACCCCGGCCTCGTCAAGGATCTCGGCGAAGATCATCGCGTTGGAGGGCGCTTCCTCGGAGGGCTTGAGGATCATCGTATTGCCCGCGGCAAGCGCCGGGGCGACCTTGGCGCAGATCTGGTTGAGCGGCCAGTTCCACGGGGTGATCATCGCCACCACGCCGACCGGCTCGTGCACGCCGCGCGCGCTGCCGACCGTCTCGGAGAAGCTGAATTCGCGCAGCGCGGCGAGCGTGCCGATGAAATGGCCGAGACCGGCCGGCACCTGCGCCATTTGCGCGAAGGAGATCGGCGCGCCCATTTCGCGGCTGGTCGCGGCGGCGAGTTCGGGGAGACGGGCCTTCATCCCGGCGATGATCTTTTCGAGGATCGCGGCGCGTTCCTCGATGCTCGATTGCGACCAGGCGGGGAAGGCCGCGCGCGCCGCGGCGACCGCCTTGTCGACATCGGCGGCGGTGCCCAAGGTGATCTCGGTGCAGGGCTGCTCGGTCGAGGGATCGATCACCTCGTGGCGTCGCCCGCCTTCGCTCTCCACCCATGCGCCATTGATATAATGCTTCAGGTAGCTTTGCATGACAGGCCTCTCCACTTTTGACGGATTCGGGGTTCGGGTATGGTCATGCGGCTTGGCAAATCCCGTTGCAACAGGAAACGCGATGACTGCAAACCGTACCGTGACGGGACGCCGCGGGCGTTAACCGCGAAAGCCTCTTTCCGTTCCGCGGCGGTTGCGCTCAAGAAGCCACGGTATGTCTGAGGGAATTTGCCGATGCGCCGCCTGATCGCTCTCGCACTCATGTCGCTCGCCGCCCCGGCCGCCGCCGCGCCGTTCACGATCGTCGAGACGGGGGAGGGTTTCGTGCACCTCCAGGACGCACTGATGGCGAAGCGCGGGCAGGATTTCACCGTGCTGATCGCGCCCGGCGTCTATCGCGAATGTGCGATCCAGCAGGCGGGGCGCGTCACCTTCAAGGCGGCCGAGCCGGGCACCGCGATCTTCGAGGGCGCGTGCGAGGGCAAGGCCGCGCTGGTGCTGCGCGGCGCGGGGTCGGTGGTCGACGGTCTCGTCTTCCGCAATATCCGCGTCGGCGACGGCAATGGCGCGGGGATCCGCATCGAGATCGGCGACCTAACGGTGCGCAACGCGATGTTCCTCGACAGCCAGGAAGGGATTCTCGGCGCGACCGGCGACGCGTCGCGCGTCATGATCGAGCGCTCGACCTTCTCCGGGCTCGGCCAGTGTGACGAGACCCCCGATTGCGCGCATTCGGTCTATCTCGCGAACACGGGCACGATCACGATCACCCATTCGCGGTTCGAGCGCGGGCGTGGCGGGCATTACGTCAAATTGCGCGCGCCGCGCGTCGCGATCGACGACAACAGCTTCGACGACAGCCAGGGGCGCAAGACCAATTACGCGATCGACCTGCCCGAGGGCGGCACCGGCGAAATCCTGCGCAACACCTTCGTCCAGGGGCCGAACAAGGAGAATTGGACCGGGGTGATCGTCGTCTCGGCCGAGCAGCGCAAATATCCGGCCACCGGGCTGCGCGTCGCGGACAATATCGCGACGCTCGCGCCGGGGCAGAAGAACAGCCCGGCGTTCGTCGCCAACGTCAGCGGCGACCGGCTCGCGCTCGGCGCCAACCGGCTGGGGCCGGGGGTGCGGGCGTATGAGGAGCGGCACTGATCGAAGGCTGCCCTTCCCTTCAGGAGAGGGGCTTTAAGCGGCGCGGATCATGTCGGCGGCTTTCTCCGCGATCATGATCGTCGGGGCATTGGTGTTCGATCCCACCAATGTCGGCATCACCGAGGCGTCGACGACGCGCAGCCGCTCCAGCCCGCGCACCTTCAACTGCGCGTCGACCACCGCCATGCGATCGCCGTCGGCGCCCATCTTGCAGGTGCCGACCGGGTGATAGATCGTCTCGGCGGTGCGCCGCACCCAGGCGTCGATCTCGGCATCGCTGCGCACCTCCGCGCCCGGTGCGAGCTCGGCGTCGCGATACGGATCGAGCGCCGCCTGCGCCGCCACCTCGCGCCCGATCTTGACGCATTCGCGCATCACGCGGACATCCTCGGGCTGGCTGAGGTAATTGGCGAAGATCAGCGGATCGGCGAGCGGGTCGTTCGACGCGATCGTCACCCGCCCGCGGCTTTCCGGGCGCAACTGGCAAAGATGGAAGGAGAAGCCGTCCTGCTTCACCTGCACCTTGCCGTGATCGCGCATGATCGCGAGCACGCCGTGGATCTGCACGTCGGGGCGCGACAGCCCGGCGCGCGAGCAGAGGAAGGCGCCGGATTCGAGGAATTGCTGGCGCCCGTAGCCGCTGCCGCGCAGCAGATATTCGAGCCCGACCTTGAGCTGGCGCAGCCCCTTGGTCGCCGAATAAGCGGTGGTCAGCCCGTGGCAGCGCCAGTTCATGATGACATCGAGATGGTCCTGCAGATTCTCGCCGACCCCCGGCAGATCGTGGACCGCGCGGACCCCCGAATCCCGGAGCCGCGCCGGATCGCCCACGCCTGAAAGCTGGAGGATCTGCGGGCTCTGCACCGCGCCCGCGCACAGCAAGGCCTCACCCGCGACTTCGACCCGCGCCGGGCGGTTGCCGACGAGATAATCGACTGCGATCGCGCGGCCATGCTCGATCACCACCCGCGTGGTGCGCGCATTGGTGATCACCGTCAGGTTGGCGCGCCCGAGCGCGGGGTGGAGATAGGCCGCCGCCGCCGACCAGCGCCGGCCGTCGGCGATCGTCAGGTCATAATGACCGAAACCTTCCATCACCGCGCCGTTGAAGTCGGTCGTCACCGGATAGCCGGCCTGTCGCCCGGCCTCGACCAAAGCGTCATGAAACGGGCTGTCGCTCTCGCCGGCGGAGATTTTGAGCGGGCCGTCGGCGCCGTGGAGCCCGTCGCTCGGGCCGCGATGATGCCCCTCGAGCCGACGGAAATAGGGGAGCACGTCGTCCCATGACCAGCCGGCGAGGCCGAACTGGCGCCATTCGTCATAATCCTGCGGATGCCCGCGCATATAGATCATGCCGTTGATCGCCGAGGAGCCGCCCAATCCGCGCCCGCGCGGCCACCACAAGCGGCGCTTGTCGAGATGCGGCTCGGGCTCGGTCCAGAAGCCCCAATTGTGCTTGCCCTTGGCCTTGATCAGCGTGCCGACCCCGGCGGGCATCCGCACCAGCATCTCCTTGTTCGCACCGCCGGCTTCGAGCAGGCAGACGCTGGCGGCGGGGTCCTCCGACAATCGCGCGGCGAGCGTGCACCCCGCGGAGCCGCCCCCGATGACGACATAATCATAGCCCGCCACGCATCTCTCCCAATCTTTCAGCGCCTTACCCGTTTGCGGTCACGCCGGATCAAGTCCGGCATGACGATGAAATGCAAGCTCTCACGGCACCAGCACCAACTTCCCGATCATCCTGCTGTCACGCATCATCTCGAACGCCGCGCGCCAATCGTCGAGCGGCACTTCGGCATGAACATGGGGACGGATGCGCCCCTCCGCCGCCAGCCGCCAGATCGCGTCCTGATTTTCGCGGCCCTTGTCCGGGAACTGCCGGCCATATTCGCCCGCGCGCACGCCGATCACCGAAAAGCCCTTGATCAGCGGGATGTTGGTCGGGACGGTCGCGATCCGGCCGGAGGTGAAGCCGACCACCAGCAATCGTCCGCCGAACGCGATGCAGCGGGTCGATTCGTCGAACGTGTCGCCGCCGACCGGATCGTAGATCAGGTTCGTGCCGCCGCCGGTGATCTCCTTCACCCGCTCGCGGAAACCGGGCGTGGTGACGGCGGCGTCGACCGGATAGGTCGCGGCGACGGTCGCGAGCTTTTCGGCCGAACGCGAGGTCGCGATCACCCGGCAGCCGAGCGCCTTGGCGAGATCGACCGCCGCGAGCCCGACCCCGCCGGTCGCGCCGTGGATCAGCGCCCATTCGCCGGGCTGCGCCGTGCCGAGCCGGATCAGCGCGACATAAGCGGTGAGATAGGCCGCGCCGACCCCGGCGGCCTCGGCATAAGACAGGTGGGCCGGCTTGGCGCGGACCGCATCGGCGTCGACCGAGACCAGTTCGGCGAACCCGCCGAGCCGCGTGCCGCACACCACCGCCGCGCCGGGCGCGAAGCCGTCGCCGGCGATCACCTCGCCCGCGATTTCCATGCCGGGGATGAAGGGGAGCGGCGGCTTGAGCTGATAGTCGCCGCGCGTCATGAGGAGATCGGGATAGTTGAGCGCGGCCGCCTTCACCCGGACCAGCACCTTGCCGGGGGCGGGCTGTGGCGCGGCGACATCGGCGAGCGCGGTGCCCGACAGATCGGGCGACAGCGCGGAGACGACCAGCGCTTTCATACGCCCGTCATCCCAACGTCTTCTCCGTCATTCCCGCGAAGGCGGGAATCCAGATGCGCTGCGGTTGCGACTCTTTCGGAGAGGCCTGGATGAATGGATTCCCGCCTTCGCGGGAATGACGAGCGAGGGATTGGAATCTCTTGCCCCGCGCCTGCCTCCCGATGGACTCCGGCTCAAGGCCGGGGTGACGGGGGAGGGAGGCGGCGGCATATTCCATCCTTAACGCGCGATCATGATGTCGAGCAGCGAATCGAACAACGTGCTCATATCGAGCTGCGGCGCATGCACCTTGCCCAGCCCCAAGGTGATCAGCCCGTAAGCGCGGATCTCCGCCTCGTGCCGGGTGAAGCCCGCGGTGACGAGATTGCGCGCGAGGAAATCGAGCAGCAGCGTATCGTGCCGCTCGACCGCCGCCTGCGCGCGCGGGTCGCTCTCCGCCCAGGCGCGCATCGCGATCCCCAGACGCGAGGAGCCGCGCCGCCGCACCGTCTGCCCCAGCAGCCGGATGCGTTCGATCGGATCGGGCGAGGCTCGTTCGAGCGCGTCGATCAGATTACCCACCTGATCCTCCGCGAAATAACCCGCGAGCTGCCCCTGATAGTCATCGAAGTCTTTGAAATGATGATAGAAGCTGCCGGTCGATACGCGCAACTCGTCGGCCAGCGGGCGCAGCTTGAGTGCCCTTAGCCCGCCGCGCCGCAACAGCGACTGCCCGGCTTCCAGCCAATCGTGCGGGGTCAGGTCCTGCGTTCGCGTTGCGGTTTGACTTGCTGGCTGCACGCTTGACATCCCCTGTACCATAACCAAGGTTATGCTGGAATCCGGCGCCGGTAAAGAGCCGTCGCGGTCACCTGATTCTCGCATCCGATTTCTGGAGAGGCATAAATGGCAGACGCTTATATCATCGACGCCGTCCGTACCCCGCGCGGGATCGGCAAGCAGGGCAAGGGCGCGCTGGCCGATCTGCACCCGCAGCATCTCGCGGCGACGGTGCTCAAGGCGCTCAAGGAACGGAACAATCTCAACACCGCCGAGGTCGACGACATCATCTGGTCGACCTCCAGCCAGCGCGGCAAGCAGGGCGGCGACATGGGGCGGATGGCGGCGCTCGACGCGGGGTACGACGTCAAGGCGAGCGGGACGACGCTCGATCGCTTCTGCGGCGGCGGGATCACCGCGGTCAATTTCGCTGCGGCGCAGATCATGTCCGGGATGGAGGATCTGGTGATCGCCGGCGGCACCGAGATGATGAGCCTCACCGCCGCGATGGCGCAGGAGGATATGGAATCGGGCAAGCCGATGCTCGGGATGGGATCGGGCAACGAGCGGCTCGACCTGTCGCATCCGCAGAGCCACCAGGGGATTTGCGGCGACGCGATCGCCAGCATGGAGGGGATCACCCGCGAACAGCTCGATGCCGCGGGGCTGGAGAGCCAGCAGAAGGCGGCGGTGGCGATCGCCGAGGGGCGGTTCGACAAGTCGATCGTGCCGGTGGTCGACGATGCCGGCAACGTGATCCTCGCCAAGGACGAATATCCGCGTCCGCAGACCACCGCCGAGGGGCTTGCGAGCCTCAAGCCGTCGTTCGAGGCGCTGGCCGACATGCCGTACAACAATAAGGGCGACACCTTCCGCAAGCAGATCAACCGCAAATATCCCGATCTGGAGATCAAGCATTTCCACCACGCGGGCAATTCGAGCGGGGTGGTCGACGGTGCGGCGGCGGTGCTGCTCGCCTCCAAGGCCTATGCCGAGAAGCATGGGCTCAAGCCGCGCGCGCGGATCGTGGCGATGGCCAATATCGGCGACGATCCCACGCTGATGCTCAACGCCCCGGTCCCGGCGGCGAAGAAGGTGCTGGAGAAGGCGGGCCTCAAGAAAGAGGATATCGACCTGTGGGAGATCAACGAGGCGTTCGCCGTGGTCTCCGAAAAATTCATCCGCGATCTCGAGCTGCCGCGCGACAAGGTCAACGTCAACGGCGGGTCGATCGCGCTCGGCCACCCGATCGGCGCGACCGGCGCGATCCTGATCGGGACGATCGTCGACGAGCTGGAGCGGCAGAACAAGCGCTACGGCCTCGTCACGATGTGCGCCGCGGGCGGAATGGCCCCGGCGATCATCGTCGAGCGGGTTTAAGCGTACAAAGCCCCTCCCTGAAGGGGAGGGGCTTAAACGAAGGGTATCGGCGCGAGCGGCGCATCGAGATGCCGCCGCGTCCTCGAAACGGAGAGAGGATGATGCTGCACCCGGTCGCGCATGCCAAAGCGACACCCGACAAGCCGGCCTATATCATGGCCGCGACCGGCGAGACGGTCACTTATGGCGAGCTCGATCGCCGCGCCAATCAGGGCGCGCATCTCATCCGGTCGCTGGGGTTGAAGCGCGGCGACGGCATCGCGCTGATGATGGACAATAATGCCCGCTATCTCGAAATCCTGTGGGCGGCCGAGCGCACCGGGGTCTATGTCACCTGCATCTCCTCCAAATTGCTCACCGACGAGGTCGAGTACATCATCCGCGACGGCGATTGCCGCGCGCTGATCGTCTCGCGCGCCTGCGCCGATTGCGCGGCGGCGCTGCTGCCGCGGATCGGCGACCTGAATCGCTTCATGGTCGGCGGAACCGCGGAGGGCTACGACAGCTATGAGGCGGCGCGCGATGCGCAGCCGGACACGCCGATCGCCGACCCCTCGCCGGGGCAGATCATGCTCTATTCCTCGGGCACGACCGGACGGCCCAAGGGTGTACGTTTCCCGCTGCCGGCGGAGCCGTTCGGCGAGAATGTCTCGGCGCTCGTCCTGCTCGGGCAGGCGCTTTATTCCTGGACCCCCGATCTCGTCTATCTCAGCCCCGCGCCGATGTATCACGCCGCGCCGCTGCGCTGGTCGATGGCGGTGCACCAGATGGGCGGGACGGTGGTGGTCATGGACCGTTTCGACGCCGAACAGGCGCTGCGCTACATCGAGCAATATCGCATCACCCATGCGCAATGGGTGCCGACGCATTTCATCCGCATGTTGAAGCTGCCGCCCGAGCTGCGCGGTCAATATGACGTCTCGTCGCTCAAGGCGGTATGGCATGCCGCCGCGCCATGCCCGATCCCGGTCAAGCAGGCGATGATCGACTGGTGGGGGCCGATCGTCGGCGAATATTATGCCGGCACCGAGGGCAACGGCTTCCACGCGATCCAGTCGGCGGAATGGCTGACGCACAAGGGTTCGGTCGGGCGCAACCTCACCACGATCACGCATATCTGCGACGAGGAGGGCAACGATCTGCCGCCGCGCAGCGAGGGAGCGATCTATTTCGAACAGCCCGACGGCGGGCGGGTCTTTTCCTATCACAACGATCCCGAAAAGACCGCCGACGGCACCAATCGCCACGGCTGGACGACGTTGGGCGACGTGGGGTGGCTCGATGAGGAGGGCTATCTCTATCTCACCGACCGCAAGAGCTTCATGATCATCTCGGGCGGGGTCAACATCTACCCGGCGGAGATCGAGAACCTCCTGGTCACCCACCCCAAGGTGGCGGACGTCGCGGTGATCGGCGCGCCGCACGAGGAAATGGGCGAGGAGGTGGTCGCGGTGGTCCAGCCGCGCGACATGGCCGACGCCGGCCCCGCGCTGGCGGCCGAGCTGACCGATTTCGCGCGCGCGCATCTGAGCCACGTCAAGACCCCGCGCCGGATCGACTTCCGCGCAGAGCTGCCGCGCCACGATACGGGTAAGCTCTACAAGAGGCTGCTGCGCGACGAATATTGGGGCAAGAAACCCTTGGTCGAGGGGAGCGCGGCATGACCTTCAACTTCGGCGACATGATCGAGGCGATCGAGCGTAAAATCCCCGCCGACCGCGTCGCGCTGGCGCATGGCGACGAGACGGTCGATTGGGGCGAATTGCGGCGGCGATCGAACAACCTCGCGCGCGCACTGATCGAGCGCGGGCTGCAGCCCAACGAGCGGGTCGCCTTCTATGCCTATAACAGCGCGGACTATCTCGTCGCGCTGATGGCCTGCTGGAAGGCGCGCGGCGCGCATGTCAACGTCAACTATCGCTATGTCGCCGACGAACTCGCTTATATCCTCGGCGACAGCGACGCGACCGTATTGTTCTACGATGCGCGGCTGCGCGATGCGGTCGCCGCAGTGGTCGATCGCTGCCCGCTGGTGCGGACCTGGGTGGAATTGGGCGGGGAGGCTTCGCCGGCTTTCGCCGAACCGCTCGCACGGCTAACCGCGGGCGACGGCACCGCGCTCGATATCGTGCGCAGCCCCGACGATCGTTTCTTCATCTATACCGGCGGCACCACCGGGATGCCCAAGGGCGTGGTGTGGGCGCACGCCGATCTCAACGCGATCGGGCTCGCGGCGGCGGCGGCGCAGGGGCTGCCTGTGCCGCAAAGCGTCGAGCAGGCGGCCGATTTCGCCGCGGCCAATCCCGATTATCCGCGCACCGTCGTCGGCCCGCCGATCATGCACGGCACCGGGCTGCTCTCGGCCTATGGCGCCTTGCTCGGCGGCGGGCTCGCGGTGACGTTGCCGGGCCGCAGCTTCAATGCCGAAGAGGCGCTGAGCGCGATCGACCGCTGGCGCGCCAACCGGCTGGTAGTGGTGGGCGATGCCTTTGCTCGGCCGATCCTCGATGCGCTCGATGCGCAGCCGGGGCGGTGGGACGTCTCGTCGATGCGGGTCGTCATCTCGTCGGGTGTGATGTGGACGCAAAGCGTCAAGGACGGGCTGATCCGCCACATGCCCGATGCGATGTGCCAGGATAATTTCAGCTCGTCCGAGGCGATCGGCATGGGGGTGTCGATCACTACGCGCGACGGGACGGTCGAGACCGCGAAGTTCATGGTCGGCCCGCGCTGTCGCGTGCTCGACGAGCAGGATCGCGACGTGGCGCCGGGATCGGGGGTGCGCGGCGTCGTCGCGCTCGCGCCGCCCAACCCGATCGAATATCACAAGGATCCCGCCAAGAGCGCGCGCACCTTCCGCGTCATCGACGGGGTGCGTTATTCGATCCCCGGCGATTTCGCCGAAGTCGCGGCGGACGGTACGCTGGTGCTGCTCGGGCGCGGCTCGGCCTGCATCAATTCGGCGGGCGAGAAAATCTTCCCCGAGGAGGTGGAGGAAGCGCTCAAGCTCTGCCCGGCGGTACGCGACGCTCTGGTCTTCGCGATGCCCGATCCGAAATGGGGGCAGGCGGTTGCGGCGGTGGTGCATGTTGCGGCGGATTACGACGAGGCGGCGGCGCGCGACGATCTGCGCGCGCGGCTCGCCGGGTTCAAACAGCCCAAATTGCTCGTCGCGACCGAACAGTCGCTCCGCGCGCCCAACGGCAAGGCGGACTACGCCAAGGCGAAGGCGCTGGCGGGGGTGGGTTAAGCAACCGGCAGGAGGAAAATGTGCTCCCGCGAGGGCCCCCATCAAAATAGTATTTTGATGGGACCCACGGCGTAAGCCCAGTCTGGGTCCCCGCCTTCGCGGGGTCACAGTTGCGGAGCGTCACTCCAGCGGCTCACCCGAAAGCGTGATGCGGTGCATCAGCCGGCGGTGGCCGTGATAATCGTTCATCGCATAATGCCAGGTCGAGCGGTTGTCCCAGATCGCCACCGATCCCGGTGCCCATTGCAGCCGGCATTGGAATTCGGGGCGTTTGCCGACCTCGAACAGATAGGTCAGCAGCGGCAGGCTTTCCTCGCGCGTCCAGCCTTCGAAATGCAGCGTGAAGCCCGGATTGACATAGAGCAGTTCGCGCCCGGTCTGCGGGTGGCGCAACGCGACGGGATGGACGGCGCGGGTGCGGATATCATGCCCCTTGAGGTCCGCTGCCTGATCGGTCTGCGCGTAGATACCGTTGGTGCTGTAGATATGGTCGGCCGAATGCACCGCGCGCAACCCGCGTAGGGTTTGCTTGAGTCCGTCGGACAAAGAGTCAAACGCCGCGCCCATGCTGGCGAATAAGGTGTCGCCGCCGGTCGGCGGGGTTTCGCGCGCGATCAGGATCGATCCCATCGCCGGCACCTGATCATAGCTGTGATCGGTATGCCAGCCGCCGCCGATATTGGTGGTCTGCGTTTCCGATTTGCGCACCTCGGCGATTTCCGGGTGGCCGCCGTTGGCGGGGAAATATTTGTTGACGTCGATCCCGCCCCAGCGTCGCGCCAGTGCGATATGCTGTTCGGGGCTCAATTGCTGATCGCGGACGAACAGGACGCCGTGATCGGCCACCGCGCGCCGCAGCGTGTCGAACCCGGCGTCGTCAATCGCGTTGAGGTCGATATCGAGCGCCTCGACCCCGACATGGTCGGCGATCGGGCGGAAATTGACGTTGGCCACGGAGCCTCTCCTGCTTCTTTGCTGCGCGCATCCTACCGCAGTGATTTTGCGGAAAATGTCACCTAGGTTACATTCGTCCGATGGATATCGAGGCGCTGGCGCTACGGAGCATCTGGTTCGCGCACCTTCCAGCACCGTTGCGCGCGGCGCTGTTGCATGCTGGTCGCGTCGCCCGGCTCGATGCCGGGCAATGGGTTTTCGGCGAAGGCGACGCGGAGACCGGGGTGCTGCTCGTGCTAGAGGGCGCGCTCAGGATCGAGGCGTCGGTAGGGGCGGAACGCGACGTGTTGCTCAACCTCGCCCCCGCGGGCGCCGCCTTCGGCCAGTCGCGCCGCGGCGGGGGTGGCCCGCGACTGGTGACCGCGCGCGCCGCCTCCGCCGCAACCGTGCTGCTGATTCCTGACGCGGCGCTGCAACGGATCGCCGAGGTGCATCCGGCGCTGTGGCGTGCGGTGAGCGAACTCGTCTACGGCCAGCTCGACACGATCGTGCACCTCGCCGCGCAATTGCTCGCGCTCGGGCCGCGCGGACGGATCGCGGCGCGGCTGCTGACCTTTGCGGCAGGGGGCGAGGTCGCGCTCAGCCAGAGCGATCTTGCGGAAATGTGCGGGCTGTCGCGCAAGGCGACCAACGCGCATCTCGCGGCACTGGAACGCGCGGGCGCGATCGCGCGCGGCTATGGCCGGATCGCGATCATCGATGCGGGGGCGTTGCGGCGGTTGGCGGCATAGGGGGCAAGCCGCGATTTACGCATCATCCACGCGAAGGCTGGGGACGCAGTCGATTGAAGATGCGGTTGGAATGCCTGTGACGCGTATCGGGTACCGGTGGAGATACTAGCCTATGCTGGCGCGACGAAAACTCCGACGCCGGTTGTGCGCATATCTCGCTCAGGCCAGCGCCGCCATATAATGCGCGCACTGCCGGCGGCGTTCCTGGCCCTGCAGCGTCAGCACGATATGCCCGAGCTGGCGGCGCACGAGGCCCTGATCGGTGAGCGCGTCGATCGTCGGCTGGGGTTGTTCGCGGGGGAGAATCAATATCGTGCCGGCGCGACGCGCCGACCACAGGATGCGTTCAATCTCTTCCGGCAGCAGCGGTGTGCCGGCACCATGCTTCGTCATTGCGACCCCCCCGACCCGGGATGGCGACGGCGCCCCTTAATGTGCCGCGCGCCGATATCCGGTCCGATTTGAATCGATTCGTCAAGTAAAGGTTTGTACGAATCGGGTTACCGAATGATGAATCGAGAGATTCCAGGGTTTAGCTGACTCTATTCGTCACGAGATCGTCAACGACCGAAGGGTCGGCGAGCGTCGATGTGTCGCCGAGACTCGAGACATCGCCTTCGGCGATCTTGCGCAGGATTCGGCGCATGATCTTGCCCGAACGAGTCTTGGGCAGCCCGGGGGCGAATTGAATCGCATCGGGCGTGGCGATCGGGCCGATTTCCTTGCGCACCCATTGTTTGAGCGCAGTGTTGAGCTCGGCTGATGCAGTCTCGCCCGCATTCAGGGTAACATAGGCATAGATGCCCTGGCCTTTGACATCATGCGGCATCCCCACCACCGCAGCTTCCGCCACTTTGGGATGCAATACCAGCGCGCTTTCGACTTCCGCAGTACCCATGCGGTGCCCTGAAACATTGATTACGTCATCGACGCGGCCCGTGATCCAATAATAACCATCCTCGTCACGACGGCAGCCGTCGCCGGTGAAATATTTGCCGCGATAGGTGGTGAAATAGGTCTGGAAGAACCGGGCGTGATCGTTCCACACGGTGCGCATCTGCCCCGGCCAGCTCGCGGTGATGCACAGATTGCCGCTCACCGCGCCTTCCAGCACCTGGCCGTTTTCGTCGACTAGCTGCGGCTGGACGCCGGGAAGCGGGAGCGTCGCCGATCCGGGCTTGAGGTCGGTCGCGCCGGGCAGCGGGGCGATCAGCGCGCCACCGGTCTCGGTCTGCCACCAGGTGTCGACGATCGGCGAACGGCCCTCGCCGACCACGTCGTGATACCAGCGCCACGCCTCCGGGTTGATCGGCTCGCCGACCGTGCCGAGCAGCCGCAGCGAGGTGCGGCTGGTGCGGCGGACGAAGTCGTCGCCGTCCTTCATCAGCGCGCGCAGCGCGGTGGGGGCGGTGAACACGGTGTGGACCTGATGGCGATCGACCACCTGCCAGATGCGGCTCGCGTCGGGCCAGTTGGGCAGCCCTTCGTACATCAAGGTCGTCGCGCCGTTCGCCAGCGGGCCGTAGACGATATAGGTATGCCCGGTGACCCAGCCGATATCGGCGGCGCACCAGAAGACGTTGCCCGGGCGGTAATCGAAGACGAGATCGTGGGTGAAGCTGGCCCACAAGAGATAGCCGCCGGTGGTGTGGAGCACGCCCTTGGGCTGCCCGGTCGATCCCGAGGTGTAGAGGATGAACAGCGGGTCCTCGGCATTCATCGGCTCGACCGGGCAATCGGCCGACACCCCCGCCGCCGCCTCGTGATACCAGATGTCGCGCGCGCCCATCGTGATGTCGCCGCCGGTCGATTTGACGACGATGACCTTTTCGAGGCTCGGCGCGCGTGCCGCGGCTTCGTCGACATTGGCCTTGAGCGCGACGCGGCGGCCGCCGCGGCGGCCTTCGTCGGCGGTGATGACGATCTTCGAATCACAATCGGCGATGCGCCCCGCCAGCGCATCGGGCGAGAAGCCGCCGAACACCACCGAATGGATCGCCCCGATCCGCGCGCAGGCGAGCACCGCAAAGGCCGCCTCGGGGATCATCGGCAGATAAACGGTGACGCGATCGCCCTTCTTCACCCCTTGCGCCTTGAGCACATTGGCGAAGCGGCACACCTCGGCGTGAAGCTCGCGATAGGTGAAGCGCTTGGGCGCCGCGGCGGGATCGTCGGGCTCCCAGATGATTGCGGTCTGGTCGCCGCGCGTCGCGAGGTGGCGGTCGAGGCAATTGGCGGCGACATTGAGCACGCCATCCTTGAACCATTGGATGCGGAAATCGCCCTCGTCGAACGACCAATCGCCGGCGGCGGTCGGCGCCTTCATCCAATCGAGTCGCTTCGCCTGCTCCAGCCAGAAAGCGTCCGAATCGGTCACGCTCGCGCGATACATCGCGTCATATTGCGCGCGGTTTACCTTGGCGGCCTCGGCCCAGGCGGCGGGGACGGGGTAAAGCTCCTGATCGGACATGCCACTCTCCTCTTCGCGCGCCCGTTAACCGACGCGGCGGCCGGGGACAACTTGGCAGGAGATCGGTTTCGCCCTAAAACCCTTTGTGTTTCGACAGAGGGGGATGGCCATGAGCGGCACCGTGCTCGTCACCGGAGGCAGCGGCTATATCGCCGGCTTCCTGATCCGCCAGCTCGTCGAGCGCGGCTGGACCGTCAACACCACGATCCGCAATCTCGCAAAGGAAGCGCAGGTCCGCGCGACCTTGGGCGTTGCCCCGGAGAAATTGCGCTTCTTCGCCGCCGACCTGGAGCAGGATGCGGGCTGGGCGGAGGCGATGGCGGGGTGCAGCCATGTCGCGCATGTCGCCTCGCCCTTTCCGGCGGGCGCGGTGAGCGACGACGTGCTGATCCCGCCCGCGCGCGACGGCGCGTTGCGCGCGTTGCGTTTCGCCAAGGCGGCGGGGGTGAAGCGGTTCGTGCTTACCTCCTCGGTGGCGGCAATCGCTTACGGCCACCCGCCGGCCAACGGCGCCGCCTTCACCGAACGAGACTGGACCGACATCAACGCGCCGGGGGTCGGGGCCTATATCAAGTCGAAGACCGTCGCCGAGCGCGCCGCGCGCGACTGGATGGCGGAACATGGCGCGGGAATGGAATTCTGCTCGGTCAATCCCAGCGCGGTGCTCGGGCCGGTGCTGAGCGACGATTATTCGACCTCGATCCAGTTCGTCCAGCGGCTGCTTGACGGCTCGGTCCCGGGGTTTCCGCGGATCGGCTTCGCGGTGGTCGACGTGCGCGATCTCGCCGACCTGCATGTCCGCGCGCTCGAGACGCCGGGGCTCGACGGCGAGCGTTTCATCGGCGGCGGGCGGTTCATGCAGATGGAAGAGGTGGGGGCGGTGCTGCGCGCGCGGCTCGGCGACAAGGCGCGCAAGGTGCCCAAACGCCGCGTCCCCGATTTCGTCCTGCGGCTGATGGCGCTGTTCGACGGCAGCATTCGCCAGGTGGTGGGCGAGCTCGGCCGCGTCCGTGCGATCGATCCTGGGCACACCGCGCAAGTGCTCGGCTGGCGCACGCGCGACGAGGAACAGTCGATCGTCGATACCGCGGAGAGCTTGATCGAGCGCGGGATCGTCAAGGTCTGAGGGTCCTTGCCGATACGGCCCTGGTAGATTATTTTCGAGATATGGTAGAACGGCGTTCGCGATGCATTTGAACATCAAGGATCCGGAGGCGCATCGGCTTGCGCAAGCGATCTCCCGCGCGACGGGTGAATCGATGACGCGCGTCGTCACCGAGGCGTTGCGCAGTCGCTACAACGAGATCGAGCGGCGCGAGCGACGTGCGAGCCTCGATGAACTACGCGCGATCGCGGCGCGATCGGCGGCGCTCGTCCGCGGCAAATACGAGGCGCACGGCGACCTGCTCTACGACGATGCCGGCCTGCCCAAGTGATCGTCGACACCTCGGCGCTCGTCGCGATACTCTACGGCGAGCCCGAGGCTGAACGCTTTCTCGCGCACCTTTATGATGCCGATATCCGCCGGATCAGCGCAGCGAATTACGTCGAATTGTTCATCGTCCTCGAACGGCAATTCGGTCCGGCGATGGCGCGCGAGGCGGAAGCGCTGTTGAAGGCTGCCGAGATCGTTATCGAACCGGTGACCGCCGAGCAGGCGACACTCGCACGCCGGGCGTTCCTCGCCTTCGGCCGCGGCCGGCATAAGGCGGGCCTCAATTACGGAGATTGTTTTTCCTATGCGCTGGCACGCGCACTCGATGAGCCGTTGCTCTACAAGGGAGACGATTTCGGCCTGACCGACATCGGTGTTGCAGCGCGCTGACGCGCGTCGCTTCACACCACCCGATACGGCACCACACGCCGCACCGCGGGCTCGACCGCGATCGCGCGGTCGGTCGGCGGGAAAGCGCGCTGGTCGCAATCATCGCGGGGGCAGAGCCGGCAGGAAATCCCGATCGGGGTCGGCGCGCGGGTGCGGTCGACCGCATCGGCATAGACGAAATCGGCGGCGTGGGTCGCCTCGCACCCCAGCACCACCGCATAGCGCCGCGGGCTGCGCGCGAAGCTGCCCGAGGGCTTCACCAGACCCTTGGCCATCGAGATATAGCGCACCCCGTCGGGGGTCTCGGCATGCTGGACGAGGATGCGGTCGGGGATCGCTGCCGCTTCATGCACATGCCACAGCGGGCACGCCCCGCCGAACCGCGCGAATTGCAGCCGGGTCGCCGAATGCCGCTTGGTGATATTGCCTGCCATATCGACGCGGCAGAAGAAGAACGGCACCCCTTCCGCCCCGCTGCGCTGGAGCGTCGAGAGCCGGTGGCACGCCTGTTCGAAACTCACCGTGAAGCTGCGGCACAATCGGTCGATATCGTGGCGCAGCCGCAACGCCTCGGCGCGGAACGCGGCATAGGGCATGACCAGCGCGCCCGCGGCATAATTGGCGAGCCCGACCGCGAGCAGCCGCCGCGCCTCGGCCCCGACGACGTCCGCCCCGGCGACGATCGCCTCGATCTCGCGCGCGAAGGCGGTCGCGGCGAGGCGGTGCGCGATCAGGAAGCGGCGGCTTTCGGGCGGCAACGCGGCGTTGAGCGTCAGCGTCGCGCCGTCGAACCGCGCCAGCGGCGCATCCTCGTCGCTGTCGGTGGCGAGGGTGACGCCGTGACGCTGCAACGCCTCCGCCGCGCTGAAGCCGGGCTGGGTCGCCAGCGTTTCCGCGGCACGATCGAGCCGGTCGACATAATTGCCCGCCTCGTGGAACCAGTCGCGCACCGCTTCCCACGGCAGCCGCGCGCCGGTCCCGGTGGTCATCGATTCCTCGGCGATCGCCAGCCGTTCCTCGGCGGCGCGCTTGGCGGCGTGGAGCGCGATCAGCCGGTCGGCGACCGCGGGCCGCTCCTCCGCCAGCCGCGCCGCCTCGTCGGCGTCGAGCGGGGTCAGCGCGGGATCGGCCAGCGCCTCGCCCAGCGCCGCCAGTCGCCGCGCGGGCGCCTCGCCCTCGATCGCCGCCAGCGCCTGCGGATAATGCCTTGCCAGCGCGGTGGTGACTGCCGGGGTCAGCGGCCGCTCGCCGGTTTCGAGCTGCGAGAGATAGCTCACCGACAGCCCGAGCCGCGCGGCCATCGCGCGCTGGTTGAGCCCCGCGGAGAGGCGCAGCGCGCGCAATTGCTGGCCGGCATAGAGTCTGGGCATGGCCTGCGCATCCTAGTTCGCAAATCCTGCCTTCGCAATTTCGCAAGTTCACATTTGCGCTTCGCCGCCGCCCGCGTCAGGAGGAATGGATTGCATCTGCCGGAGAAGCGCATGTCGTCGACGATCGAGGAACTGGAACGCAAGCGCGCCGCCGCGCGGGCGGGCGGCGGGCAGAAGCGCATCGACGCGCAGCATGCCAAGGGCAAGCTCACCGCGCGCGAGCGGATCGACGTGCTGCTCGATGAGGGCTCGTTCGAAGAATATGACATGTTCGTCGAGCACAATTGCGTCGATTTCGGGATGCAGGATCAGATCTATCCCGGCGACGGCGTGGTCACCGGATCGGGGACGATCAACGGCCGGCTGGTGTTCGTGTTCAGCCAGGATTTCACCGTATTCGGCGGCAGCCTCAGCGAGCGTCACGCGCAGAAGATCTGCAAGGTGATGGACATGGCGCTGAAGGTCGGCGCGCCGGTGATCGGCCTCAACGATTCGGGCGGCGCGCGCATCCAGGAGGGGGTCGCCTCGCTCGGGGGCTATGCCGAGGTGTTCCAGCGCAACGTGCTCGCCTCGGGCGTGGTGCCGCAGGTCAGCGTCATCATGGGCCCTTGCGCCGGCGGCGCAGTTTACTCCCCGGCGATGACCGACTTCATCTTCATGGTGAAGGATTCGTCCTACATGTTCGTCACCGGCCCCGATGTGGTGAAGACGGTGACCAACGAGGTGGTGACGCAGGAGGCGCTGGGCGGCGCGATCACCCACACCACCAAGACCAGCGTCGCCGATGTCGCGTTCGAGGACGATATCGAGGCGCTGCTCGCGGTGCGCGATTTCGTCGATTACCTGCCCGAATCGAACCGCGCCGCGGTGCCCGAGCGGCCGACCGACGATCCGTGGGACCGCGTCGAGGAAAGCCTCGACACGCTGATCCCGCCGAGCGCCAACCAGCCCTATGACATGCACGAGCTGATCCGTAAGGTGGTCGACGAGGGCGAGTTCTTCGAGATCCAGCCGGCGCATGCAGCGAATATCATCTGCGGCTTCGGGCGGATCGAGGGGCGGACCGTGGGGTTCGTCGCCAACCAGCCGATGGTGCTGGCAGGGGTGCTCGACATCAATTCGTCGAAGAAGGCGGCGCGCTTCGTGCGCTTCTGCGACGCGTTCGATATCCCGATCGTCACCTTCGTCGACGTGCCGGGCTTCCTGCCGGGCACCGCGCAGGAGCATAACGGGATCATCAAGCACGGCGCGAAATTGCTGTTCGCTTACGCCGAGGCGACCGTCCCCAAAATCACCGTCATCACCCGCAAGGCTTATGGCGGGGCCTATGACGTGATGGCCTCCAAGCATCTGCGCGGCGACCTCAATTATGCCTGGCCGACCGCCGAGATCGCGGTGATGGGCGCCAAGGGCGCGGTGGAGATCATCTTCCGCGGCTTGAACGAGGAAGGGATTGCGGAAAAGACCCGCGAATATGAGGCGCGGTTCGCCAATCCGTTCGTCGCGGCGTCGAAGGGCTTCATCGACGAGGTGATCCAGCCGCACTCGACCCGCCGCCGCATCGCGCTCGGGCTTCGGAAGCTCCGCAGCAAGACGCTGGAGAATCCGTGGAAGAAGCCCGACAATATTCCGTTGTGACGATGTGCTCTCGCGAAGGCGGGAGCCCAGACTGTGTCCCCGCCTTCGCGGGGACACATTAAGGGACTGGAAATGAAACTAGGCCGCCTCAACCACGTCGGCGTCGCGACGCCCTCGATCGCCAAATCGATCGAAACCTATCGCCTGCTGCTCGGCGCCGAGACGATCGGCGAGCCGTTCGATCTCCCCGCGCAGGGGGTGAAGGTATGCTTCGTCGACGCGCCCAATACTCAGATCGAGCTGATCGAGCCCTATGACGAAAATTCGCCGATCGCGGGGTTCCTCAGGAAAAACCCGGCCGGCGGGCAGCATCACGTCTGCTTCGAGGTGCCCGACATCCACGAGGCCGCCGCGCATATGAAGGCCAACGGCGCGACCGTGCTCGGAGAGCCGCGGATCGGCGCGCACGGCACCCCGATCGTCTTCGTCCATCCGAAGGATTTCGGCGGGATGCTGGTCGAGCTGATGGAAACGCCCAAAGGCGACCATTGAGGTGATATAGATTCCGTTCGCCCTGAGCTTGTCGAAGGGCTGCACTTCTTTCCGTGGAAGAAAAGTGCAGGGCTTCGACAAGCTCAGGGCGAACGGAGAGGGAGAAGGACAGACAATGGCCGATTACGAAACGATCCTGACCGAACGGAAGGGCGATGTCCTCGTCATCACGCTCAACCGGCCCGACCGGCTCAACGCCGCTTCGCTCGACATGGCCGAGGAACTGACCGACGCACTCTACCATCTCGATGGCGCGCGCGCGGTGCTGATCACCGGCGCGGGGCGCGCTTTCTGCTCGGGTGCCGATCTGCAGGGGCGCGGCGATCGCCCGGTGACCGGCAGCGGCGATGCCGCGCACCGCTCGCTGATGCTGCATTACAATCCGGCGCTGACCCAGATCATGCGGCTCGACGTGCCGGTGGTCACCGCGGTCAATGGCGCGGCGGCGGGTGTGGGCTGTTCGCTCGGCCTGTCGGGCGATTTTGTGCTGGCGGGCAAATCGGCTTACTTCCTCCAGGCGTTCGTCAATATCGGGCTGGTCCCCGACGGCGGATCGACCTGGCTGCTCGCCAAGGCGATCGGCCGCGCGCGCGCGACGCGGATGATGATGCTGGGCGAGAAGATCGGTGCCGATCAGGCCGAGCAATGGGGGATGATCTACAAGTCGGTCGACGATGCGGCGCTGATGGACGAGGCGCTGGCGCTGGCGGCGCGGCTCGCCGCCGGGCCGACGGTCGCGCTGGCGACGATGCGCCACAATATCATGACCGCGCTCGACGGTTCGTTCGAACAGGTGCTGCGCGCCGAAGCCGAGGGACAGCGCCGCGCCGGCGACACCGCCGATGCACGCGAGGGCACTTTGGCGTTCCTCCAAAAGCGCAAGGCGGAATTCAAGGGTAAGTAGATTTAGAAGTGAATCCACCCCGGCGAAGGCCAGGGTCCAGCAACGGGCCGCTCGCGACTGGGCCCCGGCCTTCGCCGGGGCGGTATGAGGTGGTTGAGAGAGTGACATGACCGATAGCAAACCGACGCTCGACAATTGGTCCGCCGCCGCCGCCAAGGAGGTGAAGGGCAAGGATCTCACCTGGCACACGCCGGAGGGGATCGCGGTCAAGCCGCTCTATACCGCCGAAGACGTTGCGGTCGATCCGGGCCTGCCCGGTTTCGCGCCGTTCACTCGCGGGGTGCGCGCGTCGATGTATGCCGGGCGGCCGTGGACGATCCGGCAATATGCCGGCTTCTCCACCGCCGAGGAATCGAACGCTTTCTACCGCCGCAACCTCGCGGCGGGGCAGAAGGGCCTCTCGGTCGCGTTCGATCTCGCGACGCACCGCGGCTACGACAGCGATCACCCGCGCGTGGTGGGCGATGTCGGCAAGGCCGGGGTGGCGATCGACAGCGTCGAGGACATGAAGATCCTGTTCGACGGCATCCCGCTCGATCAGATGAGCGTGTCGATGACGATGAACGGCGCGGTGATCCCGGTGCTCGCCTTCTTCATCGTCGCGGGCGAGGAACAGGGGGTCGAGCGCAAATTGCTCGACGGGACCATCCAGAACGACATCCTCAAGGAGTTCATGGTCCGCAATACCTATATCTACCCGCCCGAACCCTCGATGCGGATCATCTCGGACATTTTCGCCTACACCAGCCGCGAGATGCCGAAGTTCAATTCGATCTCGATCTCCGGCTATCACATGCAGGAAGCCGGCGCGACGCAGCTCCAGGAGCTGG
>JAFIGU010000107.1 GCA_017849555.1 Sphingomonas sp. | reverse complement strand
TATCGCCGTGGGGCAGGCGCGCGTCCCCGCGGCCCCGCGTGCCTCGCTCGCCCCCGCCCGGCCCGGCACGGGGCGCGCCGCCGATCCCGTCGGCGATGATGTCGAGCGTGCCGAGCGCATAATCGCCGTTGCTGGCGTCGAAGGCGGCGGTGCCGCCCGCGCCATTGCCGCCGTTTCCGCCGGCGCCGCTCGCCGCGCTGCCCGCCGCCCCAGCGCCGCCCTGTCCGATCGCGGTAATGCGATAGCTCGCGCGGGTGTCGCCCAATACGAGGCGGCCGCCGGCGATCTGCAGCGTCGCGGTGCCGGCGGTCGCGTTGCCGCCATTGCCACCCGTACCGCCCGTCGTGCCGGCCGTGCCGGGCATCCCGGCGCCGCCGGTCGCATCGGCGCTGACCAGCAGCACGCCGGTCGACGCGGCGGCGCCGCTGCCGATCGCGAACAGGGCCGTGCCGCCGGCCGCATTGCCGCCGCTCGCTCCCGGCACATCGGGAAGCCCCTGCAATCCGCCGAGGCCGCCCGCGCCGCCCTGCGCCTGCGCCAGCACCGCGCTGTCGCCGGCATTGAGCACCGCCGACGCGCCCGCGACGTTCAGCGTTGCGGTGCCGCCCGCGGCATCCCCGCCGCGCCCGCCCGCGCCATAATAGCCGTCGCCCCCGGCACCGCCCTGCCCAGCGGCGGTGACGCGCAACGCGTTGCTCACCGTCGTCGTCCCGAACGCGATATCGAGCGTCGCATTGCCGCCGACGCCCGCGCCGCCCGCGCCCCCGGTGCCGCCATTGGCACCGATGCTGCCGATACCGTCGGCGCTGATCGTGAGACTGGCGTAGGTGGGATCGACATCGACCAGCGCATTGACCGTCCCGCCGGTGCCGCGACCGCCCTGCCCGCCCGCACCGGTGCCATAAGCGTAGATCGGCTTGCCGGTCGCATCGAAGCCGGTGATGCTGCGCGCCTGGCCGGCCTGCCCGCCCTGCCCGCTGGCGTCGACCACCGCCGCGCCGATCGCATGCCCCTCGTTGCGATAGGCGAAGTTCGCGGTGCCGCCGGTGCCGCTGCCCCCCGCGCCGCCGGCGCCGTCGCTGCCATTGTCGCCGCCCGTGCCGCCGATCCCCCGCGCCGAGAGCGTGAGCGACGGCAGCGTCAGCGTGCCGCCCGCGAGCACCACCTCGGCGACGCCGCCGGTTCCCGCCCCGCCGTTCCCCGCGCGATAAAGCCCCGGGGTGCTGACCGCGATCGTCGATCCCGCGCCGCCGATGCCGTCTGCGCCGAGTGTGATGCCGTTGGCGATCGTGACCAGCCCGGTGCCGCCCGCGGTCATCTGCACCCGCGCGGTGCCGCCGAATCCGGCGCCGCCGTCCGCGCCGTCGCTGTCGAAAAAGCCGCTGCCGCTGCCCCCGAACCCGCCGGCGTCGAGCGTCAGCATATCGAGCTGGAGCGTGCCACCGCGCGATTCGAGCATCGCCGTGCCGCCGCGCCCGACGCCGGCGAGCGCGGCGGTTTGCGGCGGTGAACCCTCGCTGCCCGATTGGCCGCCGAAACCCTGCGCGCGAAGCGTCACCCCGGCGATCGTCGCGGTGCCGCCGGTGACGAGCAGATTGCCGGTGCCGCCCTGCCCCGTACCGGCCTGGAACGGCGTCGTGCCCCCACCCGGACAGGTCGGGCAATTGACCGCCGAGGACCCGCCGGTCCCCGAAATATCGGCCGTCACCTGGCCCGCGGTGAAATTGCCCGCGGCGAGGTTGATGCTCGCGGTGCCGCCGGTGCCGTTGCCGCCGTCGCCCTGGTTGAAGAACACGCCTTCGCCGGTCGCGGCGGAGGTGCCGCTCGCGATCAGATCGAGATTGTCGAACGCCAGCGTCGCGTCATTGGTGGCGCCGGTGCGGCTCTCCACCGTCACGCGGCCGCCGAGCCCGTCGCCGCTGCGCCCGCCCGCGCTGCTGAACCCCGGCGCGCCGCCGTCGCCGGTCGCCGACAGAGTCATGCGGCCCAGCGCGGAGAAATCCGCGTCGGCGGCATAGAGCAGGATCGTCCCGCCGGTGCCGTTGGACCCCGCCGGCCCAACCCCGCCACCGCCGTTCGCCGAGGCAAAACAGCCGAAAGACGCGCAATTGCTGAGCGTGAGATTGCCGCGCGCGCCGCCCGACGCGCTCGCGAACAGCGTAACGTCGCCCCCGGTCGCATTGCCCGACTGCGCCGGATTGCCGAACCCGCCCTGCGGCGCATAGGCCGAGGCGTCGACCTGCAGCCCCGGTGTGGTGAACGTCCCCCCGGCCGCGCCGATGCTGATCGTCCCGCCGAAAAGATCGGGCGAGCGCAGCCCGGCGGTCGTGCCGAAATCCGGCGCAAACGCACGCGCGATCGCGCTGACCGACAGATTGCTGCCGATCGCCAGTGTGCCGCCGTCATGCGCCAGCAGCGAGATCCGCCCGGCGCGCGACGCCGCCCCCGCCGCGCCGACGCCGGTCATCGTCGCATCGGCGGAAAGCGAGACGAAGCCGTCGAGCGTCAGGCTGCCGGGGCCGCCGACATCGATCGCGATCCCGTTCGCCCCGGGGACTGCCGCGCCGAAATTGCCGCCGTTGCTGGAATAGCCCGGATTGGCCCCGACATCGGCGGTGAACCCGCTCCATTGATGCGTGCCCGCGGATATCGCGACGCTGATATTCCCGCCGGTCGCATTGCCCGCGCTGCCGGTGCCGGCATTGCCGCCGGTCGCCTGCGCCGTCGCGCTGACCGAGCCGAGATCAAGCACCCCGCCCGCGCCGGTCAGCGCGATGCTGCCGCCGAACCCCGAACCGCCGTTGGTCGGCGCGGCGGCGAATTGCGTCGGCGTACTGGCGGACGCGTCGAGCGTCGTCGCGGCGAACTGCAGCAATCCCCCCGGTTTTCCGGCCGGCGGCGGCGCGCTAAGCGCGGAAAGCGCAATGCTGCCCCCGGTCGCATTGCCCGAGCGATCTGTGCCATAGCCGCTGTTCGCGGTGGCATTGGCGAAAAGCGTCGATGCGCTGATCGTCCCGCCATTGGCGATGAGCGCGATCGTCCCGCCGAACGCATCGGCGCCGGTCGTCGGCGTCCCGCTCACCCCCGCCGACCCGTCGCCGAAGGCGTTGAGCGTCAGCCCGCCGGCGATGCCGATACTGCCGTCGAGGTCGACCGAGCCGGTGCCCCCGATGCTCGTCAGGCTGATCGCCCCGCCGGTGGCGCCGACGCCCGCGGTCAGCGTCATGTTGCCCGCAACGCTGATCCCGCCGGACTGGCCCGCGAGCAAGGCGATGCTGCGTTCGGCCGAGAGCGTCACGTCCGCGCCGAAACCGGCGCGCGCGCCGCCGCCGGTGTTGATCGCGATATCGCCGGTCGCGGCGCCGTTGAGCACCGATTGCCAGAAGCTCGCGCCGATCGTGAACCCGGCGTCGGCGGTCGCGGTCGCATTGCGCGGGGTGGCGACCGCGCCGCCCGCGAGATCATAGCCCGCCGAGAGCACTACGCCGTTATCGTCGGGGATCGCAGCGCCCGCGGGCACATAACCGATATTGCCCGACAGCAGCATGGTCAGCGCATTGTTCTTGGGAACGGCGACCATATAGATGCGCCGCGCCTCGCCGCCGCCCGAGGCGATCTGGCCGTTGGTGTCGCCGGTGTGGACGATGCCGTTGGCGTCGGTGGTGCCGGCGTTGACCGTGATATCGAACAGCCCGGCGTTGATCCGGATATCCGCGCTCTCCGCCGCGACATAGGCTGCCGATCCGCCGACGTTGATCGTCCCGCCCTGCTCGACGCGCGGCGCGACGAGCGCGACATAGGTGCCCGGCGTCAGCGCGTTGATCGTCGCCCCCGGGGCGATCTGCACCGCCGCATTGCTGCCCGCCGCGCCGCGGAAGCGGATCTCGCCGGTGGCGCCGTACAGCCCCCCGGTGGTGTCGATATCGTTGGCGGTCAGCACCAGCGACCCGACGTTGAACACGCTCGTCGCCCCGGCGATGATCCCGCCCGGCGAATAGAACCAGATCGATCCGAACGAATCGCTCTGCACCGTGCCGTTGAGCGCGATCGCCTGCGCGACCGTCCCGCCCGGCACCACCCGGTTGAGGACGGTATAAGGCGCGAACGAGCTGACCGGTCCGCTGAAGTTCATCGCATGGCCGGCGGGGAGGAAGTCGATCGTCCCGCTGCTCGGCGGCGGCGTCCAGTTGATCACCGCCTGCGCACTGTTGACGGTGATATTATCGACATTCGACGCCGACGAGATGCTCACCTTGGCGGGATCGTAGCTGGGGGTCGCCTGCGCCCCGCCGGGGAAGGTCTGCGCGCCGGCGGGCGACACCGCCCACGCCACCGCGAGCGCCAAGGCGCTGGCGCGCGCGCCGAGCAGCATCCGGGTCGAACGGGTCATTGGTGCCTCCACGGCAGGAGTTGCGTGCTGAGCGAGAACAACACCCGCGTCGCGCCGCGCTCGGTCTGGAAACCGGCGGTGCGCAACGGGGTGGCGACGGTGAGGTCGAGCCGCGCGTGGCCCGCCCAGGTGGCGCGCACGCCCCCGCCGGCGGAAACCAGCCGCTGCGGATCGAACCCGGCATAGCTGGCGCCGTGGTGCCACACCCAGGCGCTATCCATGAACACGAACGGCTGGAACGCGAACGGCTTCGCCCCGCGCGGCACGAGCCGGCCGTAGCGCAATTCGGTCGAGACGCCGAAGCCGCTGTCGCCGGTCAGCGTCCCCGGATCATAGCCGCGCCCGACGGTGTAATTGCCCGCGCTGATCTGCTCATAGGAGAGCAGCACGTCCGGGCTATATTGCGCGCGCGGCGCGAGCGCGATCGTGAACATCGGGGTCGGGCGGAATTCGGCCTGCGCGCTCGCCCGTACGATGAAGGCGGAGGCGTCGCCGCCCTCGCGGCTCACCGGCGTGCCGCAGCCGACGAGCGCGCGGCATGCCTTGCTCGCGCCGAGCCCGGCGAGCCCCTGACGCAATTCGAGCGAACCACCGAGATGCCAACGCGGCTCGAGCGCCGAATAGCCATTGGCGCTGACGACGCTCTCCGGGTCGATCAGATCGCCATCGAGCCGCGCGAACAGCACGCGCAGCCGATCGCGCGACAAGGGCACCCGCGCCGCGCCGCTACCGAAGCGCAGATCCTGATCGATCACGTCGATCCCGCTGGTCGCCATCAGCGTGCGGACCTGTCGCCGAATCAGCGGATAACTCAACGCGCCGGTCGCGATCATCGTGGTCGACGAAAGCTGCCCGCCGACGACATCGGGCTTGCTCCACGCATAAGTGAAATCGCCCGACAGCCTGAGCCCGTTGCTGCCCAGCGCCATATTGTGCCCGACCTCGAGCACGGTCTGCTCGCTCGGCTGCGCGGTGTTGAAGACGCTGAACGTCGTGCTGTCGCCCAGCCCGGTGAGATCGTTGATCCGCAACCGCGCAAGCCCGCCGACCGGCCCCACCGCGCTGCTGCCCAGATTCTGCACGTTGATATCGACTTCGATACGTCGGCGCGTCACCGTCACCTCGCCGATCACCTCGCCCGGCGCGGTGCCCGCGGGGCGGAGCGCGAGCCGGACGTCATAACCGGGCAGATCGCGCGCGAGCAGCAGATGACGTTCGGCCTCGTGGACGTTGAACACCGGCTCGTCCTTCAGCGCCTCCATATGCGCCGCGATCAGCCGCTCGCTGTTGCCCGCCTCGCCGCGCACCTCGATCGCGACCAGCCTGGCCATGAACACGTCGAGCCGGACGACACCACCCTTGTCGATGCGCTGCGGCGGCACCTGCACCGCGGCGAGATAGCCCATCTGGCGCAATGCGGTGGCGATACGGTCGCGCACCTCGCACAGGCTGGCGATCGGCACATCGTGGCCGGCAAGGTCGCTCCACGTGTCGCGCAGCGCCCCGGGGTCGACGACGCGCAGCCCTTCGAGCCGGACGTCGCTGAAATTGACCGTGACATTGGCGTAGCGCGGATCGGCGAGCGGGCACGGCGCGCGCTCGACCCCGCCGACCACCGTCAGCCGCCCGCCCGGCGCCGCCGGCTCGCCGGTAAGCGCACCGCGCGACAATTCCTCGCGGGTCGGCGGGCGCGCGGTAACCTGCGCTGCAGCCGGCGCCGGGGCCAATGCCGTAAGGCCCAGCGTAAAGCGCCACAGCGCCGCACGCCCGAAACCCTGATGAACCCGCATTCCCTGTCCCCCGAACCGTCGGGCGGCCTGTGGCAGGCCGCCCGTCCTGAACCCTGTGCGCGCGCTGGCGTTGTGCCGTGGCGCCGCCCTTTTTGCGGCCCGGGTGGGATGGCGTCTGATCCGGCGCGATCCACCCCGAGGCTATCAGTCCGCCCGCCTCGCGACAAGCAGGCTTCCCTGTAGTTTCAATCCTTTGCCGCCGTGTCGGCAGGTGCGGCGGCATCGACCAGCAGGTCGAGCTGCGCGGTGCAGCCGTGCGCGATCAGCGTCGACGCGATCGTGTCCATCCCCGCCGTCCCGGCATCGATCAGCGCAACGCGGATCTCGGCGGGATGGCCGTCCGCGCTCACGCGATAGCTGGCGCCGTCGCGCACCGGCAGCGCGGCGGGCCAGGCGGCGATCGCCTCGCCGGCGGCGAAGCTCGCGGTCGCCTGTGCGCCCCCGCCCGCGATCTGGACGGTCGCCGCCCTGGTCGTGTCGGCGCGCCACAATTTGAGGGTCGCCGGATCGGCGACGCAGAGCGCGCCCGGCGTCGCGACATCGGCGAGCCACAGATTGGGGCGACGCGGCGTGCCCGGCTGGCCGACACCCCCGCGCACCGCCCCGGTGCGCGCACGGCGCACGCGCTTGGTATCGAGCAGGGCGGCGAGCGCGACCCCGCCGGCGGGCGCGGCATTGGCGGCGGCGACGTTGAAATTGCCCGGCCCGCGCAAGGTGCGTGTGCCCTTCGCGTCGAGCAGCGTCACGACGTCGCCGGGCTGGAGCGCGAGCGCCCCGCTTTCGGCGAGCTTGCGGCCCGGCGGATAGTTTTTCGCCGACGGCCCCGACGCACGCACGACGATCGTGTCGGCGATCGCCGCGGACCCCAGCGCGAGCGCCAGTCCGGCGATTGCGCCGCGCAGCGCGATCCTATCCCAGGTCATAGGCACCTCCCTCGATATGCTCGTAACGGTTGAGAAGATTGGCGAGCGCGGCGTCGCGCGGGTGGCGCGCGATCATCGCGCGCAGGTCCGCCAGCGCCGCGTCGCGGCAGGCGCCCGCGTCGAGCGCCGTGACGATATGGCCGAGCGCGGCGCGCTCCTCCGCCGGAAAATCGGGCGCCGGCTCGAAGATATCGACCGGGGTCTGCCGGCCGCGCAGCCGCACCCGCCCCATCGCGCGCCACCAGTCGAGCCCCGACAGGATCATCGCCTCGCGGCTCGCCAGCACATTTGTGTCGAGCTTCTTATTGGCGGATTCGAGCCGCGACGCGGTGTTCATGCTGTCGCCCAGCGCGGTATATTGGATGCGCCCCTCGCCGCCGAAATTGCCGACGATCGCGTCGCCGTGATGCAGCCCGACACGGGTGCGCCCGATCGGTGGCACCCCGGCGGGCAGATCGCGACGAAACGCCTCCCCCGCCTGCCACATCGCATAGGCCGCCTGCGCGGCGTTGCGCGCATCGTCATCGCGCGCGATCGGCGCGCCCCAGAAGGCGACCACCGCATCGCCGACGAATTTGTCGATCGTCCCGCCGTGCGCGAGCACCACGTCGCTCAGCATATCGAGATAGCGGTTGAGCAATTGCGCGACCATTTCCGGCGCGATCGCGTGGCTGAGCTTGGTGAAGCCTTCGAGATCGGTGAACAGCGTGAAGATCGCGCGCTTCTCGCCGTGGAGCGCGAGCTTTTCGGGCTCCTGCAGGATCTGCGTGGCGATATCGCGCGGCAGATATTTGCCGAGCGCCGATTGCGCGAAGCGGCGCTGCTGCGAGGTCACCGCGCGCGCCGCGACGCCCACCGCGGTGAAGGCGAAGATCCACGCGATCGCCCAGCCCGCCGCGGGGAGCCCCTTGGTGCCCCAGCCATTGGCCTGGAGCACCAGCGGCAGCCCGCCGATCGCCCCGGCCTGCACCACCAGCGCCGGGCCGAGCCACAGCCAGCGCAATTCGGCGAGGCTGGTCGCCGCCGCGGCGAGCACGACCAGCGCCGCCGCCAGCCAGCGCACGCCGACCGGCACCGTGCGCAGCCGCGCCCCGTCGAGCACTTGCGCCAGCATCGTCGCATGTACCTCCAGCCCGATCATCGTCGAATGCGCGCCGCGCCCCGAGAGCGGGGTTTCGAACTGGTCGATATCGACGATGTCGCCGCCGATCAGCACGTCGCGCCCGCGCACCATCGGCGCCAGCGCGGCGCTCATCGCGGGATCGGCGATCAGGTCGATCTGCAGGCTCGGGATCACCGGCTCCTCCGACCGGTCGGGCTGCGGCTGGGGCAGGCGATAGCGGATCGCGCCGCGATAATCGGCGAAGGCGGCGGCGGGCCGCATCGCCAGCGCGAGCAGCGGCGGCTGGCCCGGCTGCGGGGTCGGCCAGCTGCGCGCGACATTGTCCGAATCGGTTTCGAGCCGGATGCTCGCCGGGCGCACGCGACCGGTGCGCGCGGCGCGGATGAAGCGATCGAGATATTGCTGCTGCTCGAAGATGATCTGTTCGCGGTTGTCGCCAAGATTGGCATAGCCGAGCCACACCGGGGTGCGCATCGCGCGCAGCGCGGCGAGCAGCGCATTATCCTCGTCCTGCGGCTGATCGAACAGGATGTCGACCCCAATCGAATGCGCCCCCATCGCGTCGAGATTGCGCAACGCGCGCGCCAGCAGCCCGCGATCGAGCGGCGAGCGCTTGCGCGTCGCGATCAGGGTCTGGTCGTCATAGACGATCATCACGAGGCGCTTGTCCTGCGCGACGCGCGGCGCGAAGGTCGCCGCGCGCCAGTCATAGAGCCCGCGTTCGGCGTCGGCGGTCGGGATCTCGCGCGCGTGCGTGCCCGCGCCGAGCGGGCGGCCCCAGTCCCACCCCGCGACGAACAGCGCGAGCGCGAGCACCAGCACCGCCGCGGCCAGCCGACCGCGCCCGGCGTCGCGCACGACGCGCATCGCTCGAGGGACGAGGCCGCGCGTCATCGCCGCTCAGCGCGCCGCGATCAGCGGGCGCGCACCGTCTCCGACGATCGCAAAGCCCGCCCAATAGAAGGGGTGCGAGGTATCGGCATCGTCCATCAGCCGCACCTGCGCCGCGCGCAGCGCCTCGCCGATCGGGCGCTCCCCGCCGGTATCGAACATCCCCGCGATCAGCCGCTCGGTCGCATGATAGGCTTCGGGCGCGGGCCAGTGGCTGGCGATCACCGAGCGGCTGCCCGCGCCGATGAACGCGCGCACCAGCCCGTCGAACGTCCCGCCGCCGCCGGTCAGCCCGGTCTCGCGCGTCGCCTCGGCCCCCGCCACCCCCGCGGTGTCGCAGGCGGAGAGGATGACGAGATCGGCGTTGAGCCGGAGGTCGAAGATCTCGCCGAACTGGAGCAACCCGTGCGAGGTCGGCGTGTCGGCGAAGCTGGTGACGAGCGCCGGGCGCGCCGGGCATCCCGCGCGCGGCGGGGTGACCAGCCCGTGGGTCGCGAAATGCAGGATGCGGAACTGGTTGAGATCGGCCCGCGTGCGCACCGCATCGTCGGTGAAGGCCGCGCCGGTCATCAGCGCATTGCCCGTGCCGCCGATCGCTCGCGCGGCTTCATGCAATTCGGTCGCCGGGATCGGGCTGTTCCACTGCGCCGCCGGCCAGCTGCAATCGGCGCTCGCGCCGCCCGTCACCGTCCCGCGGGTCAGCGCCGCCTTGATCATCCCGCCGACCGGGGCATTGTCGCCGAAGCCGATATAGCGATGCTGCGCGGTCGAGGGCGCCGCCGCGCGCGCATCGCGGAAGGCGCGCGCCGAGAGCGCGGTGCTCACCGCATGATCGCGCCCGAGCCAGGCGATGCCGCGGAAATCGAATTCGTCGGCCCCCTGCGCGACGCGGCGCTCATAGGTATCGACCCCCGCCTGATCGGCGACCAGCAAGGTCACCGGCAATTGCAGCATCGCGCCGTCGGGCTCGAAGATCAGGTGGCGCACCTTCGCCAGCCGCGGCGCGATCGGCGCGAACAGATCGGTATAGAGCGTGCGCGCGGTCGGCACGTCGAGCGCATAAGTGGTCTGGGCGTTGTTGACCTCGGTCGAGATCGTCTCGCGCAGCGCCGCGACCTTGGCGGCGACATCGCCCGCACTCGCGGCGAGCTGATAGCCCGTCGCGCCCGCGTCATCGATCCAGATCGCATAGAAAGCGTCGCCAAGCTGGGCGAGCTTGAAATAGCCCTCGCCGGGCTTGAGCGTCGCCTGCATCTCGGCGAGCGAGACGATCCGCGGGCTCACCGCGCGGAATTGCGGATAGGGTTCGAGCGCGGCGAGCGTCGCGGTCTGCGACGCGGCGAGCGCATCGACATCGGCCTGCTGCTGCGCGATGCGCGGGCGCAGCGATGCATCCTGCTGCGCGTCCTGGATCAATTGCGCCAGCACGATGCGTTGCCGCTCGATATCACGCGACAGGGAAACCGATTGGCGGAACAGCCGCGCCGCCTCGTCGTCGCCCGCCGAGAGTTCGCGCGCCAGCAGCTCCAGCGTATCCGCCGCCCCCGGCCGGACGAGCATCTGCGACGCGGTGAACAGATCGCCGACCAGCGCCGGCCGCTGCGGAATCTCCCGCGCGAGCAGCGAGAAATAGGGCTGGAGCTGGTTCGCCATCCCGGTGAGCGCGGCGTGGTTGGCGGCGGTCGAGGCGAAGATCGCGCCATAGGTCGCCAGCGCATCGTCGGTCCGCCCGCGCCGCACGAGGAACGCGCCGAGCCGCGCCCGCGCGCCGTTCACCGCGGCGGTTTCGGGATATTGCGCCGCGAGCAGCGCCAGCGCCTGCCGCAGCAATGCCTCGGCCTGGCCGTAATCCTTCTGCGCCTCCCACGTCAGCGCGATCTCGCCGAGCAATTGCGCGCGCAGCCGCGTGATCGAGGTGACGCGCCCGTCGCGGATCGCCACCGCATCGGCCTGCGCGCGCGTCAGCGCCGCGCGCGCCTCGGCCGGCTTGCCTTCGAGCCGCAGGATCGTCCCGCGCAATTGCCCGGCCTGCGCATCGATGATCGCGGCGCGTTCGCGCGGGGTGAGCTTGGTATCCTGCCGCACCCCGAGCGCCTTCATCTCGGGCACCCCGCTGTTCATCTCCGCCGCCGCCTCGGGGGTCAGCGCGACCGATCCGGCATCCGCCTCGGCCAGCGCCGCGCCGTCCGACAAGGGCCGATCGAGGATCGCCAGCGCGCCCGCCAGATCCTGTCCGTTGATATGATGCATCGCCTCGAAATTGCGGCGCAGGCGAAGCTGCACCGCATCGGCGGTGACGATCGCATGCGCGCGGGCGAAGGCGGCATCGGCCTGATCGCGCAACCCCAGATTGGAAAGCTGCAACGCGCGGTTGATAAGATATTCGTGCGCGCGATTGGCGCGCTCCACCGGGGTCAGCCCCGCCGCCTCGGGCGATTGCGCGAAGCGATCGAAGAGGCTGTCGAAGAATTCCGCCGCCTCGGCATAATTGCCCGCGGCGTTGCGGCGATAGCCTTCCGCCAGCGCGGATTGCGCATCGAGCGTCGTCGCCTGCAGCCGCGCGAAGGCGGCGCTGCTCCCCGCCCCCGTCGTCACGATATCGATCTTGCCCGGGACCGGCCGGCCCGCGATCACCGTGCGCAGCGCGAGATCGAGCGCGCTCGCATAGATCGCCTGCCCCTGCGCGACATAGAGCCGCCCGTTGCGCCGCGCGCTGACGATGCGATAGCCGCTGCCGCTCGCGGTGCAGTTGCGCACCGAAACCGCGCCGAGGCCGGGAAGCGCGGCATCGCGCGCCGCATCGCAAGTGACCGTCGCCTTGCGCGAGGCGGCCAGCCGATCGAGCAGCACCGCCGCGTCGTCGCCGCCGCTCGATCGCAGCATATAGACCTGCCCGATCGGCCGGGCGGCGTCGCGGCACACCAGCATCCACGCGCGATCGAACATCGTGCGCGCGGCGGGATCGGCGCTGCTGTTTTGCGCCTGGCACAGCGCGCCGCCGTCGTCGCCGATGCGAAAACTGTCTTCGAGCAGCGCGCGCTTGTTTCCCGATTGTGCGAAACCCACCCCGCAGACGCCCGGCGCGACCAGCCCGAGCATCGCGAATGTGGCGCATAAACCGCGCAAGCCGCTCATCCCCCGTCCCCTTTTTCGCACCCGATCACGCTCGTCGATCGCGATCGTGATGATGCGTTGCTGCTGCTCCGCTATGCCGCCAAGGGAAACGAACGGTTAAGAATTGCGCGAATGTTATCAGAACCGGTCGTCGCCTGGCGAAATCGCCCTTCCCGAAAAGAAGTTTACTGACTACGCGACCAGTTATCGAACTTATCGGGATGCTCCATACGGCGCTTTTCGTCGTCGCACAACGGCAATTGTCGAGCGTTTCCTTTAGGTTGCAATTGAAATCCTAATATTCGGCCCGCTCGCCGGCGCAAATGCGCGGATCATGTCTGTCGTGGCGGCCGGAAGGCGCGGCCGCGCGGACTTTTACCCGGCATTAAGCAAGAATTGTCGATGAGCGGGACGACGATAAGCATCGGTCGGCGCCGCGCTCGCTGCTAGTGGTGAGAACTCAACGGACGAGTCCCGAAATCCTTCCCGTCATGCCGGGCTTTCGGGACTCATCCATCGCCTTCCCACCGCCAGATCGGCCTCGATTGCCGCCGCTCCTCATCTCGCCTAATGTAACGGCCATGACGCGGATGCTCGCCCTGCTGCTGCTCTTCGGCGCGGTGATCGGACTGCTCGGCGAGCAGACCGCGGCATCCGCCGCGGTCGTGCCGATGGCGATGACCGCGCCGGCGCAGACGATGGACGCCGATTGCATGGCGCTGATGGGCGCGCACCCCGCCACGCCCGACAAGAAGCCGTGCCAGGGCCTGACGCTCGATTGTATCGCCGCGACCGCCTGCGCGGTGCCGCTGATGCCGGCGCCCGACGCGCCGTTCGCGCCGGCGACCGTCACGGCATCCCAATTGTTCGGCGTCGCCGCGCGCGAGCTCGCGGGCACCGACCGCCCGCCCGAAACGCCCCCGCCCTCACCCCTCGGCTGATCGCCGGCCGCACCGCGTCCACAACGCCCGTTTGCTGTCGGGCGCGCGGACCCGCGGCCATCGACCGATCGAGCTGAGGATTCCTCCCATGTCATTGTTCAAGGCCGCTGCCGCGCTGAGCGCGGCGCTGGCGGCACTGCCCGGCGCGGTATCCGCCGGATCGCTGACCTTCGATGCGGCGCTGGCACAAGCGGCGCGCAATGCGCCGTCGTTGCGCGCGCGCGGGCTGGCTATCGACGCGCGCCGCTCGGCGGCGGTCGCCGCGGGGCAATTGCCCGATCCCAAACTCGGCCTGCGCATCGAGAATTTCCCGGTCTCCGGCCCGCCCGCCTTCACCTTCGACGGCGAGCCGATGACGATGACCCGGCTCGGCGTCACGCAGGACGTGCCCAATCTTGCCAAGCGCCGCGCCGCGCGCGGACGCGCGGCGGCGGACGTCGCGATCGGCGAGGCGCAGGCGGCGGTGGAAGACCGCCGCGTGCGGATCGCCACCGCGGTCGCCTGGATCGACCTCGCCTTCGCCGGCCAACGCGGCGCGGCGATCGACGATGTGCTGGCGCGATTGACCCGCGTCGCCGCGGCAGCCGCATCGGGCGTCGCCGCGGGCAGTGTCCGCCCGGCGCAGGCGCTCGACATCCGCCAGGCGATCGCGGCGCTGGAAGACAAGCGCAGCGAAATCGCCGCCGAAACGGCGCGCGCGCGGGCGGCGCTGGCGCGCTGGACCGGCGATCCCGCGCCCGAGCCCGAAGGCGCGGTGCCGGCATTCGCGATCGACCCGGCGGCGTTGCGCGCGGCGGTCGACCGCCACCCCGACCTTGCCGCAACGATCGCGCGGACCGGGCGGGCCGAGGCGGATATCGTCGCGGCGCGCGCCGAGAAACGCCCCGACTGGAGCTTCGATATCGGCTATGGCCGGCGCGCCGAGCGGTACGGCGATATGATCTCGGCCGGGGTCACCGCGAGCCTGCCGCTGTTCGCCAAGCGGCGTCAGGACCCGATGATCGCCGCGGCGGTCGCCGAAAAGGGGACCGCGCTCGCCGAGCAGGAGGATATGCGCCGCGCCCTTTTCGCCGATCTCGAAGCCGGGCTTGCCGATCATGTCATGCATCACGAGCAATGGATGCGCGCCGAGCGGACATTGTTGCCGCTCGCCCGCCAGCGCGCCGATCTCGAGACCGCCAGCTATGCCGCGGGTCGCGCGTCGCTGACCGAGCTGATCGCCGCGCAGACCGCGCTGGCGCAGGCGTCGCTCGATACGCTCGATCGCGCGGCGATCGTGGCGCGCGACGCCGCACGGCTTGTCCTCACTTATGGGAGCGACGATCGATGACCGCTCATCTCTCTATGCGCGCGCGCCTCGGCATCGCCGCCGCGATCCTTGCGCTGGTTGCCGGCGCCGCCGGTTACGGCATCGCCTCTTTTGCGCAGCGCGGGGCGCCGCCCGCCGCCGCCGAAAATGGCCGCAAAATCCTCTATTGGTACGATCCGATGGTGCCGTCGCAGCATTTCGACAAGCCCGGCAAATCGCCGTTCATGGATATGGCGCTGGTTCCGAAATATGCCGACGAGGCGCCCGGCACGGCCGGCGCGGCGATCGACCCGGCGCGCCTCCAGCGGCTCGGCGCGCGGATCGTCGCCGCCGAGCGCGGCACGCTCGACGGCGCACTCACCGCCGCCGGGACGATCGATTTCAACGAGCGCGACGTCGCGGTGGTGCAGGCGCGCAGCGGCGGTTTCGTCACGCGTGTCTATGCGCGCGCGCCGGGCGACGTGATCGGTGCCGGCGCGCCGCTCGCCGATCTGCTCGTCCCCGAATGGGGCGGCGCGCAGCGGGAATATCTCGCAGTGCGCCGCACCGGCGACGCGGCGCTCGCGCGCGCCGCGCGCCAGCGGCTCGTGCTGCTCGGCATGCCCCCGGCGACGGTCGCGGCGGTCGAGGCCAGCGGTCGCCCGCGCGACACGCTCACCGTTTCGACCCCGACCGGCGGCATGATCAAGACGCTCGGCGTTCGCGCGGGGATGACGTTGGCCGCCGGCCAGACCTTGGCCGAAATCAACGGCATCGCCACCGTATGGCTCAATGCCGCGGTGCCCGAGGCGCTGGCCACGCAGTTGCGGCCGGGGCAAAGCGCCGGCGCGACGCTGACGGCTTTTCCGGGCGAGCGGTTCGCCGGCCGCGTCGCGGCGATCCTGCCCAATGTGCAGCCCGACACGCGAACGCTCACGGTGCGGATCGAATTGCCGAACCGCGGCGGGCGGCTCCGGCCCGGGATGTTCGCGCGCGTCGATTTCGGCGGGAACGCGCGCGACGCGCTGCTCGTCCCGACCGAGGCGGTGATCCGGACCGGCCGGCGCAATCTGGTGATGCTCGCGCTTCCCGGCGGGCGCTACCAGCCCGCTGAGGTGCGCGTCGGCGCCGAAAGCGGCGGCCGCAGCGCAATCCTCGCGGGTCTCGCCGCGGGTGAGAAGGTCGTCGCGTCGGGCCAGTTCCTGATCGATTCCGAGGCGAGCCTTGCGGCGATTCCGGCACGACCGATCGCTGCGGCGCAACCCGCCGGCGCCTATGAAACCGTCGGGCGCATCGACCGGATCACGACCGAGGCGATCACGCTGAGCCACCAGCCGGTCCCGGCGCTAAACTGGCCGGCGATGACGATGACCTTCCGCGTCGGCACCCCGGCGCTGGCGCGCGACTTCAAGGTCGGCGATCGGGTACGGTTCGGCTTCGATCAGGCGCGCGAAGGCCCGACGATCCGGACGATTGCGCGCGAGGCGGGCCGATGATCGCGCGCGTCATCCAGGGCTCGGTGCGCAACCGGCTGTTCGTCGTGCTTGGCGCGCTGGCGCTGCTCGTTGTCGGGCTGCTGGCGGTCCGCGCGACCCCGCTCGACGCGTTGCCCGATCTGTCGGACACGCAGGTGATCATCGGCACCACCTGGCCCGGCCAGGCGCCGCAGATCGTCGAGAACCAGGTCACCTATCCGCTCGCCACCACGATGCTGTCGGTGCCGGGCGCGAAGACGGTGCGCGGCTACAGTTTCTTCGGCTACTCCTTCGTCTATGTGATCTTCGCCGAAGGCACAGACCTTTACTGGGCGCGCAGCCGCGTGCTCGAATATCTTAATCAGGTGCAGGGCCGGCTGCCGGAGACCGCAAAAAGCGCGATCGGCCCCGATGCGACCGGGGTCGGCTGGGTCTATGAATATGCGCTGGTCGATCGCAGCGGCGCGCACGATCTGTCGCAGCTCCGCTCGTTGCAGGATTGGTTCCTGCGCTACGAGCTGAAAAGCCTGCCCGGCATCGCCGAGGTCGCGAGCATCGGGGGGATGGTCAAACAATATCAGGTCCTGCTCGATCCGGTGAAGCTCGCCGCCTTCGGGGTGACGCACACCCAGGCGGTCGCGGCGATCCGGCAGGCCAATCAGGAGGCTGGAGGCTCGGTGCTCGAACTGGCCGAGGCCGATTATATGGTCCGCGCCTCGGGCTATCTCACATCGCTCGACGATTTCCGCGCAATCCCGCTCCGCGTCGGCGCGGGCGGCGTGCCGGTCACGCTCGGCGACGTCGCGACGATCCAGACCGGCCCCGAAATGCGCCGCGGGATCGCCGAGCTCGACGGCGACGGCGAGGTCGCGGGCGGGGTCGTGATCCTGCGTCAGCGCGCCGACGCGCGCGGCACGATCGCGGCGGTCAAAGCCAAATTGGCGGCGCTGAGGAAGAGCCTCCCCGCGGGGGTCGCGATCGTCCCCACTTACGATCGCTCGCAACTGATCGATGCCGCGATCGACAATCTCACCCACAAGCTCGTCGAGGAGTTCGTCGTCGTCGGGCTCGTCTGCGCCGTGTTCCTCTGGCACGTGCGATCGGCGCTGGTGGCGATCGTGACATTGCCGCTCGGCGTGCTCGCGGCGTTCGTCGTGATGCGCCTGCAGGACGTCAACGCCAATATCATGTCGCTGGGCGGGATCGCGATCGCGATCGGGGCGATGGTCGACGCGGCGATCGTGATGATCGAGAATGCGCACAAGAAGCTCGAGGCCTGGGCGGCGGCGCATCCCGACACGGCGCTGGACAATCCCCAACGTTGGCGGCTGATCACCGCCGCCGCGGCCGAAGTCGGCCCGGCGCTGTTCCTCAGCCTGCTCATCGTCACCTTGTCGTTCGTCCCGGTGTTCACGCTGCAAGCGCAGGAGGGGCGGCTGTTCGCCCCGCTCGCCTTCACCAAGACCTATACGATGGCCGCCGCGGCGATCCTGTCGGTGACGCTGGTGCCGGTGCTGATGGGCTGGCTGATCCGTGGCCGCATCCCCGCCGAACACACCAACCCGATCAACCGCCTGCTCACCGCCGGCTATCGCCCCGCGATCGACTGGGCGCTGCGGCGCCCCAAGGCCACGCTGGTCATCGCCGCGCTGGTCTTCGCGACGACCGCCTGGCCCGCAACGCGGCTCGGCGGCGAGTTCCTGCCGCCGATGAACGAGGGCGATCTGCTCTACATGCCCTCGGCGCTGCCCGGGCTATCGGCGGCCAAGGCGTCCGAATTGCTCCAGCAGACCGACCGGATGATCAAATCGGTGCCCGAGGTGCAGAGCGTGTTCGGCAAGGCCGGACGCGCCGACAGCGCGACCGATCCCGCGCCGCTCGAAATGTTCGAGACGACGATCCGCTTCAAACCGCGCGATCAATGGCGCCCCGGGATGACGCCCGACGGACTGATCGAAGCGCTCGATCGCGCGGTCAAGGTGCCGGGGCTCGCCAACATCTGGGTGCCGCCGATCCGCAACCGGATCGATATGCTCGCGACCGGGATCAAGAGCCCGATCGGGGTCAAGGTCTCGGGCGCCGATCTGGCCGAGATCGATCGTATCGCGCGCGCGGTCGAAACCGTCGCGAAGCGCGTGCCGGGGGTCGCCTCGGCGCTGGCCGAGCGGCTGACCGGGGGGCGCTATGTCGATGTCGACATCGATCGCGCCGCTGCCGCGCGTTACGGGCTCAATATCGCCGACGTGCAGGCGATCGTCTCCGGCGCGGTCGGCGGCGAGAATATCGGCCAGACGGTCGAGGGGCTCGCGCGCTACCCGATCAGCGTCCGCTATCCACGCGAACTGCGCGACACGCCCGCCGCGCTCGCCGCGCTGCCGATCCTCACGCCTTCGGGGCAGCAGATCACGCTCGGCAGCGTCGCGCGCGTGCGGGTCGCCGATGGCCCGCCGATGCTCAAGACCGAGAACGGACGCCCCTCGACCTGGGTCTATGTCGACGCGCGCGGTCGCGATCTCGCGTCGGTGGTCGGCGATCTGCGCCGCGCGGTCGCCGCGGATGTCCGCCTCTCGCCGGGGGTCAGCATCGCTTATGCGGGGCAGTTCGAATATCTCCAGCGCGCGGTCGAGCGGCTCAAGATCGTCGTGCCGGCGACGCTGGCGATCATCTTCCTGCTGCTGTTCCTGATCTTCCGGCGGCTCGACGAAGCCGCGCTGATCATGGGGACGCTGCCGTTCGCGCTGACCGGCGGGTTCTGGCTGCTCTACCTGTTCGACTATCACCAATCGGTCGCGACCGCGGTCGGCTTCATCGCGCTCGCCGGGGTCGCGGCCGAGTTCGGCGTGGTGATGCTGATCTATCTCAAACACGCACTCGCCGAGCGCGGCGACCGGCCGACACCGGATCAGGTGGAGGAGGCGGTCCGCGAAGGCGCGCTGTTGCGCGTCCGGCCCAAGGCGATGACGGTGGCGGTGATCATCGCCGGGCTGCTGCCGATCCTGATCGGCGCCGGTGCCGGATCCGAAGTGATGAGCCGCATCGCCGCGCCGATGATCGGCGGGATGCTCACCGCGCCGCTCCTGTCGATGTTCGTCATTCCCGCCGCCTATCTGCTGATGCGGCGGCGTTGCCGTTCACTCAACCAAGGAGATATATCGTGAAACCGATCAACGCCGGCGCTTTGCTCGCCGTATCCGCCCTGCTCGCCGCCTGCGGCCAACAAGATGAGCACGCCGCATCCGCCGTCGCCAATCGCCCCGAAATGCCGGCGGCGATGGGGAATATGGCAATGCCCGCCGAGGCCGCGAAAACCGCCGGCGGCATCGGCACGGTCACCGCGATCGACAAGACCGCGGGCACGATCACGCTCGACCACGGCCCGATCGCCGAGGCCGGCTGGCCCGCGATGACGATGGCGTTCAAGGCCCAGCCCGCGCTGCTCGACAAGGTCAAGACCGGCGACAAGGTGACGTTCGCGCTGAAGCTCGAAGGCGGTTCGGGCGAGGTCACCGCGATCGACAGGCAATGATGAGCCGGTCGGTGCCCGCCGACAATGCCCCGGCGGGCGCCGCCGCGTCTATTTCCCCTCCACCGTCGCACGCGCCTGATCGAGCCGCGCGGCATAGGCGCGCAACACCTTGGCGGTGCGCCCGACATAATCCCTGGCGTCGTCGAACCGCCGCTCCTCGATCGCCTCGCGCACCCCGGGCAATGTCTTGGCGCCATAGCCGGTGAACCGGCCGGGGGCGTAGATCAGATGCTTGTACCACGGCCGCCCCGGCAGCCCGCGCTCGTCGAGCAACAGCTGGTCGATGTCGCGAAGCTGGAGATCGAGCCGGTCGCGCTGCGCCTGCGACAGCGACGCGCCGCGCGCGGCGAGCGCGGTGTCGAACGCCGCCGCGGCATGTTTGAGCGTATCGACCGCGCCGTCCAGCGCGGCGAAATCGAATTGCGGGGTCATCGCCTCGGGTGCCGGGGCGCCGACCGGCTTGAGCGGATCGCTGGCGAGGCGGAACGCGCCGTCGCGGATCAGCCTGTCGCGCTTCTCGTCCTCGGTGCGGCGGTCGGCGGCGAGCTTCTTCACCTCGCCGAGATAGACCCCGACCGTATCGGCGAAATCGCCATAGCGCTGCACCGGCAGATCGGCGTCGGCGACCCGCAGCACGAGCCGCCCGACGACCTTCGACAACGCGGCGCCATATTTGAGCCCGGGATCGTCGAACGTCGTCATATGGTGGAAGCTGTCGTAGATCGAATGATAGACGCCGCCCGATTCATCCTCGCCGCCGAAACCGATATTGAGCGCCGGCAGGCCGAGATGCTGGATATAGGCGGAATAGTCCGATCCCGATCCGAGCGCGCCGAGCGGAAGGTCGGCCTCCTTCTCCGCCGCCGCCAACGCGGTTGGATCGGGATGGTCGGTGGCATGATCGAACGCCCCTGCCAGCACGTCCGCGCGGGCGCGCGCCGCCACCGTCGCCCCGGTCTCGGGATCGGTCACGTCGGCGGCGACGGCATTGACCAGCCGCTGATAGGGGTGGCTGCCCTGCACCTGGAGCGTCCCGCGGCCGTTGCCGTCGGTGTTGATATAGATGACGCCCTTCTGCTTGAGCTCGTCGGCATGTTGCTCGGCCCATTCGGGCGAGCCGAGCAGCATCGGCTCCTCCGCGTCCCCGCTGGTATAGACGATCGTCCGCGCCGGGCGCCAACCGGTGCGATACAATTCGCCCAGTGCCTTCGCCTCCGACAGCATGGCGACATTGCCCGACAGCGGATCGGACGCACCGAACACCCAGCCGTCGTGGTGGTTGCCGCGGATCACCCATTGATCCGGGTAGCGCGCGCCTTTCAGCATCGCGATCACGTCATAGACCGGGGTCAGCTTCCAGTTCGACTTGACCGCGAGATGGACCGAAACCCCGCCGTTGCCCCCCATATGATAGGTCAGCGGCAGCGCGCCGCGCCACCGCGGCGGTGCGACGGGTCCGCCGAGCCGGACGAGCAGTTTCTGCGCATCGCCATAAGATATCGGCAGCACGGGGATCTTGAGGATCGTCGGGGCTTCCTCGCGCGTCAGCCGCTTGGCCTCGGGCGTCGCGCCGATACCGGGGGTCAAGGGATCGCCGGGATAAAGCGGCATATCCGCAACCGAGCCGCGCTGGACGCTCCCCGCGGGGCGCGCGCCGCCGACCGGATAGGCGTCGCTCTGCGCATAGCCGTCGTCCGCCGGATCGGAATAGATAATGCAGCCGATTGCGCCGTGATCCTGCGCCAATTTGGGCTTCAGCCCGCGCCAGCCGACGCCGTAGCGCGCGATGACGATCTTGCCCTTCACGTCGATCCCGCGCCGCGCGAGCGCCTGATAATCCTCGGGCATCCCGTAATTGACATAGACGAGGTCGGCGGTGACATCGCCGTCGCCCTGGAAGGCGACATAGGGCGGCAGCGCATCGGCCGTCCTGGACGACGTGTCGTCGCCGGGGATCGGCGGCTCCTGCCCGCCGAGCACGATCTTCTCCGGCGCGACCATCTCTACCTTGGTTGAGATCGGGGTGGGATAGAGGACGTGGAACGTCTCGATATGCGCGTCCCAGCCCCATTGTTTGAACTTGGCGAGCGTCGCTTCGGCATTGGCCTTGTCGTGCGGCGACCCGACATGGTTGGGCTCGGACGACATGTCCTTAAGCCAGGCGAGCTGGTCGGCGGAACTGATATGCCGATCGAAGGCGGCTTCGATCGCCTTGCGATCGGCCGGCGCGTTTTGCGCGACGCCCGCCGTCGCCAGTGCCGTAAAGGCGACGCCCGCTAGAATCCCTGCCGCAATGCGCATTCCCCGCTCCCCGTTCGCTCGTTTCGGTTGCGCGCAACATGAAACGGTTCATCGCGCCAACGCAAGCCGCGATCGGGTGCGCGGCGAGCGGCAGGCGGCAAGCGCCAAATCCACGAATTGTACGGAAAGTTGGTTGCGCCGTTGCGGCGACAGGCTCATTGAATCGTCAATTCTCCCTTGGGGGCGGCCGGCACAACCGGTCGCCCCTTTCGCTTTGTCGCCGGCAGCGGCGTCGCTCGACGTTGAAGCCTGCTTATGCACCGCTCACGATCGGGCGGATGATTGTCGCGGGGTTACCAGCGACCACCACGTCGGCCGGCACGTCCTTGGTCACCACCGCGCCGGCAGCGACAACCGAATTGTCGCCGATCGTCACCCCGCCGAGGATGGTCGCGCCGGTCGCGATCCACGCCCCCTTCCCGATCGAAATCGGCTTGCCGATCGTCACCGATCGACGCTCGCGCGGATCGAGCGGGTGCCCCGAGGTGATGATGCTGACGTTCGGCGCAATCATCACCTCGTCCGCAATGTCGAGCCCGCCGAGATCGTAGAAAGTGCAATTCTGGTTGATGAAGACATTGCGGCCGACCCGGATCTCATTGCCGCCCGAGGTGTAGAAGGGCGGGATGAGCAAGAAGCCTTCGTCGACCTGCCGGCCGATCAGCTCGCTGAACAGCGCGCGAACCGCCGCGGCGTCGTTAAAGGTCAGCCGGTTGAGGCGCGCCGTGATCGACGCCGCCCGCCGCGTCGCTGCGACCATTGCGGCGGACTCAGGGGTTCGTCCGCGGACGATCGTGATACGGTCTTCATGCGCCATGCCGACCGGGTTGGCGCATTTGTGCGTTCCCGGGAAGCATTTATCCCAAAGACCGGATGGGGCGGCCCTGGCGCGCCGCATACGCCGTACAAAAATTCTCCACTCCTACACCAATCCTCAAGCTTACTTGCATATATCTGTTTTGAACCGGATTTAACCGTTGGATCATCTTGACCGACCGATTGAATAACCGGCCGTTAACTGAAGTGATTAGTTGCATTTTCTCTTTCTCATGATGGATCGTCGGCGAGAGGAAGGTGCTTTGAAATGACCGGCCTTGTGGGGGATAGACGCGGGAACGTGATGATCTTGGCCGCCGCCGGGCTCGCGGTTCTCGTCGGCGCGACGGGGCTTGCCACCGATACGGTGCAATGGTCGCTGTGGCGCCACCAGCTCCAGCGTCAGGCCGATTCCGCGGCGCTCGCCGGGGCCTATGCCGATGCGCAGGGCAAGAATGTCGCTGCCAGTGCGACCGCCGATCTCACGCGCAACAACAAGCTGACGTTCAGCAGCGCGCCGGTGATCGAGAATGCGCCGACGGTCGGCGCCTATGCGGGCAATATGAACGCGGTGCGGGTCGTGCTGCAGACCAGCACCCGCCTGCCCTTTTCCGGGCTGTTCATGGCCGCGACCCCGGTCATCTCGACCGAGGCGACCGCCGCGGTGGTCCAGAACGGCGATTATTGCGTCATCGCGCTCGCCCGCACCAACAGCACCGGCATCACCATGAGCGGCAATGCCACGGTCAACATGGGCTGCGGCATGGCGAGCAACACGACGTCGAACAATGCGGTCTATGCCGGCGGCAGCAGCAATATCTATGCGACGCCGATCGCTGCGGTCGGCGGGCTGGCGTGGAGCAGCAATTATCAGAACGGAACGACGCTCCAGCCTTATTCGCTGCCCCAGCCCGATCCGTATAGCGGGCTGCCCCAGCCCGATATCTCCGGGATGAAATGCAACGCCAAGCTGGACGTGTCGCCCAATACGGTCGCGCCAGCGGCGAGCGCCGGTTGCTATGGCAGCGCGAAGATCCAGGGCACGATCACGCTCAACCCCGGCGTCTATTATATCGACAGCGCGAACTTCAGCGTCGGATCGCAAGCCACCATCACCGGCACCGGCGTCACCATCATCCTGACCAGCACCAATGCGGCCACCCAGCCGAGCCAGATCGGGACCGTCAGCATCAACGGCGGCGCGACGCTCAACCTTAGCGCACCGAGCGACGGCACCTATGCCGGGGTGCTTTTCTATCAGGATCGCCGCGCGGTGGACTCGGGCAATGCCAATTCGATCAATACGATCAACGGCAACGCCGCGTCGGCCTTCACCGGTGCCTTCTATTTCCCGTCGCAGGAGCTCGATTTCAGCGGCACCGCGGGCATGAACACCAAATGCGTGAAGATGGTGTCGAAAAGGGTCACCTTCATCGGCAACAGCACGATCGCCAACGACTGCTCGGATCACCCCGATTGGACGAAGATCCGCGCCGTGCAGGTACGGCTGGTCGGATGACCGATCCGCACATCAGCACCCCGCTGCGCCGGCTCTCGCGCTGCACAAGGGGAACCTCGGTCGTCGAACTGGGGATCGTGCTGCCGCTGTTCGCGCTGCTCGTGCTCGGTCTCGTCTGCGTGGCGATCACGGTGGGGCAAAAGCTCCGGCTGCAGCAAGCGGTCGCGCGGTCGCTGGAAATGGCGACCGCGGGCGGGATCGACAATGCCGATCCCACCGGGATTCAGCAGGAGGCGGCCACCGCCGCGGGCGTGCCGGCGAGCCAGGTGACGGTCGACGAATGGCTCGAATGCGACGGCGTCCGCCAGTCCAGCGCGACGACCTGCGACGCCAGCCAGCAGGTCGGGCGCTATGTGTCGGTGCAGATCAGCGCCACCTACGCCCTGCCCTTCTCATTGCCCTTCGGGCAGGGCAGCATCCCGCTCAGTGCCTTTTCGTCGGTGCGGCTCCAGTGACGCGCCGGCGGCAGACGTTTGCGGACGACCGCCGCGGCACCGCGATCATCGAATTCGCGGTCGCCGCGCCGATTTTCCTGATGCTGGCGTTCATCATCATCCAGCTCGGGCTGCTGTTCGGCGCCAAGGCCGGGCTCGAAAGCTCGATCGACGAGGGTGCGCGTTATGCCACCATCTACCCCACCCCGAGCGACGCGGCGATCATCGGCCGGATCCAGGCGACGCAATTCCTGCTCGGCCGTGCCACGGTTACCGGGCCGACGATCACCCACGGCACCAATGCCGGCAGCGCCTATATCGACATTCAGGCGAGCGCGAGCGTGCCGCTGAACTTCGTTTTCTTCCAGGCCACCCCGGTGACGCTCAACTATACGCGCCGCGCCTATCAGCATTAGGCGCTGGCCGGGGGTGTCGGGGCCGGTGCGAAGGCGTCGGCCCCGGCTGCCGCGACGGTCATGCCCTGGCCGGCGCCAAAGCGCGGCGCAGCGCCGCCAGCCGGTCGGCCCGCGCCTGTTGCGCCACCGCCGCATCGGGCGCGAGATCGAAGCCGTGGAACGCGCCGGGATAGAGATGGAATTCGGTCGGCACCCCCGCCGCGACCAGCCGCCGCGCATAATCGATATTCTCGTCGACGAAGAGATCGAGCGCACCGGTCATCAGATAGGTCGGCGGCAGATCGGCGAGATCGGTCGCGCGCGCCGCCGCGGCATAAGGCGATACGTCGTCGCGCCCCGGCGCGTGCCCCAATAAGGCGGACCAGCCGAAATGATTGCTGGCGGGCGGCCAGATGAACTCCCCGGCGTGGCGATGCGGCGGGCGAATGCAGGTGCGATCATCGAGCATCGGATAGGTAAGATGCTGGAAAGAAAGGCAATATTCGCCGCGATCGCGCGCGAGCAGCGCCAGCGCCGCCGCGAGCCCGCCCCCGGCGCTTTCCCCGATCACCCCGATCCGTGCCGGATCGACCCCGAGCCGCGCGCTATTGGCGAACAGCCAGGCGAGCCCGGCGTAGCAATCCTCGATCGGCCCGGGATGCGGGGTCTCCGGCGCGAGCCGATAATCGACCGACACGATCACGCAATCGAGCGTTTCGGCGAGCGGGCGGTGAAAGAATTCGAGATCGCCCGCCTTGCCGACCACATAGCCGCCGCCGTGAATATGATAGAGGCACCCGCGCGGCCCGGCGGGCCTCGCCGGGCGATAGATGGACAAGGCGATCTCGGGCGCCCCGGCCGGGCCGGGCACGGTCACCCGCTCGGCCAAGGTATCGGTGTCGGGCACCGGCGGCGCCGGCAATATCCGCTCGCGCATCGCCCCCAGCATCTCGGCGGTGACCGGAACCGTCGGCCAAGCATCGAGCAAGGCACGCAATTCGGGATCGACGAGCGGCAGCGTGGTCATAGGCACTCCTTCGCGGGCGGAACTACAAGGTGAAGATCTTCCCCGGATTCATCAGATCGTGCGGATCGAGCGCGCGCTTCACCAGCCGCATCACATCGACCGCATCGCCCAGTTCGGCCTCGAGCCAGGGCTGTTTGCCGATCCCGATGCCGTGTTCGCCGGTGCAAGTGCCGTCCATCGCCAGCGCGCGCTCGATCAGCCGCGCGTTGATCGCCGAGACTTCGGCGAATTCGTCCGGCGCGGCGGGATCGAGCGCGAAGATCACATGGAAATTGCCGTCACCGACATGCCCGAGGATCGTCGCCGGCACCGAGCAGCTTTCGAGATCGCGCTTGGTCTCCAGGATGCACGCGGGCAGCCGGCTGATCGGCACGCACACGTCGGTCGACCAGCCGATCGCGCCGGGCCGCTGGTTGAGCGCGGCATAATAAGCCTCGTGCCGCGCCTTCCACAGCCGCGCGCGCTCCTCCGACCGGTTCGAAAAGGCGAAATCGCCCCCGCCGTTCGCCGCGGCAAGCGCGGCCACCGTCGCGATCTGCTCCTCGACCCCGGCGGGCGAGCCGTGGAATTCGAAGAATAAGGTCGTCACTTCGGGCAGATCGAGCTTCGTCCAGGCATTGACCGCCACGATCTGCCGGTCGTCGAGAAGCTCGACCCGCGCCAGCGGCACCCCCGATTGGATCGCCTGCACGACGGCATCGACCGCGCCCTGCAGCGACGCGAAGCCGCACACCGCCGCGCTGATCGTCTCGGGAATCGGGTGGAGCCGCAGCGCAACCTCGGTGATCACGCCCAGCGTGCCCTCCGCGCCGACGAACAGCCGGGTGAGATCATAGCCGGCGGCCGATTTGCGCGCGCGGCGCGCGGTGCGGATCACCTCGCCATTCGCGGTCACCACGGTGAGCGCGAGCACCGCCTCGCGCATCGTGCCGTAGCGCACCGCATTGGTCCCACTCGCGCGGGTCGCGGCCATCCCGCCGATCGTCGCATTGGCGCCGGGGTCGATCGGGAAGAACAGCCCGGTATCGCGCAGATAGGCGTTGAGTTCCTCGCGGCGGACTCCGGCCTCGACCGTGCAGTCGAAATCCTCGGCGTTGACCGCAAGGATGCGGTCCATCTTCGACAGATCGACGCTCACCCCGCCACGCACCGGAAGCGCATTGCCCTCGATCGAGGTCCCCGCGCCATAAGGCACGACCGGTACGCGATGCGCCACGCAGAGCCGGACGAGGTCGACGACATCGGCGGTCGACCGCGCGAACACCACCGCATCGGGCAGGGTTTCCGGGAAATGCGTTTCGCTTTGCCCGTGCTGACGGCAAATCGCCTCCGCGAACGAACATTCGGTGCCGAATCGCTGCGCGAGCGCGGCGGCGAAGCCCGGATCGAGCGGTGTGCGCGCCGGCGCGACGATCGCGTGTTCGGCCATCATCTATCCTGCCGGAGCGTCGGCTCGCCGGTTCGAGGATTCGTCAGCGTGACATTCTCCGCGGCGCGGATCAGCCAGCCCCCCTCCCCGCGCGCCAGCACCGTCTGCAATAAGGTATCGACCAGATGCGGTCCGGCGGGATGCGCGGCGCCCGCCGCGAGCCGGCTCCAGAAATGAACGATCGCATGCCGCTCGCCGATCGGCACGACATCGATCAGTTCGTTGGTCAGCGTCGAATCGCTGTAGATCGTGTCATGGATCGGCCGATGCAGCGCGATGATCGCATCGACGCCGCGAACATAATGGCCGAATCGGTTCACGAAGGTCGCGTCTTCGTCGAACAGCGCGGCGAGCATCGCCATGTCGTGCGCGTTCCAGGCAGCGGCGAAAGCGTCCGGTGCGGCTTCGGGTCGATCGATCGGCATGGCTTTTTCTCCGCCCTCTCCCGTTGCCCCTCTTTCAATATCTCAAGCAATTTACAACGCCGCTGCGCGAGCAGCGGTCGATTCAGGATTCAAGAGATTCAGATTCGGGGACAGCCAACCCCGCGCGAATCCGCGATTCGCGAGCGCCCTTCCTGACCCCGTGGGGGAGGTATCCTGACCTGCTGGGGGCGGGGTCCTGACGATTCGGGGGCATCGGCCTGACCGGATGGGGCTATCCTGACTTTTTGGGGGCGTTGCATGAGCGGTGCCGGTGCACCCGATTCTATCCTGACCTCCTGGGGGATATCGGGCGCCTCCTTTCCTGTCCTGACTTGACTTCACAGGTCAGGTCAGGCAGCCAGACCGCCGAATAGGTGGGATAATGGCCGAATCCGTGCAACCGATCGACCGTGATCCTGGTCTTGATCCCGATGAGGTCGCGGATCAAGGCTCGGCGGGTCGCGCGATGCGCGTTGCCTCGGCGCTGGCCGCGCGCCGCACCGAAGAATTCGTCAAGCCCGGCAAGCTGGTCGAGGTGCGGTTCGTCCGCGGCCAGTCGCTCAGCCTTACCGCGTCGCGCTTGCTTGCGCTGATGATCCTCGCGGCGGGCGGCGACGCGTGGCGCGAGATGCCGCATCGCATGCGCAAGGCCGATATCCGCCGTGGCCACAAGGGCAATGAGCGGATCGTCGACATGCTCGAGGAGCTTCACCGCACCTTGTTCGCCGAGGACGACCGCAGCTGGCGCGGCAAAAAGGCGACCAAGCGCTTCCCGCTGATCCAGATGTCGCGCGAGGAGGTCGAGGACGAGGAAGGCGTCGAGGCGGGCTGGATCGAGTGGGAGTTCACCCCGGACGCGCGGCGGCTGATCCAGGAATCGGAAACCTATGCGGTGCTCAACCGTCAGGCGGTGCTCGGTTTCCGATCGAGCTATGCGCTCAAGCTTTACGAGGTCGGGGCGCTCCGCATCCACCGCCGGCTGAAAGTGTGGCGCTGCGATATGGCGGCGTTGCGCGCCGCGCTGGGGATCGCGCCCGACGTCTACAAGGATTTCGCGCAATTGCGCCGCAAGGTGCTGCAGACCGCCAAGGCCGAGATCGACCAGCTCGCGCATTTCCGCGTCGAGTGGAAGGAGGTCCGCCAGGGCCGGGCGGTGGTCGAGCTCGAATTCCGCTTCGAGGCGAAGGATGCGCCGGCGCAGGTCGGCACGGTCGAGGAACTCGAGCGGCATTCGGCCGGGCGCCGCGCGCGTCGCGAGGAAACGGTCGAGGAGATGGCGGTCGCGGCGCCCCCGGCGGCGGTGAAGGCACTTGTCTCGCGTACCGCCGAGCGGCTCGCCCCGTCACGTCCGCGCGACGAGGTGAAGGTGACGAGCTTTCCCACCGGCTCGCTGCATTATGGTGAAGCCGAATTGCTCGAGATCGGGCGGCGGTCGGGCGGGGGCTGGGATGTCGACGTGATCGCCGATGCCTATCGCCAGTCGATGGGCGACCGGCTGGCGCGGCTGAGCGGATCGAAGCTGGTGCAGAGCTGGCGCGGCTTCTGTGAAAGCTATGCCGCGCGCCGCGGCCCTGCGAGCTGAATTGCACCGGTGCAATTTGCACCAAAACCGCCCCCGAAAAGACAGGTTGCTTGCGGTCAGGATCATAGCGACCGGCGATTTGCACAAATCGATCTTGCGTTGACGAAAAAGTGCAAATCGGGCATCCACAGCGCGACTAGTGAAAGGGAGCGCTATGGCGACCGTACTCCGCAGGGCCGGACATGCCGATCGCACGCAGGTGAGTGCACTCGCCGAGCGTTGCTCGTCAATTCTCGAACGATTGCGTGACGGCGCGCAGTCGAAGCGCGCCGACGACCGGCGCGAACCGTTGTTCACGATCAGTCGCGCGGCCGATCTCGTCGGGCGCTCCTCCGCGGCGATCCGCGAGGCGGAAAAGGACGGCCGGCTGCCGATCGCCGACCGCACCGAAACCAACCGCCGCATCGGCTACACCCTGGCGCAGCTCAACGACATGCGCGGGGTGTTCGGGACGCGGCCGTGGCGCAGCCCCGACGATCCGTGCGCGGTGGTCGCGGTGCAGAATTTCAAGGGCGGGGTCGGCAAGTCGACGGTATCGGTGCATCTCGCACAATATCTCGCGATCCGTGGCTATCGCGTGTTGCTGATCGATTGCGACAGCCAGGCTTCGGCGACGACCTTGTTCGGCTATGTCCCCGATCTCGATCTCGACGAATCGGAGACGCTTTATCCCTTTCTCCGCGAGGATGAGCGGCGCAGCCTCGAATATGCGATCCGACGGACGCATTTCGACGGGCTCGATCTGATCCCGGCCAACCTCCGGCTGTTCCAGTCCGAATATGAGATTGCGGCGCGGATGGCGCGCGGGCAGGGGGCGTTGCTCGATCGGCTCCAGCAGGGCATCGCCTCGGTGTCCGAGCGCTATGACGTGGTGGTGATCGATCCGCCGCCCGCGCTCGGCGCGATCTCGCTGTCGGTGCTGCGTGCCGCCAACGCGCTCGTCGTCCCGGTGCCGCCGACGGTGATGGATTTCTCCTCCACCGCGGCGTTCCTCGCGATGCTTGACGAGACGATGCAGGTGCTCCAGGAGCACGGGCTCGAAACCGATCTCGCCTTCCTGCGCTTCGTCGCGTCGAAGGTCGACGAGAACAAGTCGATGCAGCGCGAATTGATGGGGCTGATGGGCCAGCTTTACGGCCACGCGCTGGTGCGCACCCCGCTCAAGGATTCGGCCGAGATCGACAATGCCAGCGCGCGGCTGATGACGGTCTACGAGCTTGACGGGCCGACCACCAGCCGTTCGGTGCGCGAGCGCTGCCTGACCTATCTCGACGGCGTAAATGCCGAGATTGAAATAGATATTCGCTCGATGTGGCCAAGCCACGACGCGCGTTTGCGGCGTGAGGGGCTGGCATGAACAATCCGAATTGCACCGGTGCAATTTTCGCTGGGAGAGGCAGGCGATGAGCAGGAACAACAGCAGGTTCGCGGCGGATCTCGCCGGCGCGATCGACGGCGCGCCCGAGCAGCCGAAACGACCGACGCGGCTCGGCATGGGGGTGCTCGCCGGGCGCGAGAACCGGCTTGCCGAGCTCGCGACCGGCTCGGTGGTCAACCGCGTCGTCGAGCTGGTCGATCCGGCGAAATGCCGCATGTGGGAAGGCCATAATCGCGATTATGCCGCGCTCAGCGAAGAGCGTTGCCGCGATCTGATCGAAAGCCTCAAGGCGCAGGGCAAGCAGGAGGTACCCGCGCTGGTCCGCCGGGTGCATGACGATCCCGATTATCAATTCGAGGTGATTTCGGGCGCGCGGCGGCATTGGTCGATCAGCTGGCTGCGCAACAACAATTATCCCGAATTCCGCCTGCTGGTCGAGATCCGCGATCTCACCGACGAGGAGGCATTCCGCCTCTCGGACATCGAGAATCGCGCGCGCGAGGATATTTCGGATTACGAGCGCGCGCGCGACTATCTCCGCGCGCTCGGCAGCTATTATGGCGGCCGGCAGCAGGATATGGCCGAGCGGCTGCACGTCACGCCGAGCTGGCTCAGCCGCTATCTCGATCTCGCGCGACTGCCCGATGTGATCATCGGCGCGTTCGTCTCGCCGCACGATCTGCGCATCAAGCATGTCACGCAGCTCAAGCCCTTGTTCAAGCCGGCGGAGCGGATGGCGCGAGTCATTGCCGAGGCCGATCGCCTCGGCGCGGCACGTGCGGCGGGCGATGCGGTGCCGAGCGCGGCGAGCGACGTGATCCGCCAGCTGACCAAGGCGGCGGACGCCCCCAAGAAGTCAGGATCCCCCAAGAAGTCAGGATCGGACGCCTTGCTGGGCGCGACCAGCGGTCGCCCGGTGCTGCGCATCGATCGCCGCACGCGCAAGGCGCTGACGCTGACCTTGCTCCCGCAGGACGGCGCGTCGCGCGCCGAGGCGGAGGCCGAATTGGGGCGGCTGCTCGACCAACATTGGCCGGCGTGACGTCAATCGGCCGGCGCGGTGACCCCGAGCCGCGCCAGTTGGGCGTCGAGCGCCGCCATTTCGGCGTCGAATCGCGCGAGCGCGTCGTCGATCGGCGGCGTTGACGCGGCAGGAGCGGGCGGACGGCCGCGTCTGGCGGCGACGAAGCCGTAGCGCGTCGCGAGATCGCGCGCGAGATAGACCCGCCAGCTCTGCCGCGCGCTCACCTCAACGACGAGATCGAGCGCCGCGGCGCGGGCGAGCAACTTGCCTGCGCCGGACAAGGTGAGATCGAGCGTGCGCGCGACCTCGCGCGGGGTGGTCAGCGGGGCGATCATCAGCCGCGCGAGCAACGTGCCGAGCGCGCCGGGGCGCCGCTCGGCGGCGATGGCGCGGGCAGCGGCCTGGCGGCTCGCTTCGATCGCCGAAAGCTGCTCCAGCGCATCTTCCGCGAGCCGGGTCAGCGACTTGAGATAGCGCGGAACGATCGCCGCGCGATCGCGCGGGGCGAGGCGCCACGCTTTGTCGGCGGGGACCAGGCACGGCAACACGTTGCGGGTGACGCCGAGCGCGCCGAGCAGCGCGGGAAAAGCCAGCCACGGGCCGCTGCTACGCTCGGCGCGCGCATAACGCGCCCCCAGTTCGAGCGCGCGCAGCAGGAGCGGGCGATCACTCCAATCCCCTGGGAGGTCGAGCGAGAGCGGAATCAGCTCCCGCCAGTGTTGCCGCCGCGCCTGCCGCAGCTCGTCACGCCACGATTCCAGCCCGCTCAGCTCGTTGTAGAGCGTCGCGATCGGGCGGCGACCGGGCAACGGAAGGTCATATTCCCGGCTAAAAATATCGATTTCGTCGATTTCCACCCCTTGTGCCCGAAGCGCGGCGGCATAGCCTGACCAGCAGGCACGCAACCGCCACGCCGCATCGGCGGAAGTGGCAGAAATACGTGTATCCAAGCGGCTTATTGCCAGCGCGGCCTGCTCAAGCGCGCTGACTAGCGACAGGGTCCAGTCGGGCGCAGAGAGGTCGGGGAGGGGAGACGGCATCGGCGAATAGTAGACTGAAACATGGCTTTTAGTCCAGTTACTCGGAGGAGTCGCGGAGCGTTCTTTCGGCCTGCGGGGGCGGTTATTGCCGGTGTAGCGAGAGGCGCCAGCTCACATTCACGCGCCAGTCGCTGCGATCGGCGGGATAGGGGTGATCTATCACCTTTGCCCCCTCGATCTCCAGCCATGCTTTGCTGTTCCAGGACAAGCGGACTCCGCCGCCGGCCGAGCCGAGGCTGTAATCGCTCGCCGCATACCATAAGCGCGGCTCGACATAGATGTGCGCGTGATCGACGAAGCCGTAAATCTCGCTCCCCTTGAGCCGCGCGGGCAGCCCGGGCCGGAAGGCGAGTTCGGCCGACCCGCCGAACCCGCTGTCGCCGGTGAGCACGGCGGCGTCGAACGCGCGCCCGATCTCGGTTCCGCCGACCGCATAGCGTTCGCTCGCCGTGAGCCGGTCGGGGCTGTACTGCCCCGTCGCGCGCAGCCGGCCGACGAATTTCTTGCCCAAGGCGCGATCGAGCGTGGCGCGCGCGTTGATCTTGGTGAAAACCGTATCGGTGATCCCGGGCGTGCCGCGCGCGCCGAGAATGTCGAGCCCGCGGCTCACCGTCAGCCCGCCGGTCAGGGACATTTTCTCGTTGACCGAGGAATAGCCGATCGCGCTGCGGATCGCGCGGGTATGATCGGTCGAGATCAGCGCGCCGAACGCCGCGGCGTCGCTGTTGATCCCGTCGAGCCCGAGGCTGACCGATAGGTTGCGGCGATAGCCGCGGATCACCGGATAGGCGAGCGAGACCCCCGCGGTCGCCGCCTTGCCGCGGACCGGCTGATCGCTCGGCCGGGTTTCGAGATAGCCCCCCGACACGCCGAGCGTCAGCCCGTCGTTGCCGATCGGGGTGGCGTGGCTCAGCGCGGCGTAGCGGAAACGCTTCAGATCGGTCGAGGCGAGCAGCATCAGATCGGTGCGATCGCCGTCGCGCAACAGGCTATAGCCGTGCGCCTCGGCGCGGAACTGCCCGCTGCCCAGCCCCTGGGTCGCGCGATTGTCGACCCCGAATGCGAAATCGCTGTGCCGGCGATGCGGGGTGAGGACGATGACGACCCCGCCGGCCTGCTTGCCGCGCTGCAGATCGGCGTCGAGCTTGGCGCCGGGGATATCGCGCATCAGCGAGAGCAGGCGTTCCAGCGTCCGCCGCGACAGCGGGCGCTCATGCCGCAGCCGCTCGCCATAAGCGCGAACCAGCGGGCTCGCGCCTTTGGGATAGACGACATCCTCGACGAAGCCCTCGGCGACCTGCACCTTGATTTGCCCGGTGGACAAATCCTGCTGCGGGATCGCGACGGTGTAGAGCGCGATCCCGGTATGCGCATAGGCGGCGGAAAGCTTCGCCGCGAGTGCCTCGAGCGTCGCGCCAGTCGCGGGTTTGCCGAGGAACGCGGCGGCGGCATCGGCCACCGCGGCGGGCACTTTCACCCCCTCGAACGAAATGCCCTTGATCGGCGCGCCATTGCCCTGCGCCTCGACCCGCGAAGCGACCGCCGGCGGGTTGACCGCTTCGTCGGGCAGCGGCTGCGCGGGCTGGACGCGATCGGCGCGGCCCTGGTCGATGATCAGCGGCGCCCCTTGCGCCTCCGGTGGCAATGTGTTGCCTTGCGCGGCCGCCAGCAGCAGCACGCCCGTCGCTACGGACATGAATCCCCCTGGAATGAAGATCAACGCGGCTCGGGATCGAGCCGGTGGAGCCGCCGCATCGATCGGATGCGGCGGCTCACCTGCGTCAGTGCCCGATCTTCCCGCCGAGCAGCCCCGAGACGAGCCCGGTCTGCCCGTTGGTCGCGCCGCTGGCCGAGGCGCCCGCGCTCACCGCCGGCAGCGCGGAGACCACGCCGTTGACGATCGTGCCGACCGGGGCGAGCAAGCCGCCGGTGGCGCCCGTCGCGCCGGCCCCACCGGTCGCTGCGGTGACGGTGCTGAGGACCGGCGCTGCCGCGCCCGTCGCCGAGGTGGCGGTGTTCACCACCTGCGACACGACATTGCCCGCGGTGCCCACGGTATTGGCGACCGCGCCGACCACGCCCGCGGCGACCGGCCCGGCGACGGGCACCCCGCCGACCGCCCCGGTTACGGTGCTGGCGACATTGGTGATGCCGCCGGTCGTCGGCACGCCGCCGGGGAGCAGGTTGGCGTTGACGAGCGCGGGTTGCCCGTTGCCGATCACATTGGTGTTGTTGAGCGCCAGATTGACCAGATTGGCCGAGGCGCCCCCGGTCGGCGCGGTGACGTTGGCGACGCTGACATTGGCGACGCCGTTGACCGTGGCGGACACCACATTGCCCGCGTTGAGCACGCCTGCGGTGGCGAGCGTCCCGGCCGGCGCGGCGGTGCCGAGCGCCGCGACCCCGATCGCGCCGGGCGCGCCATTCGCCGCGGTGAGCACCGGATTGTTGCCGACCGCGATCGTCAGCGCATCACCCACCACGCCCTTGACGCCGTTGACCAGCAGGGTGCGGCCTTGGCCGACATCGACCAGCGCGGTGCCGGTATCGTTCAACATCCGGGTGATCGTGCCCGTGATCGGCTGGGCGAGCGGCACCGCGGTGGCGATCGGGGTGGTGACCGCCCCGGCACCGTTGGCGACGCCGAGCACCGCATTGCCGGCGGTGGCGAGCACCGGGGAGACCTGGGTGATCGTATCGGTCAGCAGCCCGCTGCCATTCGCGCCGTTTGCACCGTTCGATCCATTAGAGCCGTTGGAACCGTTGCTGCCATTGCTCCCGTTGGAGCCGTTGCCGTTCGATCCGTTGGTCCCGCCCGAGCCATCGCCGCCGTTGCTGCCGTTCGAGCCGCCATTGCCCGCGGAGGGTGCACCGACGCTGGCGACGCGATAACCGCCAGCGCTGTCACAGGCGCTCACCAGCAAAAGCGCGACGACCGACCCGGCGCCGAGGAGTAGCTTAGCATTCGAAGAATGGTGGGACATGGTTTCCTCCTGAATCCTTCTGCTGCAAATGATCGGCGACTCGCGAACCTATGCCGGACAAGTCTTTAGGGACGTGTCCGTAACGATCGACATGAAGGGATAGAGAAGAGGAGCGTGGACGCAGTGGGGGCGGCCATGTACAATACTCCTGCGACAAACCCATCCATTCGTCGGACCCGGGCCTAAAGCATCGCAAAGGTCCTGTCCGACAGACCGAGCTGCCGAAGTTTAGATAGAAACACTTTGTTTCCGTTTGTTAATATCCGCCCATGAATATTAACAAACTTCTAATTTTTACCCCAGTGTCAACTAATCGATGCCGCGCGTCATGCGGCAGCATCTCGTTGATAAATAGGGTGAAATCCGAGGGCGCGAACAGCGCGGGTCGATGGCATCGAGAAATTTCCACGCCGATCGGCGCGCCGCGCGGCGATCGTGCGGGTTCATCCCGATATCATCGAGACTCGGGGCTTATCGCCGTCGTTCGGCGTCCGGCAGCAGTGCGGTGAGCAGCCCGATCGCGGGCAGGAAGGCGCAGAGCTGATAGACCGCGTCGATCCCCGCGCGATCGGCGAGCCAGCCGAGCACCGCGGCGCCGAGCCCGCCCATCCCGAACGAGAAGCCGAAGAACAGCCCCGAGATCATCCCGACCTTGCCCGGCACCAGCTCCTGCGCGAACACCACGATCGCGGGGAAGGCGGAGGCGAGGATCAGCCCGATCACGATCGTCAGCGGCCCGGTCCAGACCAGCCCGACATGCGGCAGCAGCAAGGTGAAGGGCAGCGCGCCGAGGATCGAGAACCAGATGATATATTTGCGCCCGAAACGGTCGCCGAGCGGCCCGCCGAGCACGGTGCCGACCGCCACCGCAGCGAGGAAGGCGAACAGATGCAATTGCGCATTCTGCACCGACGCGCCGAAACGGTGGATCAGATAGAAAGTGTAATAGCTCGTCAGGCTGGCGAGATAGACATATTTGGAGAAGATCAGCGCGAGCAGGATCAGGATCCCCCGCGTCGCGTGGCCGCGCGGCAGCGGGATCGCGGTCGCCGCCTTGCGCCCGGCGTGAAGCCGTTCGAGCCCGTGGTGGCGATACCAGGTCGCGACATTCCACAACACCGTGCCCGACAGCAGGGCGAGCAGCGCGAAGAAGGCGAGGCTCGATTGCCCCCAGCGCACCACGACGATCGCGGCGGCGAGCGGGCCGAGCGCCTGCCCGGCATTGCCGCCGACCTGGAACAGGGATTGCGCAAGCCCGTGCCGCGCGCCCGCCGCCATCCGCGCGACGCGCGAAGATTCGGGGTGGAAGACCGAGGAGCCGACCCCGAGCAGCGACGCGCCGACCAGCACCAGCGGATAATTGTGCGCGATCGACAGCACCGAAAGCCCGGCAAGCGAAAAGAGCGTGCCGCCGGGCAGCGCGAGCGGGGTCGGCCGTTTGTCGGCATAGAGCCCGACGAGCGGCTGGAGGATCGAGGCGGTGAGCTGATAGGCGAGCGTCACCAGCCCGATCTGGCCGAAGCTGAGCCCCAGATCGGTCTTCAAGCCCGGATAGATCGCCGGCAGCAGCGACTGCATCATGTCGTTGAGCAGGTGGCAGAAGCTGATCGCGGCGATCACGCCGAACACCGTGCCATTCGCTGCCGCATCGCTCTTGCTGCCGGCCGTCATCGTGTCGCGCATCGTCGATCCTTGAACCCGCGAGGCGATTTAGACCCTCGCGCGGCGTCCCGCATCCATATATGGGTCAATCAATTTCGCGAGTGGGACAAAGTGACACATCGCCACGCCAACGATTACGAGCATGTCCCGCGCCCCGTGGTCGGCATCGGCGGTGACTATCCGGCGTCGTTCGAACTGGCCGAGCACAGCCACCGGCGCGGGCAATTCCTTTATGCGGCGCGCGGGGTGGTGGCGGTGAGCACCCCGGAGGGTGCCTGGGTGGCGCCGCCCGAGCGCGGGGTGTGGATTCCCGCAGGGACGCCACATGCCGTGCGGATGGTCGGCGCGGTCACGACGCGCAGCGTGCTGGTCGAGCCGGCGGCGTGCCCGACGCTGGGGCGGTATTGCCGCGTCGTCTCGGTCTCGCCGTTGTTGCGGCAATTGCTCGTCGCCGCGGCCGAGATTCCGGCCGAATATGACGAGACCGGGCGCGATGCGCTGGTGATGCGCCTGCTGGCGACCGAGATCGATCGCGCGCCGGTGATCCCGCTCGCGGTGCCGTTCCCGCGGCACGCCGCGCTCGCCGGGCGGTGCCACGCCTTTCTCGAGCGCCCGCGCGCGACGGCGACGATCGACCAATGGGCCGATGCGCTGGCGATGAACCGCCGTCGCTTCACCCGCCTGTTCCGCCGCGAGACGGGGATGAGCTTCGCCGAATGGCGGCGGCAGGCGTGTCTCTCGGTCGCGCTGCCGCGGCTCGCGGCGGGGGAGCCGGTCACCGCGATCGCGCTCGATCTCGGCTATGACGGGCCGGCGAGCTTCTCGACGATGTTCCGGCGCGTGCTGGGCGTTCCGCCGAGCCGCTACCGGAATTAGGACTTCATATCATAACCAACCGTTCGCCCTGAGCTTGTCGAAGGGCTGCACTTCTTTCCGCTGAAGAAGAAGAAGTGCAGGGCTTCGACAGGCTCAGGGCGAACGGGGAGAGGAGACCGGACAAGTCGACGTCCTCCGCTACAGCTTGATCCGCACCCCGCCGTAAGCGGTGGTGCCCGGCGCGCGATAGGTGAAGACCTCCTGATATTTCCGGTTGAGCAGATTCTCGACCCGGCCGAAGATCTGCACGCGCTTGGTCAGGTCATAGCTCGCGTTCAAGTTGACCAGCACATAATCGTGCAGGTCGACGAGCAGCGTCTGATAGCTGCTGCTGAACGCATAGTCGCGCATCGCGCCATTGTAGCGAAGCGTCGCGGTGACGCTGAGCGGCAGCGCGTCGGGCACATAGCTCACATTGAGACTGGCGCTGTTCTTGGGCCGCCGCACCGCCTGGGTGATCACCGGCACCGGCGCCTGATAGCTGCCGTCGGCGGGCGCCGGGCGCGCCACCGCCAGCACCGATTGCGGCGCATCGAGATAGGTATAGGCCGCGTCGACGCGCCAGTCCTTCAGCTTGATATTGGCGTAGAGTTCGACGCCCTTCTGCGACGTGGCGGTGGCGCTGTTGGCGCTCGAGGTGACATATTGGCCGTTGGCGAAGACATAGACCGTCTGGATCTCGTCCTCGAAGCGATTGTCGAAATAGGTCGCGCCGATCTTGGCGTTGCCGCCGGCGAAAATCTGTTCGACCCCGGCTTCCCACCCCTTCGACCGTTCAGGCTGCAGGTTGGGGTTGCCGATATATTGGCCGGTGGAATAGCCGAACAATTCGGTCAGCGTCGGCGCCTTGATCCCCGTGCCGTAAGCGGCGTGGAGCCGGGTGCCAGTCGGCAGCAGATAGCTTGCGGTCGCGCGATAGGTCTCCGCGCCCTTGAAGCGCGAATATTGGTCGATCCGGGCGGAGGCGCCGAGCGACAGCCGCTGGTCGACGGTCAGCTCATATTCGGCGACGAAGCCGGTGGTGTCCGACCGGTTGGTGCCGGTGAAGGCATAGCCCGAGGGATCGATCACCCGCGCCTGTTCGCGCTCGAAATCGACCGCATAAGTGAAGCGGTTGCGGACATGTTCGCTGCCGAAGCGGACGGTGCTGTTGAACGCCGCGCGATAGCGCCGGCCGCGATCGCCATAGCTGTAGCCCGCGCTGGTATAGCCGTCGCGCGCGGCATCGGTGATCTGCCCCGACAGCATGTTGCTCCACGCGCCGTCGAACAGATTGAGCTCGGCGCTGACGAGGCCGTAATAGGTGTTGTTCTTGTAATAGCTCCCCGGGGTGTCGACGAGCGTGATCACCGGATAGCCCAGCACCACCGGCGAATTGGGCGCGATCGCCTGATCGTCGGTATCGGCGCGGGTGTAATTGTAACGCCCGACCGCGGTGAGCTTGAACACGGGCGAGGGGGTCCAGTTGGTCTTGAACGACACCCCGAGATTGTCGGCGCCGAGATCGCGCGATCCGCCGGGCGCCGCCGGATAGCCCTTGGTGGTGAGATAGGCGGCGGACACAGCGTAATCCACATTGTCCCCGGCGACCCCGCCGGCGCGCGCCGCGGCGGCGAAACTGCCTTGCGACCCGCCCTCGGCGCGCGCGGTGATGCCCGGCGCTTCGCGGCCGGTGAGCGTGGCGTAGCTGATCACCCCGCCGATCGCATCCGATCCGTAGAGCGCGCTCTGCTGGCCGCGCAGCACCTCGATCCGTGCATTCTCGTCGGCGACGAGCCCGGCGAAGTCGAACTCGCTGTAATAAGGATCGCTCGCCTTGATCCCGTCGACGAAGACGAGGACGTGGTTGCTCTCCGACCCGCGGATGCGCACCTGCGTCGTCCCGCCGATCGCCCCCGAGCGGCTGACCGCCACGCCCGGCGCGTCGCGCAGGATATCGGAAACCATCCGCGTCTGGCGCTGCGCGAGCGCGTCGCTGTCGAGCACGGTCACCGAGGAACCGATCAGATCGGTCGGGATCGCATCGCCCGAGCGCGAGGCGGTGACGACGACGTCGCCGGCGCGCGCTGCCGCGACTTCGGCGGAATCGGCGGGGGCAGGGGGCTGGTCGCTCAGCGCAAGCGCCGGGGTGGCGGCGACAAGCGCAAGCAGGGAAACAAACATTCTGGTCATCATTCATTCCACGTCGCGTCGGTTCGTTCGGCGTGGGCGGGGCTGTCCGGTCGGACGCGCGGCGCAGGCGGGCAGGGGCGAACGCGGGTGCCCCGGCCAGCTCGCGCCGCGTGCGGCCCCGGGCCGCGCGGCTGCGCGTCGCTCGACGGAAGAACCCCCGTGCCGCGGCCGACCCCTGGACCGAAGCATTGAGCGACCCGCGCCGGCAGGTCTCCTGGCTCGCGGGTCGTCGCTCGATCCACGCCTTCCCGGTCGCCCAGTGGCCGCGCGGGGCGACGCGCCCCGCGCTGGTGGATCTCGCTCGCCGCTCACAGTTGCAGGGGCAGCCGGGGTATCGAACCCCGTTCCCTTTGAATCCCCTTGCGGGGAACCGGCGCGATCTTCGCCCGCCGGGCAGGCCCGGCCGGCGTAGGCGCCCTTATCGCAAAGTCGGCGCCGCGCAAATCCTCAAGATTTGGGCGGCGCGCTCGCGAATTCCTGGCTGACGATCCGGCCCCAGATCGCCGTGGCATTGGGCTGTCGCGGTAGCGGAGGTCGCGAGCGTCTTGTGATGTGGCAACTCTGGCTGGGCCTGCCGATCAACCGATGCCCTGGTGACCGAAGCGGAAAAGACTGAGCGCGAATAGCAGCCACATCGTGATCAGCACGAAGTTGCTGGCGGCGAACGGCACCACGCGGTGCGTTACCCTGTTGTAGGTCAGATGGATAAAGCTGTGGAGGCTCCGCAATAAGACATAAGCCCAGGCCAGCGATACGAAGGCGATATCGACCCTGTGGGTCGCGTAGAGAGCGATCAGCAGGACGTGAAACAGCAGCGGCACTTCGAGCGTGTTCATATAGTTGCGATTGGGAAGCGCGACGTCGGTGGGGACCCGCGCGGATTCGCCGAACCTATAATCGTCGGGCGTGGTGTCGCCGCGAACCGCAGACCGGATTCGCTTGACCGGCATCATCGCCAGCGGGACGAAGGTGAGCAGCGCCATCACGATCATCGGCCAGAAGATAAGTTCCTGCGCCATACCCCTCCGCCGGTGTAACGCCCGGAGCCTATTGCGCTTTCTCGCAGGTGTCATCCGCGGGTTCGTGTAGGAGGCGCGTCGCAAAGAGCCTTTGCATATGCGGTTTCGCCTCTGCGTCACCCCGGCCTTATACCGGGGACCGCCGGGAGGCATCGGCTGGACAAGACGCTCTTGCCATAAGGCAGGAGGCGGAGTGGACCCGGCACCGGGCCGGGGTGACGAAGGATCATACCAAATGCGATTGCCGGGGAGCGGGCGGCGCTCCTCTGGAGTAGGCATAAGGCGCGGATTCCGCTCCGGTCCGCCACGCGGCGTGTAAATTCTCTTCTCGCCGCTCCGGCTCTACCGAATAATATTCTTGCGAGTGCGTTGCATTAGCCAGAAATGATTTCTAGGAACCTCCTCGCAACCCGGGGGGAATCTATGCACGCGAATTACCTGCTGCGTCTCGCGATCGGCGCGACGGCTCTTGCGGCGCCGGCCGTCCCGGCGTTCGCGGCGGATGACGACGCCGCAGGAAGCCAGCGTGCGTCCGGCAGCGATATCGTGGTCACCGCGGCGCGCAGTGCGCTCCCGCCCAGCGCCCTGCCGCTGACGATCGATGTCATCGACAAGAAGTCGCTCGACCAGCAGATCGCCATCTCGGGCTCGGTCACCGATGCGGTGGCGACGCTCACCCCCTCCTTCTCGCCGACCCGGCAGAAACTTTCGGGCGCGGGCGAAACCCTGCGCGGCCGCTCGCCCTTGTTCGCGATCAACGGCATCCCGCAATCCACCCCGCTGCGCGACGGGAGCCGCGACGGCTTCACCATCGACGGCTTCTTCGTCGATCGCGTCGAGCTCATCTACGGCTCGAACGCGCTCCAGGGGATCGGCGGCACCGGGGGCATCGTCAATCAGGTCACCGTCGGCGCGCCGACGACGGAAGGGATCGGCGGCCGGATGCTGCTGCAGGGATCGGCCGACAATGATTTCAGCGGCGACGGTCTCGGCGGCAAGGCCGCCGGGCTGATCCAGTACAAGACGGGCCGGTTCGACGCCACGCTGGGCGCGGCTTATGAGAAGCGCGGCACATTCTACGACGGCGCCGGCCGGCGGGTCGGCCTCAATCTGACACAGGGCGAAACGCAGGATTCGCGCACGCTCTCGTTGTTCGGCCGCTTCGGCTATGCGCTGGGCGATACCGCGCGGCTCGACCTGATCGTGAGCCACTTCCGCCTGCGCGGCGCGGGCCGATATGTCGCCGTCGCGGGCGATCGCCTCACCGGCGTGCCGACCAGCGCGGTGCGCGGCACCCCGCCGGGAGAGGCCGCGACCAGCCAGACCGACAGCGTCGCGCTCTCGCTGACCGATCCCCATCTGTGGGGCGGCAATTTCGTCAGCCAGATCTTCTGGAACCGGACCCGCGACACCTTCGGCGCCGAGATCAACCCGATCGCGACGTTTCAGGACGCGCAGCTCGCGCCGATCGGCACGTTGCTTGATCAATCGCAGAACCGTTCGCGCAAGATCGGCGCGAAGATCAGCTACGAACGCGCGATTCCCGGCTTCGAGGCGCTCACCGCGACGCTCGGCTTCGACGCGCTGTGGGACAAGACCGAACAGCGGCTCATCATGACCAACCGCGTCTGGGTGCCGCCGACCGACTTTCGCAGCTTCGCGCCGTTCGGCCAGCTCAATCTCGCCTTGTTCGACCGAAAACTCCGCCTCGCCGGCGGGGTGCGCTGGGAAAACGATCAGATCCGCATCGACGATTATACCACGCTCGCCAGCGCCGGCCGGACCTTCGTGTCGGGGGGCAAGCCGTCGTTTCAGGATGCGTTGTTCAACGGCGGGGTGATCGTCGAACCCAGCGCGGGATTCCGGCTCTATGCGAGCTATGCGGAGGGCTTCACCGTCCCCGATGTCGGCCGCATCACCCGCGCGATCAATCGTCCGGGCGTCGATCTCGACAATTATCTCGACATCAGCCCGATCGTTTCGAACAACCGCGAAATCGGCGTCGAGCTGAAGCGCGGGCCGCTCGACGCCAGCATCGCCTATTTCTGGTCGTCGAGCGACAAGGGGCAATTGCTGATCGCCAATCCCGGCGGGATCTTCGACGTCCAGCGGCTGCGCACCGAGATCCAGGGGCTGGAGATCAATCTCGGGGTGGCGCTGCCGATCGAGGGCGCGCGGGTCCAGGTCGGCTATGCGCATCTCAAGGGGCGCTACGACAGCGACAAGATGCCCGACGGGAAGGTCGATACCGATCTCGACGGCACCAACATCTCGCCCGATCGCCTCAATCTCGCCGCGAGCTATGACCGCGGGCGCGTTTCGGCGCGGGTGCAATCGCAATTCTATCTGTCGCGCACCTTCAAGGGGCCCAGCCGCGATCCGCGCAACGACTTCGGCGGGTATAATGTCACCGACGCCTCGATCCGATATGACACCGGCTATGGCGGGTTGAGCCTCAGCGTGCAGAATCTGTTCGACACTTTCTACATCGATTATTCGAGCGACACGCGATTGCCGACCGACAATTTGAGCTTCTTCGCCGGGCGCGGGCGCACCTTCACGCTCGGCTGGGATTATCGGTTCTGATGCCGATGCGCGCAATCGATCTGCTGCATCGCTGGACCGGCGGCATCATCGGGGTGGTGCTGGCGATCCTCGGGCTGACCGGCGCGATCTTGGTCCACCGGGACGCGTGGGTGATGCTGCCGCACGCCGGCGACGCGCTGGTCCGCGATCCCGGCGCGGTGACACGCGCGACCGAGCGGATGGTCGCTGCGAGCGGCGACATCGACAGCATCATCTATGCGAGCGACTCCTTCGGGTTGAACCAGCTCCGCCTGCGCAACGGCGCCGGCGCTTATGCCGATCAGGCGGGGGCGATCGTCACCCGTTGGGACAGCCAATGGGCGCGGCCCGAATTGTGGTTGTTCGACCTCCATCATCATCTCTTCGCGGGCGACGTCGGCGAGACGGTGATCGGCGTTGCGGGGCTGGCGGCCCTGGGGTTCGTCGTCACCGGGCTGATCCTGTGGTGGCGGACGCGGCGGACCTTCCGGCCGCGGCTGCTGCCGAAACGGCTGAGCCGCCCGGCGATCGTGATGCATCACCGCGATCTCGGGGTGATCGTCGCCCCGCTGCTCATCCTCTCGGCGTTGACCGGGGCGATGATGGTCTTCCGGCCGGTCGCGGGGGTCGTCCTCGCGCCGTTCGGCCCCCCCGCGCAATTGAGCAAGGCGCTTGCCGGGCCGAAGCTCGAGAGCGGCCCGCTGAATCCGCGGCTCGATTGGGGCACAGTCATCGGCGCCGCGCATCGCCGGTTCCCGGATGCCACGATCCGCATCCTCACGCTGCCGAAAAAGCCCGGCGCGCCGATCGCGATCCGCATGAAGCGCGCCGACGAATGGCTTCCCAACGGTCGCACGACGCTGTGGTTCGACGCCGCCGACGGGCATTTGCTTGCCGCGCGCGACGCGCTGGCGATGCCGGCCAACGCGCGGCTGTTCAACGCCGCTTATCCGCTACATGCGGCCAAGGTGGGCGGGCTGATGTGGCGTCTGGTGATGACCGCCGGCGGCCTCGCGCTGTTCCTCCTCGGCAGCCTCGCGGTGTGGAGTTTCTGGTTCAAGCGATCGCGAGCTAGACCGGTGTGATCGCATTCCTCGCAATGGCGAGGACCGCGTCGAGATCGACATGCGTCTCGAGCGTCGCGGCGATTTCGTCGAGTGCGGCATCGACATCGCCTGCGTGATCCGGCCCGCGCGCCGCGACGCCGACGCGCGCCAGCCACGCCGCGCGCTGCGCCGCGAGGCCGAGCAGCCCGTGGACATAGCTTCCCGCGACCAGCCCGTCGGTGCTCGTGGCCCCTTCGGGGCGGCCGTCCGCCAGCCGCCCGACCGGTCGCGCGGTGTCCGCGCCGCTCGTCCGGCCGAGGTGGATTTCATAACCGGCAAAGGGCGCGCCGAGCGCTTCGCCACGCACCTCGACCAGCGTCTTGTCGCCGCCCAGCACGGTCTCGACATCGAGCAGCCCGAGCCCGGCGACCGTTCCCGGCGGCCCCTCGATGCCGTGCGGATCGGCGATGCTGCGCCCGAGCATCTGATAGCCCCCGCATAGCCCGAGCACCGGCCGGCCGCGACGGTGGTGCGCCAGGATATCCACGTCCCACCCTTCGGCGCGCAGGAAGCCGAGATCGGCGATCGTCGCCTTCGATCCCGCGAGCACGATCAGCGCCGCATCGGGGATCGGCTGGCCGGGGGGGACCATGACCAGGTCCACCCCCGGTTCGAGCCGCAGCGGATCGAGATCGTCGAAATTGGCGATCCGCGGGGTGATCGGGCAGGCGACGACCACCCGCCCGGTGCCTGCCGCCGCCGGGCGTTCGAGCACCACCGCATCCTCGCTCGGCAGGCGCCGCGCCGGGGCCAGCCACGGCACGATGCCCAGCCCGCGCCAGCCGGTGTGCGCGGCGATCGTCGTCATCCCGGCCGCGAACAATGCGGGATCGCCGCGGAACTTGTTGATCAGGAAGCCCTGGATCATCGCCGCATCCTCGGCATCGATCACCGCATGCGTGCCGACCAGCGCCGCGATCACCCCGCCGCGATCGATGTCCCCCGCCAGGATCACCGGTACCCCGGCCGCGCGCGCAAAGCCCATGTTGGCGATGTCGCCGGCGCGCAAATTGGTCTCGGCGGGCGACCCCGCGCCCTCGACGACGACGATATCCGCGTCGGCGGCGAGGCGGCGATAGCTTTCCAGCACCTCGCCAAGCAGCCCTTCGCGCCCCTCCCGCCAGCGCGCCGCGCTGAGCGTGCCGCGCACCTGCCCGCGCACCACCAGTTGCGAGATGCGGTCGCCCTGCGGCTTCAGCAGCACCGGGTTCATATCGACGCTGGCCGCGACGCGGCACGCCATCGCCTGCGTCGCCTGCGCGCGGCCGATCTCCCCGCCGTCGGCGGTGACCGCGGCATTGTTGCTCATATTCTGCGGCTTGAACGGACGGACGCGCAGCCCGCGATTGGCAAAGGCGCGGCACAACCCGGCGACGAGCACCGATTTGCCGACATCGGAGCCGGTACCCTGGATCATCACTGCCGCCATCCGCCACCCTTTGCGGGCAATCGCGCGCGCGGCAAGCCTGGAATATCCTTATCCGCCGCGATCGAGCTCCGCGTCGAGCCGCAGGCTGCACCGCCAGAAGAAGAAGGCCGGGACCAGCCCGAGGAACGCGGCGCCATAAAGCACGTAGCGCACGCTATTCCCGCCGTGCGCCGGGTGAAGCCAGTCGGACAACATGCCGAAGAACAACGGCCCCAGCCCCAGCCCGATCAGATTCTGGAAGAACAGCATCACCGCCGCGGCGATGGCGCGCGCGCGGAGCGGCGCCAGCCCCTGCGCAGTCGAATAGGTCGGGCCGTAATAGAGCGAATTGCACAAGGTGGGGATCGCCAGCAAGGTCAGCGCGACCGGCCAGTCGGTCGCCTGATAGGCGAGCAGCGCGAGCGGCACCGCGACGATCATGCCGACGACCGGCGCGGTCATCACATGGCGGCGATTGGCGCTGCCGAAACGATCCGCGAGATAGCCGCCCAGCCAGGTGCCGCCGATCCCCGCGACGCCGCCGACGATGCCATACCAGAAGCCGACCTCGCCCGGCGACATCGCATGCGTGCGCTGGAAGAAGATCGTCGTCCAGGTGGCCTTGCCATAGGAAAGGAAAGCGGCGGACGATCCTGCGACGAGCAGCAGGATATAGGCGCGCGACCCCATCACCGCGCGCAGCGCCGCCCACAGCGGCAATTCGGCGTGCGGCGCCGCGCCTGCGGTCGCGGCGCCCGACGATGCCTGCCGCGGATCGCGCAGCAGGCGAAACACCAGCAGCGCCATCGCGACGCCGGGCAGCCCGACGATCACGAAGGCATGCCGCCACCCGACCTGATCGGCGAGCAAGCCGCCGATCATCATCCCCAGCAACGTGCCGATCGGGATGCCCAGTGCGTAGAAGGCCAGCGCCGAGCTGCGCTTCTCCGGGGGGACGATATCGCTGATCAGCGAATGCGCCGGCGGGGAGCAGCCTGCCTCGCCGACCCCGACCCCGATCCTCAGTAGCAACAGCTGGACGAAATTCTGCGCCATCCCGCACAAGGCGGTCATCGCCGACCAGATCGTCAGCGCGACGCCGATCATCTTCGCCCGGGTGGTCGCCGGCCGATCGGCGTAACGCGCGATCGGCAGGCCCAGGGCCGTGTAGAACAAGGCGAAGGCGAGCCCGGTCATCAGCCCGATCTGCGTGTCGGACAGCTTCAGATCGCGGGCGATCGATTCCGCCAGGATGTTGACGATCTGCCGATCGATGAAATTGAAAATGTAGACGAACAACAGGATCCACAAGGTCGCCCGAACCGACCGGCCGGCCAGAGCCGTTCCCTGCATAGTCGCCATTCGTCATCCTCTCCGTGCCGGGCGGTTTGCCGCCGGCTACCGCGAAGCTCGCTTACCGACGGCAAAGGGTCAACTAGTGTCGGTATCCACTTCCCCCGTCACCGCGCGTCACCACAGCAGCGCAACGCCCCCGGCGATCAGCCCCAGTAACGCACACGCCCGGCAATAGATCGCCAGCGCACGGCGCAGATCGCCCGCCCCCGCGGCGCGGCCGCTCGCGCCGATCCACGGCTTGTCGTGGACCACCCCGTCATAAGCGACCGGCCCGGCGAGCGCGACGCCGAGCGCGCCGGCGATCGCGGCTTCGGGCCAGCCGGCATTGGGCGAGGCGTGGCGCCGGCAATCGCGCCACATCACCCGCCAGCCGCCGCCAGCGGCGAGGCACAGCAATATTCCGGCAAGCCGCGCCGGGATCGCATTCGCCACATCGTCGACCCGCGCCGCCGCCCAGCCGAACGCGCGCCAGCGCGGCTCGCGATGCCCGATCAGACTGTCCGCGGTGTTGATCGCTTTATACGCCCAGACCCCGGGCAGCCCGAACAGGAGCAGCCAGAACAGCGGCGCCACCACCCCGTCGCAGAAGCTTTCCGCGAGGCTTTCGATGCCCGCGCGCGCCACCCCGGCCTCGTCCAGCGCCGCGGTATCGCGGCCGACGATCATCGCCACCGCGCGCCGCGCCGCGGAAAGATCGCGCGCCGCGAGCGCATCGGCAACCGGTCGGACATGATCGTAGAGGCTGCGCGCCGCGAGCGCCGGCCAGGCGAGCAGCGCCGCGACGAGCCACCACCAATCGCCCGCGATCGCGCGCGCGGCCTGTTCGACCGCCAGCGCGCCACCGATCGTCACCGCGAGCAACAGCGCGAGCGTCGCCACGCCCGACAGCCGCCGCCGCGCCTCGGGGATAGCGGGGCGGTTCCAGCGCGCCTCGCACGCCGCGATCAGCCGCGCGAACCCGCCGACCGGATGCCCGACGCGCGCGTAGAGCCACGTCGGCCACCCGACCAGCGCGTCGATCGCCAGCGCGGCGAAGGCGGTGGGGTCAGCCACCCGTCAAAGCGCGGTCGAGCCGGTCGAACGCGGCATCGTCGCCGGGCAGCCCGAAGCGCAGCCAGTCGGCACGCTCGCCGAACGGGCGGGTCAGGATACCGGCGCGCGCCAGCCGCTCGAACAAGGCAGGCGCGTCGACCTGCACGACCAGCCGGAACAGCGGACAGGCGCCGCGCACCGTCAGCGCATGTCGCGCGAGCAACGCATCGAGCCGCGCGGCTCCGGCGTCGAGCGCGCGGCGGGTCGCGGCGATCCACGCGCTGTCGGCATAAGCGGCGCAACCCCAGGCGATCGCCTGCGCGCTTACCGGCCAGTCGCCAAACAGCCGCCGCACGCGATCGATCACCGCGGGCGGCGCGACGACGAAGCCGAGCCGCACACCCGCCAGCCCGAAGAATTTACCGAACGAACGCAGCACCACCACCGGCGCCGCGTCATCGACGAGCGGGAGGATGCTCGCCTCGGGCATCGTATCGACGAACGCCTCGTCGATCACCAACCAGCCGCCGCCCGCTGCCTGGCGCGTCGCCAGCACGTGCAGCGCCGCGCGGTCGAGCAGGCGCCCGTCGGGATTGTTCGGGTTGGCGAACAGGATCGTGCCCGGCCGAGCGTCGATCGTCGCGACGCTCGCCTCGGCGATCTCGCTATGGGTGCCGTAACCGGGGCGCGCGGCGACGATCGGCCCCGGCAGCCCGAGCATCGGCAACAGCCGCAGCGCCACCTCGCTTCCCGGCACCGCCGCCACCCGCGACGGCGCGCACCCGAAATAATGCGCCGCGGCGGCCTCCAGCGCGCGCAATGCGGTGATCGCGGGGAGCGGCGCGGAATCGACGGCGAGCCCCGCCGGGGGCGACCAGGCCAGCGGATTGATCCCGGTCGACAGATCGAGCCACGGGCGCGGCGCGCGCGGAAAGGCGCGCATCGCGTCGTCGATTCGGCCGCCGTGTCGCCCGAAGCCGTGCAATTCCGCTTGCGTCATCCCCACCGGCATCGCCATTCATCCGCCAAACGGCAAGCCGGAAGGGTGATGACGGGCGATCCACGGACGATATTGGTGCTCGGCGGCGCGCGATCGGGCAAGAGCCGCCACGCGCAGGCGCTCGCCGAGGCGCGGTCGCCGGCGCGGGTGTTCATTGCCACCGCCGAGGCTGCCGACGCCGAGATGCAGGCGCGGATCGCGCAGCATCGCGCCGATCGCGACGCGACCTGGCGGACGGTCGAGGCCGCGATCGCGCTCCCCGAGGCGATCCGCGCGCACGGCGCCGGCGGTGATGTCGTGCTGGTCGATTGCCTGACCCTGTGGCTCTCCAACCTGCTGCTCGCCGAGATGGATCTGGAGGCGGCGGGCGCGGCGCTGCTCGACGCGACCGCGGCGGCGACCGCGCCGATCATCTTCGTCAGCAACGAGGTCGGCTTCGGCATCGTCCCCGACAATGCGCTCGCACGACGCTTCCGCGATGCGGCCGGGCGGCTCAACCAGCGGCTCGCGGCGTGTTGCGACGCGACCGATCTCGTCGTCGCCGGCATCCCGCTGAGGATCTCGCCGCGCTGATGCCTGACCGGCCGGGTTGCGCCGGCGAGCCTGCGGCCTCATGCAGGGCCGACGCTACGCGGGAGGACCCATGACCACGCTCGGCACACGCCGACATCAGATGTTTCCTGCGCTCGACGGCGCGCAGATCGCGACCGCCCGCCGCTTCAGCAGCGGCCCGGAACGCCGGTTCGCGCCCGGCGAGGAGATATATGCGATCGGTGCCGTGGATGTGCCGGCGTGGCTGGTGCTCCAGGGGGCGATCCACGTCCTGCGCCGCGACGGTCTCAGTCACGAGGCGCCGATCACCACCCACGGCGTCGGCCAGTTTTCGGGCGAAGTGAACCAGTTGGCGGGGCGCCCCTCGATCGCCGGCGGTCGCGCGGGGCCGGAGGGCTGTACGGCACTGCCCTTCGACGCCGCGCATCTGCGCGCGCTGATGGTCGGCTCGGCCGAGCTGGGCGAGCTGGTGATGCGCGCCTTCATCCTGCGGCGGGTGGAGCTCATCGCCGAGGGTGGCGCCGGCACGATCCTGATCGGCGCGCCCGACAGCCCGGACATCGTTCGCCTGCAGAATTTCCTGACCCGCAGCGGCTATCCCAACCTGACGCTGAACGCGGCATCCGATGCGGAGGGCAAGGCGCTGGTGGAACGGATCGGCGTGCTGCCCGAGGAACTGCCGCTGGTCGTCTGCCCCAACGGCCATATGCTGCGCCGGCCGAGCAATGGCGAGGTCGCGACCTGCCTCGGCATGACGCCCGCGCTCGATCCGGCGACGCTCTACGACGTGGCGATCGTCGGCGCCGGCCCCGCCGGTCTGGCGGCGGCGGTATATGCCGCGTCGGAGGGGCTGTCGGTGGTCGTCCTCGACGAGCGCGCGATGGGCGGGCAGGCCGGCGCCTCGGCGCGGATCGAAAATTACCTCGGTTTCCCCACCGGCATCTCGGGGCAGGCGCTCGCCGGCCGCGCGTTCAACCAGGCGCTGAAATTCGGGGCCGAGATCGCCGTCCCGCTCAGCGTACGGAAGCTGCACTGCGATGGCGCCACGCCGGCGCTCGAACTGACCGACGGACGCCGGTTGAAGGCACGCACCCTCGTCATTGCCTCGGGCGCGCGATACCGCCGCCCCGCCATCCGCGATCTTCCGCATTACGAAGGACGCGGCGTGTCCTATTGGGCCTCGCCGATCGAGGCGCGGCTCTGCGCCGGCGAGGAAGTGGCGCTGGTCGGCGGGGGCAATTCGGCCGGGCAGGCGATCGTGTTCCTCGCGCCGCAGGTCGCGCGGCTCAACCTGTTCGTCAGGCGCGACCTGTCCGAAACCATGTCGCGCTACCTGATCGATCGCATCGCGGCGCTGCCCAATGTCGAGATCCACGTCGGCAGCGACATCGTGGCGCTCGACGGCGATGCCGACGGCCTGACCTCGGCGACGTTCCGCAAGCGCGCCGACGGATCGTCGCACCGGCTGGATATCCGGCACCTGTTCCTGTTCATCGGCGCCGATCCGAATTCGGACTGGCTCGAAGGCTGTGTCGCGACCGACCCGCAAGGCTTTGTCGAAACGGGCGGCGGCGTGCTGCCGCTCGAGACGAACGTGCCCGGCGTGTTCGCGATCGGCGACGTCCGCAAAGGCTCGACCAAGCGCGTCGCGGCGGCGGTCGGCGAAGGGGCCGCCGTCGTCGCGCAGATCCACGCCAAACTTGCCGAACGCAATGGAGGACAGGCATGACCGGATGCACCCACACCGGCGGGATCAGGCAGGTCACCCCGAGCACGCGGGGCTTCAATTATCGTTGCGGCTAAGTCGGGCACTCATGGCTGTGCGCCGTCATGCCGCGGCACAACGACGCGAAGCGCCCCCGGCAAAATGCTGAACGAAAGGGGAAGCGACAGGTGGGTGACTTCGCCGTCCAGCGCTATTTCGATGCGACGTTCGGAGGAATGAACGGTAAAACCAGCGCTGTCGCCCAGCGCGGCAAAGTCGCGTTCGCGATCCGCCCGGCCGAGCAGCGCGCGGATGCCGAACCATAAGAGCGCTGCGCGTGTCGAGCGGCTGACGGCGTAAACGGCAAGCTTGCCCTCGGTCAGCGAGTCGCGGGTGCCGAACGATCCGCTGTCCAGCGAGTAGCGATTATTGCCCACGAAGAGCAGCGGCGTCACCACCGGCTGTTTTCCCTGGTCCAGTTCGATGTGAAGCCGATGATGGCGAAGCCGGGACAATGCGTCCCAGCTCGCGGGGAGCGTCGCGAGCCACTTCGGCCAGCCGCGCCGCTCGCGGATATCGTCGCGGCCGCGCACCATGAACGGATACAGCCCGACCGAGACATTGTTGATGAAGCGTCGATCGTTCACCTCCCCGACATCGATCCCCTGCGACCGCCCCTGGACCGCGAGCGCCGCCGCCGCTTCGAGCTGGAGCGGGATGCCGAGATCCCTCGCGAAATGATTGAGCGTGCCGAGCGGGAGGATGGCGACTTCGGTCTCGGCTTTTGCCAACGCCTGTGCGGCAGCCGCGACGGTACCGTCGCCCCCGGCGACCACGATCCGCGTTTCGCCTTTGGCCGCGGTTCGCAACGCGCGGTCCATCTCGTCCGCCTTGAGCATCCGCACATCGGCATTGCCGCCAGCCTGATCGAAGGCGGCCTCGACCTGATCGGGCAGCTTGTCGCCGGCGGCGCTGGCGGCGCCACCTTCGCGATTGATCAGCACGAGGAGGCGCCTGTTCGTCATGACGGCGTAACGAAGCCGCCCCGCGATGGTTCAGCGGGGCGCGCGCGCTGAGTCGCGCGGGTCATCCATGCGCGCCGCGCGCGTCCGCTTGGGCGAAACATCATTAAATTCATAAAGTTGATCGGGAAATTTCCTGAGCGGATTTCGCGCTTGCAAATAATTTTGTGCAACGCATCATGGCGAGACGAGCGAAGGAGAGCGGATGGCCTTTTTCGAGATGACCGATCAGTCTGCGGTGGTTCGGCCCTGTTATGCCGAAGTTCAGCGCTGGATCGACGAAGTCGGCATCGAAAGGCTCAACGCGCGGCTCAAGGAAGCCGAAACGATCTTCCGCCGGATCGGCATCACCTTCGCCGTCTATGGCGAGGGGGGTGATCCGGAAAGGCTCATCCCGTTCGATCTTCTGCCGCGGGTTTTCTCGGGCGCGGAGTGGCGCACGCTCGATCGCGGCATCCGGCAGCGCGCGCAGGCGCTCAACGCCTTCATCTACGATGTCTATCACCGCGGCGAGATCATCCGCGCCGGGATCGTGCCGGGGGAGCTGGTCTACCGCAACCGCGCGTTCCTTCCCGAAATGATCGGCTTCGATCCGCCGGGCGGGGTTTACAGCCATATCGTCGGGATCGACATCATCCGCACCGGCGAGGGCGGCTTCCAGGTGCTCGAGGACAATTGCCGCACCCCCTCGGGCGTCAGCTATATGCTCGAGAACCGGGAGATCATGCAGCGCATGTTCCCCGAATTGTTCGGATCGACCCGCGTCGCGCCGGTCGATTCCTATCCCAACGATCTGCTCGCGACGCTGAAGGAGGTGGCGCCGCCCGGCGCGCGAAGCGACCCGACCGTGGTGGTGCTGACCCCGGGGCCGTTCAACTCGGCCTATTACGAGCACAGCTTCCTCGCCGATCTGATGGGGGTCGAACTCGTCGAGCCGATGGATCTCTATGTCGACGAGGACAAGGTGTGGATGAAGACCACCCACGGCCCCAAGCGCGTCGACGTAATCTATCGCCGGATCGACGACGATTTCATCGATCCCTTGACCTTCCGTCCGGATTCGATGCTCGGCGTGCCCGGATTGTTCGGCGCCTATCGCGCCGGCGGGGTGACCTTGTGCTCGGCCCCCGGCGCGGGGATCGCCGATGACAAGGCGATCTATCTTTTCGTGCCGGAGATGATCCGTTTCTATCTCTCCGAAACGCCGATCCTCGAAAATGTCCCCACCTGGCGCTGCGCGCTGCCCGACGAATGCGCGCATGTGCTGGAAAATCTCGACCAGCTGGTCGCGAAGGAGGTCCACGGCTCGGGCGGCTACGGGATGTTGATCGGCCCCAAGGCGACGCGCGCCGAGGTCGCGGCCTATGCCGATCGCATCCGCGCCGATCCGGCCGACTTCATCGCGCAGCCGACGCTCGATCTCTCCACCGCGCCAGTGTTGGGCCAGAAGGAGATCGTCGGACGCCACGTCGATTTCCGCCCCTATTGCCTTGTCGGCAAGCGGATGCGGCTGGTCCCCGGCGGCCTTACGCGGGTGGCGCTGACCGAAGGCTCGCTGGTGGTGAATTCCTCGCAGGGCGGCGGCGTCAAGGACACCTGGGTGCTGGACGATTGATATGCTGAGCCGCACCGCCGAGAATATCTTCTGGATGGCCCGCTACATCGAGCGCGCCGAAAGCACCGCGCGGCTGATCCAGATGGGGCAGCGCATGACGATCCTGCCCGGCCCGATTCATCGCGAGGAATGGCGCTCGGTCCTGCGCGTCACCGGCTGCGACGGGCTGATCGACGGCGATCGCGCGGTCGCCGAGGCCGATATCGTCCAGCTGCTGCTGCTCGACGAGACCAATCCCTCCTCGATCCGCTCGTGCATGCTGCGCGCTCGCGCCAACGGCCGCGCGGTGCGCACCGCGCTGACGCAGGATATGTGGGAAGCGCTCAATGACGACTGGCGCCGGCTGGAACAATATGATGTCGCGAGCGCGCGGCGAAACCTCGCCGAGCTGATCGACTGGGTGAAGACGCGCGCCTCGACCTTCCGCGGCGCGGTCGAGACCGGGCAGCTGCGCAACGAGGGGCATGATTTCCTGCGCATCGGCGGCGCGCTCGAACGCGCGGAGATGACGCTCCGGCTGCTCGACGTTAAATATTATGTGCTGCTGCCCGAGACCGCGGTGGTCGGCGGCGGGCGCGATCATTATCAGTGGACTTCGGTGCTCCACGCGCTGGCGGCGGCGCGCGCTTATCATCACGTTTATGGCGGCGGCGATTATTCACCGTGGCGGATCGCCGACCTTCTGGTGCTCAACCAGCAATTTCCGCGCTCCCTGTCGTTCTGCTTCGGGCAGATCGGCTGGCATCTCGACCGGCTGGCGCAGGCGCATGGCCGGCGCGGTGCCGCGCATGACACCGCGTCGATGATGCTCGCCGAGCTGCGCGACCGCGAGGGCGGCGAGATTTTCGAAGAAGGGCTCCACGAATTCGTGCAGAATGCGCTCGTCGTCACCAACCGCCTGTCGCGAGAGATCGCGCAGACCTATCATTTCAACTGATGCTGCTCGTCGTCCGTCATCTGACGCACATGCGTTATCCGGCCGGCGCCGCGAGCGTCGCGCTGCGCCTCAAGCTGTTCCCGCAGAGTTTCGAGGGGCAGCGGGTGATCGACTGGCATGTCGAGGTCGAGGGGGAGGAGATCACGCGCACCACCGTCGACGGTTATGGCGAGCGCTTCGCGCAATGGCTGAGCCGCGGCCGGCACGATGAGCTGGAGATCGTCGCGCGCGGCCGGGTCGAAACCGAGGATCGCGCGGGCGTCGTCAAGGGCATGCGCCGCGCCTGTCCGCCGGCGGTCTGCCTGCGCGAAACGCCGCTGACCGAGGCGGACGAGATGATCCTTGGGCTCGGCGACGGGCTCGAGCCCGGCGACAATGCGCTGGCCGGGCTGCACGCGCTCAGCGCCCGGGTGCGCGACGCCTTGCCCTATCGCGGCGGCGTCACCACCAGCGCCACCGCGGCGGCGGCCGCGCTGGCCGGCGAGGGCGGCGTCTGTCAGGATCATGCGCATATCTTCATCGCCGCCGCGCGGGCGCGCAATGTCCCCGCGCGGTATGTCGCGGGCTATCTGCTCGCCGGCGACGAAGCCGATCAGCAGTTCGAATCGCACGCCTGGGCGGAGGCATATATCGACGGTCTCGGCTGGGTCGGGTTCGATATCGCCAATGGCATGTGCCCGACCGATCATTATGTGCGGCTGGGCAGCGGGCTTGACGCCAATGACGCGGCGCCGGTACGCGGGGTGGTAACCGGCGGGGGGCCGGGGATCGTCTCGGCCGATGTGCGGATCGCCCGCGGCGAAGGCGACATCGAGGCGATCCAGCAGCAACAGCAGCAGCAATGACCCGGGCCAAGATCTGATATGACCTATTGCGTCGCGGTGCGCGTGACCGATGGGCTGGTGCTGTTATCCGATACCCGGACGAACGCGGGTCTCGATAATATCTCGCGCTTCACCAAGATGTTCACATGGGAAGTCCCCGGCGAGCGCGCGATCGGGATGATGTGTTCGGGCAATCTTTCGATCACCCAGGGGGTGATGACGCGGCTTGCCAAGGCGATCGAGCGATCGGCCGACGATCCCGATATCGAGACGATCCTCAATGCCGACAGCATCTTTCGCATCGCCGAGCTGGTGGGTGAGGCGATGCAGGCGCAGCAGGATCGCTATCGCGAATCGATCCAGGCCGGCGGCGTCGGCGCCGATGCGATGATCCTCGTCGCCGGCCAGCGCAAAGGCGGGCGGCACCGGTTGTTCATGGTCTATGCGGCGGGCAATTTCGTCGAGGCGACCAGCGATACGCCCTATTTCCAGATCGGCGAGCATAAATATGGCAAGCCGATCCTCGATCGGGTGGTGACGATCGATACGCCGCTCGAACAGGTGGTGAAGGCGGTGTGCGTGTCGATGGATTCGACGCTCCATTCGAACCTTTCGGTCGGCATGCCGCTCGACCTTGCCGTGTTGCGACGCGATCGTTTCGCCTTTCAGGTGCGCGAGCGGATCGAGGCCGACGACCCCCGCTTCCAGAATATCTCGCGCGAATGGGGCGGCAGGCTGAGGGAGGCGTTTCTCGCGATGCCCGACGTCGTTTCGATCGGTTGAAGCGCGCCGGTAAAACCTTCCCGACCCGGGCGATCGATCAGATGCAATAGAAGTCCAGCACCGTCGGGATCGTGTCATTGAGCAACACGATCGTCTTGGCGGCGATCAGCCAGCTTTGCCCGTCGAACCTCAGCTCATGCCGATAGCGGCCGAAAAAGGCGTGCGATCGCCCGGCGCGCTTGTCGAACAGATGGACGGCGACGTTCGACGCGACGACCGCGCTTGCGGCATCCGCCTCTGCCAATCGGACGTTGGTGATCAGATGGACGGTGCGCATGCGCGGCGCCGAAGCGACCGACTGGCCCGAGCGCGCGCGCCATACCCGGTCGGCCAGATTCCCGCGCCCGCGATAATAGATCAGCGACAATTCGCTTTCCGGATCGCTGGTCGTCTCGGTCTCATTCTTCCACGCGGGAAGCCAGAAGACCGCATCTTCGGCGTAAAGGTCCAGCCACGCGTCCCATTCATATTCGTCGAGGCATTCCGCCTCGCGATACAGGATCGCCGCGGCGGCGTCGGGCGTCAGGATCATGGCGCCAATACTCCCGCCATCCGCCGCGCCCATTCGCGATAATAGCTCCGGAAGAGCGTTTCGTCGCCAAGCTGGGCGTCGGCGAGCACGCTGAACGCCGGGTGGAGATCGATCAGCGCGCCGAAGCGGTTGCCGCCTTCGCGGGCCGCCGTGGTGCCGCGCGCATAGCCCTGCAGCCAGGGATCGACGCGGCTGGCGAAGCCGCGCTGGCAATTTTCATAGGTCACCGTGTCGTCGGGCGTTGCCATGCCGCTGGGGTTGAAGAAATCCTCGTACTGACGGATGCGTTGCCGTCGCGCTTCCCGGCTTTCGCCTTTCGGCGCGATGCACCAGGTGCGCATCTCGGTCTTGTCGGGTGCGAGCGGCTGGATCACGCGGAGCTGGCTCGATGCATTTTCGGCGATCTGGAGGTTGGGAAAGATCGACAGATTGCGCATGTTGAACATCCAGTCGCGCTTGGCCACGCCGTGCCGTTCGGCCAGCGTCTCGGCGCGCTCGTAGAGCGGCAGCGCCTCGGTGACGCCGAAAATGCCCCAGTTGAGAACATGGCCATAAGGGAAACTGAAGCTGCCCCCGGCAACGCCCTTGGCATCTTCGCGCCAGTAATCGCTGCTTTCCCACACCGATTTCACGGCGGCCTTGGTGTTGGACGTCTGACGTTGTTCGAGAATGCGGATGTAGGACGGGTGGGTGGACGTGAAGTGATAGGCGTCCGAACAATTTTCGAGCTGGAGTTTCCAATTGCCGTGGAAGGTGAAGGTCACCGCGCCGGGCACCAGTTCGATCCCTTCGTCGCTCTGGTCGGCGACGAGATCGAGCAGTTTCGCGGCTTCGCCGAGATGCGTCTCCAGCGGCGGTACATCGGCATCGAGGCTGCCGAACAGGAAGCCACGATAGTCGCCGAATGCCGGCAGCGCCGGTAGGTCATGGTTTTGCGCGTCGAAGCTCGCGGCATAGCAGCCGGCGCGTTTGAGCTTCACGTTCTTGTTGCGACCCGCGCTGTCGAAGGTCCAGCTATGATAGGGGCAGACGTGGAGGCGCGCATTGCCCGATAGCGTCTGCGCGACGCGCGAGCCGCGGTGGGGGCAGGAATTGACGAAGGCGTTGAGCTTTCCCGCGCCGTCGCGGCTGACCAGTACCGGCACCCGGCCGATATCGGTGGTGAAGAAATCGTGCGGGTCGCGCGCCTGATCGGCGATGCCGAGAAAGACCCATCCCCGCTCGAAAATATGACGCATCTCGAGGTTGAAAATGTCGGGCTCGTCGAAGATCGCGCGGCTGACGCGGAAAATGCCGTCGTCCGGCCGATCATCGATCAGGTCCGAAATGCGCGCGCTGAACATTGTCCTCGTCCTGTCCATCTATGCGTGGTCAATCTACCATGACGTCCACCAGCGTCGGCCCCGGCGCGGAGAAGGAGGCGAGCAGCGCCTTGTCGAGCGCTGCTGCTGTCTCGACCCGCTCGGCGGACAGCCCCTGGCCGCGCGCCAGTGCGCAGAAGTCGATGCCGCTCAGCGTCGTGCCTTCGGTCTTCTGCAGGCCGAAATGCCGGCCGAAATTGACCAGCGCCTCATACCGCCGGTTGTTGACGATGACGAAGCTGATCGGCAACCCGAGCTGTGCCGCGGACCACAGCCCCTGGATCGCGTACATGCTCGATCCATCGCCAAGGATCGCGATGATCTTGTCGCCCGGACGACCGAGCGCGACGCCGATCGCCGCGGGCAGACCGTGCCCGAGCCCGCCGCTCGCGCAAGTATGGAAACCGCCCGCGTCGACGATCGGCAGACGATCGTGCATCGCGCCGCGGCTCGACGGCGCTTCCTCGACGATCACCGACCCGCGCGGCCGCAGATGCGCGATCTGCTGGAGAAGGTAAGCGTCGGTCAGCGCCGAGGGCGGGAGCGGGGGCGGCGCCTTCCGGCGCGGTGGCAGCGCGCGCGCGACCGGCGCGGGGCCATCGAGCAGACGCGCGAGCGCGAACCTTGCGTCGGCGACCAGCGCGGTGCCTTCGGGCGCCCAGCTCGCCGGGGCGATCGAATCGACGATATGATAAAGCCGCGCCCCCTCCGGCAGATGCGGGCCGGATGCTTCGGTATGGTATAGCGATAAGGGTCCGCCGACGACCAGAATCAGATCATGGCCGTCGAGATCGCGGACGATCGCCTCGCGGCTTGGCGACAGGAAACCGGCGAACAGCGCGTGATCCTCCGGAAACACCTCGCGCGCGGCGAAGGGCGCGGCCCAGACGCTGGCGGCGTGGCGCTCCGCGAGCGCGATCGCCTCATGCCATGCGCCGTCGCGCGCGACGCCGGCGCCGAACACCAGCGCGGGCCGGTTCGCGTGCGCCAGCGCCGCGGCGATCTCATCGAGCGTGCCGGGCTCGCCGGGATTGCGCGCGATGATCCGCCGCGCGGCGACCGGTGCGCAGGGTCGATCCCAATCGTCGACCGGGATCGACACGAAGGTCGGGCCGCACGGCGGCTCCATCGCGACATAATAAGCGCGCGCGATCGCCGCCGGCACATCCTCGGCGCGCGCCGGCTCCACCGCCCATTTGACATAAGGGCGCGGGAATTCGGTGGCCCGGTCGGCGAACAGAAAGGGTTCGAACGGCAGGATTGCGCGCGCCTGCTGCCCCGCGGTCACCACCAGCGGGGTCTGGTTCTTAAAGGCGGTGAACAGATTGCCGAGCGAATGGCCGACGCCCGCCGCGGCGTGAAGATTGACCAGCGCGGCGTTGCCGGTCGCCTGCGCATAGCCGTCGGCCATGCCCGTCACGATCGATTCCTGCAGCCCGAGGATGTACCGGAAATCCTCCGGGAAATCCCGGAACATCGGCAGTTCGGTCGACCCCGGATTGCCGAAGACCGTCGTCATGCCCAATGTACGCAATAGCGACAGCGTCGCGTCGCGGACCGTTTGCATGGTCAAGCGTCTCTCTCCTCGCGTTTTTCTCCTTATCGGTGCCGCGGCCACGCTGCGCCATTGCCGATTTGCTCGAAAGTCATAACATCGTGATATGACTTTTGATCAACGCCAGTTGCGCGCCTTTCTCGCGGTGGTCGACCGCGGCAGCCTGGGGCGCGCGGCCGATGTCGCGTGCATGACGCAACCCGCGCTCAGTCGGCTGATCGGCGAGATGGAGCGGCGCTTCGGCCAGCGACTGTTCGATCGTCACAGCAAGGGCATGGTGCCCACGGCGGCGGGTGAGACGCTGATCCCCCATGCCAGATTGCTATTGTTCGAGATGGAGCAGGCGGCTTCGGCGCTGGATGCGTTGCGCGGCCTCGGGCGGGGGCGGTTGCGCGTGGGCGCGGTGGCGGCGATCGCGCGGACGATCCTCCCCGCAATCGCCGCGCGCCTGCTGGATGCAGCGCCGAAATTGCAGGTCGATGTGCTCGACGCACCCGAGGACCGGCTTGTCCAGGCGTTGACGGGGCGTGAGATCGACGTGGTGATCGCCCCGGCAATCGCGCCGCATCCCGAAATCCGGCCGATCGCCGAACTCGATTATAAAGACAGCTACACTGTGCTCGCCGCCGCCGCGCACCCGCTCGCGCATCGTGCCGATGTCGGGCTGGACGACGTGCTCGGCGAGCGCTGGGCGATGCCCGAGATCGGCAGCGCACCGCGCATGTTGTTCCACAATCTGGTCACCGCGCAGGGCGGGGCGTTGCCGGATGTCGCGGTGGAAACCAATTCAATCGGCGTGATGCTCGCCACCGTTTCCTCCAGCCGATTGCTCGGCTGGCTGCCCAAACCCTTGATCGGCGCGGAGATGGAGCGGGGGCTGATCGCGGCGATCGGCATTCCCGTGCTCGAGGTCGAGCGCCGCTTCTTCGTCTATACCCGCCGCAAGGGCAGTCTGATCGCCGCTGCTCATCGCCTGTTCGATCTGCTTCCGCTGAGCAGCCGTGCGGTCGCCGCGCCGTCATGCGGCTTGCCGTGACCTTGCTCCCTCGCTAGCCGCCGACACCACGACATTTCAGGAGAGAGCCATGCGCGAAGTGGTCATCATCGGGGCGGGCGCGATGGGCTGCCTGTTCGCGGGCAGGCTGGCCGAAGCCGGGGCAGCCGTCACGCTGGTGGACCTCGATCGGCCGCGGCTGGAGGCGCTCGCGCGCGATGGGATCACGCTCGTCGACGACAAGGGCGAGCGGCGCATCCCGATCCGCGCGAGGCTCGCCGCGGACGTGGACGGGCCGGCCGATCTCGTGCTGCTTTTCACCAAGGCGATGCACAGCCGTTCCGCGATCGCATCCGCCGCGCATCTGGTCCGCCCCGGCACTTATGCGCTGACCCTCCAGAATGGACTCGGCAACGCCGAGATCATCGCAGAGACATTCCCCGCCGGGCAGGTATTGCTGGGGGTCACCGATCTGCCGGCCGACCTCGAGACGGCGACGCGGGTGTCGTCGCATGGTCATGGCACGGTGCGGCTGGGCAGCTATCGACCCGAGAGCGAGGCCGGCGCGCTGGCGGCGGTCGAGCTGCTCGGGCGCGCTGGGATCGACGCCAAATATGATCGCGCGATCGAGGTGGGAGTGTGGGAGAAGGTCGCGTTCAACGCGGCGCTCAACGCGATGGCGGCGGTCACCGGCCTCACGGTCGGCGGGATGGATACGCCGGCCGGCCGGCGGATCGCCTTTGCGATCGCGCGCGAAGTCGCGGCCACCGCTGCGGCAAAGGGCCTGATGCTCGATCTCTCGTCCGTCGAGGGCAAGATCGACTTCGCCTTGACGCATCATCGCCAGCACAAGGCGTCGATGCTGCAGGACCGGCTGGCCGGTCGCCGCACCGAAATCGAGGCGATCAACGGCGCGGTCGCGCGCGAAGCCCAGTCGCTCGGTGTCGCCGTGCCGGTGACGGCAACGCTCGCCGATCTCGTCCGCCTCAACGAACCCGCCTGATACGCACGTGATGTATTGATTAATCATCAACTATCGTCCAGAAATCGGTGATGGCCGACGCCGCAATGCGAAGCGGGCGGCGCGACGGAGCGGTAGGATCACCGCCGGGAGAGGGCGATGCGAAGCGACGATGACGAGCGGCTGCTATCGGCGGGTTACGGCCGAACCTTCATCGTGATGAGCTTTCTGGTCGCGACCTTCAATTTCGCCGACCGCTCGGTGTTCGCGGTCACCGCGCAGCAGATCAAGGCCGATCTCAGCCTTAGCGATTTCCAGCTCGGGATCCTGCAGGGCGTTGCCTTCGCGTTGCTTTATGCCCTGCTTGGCGTGCCGATCGGGCGGCTGGCGGAGCGCGTGTCGCGGGTGAAGATCATCACCGCCGCGATCGTCTTCTGGTCGATGATCACGATGGCCTGCTCGCTGGTCGGGAGTTTCGCGCAGCTGATGCTGTGCCGCATCGGTGTCGGCGTGGGCGAAGCCGGCTCGCAGCCGGCGACGTCGTCGCTGGTTGGTGACCTGTTTCCGCGCGAGCGGCGCGCCTCGATCATGGGGTTGATCCTGCTCGGCTCGCCGATCGGCACCTTTCTCGGCGCGTCGGTGGGTGGCGCGGTCAGCGGCGTCTGGGGCTGGCGCGCCGCGTTCATCGTGATGGGGTTGCCGGGGGTCGTGCTGGGGCTGCTCGTTCTCCTGCTGCTGCGCGAACCTCGCCGCGGGCTGGCCGACAATTTGCCGCCCGTTCAGGCCCCGGCGCCCAATTTCGGCGTCTTCCTCAAGGTCGTCGGGCGCAAGCCCGCGCTGATGTTCGTGATCGCGGGCGGCGCGCTCGCCGGCTTCGGCATGAGCTCGATCTCGCAATTCCTCGCGGTCTTTCTCGCCCGCGTCTACGATTTGCCGGTGCGCTCGGCGGGCGCGCTCTACGGTACGATCTCGGCGCTCGCGCTGGGCAGCGGGCTGCTGATCGGCTCGTTCGGGACCGACTGGCTGGCGCGGCGCGGCGACGGGCGCTGGCCGGCGTGGGGCGCGGCGATCGGGCTGTTCATCGCGCCTTTCTCTTACTGGATCGCGTTCAACGCGGCGACGCCGGCTCTCGGCACCGTCCTCTTGATCATCTCGGGCTGCTTCCTGCTGCTCTATTACGGCCCGACGATCGGCATGATCCAGAATCTGCTCGAACCGCGCATGCGCGCGACCGGCGCCGCGGTGTTCGGGATGTTCTATACCCTGGTGGGCTATGGCGGCGGCCCGACCTTCGTCGGCTGGATGAGCGACCGCTTCGCGGCCTCCAGTTTCCACGGCGGCGATTATCTTGCGCTGTGCCGGGCGACTGCGGCGAAGGCGCACGCGATCGACGCATTGCATCGGGCATGTGCGACCGCGTCGGCGGAAGGTCTCCGGTCCGCCTTGATGTCTGCGGTGTGCGTATTCTTCGTCGCGGGGATCATGTTCCTCCTCGCCGCGCGCACATTGCGCCGCGATTATTATGTCGCGGCGCCTGCGGCATGAGTGACGAAATTTCGCTGCGCGGCTGGTTCGAGGCCTATGTCGCGGCGTTCAACCGCGATGATTTCGACGCCTTCGGCGCTTATTATGCCGACGACGTGATCTTCGAAGGGCAGGCGGCGCAGCTGATCGGCCGCGCGGCGGTGCTCGCTTTCTATCGCGGCGTGAAGGCGAAGCTCGACGAAACGCTCGAATTGCTGACCTTCGTCGGGTCGCGCGACTTGGGGCGGATCGCGGTCGAGATGCGCACCCGGCTGGTCGCGCGCCACGATTGGCCCGATATGCCGACCGGCGCGATGCGCAAGGGCGAGGTGCGCGAGAGCGTCAATTTCATCCTCTACGATATCGTCGACGGCCGCTTCGCGCGTATCCGCTCGGCCCGCTTCGCAAGCGCGCGTGCCGCATGACGCCGGAGGCGCATTTCCTTGCATATATCGACGCATTCAATCGCAGCGACTTCGACGCGCTGGGCAATTATTATGCGCCGGGGATCAGACTGGTCATCGGCAATGGCACCGAATTGGTCGGCCGCCGCGCGATCATCGACTTCTATCGCCCCGTCAAGGCGGCGACGCACCGGACGATGACGGTGCTGCAATGCTTTCACGACGGCAATGTTCTAGCGGCCGAACTGGAATCGGAGTTTCTCGCGCTGGAGGACCTTCCGGACTTCACTGCCGGCGCGATGAGCAAGGGCGATCGCCGCTATATCAACAGCCTTGTTCTCTACGACTTCGACGGGCCGCACTATACCCGCATCCGGGCGGCCACCCTGAAGCGCGAATATCGGCCGGCACCGCGCAGGTGATCAGAATTTGCCGCGGGTCCTGGCGCGGGAACCGGGCCAGTCATAGCCGTCCGCCGGTTCGTGCTGCAGCGTCCCGGCGGCGAAGGAACGTGGATCGTTCACATCGCCGCCCTTGTAGCGGGTCGGCGTGGGATAGGCGTAGATCGGGCGGCGACGGATAGCGCCGTCTTCGAGCCGTGCGGCGGCGATCACGCGTTCGGGCGCCGCGCCACGCTCGACCCAATTTACGACCGCGCCGAGGAAATCCTCGTCGTAAGGCACATAGCCGCCGCGACAATGATAGCCGCCCGGCACCGCGAACATGCGCGCGAAGCGCCGCGTCGCGGCCAGCCCGCCCATCCGATCGCGGACCGCCTGATAATAATCGAGCATCCCATAGGCGCCGGCGGCATTGTCGGCCATGCCTTGCCACAGGAGCAGCTTGCCGCCGTGATCGCGGAAAGCCGAAAGATCGGGATCGGTCGCGTCGAACGATGCGCCCGCGCGGAGCAGCCGATCGAGACCGGCCTTGGTAAAGCGCCAGTCGCGCCAGCCGAAATCCTGCGGCAGTTCGCCGGGCAGCAGCACCTGCTTGATGAAGGCCTCGGCGGCGAATTTGCCGGTCCGGGTCGCGGCGCCGGGGCCGATCCAGCCGAGTTCGGCGCCATAAGGCGCGCCGCCCGGAAAGAGCGCGGTGCCGTCGGCATCGACCGGCCCGCGGTAATAAGCGCGTGCGGCGTCCACCTGTGCCGGCGTCAGGCACGATGCAGTTGCTTGGCGGTCTCGGGGGCAGAGCAATAAAGCGGGATCGTAGCGGCATCGGCGCGGATCGTCGATCTGGCCGTCGGGAGTGCCGTCGAGCCGATCGCAGGCGGCAAGAACGGCGCGGTGCAGGGCCGCGACCGCGTCGCGCGTGAAGATCTCGTTGCCGGCGGCGTCGAGCCCTTTCTGCGCCTCCCACAGGAACAGCTGCATCGCCGCCGGCATCGACACGGAAGAACCCGCGACCACGCCGTCGAAGTCGGTGGGATAACGCTGCGCCTCCATCAGCGCTTCGCGGCCGCCGCCCGAGCAACCGACGAAATAGCTATGCTCGGGCGGCCGCGCATAGAAACGCGCGATGATCGCCTTGGCGGCAAGCGCGGTGGCATGGGTTGCCTTATGGGCGAATTGCATCCGCAGTTCCGGGTCGGTCGCCCAGGTGCCATCGCCGATGCCGGCGGCGAAATGACCGCCGTTGTTATAGGCGACCGCGAACGTCCCGCCGGCGATATGCGCGTTGCTGCACAGCGGCGTGATCGACTCCGAGATCACCCCGCACATCCCGCCGCATCCGCCCTGCAGAAAGCGGCCGGCGTAGGTGGTCATCGGCAGGCGCAGCTCGAATTGCGTTTGAGGGGCGGCATAGCCTTTGACGACACAAACGGTCGGCGCGCCGGCACCGGCGGTTTCTTCCGTTGCGGCGATGATGCGATAGCCCGTGCCGCCGGCGTCGGCGGTGGCGGATGTCACCAGCGCCTTGCACGGCATTGCCGGCGGAATCGCGGGTCGCTCGGGCAAGGGGAGCGCCACCCCAAGCGGATCGGGCTGCGCCGCCGCGGCGGTCGGCAGCGGCGTAACGAGCGCCACGAACAGCCCGAGCAAGCCAGCGCGGCGGAGAGCGGAGCGTATCGCGATCATGGCTTGAGATGCGCCTCGATCAACGCCTGCTCGGCCCCCAGCGGATCGCCGCGCACATGCCACGGGAGATCGACGATCATGGTCTCGCGTCGGGGCAGTGTATAGCGCGGCCAGCGGGGGACGCCGGGTCCATTCGGATCGCCCTTGCGCGCGAAATTGGCCCAGGCCGCGCTCATCATCTCGGCAAGTTGCTGCGCCTGTGTCGCGCCGGTGCCGATCGTTTCCGCGGCGTTGGCGACGGTATCGAATACCAGCGGCAGCTCGAGCCCGTGGGGCGTGCGCAGCTTCCCGCCCTGCACCGGCGTGCGCCAGTCGAGCAGATAGGCGAACACCGGCGCGCGGTTGAGGCCGGCATGTTTGTCCGCGGCGATGCGGGCGTTGCGGCCCATGCCGAGTTCGGTGGTGATCGCGAAATAGAGATCGCTGGCGCTCGCGTCCGGGCGCAATGCGCGGAAGCCGGCGATCAGCGTTTCGGGCGCATTGACCTTCGGCGCGAGCGCGACGGGGAGCTGGGGCCAGTCGAGCGCGAATGCCTCGGGCGGCGGAAACAGCACCGTCGTCTCGGTCGCGGTGTGGCCGATGATAAGGGGAATATCCGGCGAAATCGGCGGGGCGCCGGGGGCGAAGGGAATATGCGGCACCACCGTCCCGTCGGCGACGATGCCGGGTCCCTTGGTCGGATCGGATCCGGTCACGCGTTGAAGCGCCGCCAGCATCCGATCGGTCGGCACGGTGCGCAGCGCCTCGATATCGCCGCGCGCGACGCCGAGCTCGGTACAGAGCGCGCGCGTGATGCGCAGCGCGCCCTCGCGCCCGATGGCATAGGTGCCGAACCCGCTCTGCAGCGCCGCGCGGTGAAACAGCCCCCGCGCCGCCGGCATCGCGAGCAACGCCGCCACCTTCGATCCGCCGCCCGATTGACCGAATACCATCACATTGTCCGGATCGCCGCCGAAGGCGGCGATATTGTCCCGCACCCAGCGCAGCGCCGCGACGATATCGAGCTGGCCGACGTTCGGGACGGCCTGGCGGGAGTCTTCGCAGTAGAGGTAGCCGAAGACGTTGAGGCGGTGGTTGATCGTTACCAGCACGACGTCGCGGCGTTTGCACAGGCGGGTGCCGTCATTGACCGGGGAATCGCCCGCACCCACCGCGAAGCCGCCGCCGTGGACCCATATCATCACCGGACGCTTGCGATCGCGATCCGCGCCCGGCGTCCAGACGTTGAGGACCAGGCAATCCTCGCTGCGCCGCGCACCGGGCGGCGCAAGCTGCGGGCATTGGTCGCCGAACGCGGTCGCGTCGCGTATTCCCGACCACGGCTCGGGTGCGGCGGGCGGGAGGAAGCGGCGCGCACCGCCGGTCGGCGCGCCATAGGGGAGGCCGCGAAACACCGCGACGCCGTCCTCGATCGCGCCGCGCACCACGCCCGACCGGATCCTGACCGTCGGCGGGGCGGCGCGCGCGGGGGAGGGCAGGAGCAGCAACGTCCCGGCCGCGCCCCCTGCCAGAAGGTCCCGGCGGTTGACGTGACTGCAAGGATGAAGCGTCGAAAGATCGGACATCATGCCACTCCCTGGGTCGCCGAGGCCGAAAAATCCCGGCCCCGGCGGCATGGCCGGGGCCGGGGAGGGGGGAGGTTAAAAAGCGTATCGCACGCCCATTCGGTAACGGCGGCCGATCACGTCGTAATAGACCGAATTGTTGTTGCCGTTCCAAAGCGGCGGCGGCATCACATCGAACAGATTGGTGACATTGGCGTAGATCTGCAGGTTGCGATTGCCCGCCTTCATCAGATCGAAGCTCGCGCCGATATTGGTGTAGAAGCGCGAAGGGACGCGGTTGGTGTTGATGCTGTTGACCGCGGTCACGCTGTAACCGGGATCTTCGGGGCCGACCAAAGAGGCGTCATATTTGCCCGCCGAAATGAAATGGCCCTGCAGGTTGAGGGTCATACGGTTGAGCGTCAGCGAGGCGAACCCGTCCACCACCCAGGAGGGGATGCCGTTCAGCCCATTGTCCCCCGCACGGTTCACCGGGGTCGTGGTGCCGGGCAGAACGACCGCGCTGTTGGTCAGCTTGAAGGTATGCGTGGCGAGCGCGCGCAGATCGAGCGCATTGCTCCCGCCGAACGGCAAATGGTAGCTGCCCTCGATATCGAGGCCCTTCAGATCCTGCCGGTTGAGGTTGAGATAAAGCACCGAGACGGTCTGCAGGATGCCGCTCGCGTTGCGGGTCACGAGGCCGCAGATATTGGGCGCGCCGCTGGTGTTGCAGGTGTTGACGATGACCTGGGCGCCAAGCGTCGCGATCGCGTCGCGGATGCGTATCTTGTAGAAGTCGACGGAGAAGCGCAGGCCGTTCAGCGCGCCCCTGGGTTGCAGCGTCACGCCGGCGGTAAAGGTGCGGGCGGTTTCGGGCTTCAGGTTGATATTGCCCCCGGTATAGACGGTGGCGAACACCTGGGTGCCGGTCTTGGTATCGGCGATCGCGCCCACGCCGGATACCGGCGTCGTGAACAATTCGGCGGCGTTTGGCGCGCGGATGTCCTGCGATTCGGTAACGCGAAGCAGGATCTCGTCGATCGGCTTATAGGTGGCGCCGACCTTCCACGTCGTCGCGTCGAAGCTGTTCGATACCGTCGGGCTGGCGATATTATAGTGGGTGCGACGCACCGCGCCGTTGAGATCGAGGCTTCGGCCGAGCGCGCTATCCTTGAGCAGCGGCACGCCCGCTTCGAGATAGCCTTCGGTGATCGAGACATTCCCCTTCGCGGGCGTGGCATTGTAGACATAGAAGCCGTTGGCGGCCGAGATCGGATCGACCGAGATCGCCAGCGTCTCGTGCCGCCGCTCGATCCCCGTCGCGATCGTCGCGGGGCCTGCCCATGTGTCGAACAGGGTGCCGTGGAGATTACCGGCGGCAACGAACTGGGTATATTCGGTCCGCTGCTTGGTGGTGCCGAAGGCATAGGCCTTGGCCGCGGCGGAGAATTGCCCCTGGCCGAGGATGTTGAGCGGCACGCAATTGGTGGCGGGATTGGTCAGCGCGATCCGGCAGATCGGCTTGCCGGTCGCGGGATCGGTCACCGCGTCGATCGCATTGGCGTAACGCGCGGTGATGCGATCATTGACGGTCGACTGATGATAATCGGTGACGCCATATTGGGCATAGGCGTCCCATTTCCAGTTGCTGTCGATCTTTCCGCTGGCGCCCGCGACCATGCGATAGGTGTCGCGCGTCGACACGCTGTTGATCTGGCCGAAATCGGTGCCGAGCTTGCCGATGACCAGCCCGGTGATGCCGTTCGCCTGCATCGTCGCGCGGGTCGCGGCGGGCAGGAACGGATTGTCGATCTTGATCAGGCTGCCGTTGCCGGGAAAGCCGGCGTCGCGGACTTCGGGCCCGCTCGTATAGCCGGTGACATGGCCGTAGCTGACATCGGCGAAGCCGGTGAACGCATCCGATGCCTCATATTCGAAATGGCCATAGCCATTGTACCGCGTCACCGGGATCGACAGTGCCGGATCGCCGAAGAAGCTGTTGAGCCCGCGGCCGGTGCCGCCTTCCATGAACAATGCCCCGGCATTCTGGCCGTAGGTGAAGCTGGTCGGGTTGCCGCTGGCGTCGAACTGGATTCCGCCGAGCACGCCGCCCTTCGCCGCGGTGCGCACGCCCGCGGCATTGACGGTGGCGGTAATCAGCCCGCCGGGAGTCAATGTCGCGGTGTGGACATTATAGGCGATATTGTTGGCGGGGCGGCCGTTGAGCCCCGCCGCCTGGGTCAGATTGCCGACCTCGTTGGAGCAGAACGTGCGCGTATAGCATCCGCCGACGCCCTCATCCTTGTCATATTCGCCGCCGAACACGACATGCCCGCGCCCGTCGGCGAAGCTGGTGCCGGCGACGATCTGCGCGACATAATTCTTGCCATCCCCGCGATCGCTGATCCCGAATTCGGCGTTGGTCTTCACCCCTTCGAAACGCTTGTTGAGGATGATGTTGATCACCCCGGAAACCGCGTCCGAGCCATAAGCGGCCGATGCGCCGCCGGTGACGACGTCGACGCGCTCGATCAACAGCGTGGGGATGAGGTTGAGATCGACGGTGCCGGTCGAGGTGCTGGGCGAGAAGCGCTGACTGTCGACCAGAACCAGCGTCCGTGCCTGCCCCAGACCGCGCAGGTCGGCGATGCGCGCGCCCGCGTTGACCGGGCTGATATTCGAGCCGACCACCGAATTGGACGGCGACGACGAGGCGCGGAACGAGGGAAGCGTGGCGAGCGCTTCGCCGATGTTGGTCGTTCCCATCTTGGTCAGGCGCTCGGCGCCGAGCGTGGTGACCGGGGTGGGGGTATTGAACCCCGCGGCCGACAAGCGCGAACCGGTGACGACGATGTCGCGCGGCTGATCGGCGGATTGATCGGCCGGTGGCTGGCCGGCGGGGGCGACGTCCTGCGCCGCGGGGGGGCCCGGTTCGGTCGTCTGGTCCGCGGCGAAGGCGGGCGCGCTCGCTGCGATGCTTCCCACAAGCGCGGCGGTCACCATCAACGAACGTCGCGTCGCCCTGCGCGCCGCGCTAAAATCTCTGGCCTTCATGCATCCCTCCTCCTGAACAGCCTCTTGTGACGTGAGGCTTTTGTCTGTGATCGGCGGGCGCCGGCGGGTCTCGCCCGCGGCGCGGCGCCAAGGTGCGGCGCGGTGCGCGGTTTCAGCGCACCGCATAGTAACGGAACAGCGAATGGTCCGGCGGATCGCCGGGGGCGAGCTGCGGCCGGCGCGCGCCGACGCCGATGATGACCGTGCGGTTCAGCCAGTCATATTTGCCGGTCGGCGCGCGGAAATAGGGGGTGCAGCGAAAATAGCGCGGGATCGACGGCGCATCCTCGGGATCGGTCGGCGCGCGTAACGGCCCATGCACATAACCCTGATTGCGGATATAGATATGCGCGCCGTCATCGGTCTCGATCACATAATGGGCATTGAGCTCAACGACGCCGTCGGCGCGGACGATCGGCCAGTCGGCGCCGCTATGATCGACCAGCCTGCCGTTGAGGCGCGGTCCGGAGACGGTGCAGCCGGTGCCGACCGAGGTGTAGCCGATCGATGCGCCGCCGGCGGTGGGCCACACCCAGCGCTTGTCGAAATTGATGCGGATGTCGAACGCATGTTCGTAATGGAGCGCGAGGTCCGCCGAAGGATCGGGCAGGGGGGAATTCATCGCTCAACCCTTTCGTGCCGGGATCACCGGCGCCAGCAGGTGCGAGTCATGCGCCCCGCCGAAATGGATGATGTGGCGGCCGGCGTTGCGTGTCCGTTCGTGGCGCGCGAAGGGCAGGAACGGCAGGCCTTCGGCGTAAATGTCGCGGCCCATGATCGTGACGCGCAGCGTCTCCCCGGCGCGGAACGAGGTGGAGGAGGGCCAGAGCTCGATCTCGACCGGGACGATCTCGCCGGGGGCCAGCATCTCCTCGCGCTCGTGCGTGTGGAACGGCTGGAGCGCGTCGCTCCGGTCCGGATCGATCGCGCGATGGCTCGCGCGCAGCCAGCCGAGCGCGACCGGCCCGTCCTCGTAAAAGGCATAAAAGGTCTGGCCGACCGGCTGGCCTTCGGCGTCGAGTTTCCGGAGGGCGACGAACAGGTCGATATCGTCCGCGCCGTCCGCCTCGACCCAGAGGCGAAGCTTGGCGTGGCCGGTCAGTTCGGTGTCCTGCTCGAAGCGATGGTCGAAATTCGCCTCGCCTGCGGCCGCATCATAAGCGATGCTCGCCCCCGCCGTCGGGCGCTGCGCGGTGAGCTTGCCGTCGGTATCGAGCCAGAACGGGGTCGCGACGGTGCGCGCGATCGGCCATTCCTCCTCGTCACGAAGCTCGGCCTCCCCGTGTCGATCGCGCACCTCGATCCGCACCGCGGGCCAGGCGGCGAGGGTCGTCTGGCGGCCTTTGAGGAAGTGGCCGAAGTACGCCTCGCGCTTCGCCTGGCTTTCGGGCCGGTAATAATGCGCCCATTTCTTCTGGCCGTGCACGTCGAGCCATTTCTGCGGGCTCGACATCGCCTTGAACGCCTCGAGCGTGCCGCGGGTGTGCAACCCCTGATCGGACCAGCTCGCCACCACCCAGGCCGGGGTGCGGATGGCGGCAAGATCGATCTCCTTCGAGCGCCAGAAGGCGTCGATCAGGGGATGCGCCTGCGCATTCGCCCAGGTGTCCTCGGTGCGGTTGAGCGAGTAGCGGATATTGTCGGATGCGCGCGGCAGGAAGCCGGTTTCCAATATCCCGCCGTGATAGGCGAACTCGCGATACCAGTCGGTGAACCCTTCCCACGGATTGATCGCGGCAAGCGCCGGCGGGTTGAGCGCGGCGACCCAGAACTGGATCGCGGCGAGATAGGAAACGCCGGTCATCCCGACCTTGCCGTTCGACCAGCGCTGGTCGGCGAGCCAGTCGATCACATCGGCGCAATCCTGTGCCTCGACGGCGCCATTGTGGTGAAAGTCGCCTTCGGACAGCCACGCGCCGCGCGGATCGACGACCGCGAGCGCGTAACCGAGCGCTCCCCATCTCACCGGATCGGCGCCTTCGAACGGGGTCAGCGGCGAGAGCCAATCGGGATCGACGCCGGAATGCGGCCAGAAAACCCGGTTCGACTGCGCGTGCTTGCCATAGGGGCTCCACGACAGCAGCACCGGCAGATCGGCCGTGCCGCGTGCGCCCTCCGGGCGGTAGATATCGGCAAGGATACGGACGCCGTCGCGCAACGGAATGGCGACGTTGCGCTCGATCACCAGCCCCGCTTCGCGGCGCACCGCATAATCGGCCGGCGGCAAGGGCGGCTTGTTGGGCGCGGCGTGAGGATCGACGCCAGCGCGCATGACGGGTGCCGCTGATGCCGCGGGCATCTCACAGCACCACGAAATAATGGATGCGGTTGGCATTGGGGACTTTTTCCGCAACGCCGACGAAAAGATGCTGGCTCATCCACTCGTGCGGACCGGCCGGCGCCTCGAAGCGCGGCGAGACGCGCATATAATAATCGTCGAAGGCGACATCCTCGTTGGCGGCCATGCGCTCGGCGATTTCCGGGCTCCGCGCCCAGCGATAGCCGCGATTCTGCATGTAGATCACCGCGCCGTCATCGGCCTCCAGCATGTAGCGCGCGTCGAAATCGATGACGCCGTTCGGGCGCTGCAGCGGAAAGTCGCCGCCGGACATCGGGATGACCTTGCCGTTGAGTCGCGGCCCCGCGACGGTGCCGCTGGCGGCGTAGATCGCCGCACGGGTGTTGCCGAGAACGGAGGGCTCCACCCAGCGCAGCCCCACCAGCTCGATGGAAATGGTGAACGCAAATTCGCAACGCGGCGCAAAGGGATGGGGGGCGGCCAACGCGATCCTCTCCTCGGTTCGGTGAGTTATTGATTAATCACCATCTTGAGTTGTTGATATATCTACAACCTGGGCATGACAAGAGGATTCGCATCGGTTATTTGCGAGGAATGGATATGGGTTCCCCGTCGGGCGACGATCCGATACTTCATGCCTCCGAGCGGCGGTGGCGGCTGTTCGGGCGAAGCCATCTTCCCTATCGCATCCTGCTGCTCGCCAAGATGATCGACCGCGCGACCTCGCAGCATGTCCGCGAAAAGGCGTCGATGACGCTCGCCGAATGGCGCGTGATCTCGCATGTCGAGCTGATGGGGCGATGCAGCGCGAGCGAGATCGCCGAGGCCGCCTTCGTCGATCGCGCCGAGGTCAGCCGCGCGGTCGGCGTGCTGGAGCGGCGTCACCTCGTCCAGCGCGAACCCAATCCGCGCAATCGCAAGAGCAGCCTCATCTCGCTGACCGATGAGGGTAAACGGATCTACGCCGCGGTTCGCGAAGAACGCGGCAGAATGTACGAGGACTGGCTGAGCGATCTTTCCGAGGAAGAGCGCGGGCAGCTGGATAGCGAACTTCGCAGGATTATGCGGCGGGTTGTTCTGACCGATCCCGTGGGGTGAGCGGGGGGGGGCATTTTCCCGTGGACCAGCGGATTTGGAGCGTCGAGCGTAACGTATGATTCCACCCCGGCGCAGGCCGGGGTCCAGTTACGACCGGCCCGATGCTGGACCCCGGCCTTCGGGGTCCCCGCAAAGTAATACTTTGCGGGGTGCCCCTTCGCCGGGGTGGTACGCTCTTCCATGTGTCCCCGCGAAGGCGGGGACCCAGACTGGGCTGCCGCCTTCGCGGGGACACATGGGACGCTTTGCCGTGATCCCGATCAAACGCGCGCCGTTCTAGCGCGTTTTCCCGGCGCAGACTGGATGATCGCAAAGATTTGGCTTCGTCTACGAGCGAAGTCCGATTCCGGGTTCCCCAGCGCTCTTCCCGCCGGCGCTCCCCGCCCCATTCGCCAATTCTCCGACAAATATTGACCCGTCGGGAACAACGCCATAAGAAAGCGAATCATATACGATATGATCCAATCATAATCTGAGGGGAGTAGGATGCGAGAGGCGAAATCGGTAGGCCGTGGTGTGTCCGCGGCCGCGCTGGCGGCTGCGCTGATGTCGGCAGCGAATGCTCAAGCCCAGACGTCGCAGGCGGGTTCCGCGCCTCCTGCCGTGGCGCAAACTGCGCCCGAGGCGGAGACCGATCGCCCCGCCAACCCCGCGCCCGTCGTCTCCAATGACGCGCCGGGCGCGCAGGACATCGTCGTCACGGGGACCGCGATCCGCGGCGTCGCCCCGATCGGCTCCAACCTCGTTTCGGTGGGCCTTGAGGCGATCGAAAAGACCGCGCCGGTCAATCTGTCGCAGCTGGTCAACACCGTTCCGGCGCTCTCGACCGCCGGATCGCTCGCGCAGGGCGAGAATGCTTACTCCTACTATTCTCCGCAGATCCACAGCCTTGCGGGGTCGTCGTCGAACACCACGCTCGTCATCGTCGACGGATTGCGCCTGCCCGGCGGCGGCACGCAGTTCAGCCAGACCGATCCGAACATCATTCCGGTGAGCGCGATCCAGCGGGTCGAGGTGCTCGCCGACGGCGCCTCGTCGGTCTACGGATCGGATGCGGTGGCTGGCGTCGTGAACTTCATTACCCGCCGCACCTTCGACGGCCTCGACGCGAATTTCCAATATGGCTGGGCCGACCATTACCGAAGCAAGAGCGGCAGTCTCATCTGGGGCAAGACCTGGGGCACCGGCGGGGTCTATGTCGCCGGCGCCTGGACCGAACAATCGACATTGCTCAACCGCTATCGCAGCTTCTCGAGCCTCGGCGACTATCGCGGGGTCGGCGGATCGAACAACAATAGTTTCCAGTGCAGCCCGGCGACGATCCAGGTGACGGGGGTTTCATCGGGCACCGTTCCGTCCGGGGTGTTCCTTTCGCCCGGCGCGACCGGCACGGTCGCCAACACCCAGGCCAATGCCCCATGCAATACCTCGATCTATAATACTCTGGTGCCCGGCCAGGGGCGCGGCAACGTCATGATGAAGGTGGTGAACGACTTTTCCGACAAGCTCACCGTCACCTATATGCTGAACTATAATCGGCAGAAGACCCATTCTCCCAACGGCCCCGGCAACCTGACCAACGCGGCGGCGTTCGGACCCAATTCGGGCAAGGGCGGGCAGATCAATCCCTTCTTCATCGCGCCCGCGGGCGCCCCCAACGCGACGCAGCAGAGCATCACCTGGCTCGCGACCACGCCGGACGGCAATTATGGCGAAGTCGAATCGCAGTCGGACGTGATCTACACGACCGCCGTTGCCGACTATAAGATCAACAGCAACTGGACGGTCACGCTCAGCGACGCCTTCGGCTGGAACCGATCGGCGCTCAATACGATCAACGGCTTTTGCACCGCCTGCGCGATGCTGGCGCTCAACGGGACCGCGCAATCGAGCGGCAGTACGACCGCGTCCGATATTGCGGGCCAGAATGTCATCGCGCTCAATCTGCCGCTGACGACCGCCAATGCGCTCGACGTATGGAATCCGGTCGGCAGCAACCGCACCTCACCGGCGGTGCTGCGCAGTCTTTACCGCGCGAACAGCGAGAATACGAACTACAATACCTTCAACCAGATCCGCCTCAACGTCCAGGGATCGCTCTTCGACCTCCCCGCCGGGCCGCTGAAGGTCGCGATGGGCGGCGAATATTATTGGCAAAGCCAGACGCAGAAGATCACCGGATCGAACAATACCGGCCCGACGACCACCGGATCGAATTTCCGGGTCTATAATTACAGCCGCAAGATCAAGTCCGTCTATGCCGAAGCCTATATCCCGGTAATCTCCCCGGAGATGGACGTGCCGCTGGCCTATCGCGTCGATCTCAGTGCGGCGGTGCGCTATGACAGCTTCAGCGACGTGGGCGATACGACCAACCCGAAATTCGCCGCGACATGGGAAATCATCCGCGGCCTCAAGGTCCGCGGCAATTGGTCCAAGTCTTTCGTCGCGCCGCCGATCGGGGTGATCGGCGATCCGACCCAGGGTTATCTCTATGCCTCGGGCAGTATCGGCACCAACGGCGTCATCAGCGTGCCGACCGCCAATTATCCGTCGGTGGTCAACATCCCCGGCGCGGTTGCCGCCAATACCAACAATCCCTGCACGATGTCGGTCGCGGTCTGCCAGATCGGGCAGGGCAATACGGGCCTGCGCCGCCAGCTCGGCGGTGGCTTCACCAACGAAGTGCCGCAGAAAGGGCGGAGCTGGTCGATCGGCGTGGATTTCACCCCGCAGTTTCTGCCGGGGCTGGTCGTCGCGGGAACGTTCTTCCACAATACTTTCATCGGCGGCGTCTCCTCGCCGAGCCCGAGCGCGATCGTCAATTCGGCCGGGTTGCGCAACCTGCTCACATTGTGCCCGTCGAGCTGCACCCAGGCGCAGATCGACAGCTTCGCCAATATCGCCAATGGCGCGACCATTTCGGGTTCGGTGCCGCCGAATGTCTATTATCTGATCGACCAGAGTTCGCGGAACGCGCTCAATCTCGTTGTGGAGGGGGTCGACGGGCAATTCACCTATTCGAGCGATCTCGGCAATATCGGGCGCGTGACGATCGGCACCGCATTTACCTATTTCACGAAGTTCCGGCAGAATTTCGGCGGCGGAACCGACTTCAGTATTTTGAACACCTCGGGCTATAACACCACCTTCCCGTCGGTCCAGTTCAAGAACCGCGCCCAACTCGGATGGGCGCTCGACGGGATCTCGCTCGATCTCTTCTGGAATCACGTCGGCCCCTATCGCAACTGGATCTCGACATCGGTCGCGCCGATCACGGTCGACAGCGCCGGCAACCCCACCGGCGGCGGGGATCGGGTCGCCGCCGGGAATACCTTCGATCTGCATGCCCAATATGAATTCGGCGGCGAAAACTTCACGCGTGGCTGGCAATTGTTCGTCGACGTCCAGAATCTGTTGGACGCCAATCCGCCCTTCTATAATGGTAACACCAACGGCATTCTCGGCGGCGCATGGGGGTATAACGGGTTCGTCTCCAATCCGCTGGGCCGGCTCGTCTCGATCGGCGCGCGCATAAAGTTCTGACCTTCGCAACGCCGCTTCCTCTTCGGACATTCAAAAAAGGCTTCTCGACATGGCAATGTTGCTTCCGCTGCTGCTTGGTCTTCCCGTTGCCGCGCTGGCGACGGGCGCGACGGAAAAGCCGGAGCAACTGCCGTTTCGCGATACCTCGCTGCCCGTCGAACGGCGGGTCGACGATCTCGTCTCGCGGCTGACGCCCGAAGAAAAGGCGTCGCAATTGGTCAATGAGGCGCGGGCGATCCCGCGGCTCGATATCCCGGAATATAATTGGTGGAGCGAGGCGCTCCACGGCGTTGCGAACAACGGCTATGCCACCGTCTTTCCCGAGCCGATCGGGCTTGCCGCGACGTTCGATCCCGCGACGATCAAGGACATGGGGGTCGCGATCGGCGAGGAAGGCCGCGTGCGCTGGAACCAGGTCGAGCGGAGCGGCAAGCCGCATCATATCATGCAGGGGCTGACCTTCTGGTCCCCCAACATCAACATTTTCCGCGATCCGCGTTGGGGTCGCGGGCAGGAAACCTATGGGGAAGACCCCTATCTGACCGCGCAAATGGGGGTCGCCTTCGTCAAGGGGATGCAGGGCGAGGATCCGCGTTACTATCGCGTCTCGGCCACGGCGAAACATTATGCGGTCCATAGCGGGCCGGAGCCGACCCGGCACAGCGATAATATCACCGTCAGCGCCTATGACCTCGAAGATACCTATCTTCCCGCCTTCCGCGCGCTGGTGGTCGACGGAAAGGTCGAATCCGTCATGTGCGCCTATAATTCGATCAACGGCCACCCGGCCTGCGCCAGCGATCTGCTGCTCACCGACCGGCTGCGCGGCGCCTGGGGTTTCAAGGGGCACGTCGTATCGGATTGCGACGCCGTGGCCGATATCCAGCGCGGGCATCACGCGGTCGGCACGATGGCGGAAGCGGCGGCGGTGTCGATGAAGCTCGGCGTCGACAATGATTGCTCGCAATTCGGTCGCGGCGTCGGCCCGACCTGGGATTATGATCGCTATCTGGACGCGATGAAGAGCGGGCTCCTGCCGCAGAGCGCGGTCGATGCCTCGCTGCGCCGGCTGTTCACGGCGCGGATGAAGCTGGGGCTGTTCGATCCGCCGGCCCAGGTGCCTTATGCGCAGATTCCCGATACGGCGCTCAACTCGGATGCTCATCGCGCGCTGGCGCTCAAGCTTTCGCGCGATTCGATGGTGCTGCTCAAGAATGAGGGCGTGCTCCCGATCGCGCGCGCGCGAGTGAGGCGCATCGCGGTGGTGGGGCCGCTGGCGGATCAGGTCGATGCGCTGCTGGGCAATTATCACGGTCGCCCGGTGAAGCCGGTAACCGCGCTCGACGGGCTGCGTGCCGAATTCCCCGACGCGCAGATCGTCTACGAACCCGGCACCGATTTCCTGCGCGTGCCCGAGCCGGTGCCGGCGAACCTGCTGGCGACGCCGGACGGGCAGGCGGGGCTGCGCGGCGAATATTGGCGCAACGCGACGTTCAACGGCGCGCCGGCGCTGACCCAGACCGATGCGGGGCTCTCGTTCGAGCGCAATACCTCCAACCCGCTGACCGGCGCGACCGAACCGTCGACGCGCTGGACCGGGTTCATCACCGCGCCGGCCGATGCCTCCTACCGCGTCGGGCTGGAGGGGCGCGGCCGGCTGTGGATCGACGGCAAATTGATCGCCGACAATGATTCCGACCAGCGCGGCCCCAATCTGACCGCGATGGCGCTGCGCCGCGGCGAGCGGCACGCGGTGAAGATCGAGCAGACGGGCGGTCTGTTCCTGCCGCGGTTCGTCTGGAACGAGGTGCGCGCCGATGCGCTGGCGAAAGCCGTGGCGGCGGCGCGCGGCGCGGATATCGTGATCGGCGTCGTCGGTATCACCTCCGCGCTGGAAGGCGAGGAGATGCCGGTCAACCTGCCCGGGTTCATCGGCGGCGACCGTTCGAGCCTCGATCTCCCGGCGCAGGAGGAAGAGGTGCTGAAGGCGGTGAAGGCGACGGGCAAGCCGCTCGTCGTCGTGCTGATGAACGGGTCGGCCTTGTCGGTGAATTGGGCCGCGGCCAATGCCGATGCGATCGTCGAAGCCTGGTATCCGGGGCAGGAAGGCGGCACCGCGATCGCGCAGACCCTGTCCGGCGCGAACAATCCCTCCGGGCGGCTGCCGGTCACTTTCTATGCCAGCGCCGATCAGTTACCGCCGTTCCGCGAATATGGAATGGCCGGCCGGACCTATCGCTATTTCACCGGCAAGCCGCTTTTCCCCTTCGGCCACGGCCTCAGCTACACTCGCTTTGCTTATTCCCCGATCACGCTTTCCGCATCGGCCTTGAATGCGGGGGACATGCTCGAGGCCAAAGTCGATGTGCGCAACACCGGGAAGGTCGCCGGCGACGAAGTGGTGCAGGCCTATCTCAGCTTCCCCGACGCGCCCGGAATGCCGGTGCGTGCGCTGCGCGGCTTCAGCCGGGTTCACCTCGGCGCTGGCGAGCATCAGGAGGTGCGCCTGACCTTCGATCCGCGCGCACTGTCGAGCGTGACGCCGGCGGGCATCCGCGTGGTCGCGCCCGGTCGCTATCGGATCTCGATCGGCGGCGGTCAGCCGGGCACGGGCCTGCCGACCGCGCAGGCGGAATTCACCGTGCGCGGCACCCAGACCCTACCGAAATGACCCGCGGCGGCGGCCGGCAGCTACTGCCGGCCGCCGGATTCGACCGTATAGCCGTGGAGCCCGGCGGGATAGGGATTGACCGCGACGCGGGTGCCCATCTGTCCCTCCGGGCCGCCGAAACTTGCCCGGTGCCAGCGCCCTTGCGCCGCGGAGATGACGTCTCCCGGCGAGGCGGTGAACGTCGGCACGCCTTCCACCTGAAGGTCGACATTGCCCTCCATGACGAACCAGAATTCGTCGTAACCGATGTGATAATGGCCAAGGTTCGATGCCGGCGGCGTCGGCACGGCGCGCCCGCGGATATTGTTCACGAACATATGCTGCGCGGCGATGAACGCGCCGGCGCGCGCGCCGCCCGCCACCACCTCCTTGAAATAATCGAGATAGGGGCGGTTCATCGCATCGAACTGGCCGGGCGGCCCGACGGCGAGCCGCTCTTCATAGACGAAACCGTCGACGGGCTTGGGACGCGACCGTGTCGTCTCGACGGGATAGAGCGGCATGTCGCTCGCGGCGTGGATCTCGAAATAGAGTGCAGGGCGATCGCCGACGGTCTGCAGGGTGAAGGGCACGCGGAACGGAATATCGATCTCGAAACCCTTGCGCGCGACGAACGGCGGCTGGCCGGCGAGGGCGACCGTGATCTCGCCATCCCAGACGATGATGCCGGTGCGGTTGTCGGAATAGGCCAGTTGGGGCGTGGCCTGTCCCGGTGCGATCTGGTGCCAGTCGGCGACGATGTCCTTGTTGCGCACGATCGGCTGCGACCAGCTTTTCTCACCTTTGTGCAGCGCCAGCACATCCGACAATTTCCACCACGGTCGGTTGGGGGCCTTGTAATCCGCATAGGGCGTCTTCTTGGGCGCCCAGACGCGCATCGGCGGCGGCGGGGCGAAGGCGGGGTGGGGCGCGTTCGCCGGCGCGCCCGCGGGCGGGGCGGTTTGCGCGGTGCCGACGCTCGCCGCGCAGATCATCATCGCGGCCGACCATCTCCTGAACCCCATTTTTCTCTCCATGTGGTCGCGCCTTATTGCGCTTGATCATATATGATAGGATATTCGCTTTGCCGGTCAATCGCAATGCGAGCGCCTGACGGCCGGCGTCAACGATGAGCTGCGGAGGGATGCGAATGTCGGTGTATTCATGGATCGAGCTGCTTGCCATGATCGCTGTGCCGCCGACACAGGATTGCCGGTCGGTGGCCGATCCCGGCGCGCGCCTTTCCTGCTATGATGCGCGCGAGGCGGCGAGCGCTTCGCCGGTCAGCAATGCCGCGCCGGCCGCACCCGCCGCGCCGGCCGCACCAACCGGTCCGGTCGCCCGGTCTGCGCCGCCGCCGGCTTCACCCGCCGTTTCGACCGAGCCGACCGGGCGCGTCGCCGCGGTGACCGCGCTGCGTTATGGGCTGTTCGAGGTCCGGCTCGCCGACGGCCGGCTGTTCGAGACCGCGAGCAACGCGATTTCGCCGCCGGCGGTGGGCGCGTCGGTGCGGTTGCGGCGAAGCGTGCTGGGCACCATTTTCATGGACGTCCCGGGCCGCCCGCCGATCACCGTGCGATCGCGACGCTCGCACCAGTAGCCGCCGGCGCGCTTTCGATCAGGCGGCGCGGATCGACCACCGCCCATGCGATCGTGCCGACGATCACGATCCCCGCGCCCGCGCCGAACGCGGCGGTCCAGCCATAATGCGCGGCGATCCACGGCGTGAGCGAAGCGGTAAGCGCGCCGCCGATCTGGCACCCGATGTTCATCAGCCCGGAAACCACCCCGGTGTGCGGGCCGGCGATATCTGCGGTCACCGACCAGAAGGAGCTTTGCGACAAATAGATCGCGCCGCCGCCGAGCGCGAGCGTAAGCACCGCCAGCGCGACATTGTCGACGCGCGAACCGACGATCAGGAAGAGACCCGTCAGGATGAATGAGGCCATCGCCAGCCCGGATCGGCCCCAATAGAGGCCAAGGCGGCTCGAGATCGCGTCGTTCAGCACCCCGCCGATGAGGCATCCGGCGGTCATCGCCAGGAACGGCGCCATGCCGAATATCGCGCTGGACTTCAGATCGAGCCCGCGCGCTTCGGCGAGATAGATGAAGAACCAGCTGAAGAAGATCCAGATGACATAGCCGAACGCGAAATAGCTCAGGAACAATCCCCAGACATTCCGGCTGCGCAGGATCGCGCGCCAGGGGATCGCGGTCTTCTGCTCATGGTCGATCGGCGGAAGCCCGTTCTCGATATGCGCCAGTTCCATCGCGTTGACGGCGCGATGCTGTTGCGGCCGATCCCGCGCGACCGCATACCAGACCAAAGCGGCGGCAACCCCGATCATCGCGCAGACATAGAAGGATGCGCGCCATCCGGCGGCGGCGATCACGGCGGTGATGAGCGGCGGGGTGAGGCCCGAGCCGAACCCGACGCCGGCGAAGACGAGGCCGTTGGCCTTGCCGCGCTCCGCGACGGGAATCCAGCGCGCGATGAACTGGTTGCCGGCGGGATAAACCGCCGCCTCGCCGATACCGAGCGCGAAGCGAACCAATGCCAGCATCAGGATCGCGTGCCGGCCCTGCGGCGGCACCAATGCCGTCGCGATGCTGAAAACGCCCCACCAGATCAGCGCCGCGGTCAGCAGATTGCGTGGCCCGATCCGCGCCGCGAGCCATCCCGCGGGCACCTGGAACAAGGCGTATCCGATCAGAAAGGCGCTGAATACCCAGCCGAGCCGCACCTGATCGATCCCATAATCGTGGCGCATCTCGACCCCCGCGACCGAGATGTTGGTGCGATCGAGGAAGGCGATCGCGCTGATCACGAACAGCATGAAGATAAGCCGGATGCGAACCGCCGACCGCGCGTGCCTCGCCATTCAACCTCTCCCGATCTGCGATTTTCGAATAATATCCTATATGATTTTCGTTTAGGCGGGTTATAACGCGGCGTAAAGACCGACAAATCGCGGTTTCACGGATAGGGGAGAGGTGGTGGATTCCGCTCGCAGCCATGCCTTGGCACTGACGGCGCTCGCCGCGCTGCTGACGCCGATGCCCGCCCGCGCCGGCCCGGTCGCCGATCGGATCGGGCATAGCGATCCCTCGCGATTTCGCAGCGCGAGCGGCGTGCACGGCGGCGCCGGATCGATGGCGTTCGCGCCGCTGCTCGGCGCCCATGCGCTCAGTACCAACCTCATTTTCGTACACCGCGGGGAAATCGCGCCGAAGAGCGGGATCGGCCAGCATTTCCATAATCAATGCGAGGAGATGTTCGTCATCCTCGACGGCGATGCCGAGTTCACGATCGACGGGCGCACCTCGACGATCGCCGGCCCCGCCGCGGTGCCGGATCGGATGGGCCATGCGCATGCCATCTACAATCCCGGCGACCGCCCGATTCAATGGCTCAACGTCAATGTCGGGATGACCAAAAACTACGACAATTTCGACCTTGGCGACCCGCGGGTCGGCGTGCCGCTCGATCCGGTGCCGCAATTCATCAGCATGCGGCTGGACCGCGCGCTCCTCCGCCCGACGCAGCGGATGGACGGCGGGCAGGGCACCGTCCTCTATCGCCGCGCGCTCGGCCCCGCCGTGTTCGCGACGCCGTGGAGTTTCGTCGATCACCTCGTGCTGCCGCCCGGCACGTCGGTGGGCGCGGCATCCACGCCCGGCATGAGCGCGGTTTATTATGTCGTCGCCGGCGAAGGCGAGATGACGATCGCGAACGAGACGGTGCGGGTCCGCGCCGGCGATGCGGTGCCGGTCGAGGTGGGCGAGCGGCGTGCGATCCGCCAGATCGGCGGCCAGCCGATCGAATTCATGGTGATCGGCATCGCCAGGGATCTCGCCGCCAAAGCGGCGTTCGCCGAGGCCGCCGCTCCGCGCCCGAAATGATCATCCGTCCATTGCGAAAGGGAATGTTCGTGGAACGCAGAAAGCTGCTCAAATTGCTCGCCTTCGCCGGCATCGGCGCCAGCGGGGCGACCAAATCGCTTGCCGGGCCGGTACGTCGCGGCGCGCGCGCGCCGGGCAAGCCGATCGTGCTCTATTGCGATCTCGCGGTGGACCCGAAACGCGAGCAGGAGATGCTCGATGCCTTTCACGATCATTTCAAGCCCGCGGCCGAAAGCTTCCGCGGCCGTGGCTATATCGACCTGAAGATGCTGAAGCTGCGCTCCATCGTCCAGGGCGGTCCGGCGCCCGCGCCGGGGATCAACTATCGCTTCCAGCTGACCTATGAAAGCGAAGAGCAGCGCCAACGCTGGATACATTCCGAAGTCCATCAGAAAAACTGGCCGCTGATCGAGAACACCGTCCTCAACAAGGACTATCTCGTCCTGCTCACCGACAGCGTGTGACGCATCACGCGCCCCGTGATTTCAACCCAGTAAGGGAAGCAGTAAAAATGCGCCTGACGAGCATGTTCGCGGTGTCGGTGATATCCATTGTCGCGCCGCTCGCCGCCGCGCCGACCACCGGCATCGGTATCGACCGCCTCGATCCCGCGCTCGACGGGCTGATCGCGCCCGACGCGCAGCCGGAGCGGGTGGCGACCGGCTTCAGCTTCACCGAGGGCCCGATGTGGAAAGACGGCCGCTTGTGGTTCAGCGACGTCAACGGCGACAAGATGCGCGCCGTCGATCCTGCGGGCAAGGTTCAGGAACTGATCGCGAATTCGGGCGGCCTCGCCAATCCGCCGGCCGGCGCGAGCATCGGTTCGAATGCGATGGTGCCGGCCGAGGACGGCAGCGTGCTGATGGCGCAGATGGGCGCGCGTCGCATCGTGCGGATCGACGGCAAGCTCAATATCCATCCTTTTCTGGCCGAGTTTCAGGGTAAGCGACTGAACAGCCCGAACGATCTGGTCTATGCGCGCGACGGCGCATTATGGTTCACCGATCCGCCCTTCGGTCTTTTCAACGGGATGGACAAGGATCCCGCCAAGCAACTCCCCTTCAACGGGGTGTTCCGCTACGCACAGGGCGTGCTGAAACCGGTGATTACCGATCTCAAGCTGCCCAATGGAATCGGTTTTTCACCCGACGGGCATGTCCTTTACGTCACCGATTATGGGCCGCCGGGCGCCATTTTCGCTTATGACGTCGGGCGCGACGGCGCGCTTTCGAACAAGCGGACGCTCATCGCATTCCCGCGTGGCGGCGGCGGCGGGGCCGATGGCCTCAAGGTCGACCGCGCGGGCAATATCTGGGCCACCGGCCCCGGCGGCATCCGCATCATCACCCCGCAGGGCAAGGTGCTCGGCCAGATCAGGCTGCCCGAGGTCGCGGCGAACCTCGCCTTCGCCGGTGACGGGCATATCCTCTACATCACGGCATCGACCAGCATTTACCGGCTCCGCACCAAAGTGGCGGGGGTGCTGCCGCGCTATACGCGCTGAGCCGTCAATGCTTCGCAGGCTGCGGCGAGGCGTCGGCGGCGGGAGCCGGATTGCCGTCGCTATAATGGGCGGCAAGATAGTCGACCACCGTCTTCTGCTCCTCCGGCGACAGCTCGGCGCCGCGGTCGATCATCGACTGGACCACCCCCGCCCATGCCGCCGGTGCCTTGTGCGCCGCGAAAACCTGCGCGGTCGAATGGCAGAAGCCGCACCGCTCGTTGATGAGATTGAGCCCCGGGCCGGGCGGGGGCGGGGATCGCGGCGCGGCCGACGCGATCGTCCCGGTCAGCGCGATGCCGGTCAGCAGCAAAGCGAGCGAAGCCGTCTTGTGGGTCATCTTTCCAGGAACCTTATTGCAGGGCGAATGCGACCACCTGGTCGCTTGTCGCGGGTTCGGCAAATCCGCCGGTGGCGACGACCGCGACGATCTGACGGCCGCCCCGCGCGCGATATGTCATGGGCATCCCGTAGTTCGAGGCCGGCAGCTTGGCCTTCCACAGCATCTCGCCGGTCTTCGTGTCGAACGCGCGCAACATCGAATCGCGCGTCGCGCCGATGAAGGTGAGGCCGCTCGCGGTGGTGATCGGGCCACCGGCACTGATCACCCCGGCATCGGCGAAGGCGGGCTCGGGATTGTCGCCGAGCACCTTGCGCCAGGCGATATCCCCGGTGTTGACGTTGACCGCGACCAATTCTCCCCACGGCGGTTTCTGGCAGGGATTGCCGGTCGCCGGATCGAGGAAATAGCGATAGCCGTCTTTCAGCCCCCAGCTGCCGTCGGGCTGTTGCTCGAGTTGCTGCGGGCTGGCGATGTTGTTGATGTTGATGACATAATATCCGCTTGCCGGATCGAACGCGCCGCCGCCCCAATCCGCGCCTCCCCAACTGCTGGGAAAGGAATTGACCGAGGAATCCGCGCGCAGCGGCTGAAACATCCTGCTCGGAACGATATTGAAGTCTTTGATCATCCTGTCGCAGGTCGCGCGATAGGCTGCCGGGCCGTCGGCCTGATCGGCGGCGTCATAGCCCAGCCGGGCGAGCGGCGCGGGCTTCGCCGGCATCGGCTGCGTCGGCCAGGGTTGTTCGCCCGGAACATCGGTCTGGGTCGGCACCGGCTCTTCCCGCACGTCATAGAGCGGCTTGCCCGTCACGCGATCGAGCATGAACATGATCGTCATCTTGTTCATGACGGCGATCGCCGGAATGGTGCGACCGTTGCGCTTGACGTCGATCAGCGTCGTGACCGGAAGGTCGAGATCCCAGATGTCGTGATGGACGGTCTGGAAATGCCAGAGATACCGGCCGGTGCGCGCGTCCACCGCGACGATCGCGTTGCCGTAGAGATTCTCGCCCTTGCGGTCGCCGCCCCAGCGATCGAACGTCGGTGCGCCGAACGGAAGATAGGCGATCCCGCGCTTCTCGTCGACGGCGACGAACGTCCAGACGTTGACGCCCGAGCGTCCCTGCCAGCTTTCGCCCTCCCAGGTGCCGAAATTCTTCTCGCCGGGGCGCGGAATCGCGTGAAAGGTCCAGACGAGCTTGCCGGTGATCGCATCCCAGGCGCGCACGTCGCCCGATGCGCCCTTGGTCGGCATCTCCTGGACGCGCGATCCGGTGATGATCAGGTTCCTGAAAATCGCCGGGGGGCTGCTCATGCCATAAGGCGCGCGGGTCGCGTTCATCACCTCGGGCGTTTTCATGTCGACCGTGCCGCCGGCGCCGAAGCCGGTGGCGAGCAGCCCGGTTTTCGCGTCGACCGCATATAGTTTGCCGGTGCGGCCGCCGAAGACGATGCGCGGCCCGATCTTTCCGGCGCCGGGCCAATAGGCGACCCCGCGCGTCGACGGCTGATCGTTCCCCGGCAGGCTGAAGGTCCAGAGTTCCTTGCCGGTCGCGGCGTCGAGCGCGACGACGCGGCGATAGGGCGTCGCGAGATACATCACCCCGCCGATGACCAGCGGGGTCGCTTCGGATGCGGCATAGCCGGTGCGGAACCGCGCCGGGACCCCCTCATGCACCGCCGCAGTCTCGCCGGTCGTTCCGGCCGGGCGCATATGATAGGACCAGAGCGGAGCGAGCTTGCCGACATTTGCCGGCGTTATCTCGGTAAGCGGCGAATGCCGGGCGAGATCTTCGTTATGGCCGTAGCTCCGCCAGTCGTCGCGATTTCCTGCCGTCGCGCCCGACGCCAGAAGCAGCGCGCCGCCGGTGACGCAGCACTTTATTTGTCGTACATAATGTCCGTACAAGCAGCCTCTCCTGTCTCGGGCCGACGCCTGCGGGCGAATCGCATTGTCCCTTGATCGGCGTGATGCTAGCAACCGCAAGAATCATATACAATATGATCCACGGAGCGTTTCGGCGCCCCGTGCGGTCATGAAAAAGGAGAAAAGCGGATGCCGAATTTGCCTCTGGCCGGGCTGCGCGTCCTGGATATCTCGCAGGTCATGGCCGGCCCGTTCTGCTGCATGCTGCTCGGCGACATGGGGGCCGATGTCATCAAGATCGAGCCGCCGCGCACCGGCGATTCAACCCGCCATTCGATGGGCTTCCGATTGAAGGGGGAGGACAGCCCCGGTTTTCTCGCGCTCAACCGCAACAAGCGCAGCATCACGCTCGACCTCAAGACCGATGCGGATCGCGCGGTGCTGTACGCCTTGGTCAAGACCGCCGACATCGTGGTCGAAAATGCGCGCCCCGGCGTCGCGAAGCGCCTCGGCGTGGATTACGACACGCTCGCTGCGATCAACCCCCGGCTCGTCTACGCCAGCATCTCCGGCTTCGGCCAGACCGGACCCTGGGCGCAGCGACCCGGCTTCGACCTGATCGCGCAGGCGATGTCGGGCATCCTCAGTTCCAACGGCTTCCCCGGGATGGAGCCGGCGAAGAACTCGATCGCGGTCGCCGATCTCGGCGCCGGTCTGTTTTCGGCCTATGCGATCCTGAGCGCGATCATCGGTCGCGAGACCTCCGGCGTCGGCCAATATATCGACGCCTCGCTGCTCGAGGCGGCGCTCGGGCTGTCGATCTGGGAAACGACCGAGCTTTGGGGGACGGGCAAGCCGCCGACCCCGATCGGGTCGGCCAATCGCATGTCGGCGCCATATCAGGCGATGAAGGCCTCGGACGGCTGGTTCGTGATCGGCGCGGCCAATCAGGGGCTGTGGATCATTTTCCTCGATGTCATCGGGCGGCCCGAACTCCAGCGCGATCCGCGCTATGCGACCAACGCCAACCGCGTGGTCAACCGCGAGCAGCTGATTGCCGATCTGGCGCCGACCTTCCTGACGCGCACGCGGCAGGAGTGGATCGACGCATTGCTCGGCGCGGGCGTTCCCGCCGCACCGATCCTCGATTATGGCGAGGCGGTGACGAGCGAGCAGGCGATCGCGCGCGAGATGGTGATGGCGGTGAAACATCCCGTCGAGGGCGAATTCAAGGCGCTCGGATTTCCCGTCAAGATGCGCGGCACGCCGCAGGCGGTGCGCTTGCCCCCACCGTTGCTCGACGAACATGGCGATGAGATCCGGCGCGAGCTCGTGGCGCGCGGTTTGCTCGCGCCGCGGAAGGAGGCGGCGGAATGAGCGAGGGGCGGGTGGTCTTCGAGCGGCGCGGCGCGCAGGCGCATGTCCGCTTCGACAATCCGGCCGCGCACAATGCCCTGACCGGCCGGATGTGGCTCGACCTGCGCGATATCGCACATGACATCGCGACTGACCGGGCGATCCGTATCGTCACGTTTCGCGGCACCGGCGGCAAGGCGTTTATCTCCGGCACCGATATCGCGAAATTCGCCGATTTCGTGCGGGGCGAACAAGGCGTCGACTATGAACGCGGGATCGACGAATGCATGGCCGCGGTGGATCGCATCCCCTGCGCCACCGTCGCGATCGTCGAGGGCTGGGCGGTCGGCGGCGGGCTCAATATCGCATCGGCGTGCGACTTCCGCATCGCCACCCCGGATGCGAAATTCGGGTCGCCGATCGGCCGCACGATCGGCAATTGCCTGTCGGCGGCGAGCGTGGCGCGGATCGGCGGCGCGGTCGGCGTACAGCGTGCCAAGCGTATGCTGCTCCTCGGCGAATTGCTGGGGGCCGACGAATTGCGCGCGAGCGGCTTCCTGCTGAAGGTGATCGAACGCGAGGAACTGGACGGCGCGGTCGCGGCGTTGTGCGATCGCGCCGCCGAAAACGCCCCGCTCACCACGCGCGCGACCAAGGAGACGATGCGGCGCATGGGCATGGCGGTCCTGCCCGAGGTGGATGATCTGATCGCCGAGGTTTATGGCAGCGCCGATTTTCGCCGCGGCGTCGCGGATTTCCTGGCGAAGACGAAGCGCGTGCCGGACTGGACGGGCAGTTGAGCCGGCCCGGGCGGCCGCCGGGCGCAGGGACTGCCACCGCGATTAAATGTTAGCGTAATCCTGGAGCCATCAAACTGTCATCGCCGGATTCTAACCGCCCCGCAACGGCCTGAGCGCCACCGGGAGAAATCATCCGATGACACGTTATTCGCGCATCCTTTGCGCGCCGCTTCCGCTTGCCATTTTCGCTCTGGCCGCTGCCCAGCCCGCCCATGCGCAGACGACCGCGGTCGCGCCCGCCAGCGACGGAAACGATGCCGCGGGCGGCGGTGATATCGTCGTAACCGGCACCTATGCCCGCAGCCTCGCCGCCGCGACGGAGACGAAGCGCAAGGCCGATTATGGCGTCGACGCGATCAACTCCACCGACATCGGCAAATTCCCGACGCAGAATGTCGCAGAGGCGTTGCAGCTCGTCACCGGGGTCGCGATCACCCGCCCGCGCGGCGAGGGGCTGTACGTCAGCGTCCGGGGCCTCGGCCCGCAATTCCAGAGCACCCTGGTCAACGGCCGCACGGTGGCGATCAACGACCTGATCGAAAACGGCGGCGCCAACGGCCGCCAGTTCCGCTTCGAGATGCTGCCCGCGGAATTCGTTTCGCAGATCGACGTCATCAAGACGCCGACCGCGGACATGACCGAGGGTGCGCTCGGCGGCAATATCGACGTCAAGACCTTCCGTCCGCTGGACGTCGGCAACAAGACCACGCTGAACCTGCGCGGCACCTATACTTCGATGACCGGCAAGGTGCGGCCCAACGCCACTTTGCTGACGAGCGTCAAGACCGACGACGACCAGTTCGGCCTTCTCGTCGGCGCGCAATATTGGGCGAAGTCGGTGCGCAACGACCGCTATTACAATACCGGCTGGAATCTCGACAAGTTCGTCTCCGCGCTGGGGACGGGCTATTATACGCCGACGCGCACCCGCCCGACCGTCGAAACCGAGGACCGCAAGCGTCTGTCCGGCATCATTTCCGCGCAATGGCGTCCGTCGGCGGAACTGGAAACGACGCTCGACGTGTCGGTGACGCGGCTCGATGTCGCCTATGACGAATTCGGTCTCGATATCTACCCGGACGATCCGGGGACCAGCATCGTGCCGGGATCGGTCAAGCGCAACGGCGACACGGTGGTCGGCGCGACGATCAACAACGTGCGCTTCATGGCCTCGCGCGAATATAGCCTCAACCGCCACGATCTGTTCGACGTCGGGCTGAAGCAGGTGTGGAACCCGGATCGGTGGCACCTCTCCGCCAATATCAACTGGTCCTTCGCGCACAGCTATCATCCCAGCTATGCCGAGGGCACGGTGCGCAGCCGTATGCAGTTCCTCGCGCCGCTGACCTATGATGCCTCGGGCGGCTATAAGGTCGGCTCGACGCTCAGCACCCCGGTCAACGTCAACGATCCCGCGAGCTATGGCGTCACCACGTTCAATATCGCGCCGAAGAACAGCAAGGACTGGGACACCTATGCCCGCTTCGACGTCGCTCGCGATCTCGACGGCTTCATCACCAAGATCGCGGTCGGGGGCGAATATCACTGGCGCAAGCGCGATTATCGGCGTCGCGACTTCCTGGTGACCTCTGCCAACGGCACGCCGATCACGAGCTTCGCGCCGAATGCTTATGAGGCGCTGCCGTTCGACGATTTCCTGTCGGGGGTTCCGGGCAATTTCCCGCGCACCTGGCTGGTGCCGGTCACCAGCGCTTTCTACAACAAGCTGTTCACCGACGCGGTGGCGAATGCGCCGCTCACCGCGAGCGACCGGCGCGCCTCCTATGTCGTCACCGAGAAGGTCGCCGGCGCTTATGCACGGGCCGATTATGCCTTCCAGCTCGGCAGCGTGAACGTTACCGGCAATGTCGGTATCCGTTATGTGCATACCGATCAGGTGGCGAGCGGGACGTTGACGTTCGGCGCGACGCCGACCCCGGCCAGCTTCCCGCAGAAATTCAACAATTGGCTGCCGAGCTTCAACCTGCGCGCCGAGCTCACCCCGAGCCTCATCGGCCGTCTCGCCGCCAGCCGCGTGCTGACGCGCCCCAACATGACGCAGAGCGCGCCGCAGATCAGCGTCTCCACCGACGCGCCGACCGCGAGCGGCGGCAACCCCGCGCTCAAGCCCTTCCTCGCGAGCCAGGTCGACGGATCGCTGGAATGGTATTTCCGCCGCAACGCCTCGCTGACCGGTGCCTTGTTCTACAAGGCGATGGACGATTACATCACCGCGCAGAACGTCAATATCGACATTCCGGGGCGCGGCACCGTGTTGCTGAGCACGCAGGTCAATGGCGGCGACGCCAAGGTCTATGGCGTCGAGGCCGCCTATAATCAGGTGTTCGATTTCCTGCCCGCGCCGTTCGACGGCCTCGGCTTCCAGGCGTCCTATACCCACACTTCGGTGCAATCGAGCTATACGGCGGGCGCGCGCCCGATCCTCAACCAGCTCATCGGCTTGTCGAAGAATAGCTTCAACGTCGTCGGTTTCTACGACAAGGGGCCGATCTCGGCGCGTCTGTCCTATGTCTGGCGCGACAAATATCTGTCGAGCAACGGCAGCACCGCCCAGTCGTCGACCTATGTCGCGCCCTTCGGGTCGCTCGACGGCAATCTCTCCTTCCGCGTTACCCCGAAGATGACGGTCAGCGTCGAGGCGATCAACATCGCCGGGGCCAGGAGCTATTCGTATAACGAGACCGAATTGCGCTACGGCGAGATCCAATATTATGGACGCACGCTGCTGTTCGGCGCGCGGGTGGAATTCTGATGCGGATGATCGCTCTCGCCGCTGCGCTGACGCTGATCGGCGCGGCGGCGCCGCCCGTCGCGATGAACGACGTGCAGGTCGTCGGGTCGCACAATAGCTTCAAGGCGCGAATTCCGGCGGCCGTCATGGCGCGGCTCCGCGCGATCGAGCCGAAGCTCGCCGACGGTCTCGATTATTATCATCTGCCGCTGTCGCAGCAGCTCGATGCGGGGGTGCGGCAGGTCGAGCTGGATATCTTCGCCGATCCCGCGGGCGGGCGCTATGCCGATCCGAAAGGCGAGCAATGGGCGCGCGAGGCGGGAGAGGCGACCGGCTTCGATCGCGCGGCGATGCTCCGACCGGGTTTCAAGAGCTTCCACATCCCCGATTTGGACTATCTCAGCACCTGCGTCACTCTCGTGCGTTGCCTGACCGAGATCGATCGCTGGTCGCGCGCGCACCCCGATCACCTGCCGATCATGATCACGATCAACGCGGCGGACACGCCGTCGCATCGGCCGGGGATCACCGATCCGCTGCCGCTCGACAACAAGGAACTGCTCGACGCGCTCGATGCCGAGATACGCTCGGTCCTGCCGGGCAAGCGGCTCATCACCCCGGACGATGTGCGCGGCAAGGCGATGACGTTGCGCGATGCGGTGCGCGCGAAAGGCTGGCCCAGCCTCGCCGCCGCGCGCGGCCGCATCTACATCCTGTTCGATGTCCGCGATGCGGTTTCGGACGCTTATCGCGCGGGGCATCCGTCGCTCGCCGGACGCGCGATGTTCGGCTGGTATCCCGACGACCAGCCCGAATCCGCGGTCCAGATCGTCCAGGACCCGCTGGTCGACGGCGCGAAGATCAGGCGCTGGGTGGCGGAAGGGCTGATCGTGCGGACCCGCACCGATGCGAATACGGTGGAGGCGCGGACGCATGATCTGTCCAAGGCCAAGGCGGCGATGGCGAGCGGCGCGCAGGCGGTCAGCACCGATTATTATCCGGGTGCGCCCGATCCGCTGCGGCAGCGCTTCGTCGTGACCTTGCCGGATGCGGCGATGGCGCGATGCAGTCCGGTGCGGGTGCCGGGCGGGTGCAGCTTGCTTCCGTGAGCGGCGCGATCCGATCGCATGGTAGCGCGCGCGGCTCTCGTCATGCGGCAATGATTCGGTGTACGACCTGAGCGTCGTCATCCGAACGGGTCCCCGATCGTATGGATAATCGCGTTATTTTCTGGCGCCGCCTGGATCTCGACGGCGTGGAGCGCCTCTCCATTGTCGAACGCGACGAGCAAGTCCACATCGCGGGGACGGTGATCGCGACCGAGGATGGCGGGTTCCAGATCGACCATCTTTGGTCTCTCGATGCCGATTGGAGCGCGCAAGCCGTCACGGTCTCCCGCTCAGGAGCAGGCGGCGCGAAGGCCGTGCATCTTGAACGGTCGGGAGAAGATTGGCTCGTGGACGGTATTGTACGCGCCGATCTGATTGGCGCGGAGGAGCCCGATCTGTCCGTGACGCCCTTCTGCAATACCCTGCCGGTGCGCCGGCTTCTCAAGGGGTCGAGCGACACGATCACGCTGGATATCGTCTATATCGACGGCGCCACGCTCGAGGTCACCCGGTCCCGGCAAGCTTATGATCAGATCGCGGCGGGGCGCGTGCGATATCGCGATCTCGGCCTTTTCGCCGGTTTTGAAGCGATGCTCGACGTCGATCGCGACGGGATCGTTTGCCGCTACGAAGGACTGTTCGAACAGGTCGCGATCGAACCGGCCGCCGGCAACGGCTGACGGCCGGTCTTCGAGCGTTCGCCGGCCGCGGCTTGAATATCGCCGTGCGCCGTCTCGCCGGTCAGTTTGCGGGTTTCTGCGAGACGATCTTCATATTCGCCATCATCGGCGGCGCTGGCGGCAGCGCGACCTGACCGGCGGGAAAACCATTGGCCTTGAAGATGAACGCCTCGATATCCGCGACGGTGCGCCCGCTGAGCGTGGCCGGTGCGTTGAGCGGCATCGTCGTCTTGATGCGGTTGAAAAGGTCGCCGGCGGAGGTGCCGTTCCAGTTGTTGAGGAAGCCGGCGCCGGTCAGCGGCGGCGCGACGTCGATTCCCGCGAGGGTGTCACCGTGGCAGGATGCGCAATTGGCGGCATAAGCCGCCTTGCCGCGATCCGCCTGCTCGTCGGTATAGACGCCGCTCCACACCGTGCTGCCCGGCGATTGCGCGCGGGCGACCACCGATCCGCCCAGGATGACGGCTGCTGCGGCGAGGATGAAGGTCGGGCGCTGGGGTTTGGAAAATGTCATCACGCTGCTCCAGGAAGGCGGAAGGCGACGAGCTCCGCGCTGTAATTCCCGCCGCCGATCGCGACGACGATATATTGCTTGCCGCGCAGGCGGTAGGTCATCGGTGACCCGCTTTGCGGCGCCGGCATATAGACGGCGCCCTTTTCCTCGCCGGTCGCTTTGTCATAGGCGCGCAGCATCGCGCCGCGCACGCCATATTCGTTGGTGTAAAACCCCGCCTCGCCACAGATCACCAATGTCTTGGTGACGAGCGGCCCGAGATTGCCCGGACGACCGGTACGCGGGATCTTGAGCCCTTTCAGCGCGGGATGGTTGCGCACGTTATCGGGGGTCTCGCCGTGCGCGATCTGCCATTTGAGATCGCCTTTCGTGAGATCGATCGCCGTGATGCGGCCATAAGGCGGCTTGAGGAGCGGCAATCCGTCGACCGCGAGAAAGCCGGGCGGGGGACCCGCGGCGGCGGCGGGCGCCGGGGCGGGACGGCGGGGCGGCGGCGCCCCGTTGGTCTCGGACCCCATCGCCACCTGCGGGCGCGGTTCCTCGCCCGAGATGCCGTGAACCTGCGGGAATTGCGACACCGTCATATTGGTGTTGGGAATAATGCCGATCACCCCGGGCTGGTTCTTGGAATAAACGAAGACGGTGTGGGTTTCGGGATCGTAGCAGCCGCCCGGCCAGTTGGTGCCGCCCTGGATGCCGGGCGAGATGATCGTGCCCCACCGGCCCGGCTTGCTGACCACGGGTGGCGTGTAGAGGGGACCGATCTTGTAATTCTTCACCAGCTCGACCGCCTTGGCGCGCAGCGCCGGGGTGAAATCGATCAGATCGTCGATCGTCACGCCCTGCACGTCATAAGCCGGCGGCTTGGTCGGAAACGGCTGGGTCGGCGCATACCATTCGCCCGGCACGTCGCCCGCCTCGACCTTGCGTTCGACGATCGGCCAGATCGGCTTGCCGGTCTCGCGGTTGAGGACATAGAGGAAGGCCTGCTTGGTCGGCTGGGCGAGCGCCTTGACGAGCTTTCCGTCGACGGGGATGTCGCACAGGATTGGGGCGCAGGGTATATCGCGATCCCATAGTCCGTGATGGACCAGCTGATAATGCCAGCGCCGCTTGCCCGTCTCGATGTCGAGCGCGACCAGCGTCTCGCCGAACAGCGCATTGCCGCGGCGGAACATGCCCATTTCGTCGCCCGTCGGCAGTTCGACGGGGACATAGACCAGGCCCAGTTCCTCATCGGCGGACATTTCGGCCCAGACGCCGCCATTGCCCGCCTCGTCGGCGTCGCCGTTCAGCCAGCTGTCGTAGCCGAACTCGCCTTTGCGCGGGATGGTATGGAAGATCCATTTGCGCTTGCCCGTGCGAACGTCGAACCCGCGGACATAACCCTTCACATTGCGGCGGACCGCGGGAACGTCCCCGGCGGCATGGGCGGCGCCGACCACCACGGTATCGCGCGCGATGAGCGGGGTCGCGTGGAGCCCGACGTCGGCGGTATCGGGATCGAGCTGCTGATCGAAATCGAGCTTCAGATCGACGATGCCGTTGGTGCCGAAGTCGGGATCGGGAATACCGGTCGCCGCATCGAGCGAGACGAGGCGATATCCGGTCGTGACATAGAGAATGCGCTCCTTCGTCCCGTCCGTCCAATAGGATACGCCGTGCCCCGATAATTGGCGCGGCGAGTTCAGCGCGCGTTGCCCCTCGTCCAGCCGATGCATCCACAAAAGCTCGCCCGACGCGGCGTCGAGCGCGATGCAGTCGCGGCGCGAGCCGGCGGCGAGATACAGCCGGCCCTTGACGAGCAGCGGCGTCGCTTCGAACTGATATTCCTTCCGCGCGCCGAGCGCGTCGGTCTTGAAGCTCCACGCGATTTCGAGATCGGAGAAATTGTCCGCATTGATCTGGTCGAGCGGAGAATAGCGCGTGCTCGCCTGATCGGCGGCATAATGGCGCCATTCGGTATCCGGCAGCGACGATGCGCCCGGCGCGGTCGCGGCAAATGCCTTGAACGGGCCAGCGCCCGCCAGCGCGACCATCGCCGCCGTCTCGCCCAGCATCCTGCGTCGGGAAATCTCGAACATCGCGCTTTTGGGTTCCCTTTCCATTTCCGCGCCGGTTACCAGTCGACCGCGATATATTTGGCCTCGCAATATTCGAGCAGGCCGTGGTGCGCGCCCTCTCGTCCGAGCCCGCTCTGCTTGACGCCGCCGAACGGCGCCGCCGCATCCGAGACCAGGCCGCGGTTGATCGCGATCATCCCGCATTCGATGCGCTCCGCGATGTTCAATGCGCGCTTGAGGTCGGCCGAATAGACATAAGCGGCGAGGCCATATTCGGTCGCATTGGCGAGGCGGATCGCCTCTTCCGCATCATCGAACGGGAGGACCGCCGCGACGGGGCCGAACACCTCCTCGTCGAGGATCGCGGACCCCTGCCGGACATTGGCGAGCACCGAAGGAGGATAGAAGAAGCCCGCGCCCGCCAGCGCCTTGCCACCGAGCCGGACCTGCGCGCCGCGCTGGACGGCATCCGCGACCAGCCGATCGATCTTCTCGATCGACTGCCGGTTGATCATCGCCCCGCATTGGGTCGCGGCGTCGATGCCCGGCCCGACGGCGAGCGCCCCCATCCGCTCGACCAGCCGCTCGACGAACCGGTCGTGGATCCCGCGCTGGACGTAGAAGCGGTTGGCGGCGGTGCAGGCCTCGCCCGCGTTGCGCATCTTGGCGACCATCGCGCCGTCGATCGCGGCGTCGAGATCGGCATCGTCCAGGATGATGAACGGCGCATTGCCGCCCAGCTCCATCGACGAGCTGATCACCGTGTCGGCGGCTTCGCGGAGCAGGATGCGGCCGACCTCGGTCGACCCGGTGAACGAAAGCTTGCGCACGCGCGGATCGTGCAGGATCGCGCTGCACACCGGCCCCGGATCGCTCGCGTTGATGAGGTTGACGACCCCGGCGGGAACGCCGGCGCGCCGCATGATCTCGGCCACCGCCATCGCGGTGAGCGGGGTTTCCTCGGCAGGCTTCAGGATGCAGGTGCACCCGGCGGCGAGCGCCGGCGCGATCTTGCGGGTCGCCATCGCCGCGGGGAAGTTCCACGGCGTGATGAGCAGCGCGACGCCGATCGGCTGATATTGCACCAGAATGCGATTGGCGCCCGACGGCGCGATCGCGACCTCGCCGTTGATGCGGACGGCTTCCTCGGCATACCAGCGGAAGAATTCGGCGGCATAAGCCACCTCGCCCCGCGCATCGCCGAGCGCCTTGCCGTTCTCGAGCGAGATGATCTGCGCCAGCCACTCCTGCTGCGCCATCATGGCGTGGAAACAGGCCATGAGGATATCGGCGCGCTTGCGCGGCGCGGTCGCGGCCCAATCGGCCGCCGCCGCGGCCGCCGCATCGACCGCCGCGATCCCGTCGCCGACGTCGCCGTCGGCAACGGATGTCAGCATGTCGCCCGTCGCTGGATTGATGATCTCGATCCTTTTTCCCCCCGCGGGATCGATCCACGCGTCGCCGATCAGGAGACCGGTGGGGATCGCGAAGGGAGCGGCTGTGCCCGTGGTCGGCGGCGCGTATCGGCTGGTCATGTGACGAGGATTTTCCGAAGCTTATAGGGCGGAAAGGGACGCGCGGTCGCCGGTGAAGGCGGCGCGCGTGATCGATTGCATCGCCGCGAGGTCGAGCGGACGCGGGTTGTTCTTGATGAGCCGCGCGGCATCCAGCGAATGACGCGCGACATAATCCTGCTGATCGGCGGCGAGCCCCAGCGCCGCCAGCGAGGCGGGAATGTCGATCCGCGCAAGCAAATCGCTCACCGCATCGATGAACGCCTGCGCGCGCGCCTCGGCAGGCCCGTCGCCCACGCCGATGGCGTCCGCCAGTTCGGCCAGCGCGTTGGCGCACGCCGGGCGGTTATATTGCATCACGAACGGCAGCAGCGTCGCGACCCCCAGGCCGTGCGCGGTATGCGTCAGATTGCCCACGGGATATTGCAGCGCATGCGCCGCCGCCGTCCCCGCCGTGCCGAAGGCGCAACCGGCGGCGAGCGCGGCGAGCATCACCCCTTCGCGCGCCTCGATATCGCTACCATTTCGGAACGCGCGTTCGAGGTAGGTGAACAGGTTGACGATCGCCAGCTTCGCAAAATGGTCCGACAAGATGTTCTTGCCGACGAACACATGCTCCTGGGTCAGCATCGGATCGGACGGACGCGCCAATGTGGTGAACGCCTCGACCGCATGGGTCAGCGCATCGGCGCCCGAAAAGGCGGTAAGCGCCGGCGGGCAGGTGACGGTCAGCTCCGGATCGCAGATCGCGACCTGCGGAATGAGATAGGGGCTGGCGATGCCGATCTTGGTTCCGCGCTGCTCGTCGGTAATCACCGCAACCGGCGTCACTTCGGAGCCGGTGCCCGCGGTAGTGGGCAGCGCGATCAGCGGAACGACCGGCCCGGGAACCGCGAACTCGCCGTAATAATCCTCGACATTGCCGCCATGCGTGAGGAGCATCGCGGCGACCTTCGCCAGATCGATCGAGCTGCCGCCGCCGACGCCGATCACCACGTCCGGCGCGAAATCGCGTGCCGCGGCGACGCAGCCCTCGATCGATTCCATCGGAAGATCGGGAATCGTGCCGTCGAACACCCGCGTCTCGACGCCGTGGGCGGCGAGATCGGCGAGCATGTCGGCGAATTCGCGCTGGGCGGATTGGCGCTGATCGGTGCACAATATCGCGCGCCGCCCGATCGACGCGGTGGCCGAGCCGAGCGCGGCGCGCTGCTTGCGCCCGAACAGAATATCGCGCGGCAGCCGCAATGCGCCGAACATGGAGAGGGTCTCGCTCACTTGGTGCCGCCACCGACTGTCTTGAGGAATGCAATGACGTCGGCGCGGTCCTGCGCGTCCGTGACCGGCGTCGCCATCATCTTGGTGCCGGGCACCATCTTCCCGGGTCCGGCCAGAAACCGCGATAGCGTGGCCTCGTCCCATTTGATGTGCGCCGCGCGCATCGCCGGGGAATAGACATAGCCCGCGCGCTGCCCGGCGGGGCGGCCGTAAACGCCGGCAAGGTTGGGGCCGATGCCACCGGCGACCGCCGGATCGATCCTGTGGCAAACCGCGCAGCGCGCGAACACCGCCTTGCCTTTGACGGGGTTGCCGGCAGGCGGCGCGGCGAGCGCCGCCGCACCGGCGACGATCGCCGGCGCTCCTCCGATCAGGCCCCATATCACGTTACGATTCAATGCTATTCCCTTTCGGCAACGGGGGCGAAAACCGTGATCGCTCCCACCACAATGCGAATATTAACGTCGTTCATGCCGGCACCGCGTCATGCTCGACGTAAAGCCGCCGCGAGGCGTCGATCCAGAAAAACAGCACTCCCGCGGCGAGCGATAGAGCGGCGAGCACCAGGAATGCCGAAAACCATCCGCTGAAGCTGACGATATAGCCGGTCACCGCCGCTGCGATCGCGGCACCGAGGTTGCCGAGGGTGTTCATCACCGCCGAGACCGAGCCGGCGAATTCGCCGCCGATATCGAGCGTCACCGCCCAGGATACGCCGACGGTCACCTCCAGCCCGAACAGCGCGACGCAAAAGCACGCGATGCTGGTGAGCGGCGCGTCGGCCGATGCGGCGAGCGGAATCGCCGCCGCCGCGACGAAGAAACCGCAGACCGCGACCGCGCGGCGCGCGATCTTCAATCCCATGCCGCGTTTGACCATCAGGTCGGAGAGCCAGCCGCCGGCGAGATCGCCGACGACCCCGGCCATCAGCGGCAGGCTGGCCAGCAATCCCATCACCGCGATGTCGAACCCGCGCGCATCGTGAAGATATTTCGGGAACCAGGTGAGGAAGATGTTGATGCAATAAGCGTAGCAGAAATACATTGCGGACAGGAGCCAGAGCTGGGGCTGGCCGAGCAGGTGGCGCCACGGCACCTTGGCGTTCGCGCCACCGGCACCGAGCGCCGCCTCGATCATCGCGCATTCCGCTTCATTGGTGCGCGGATGCTCGCGCGGCCTGTCCCGATAATAGCAGAACCACAGCAACGCCCAGGCGACCCCCACCCCGGCGAACAGCAGGAACGGCATGCGCCAGCCGAAATCGACGATCAGCAATGCGACGAAGACCGGGGTGACGGCGCCCCCGAGCCGCGCGCCGGCATGGGTGACGCCCTGCGCCCAGCCGCGCTCCGAGGGCAGCATCCAGCGCGACAGCGATCGGGTTGCGATCGGGAATGATCCCGCTTCGCCGATCCCGAACAGAAAGCGGCATACGATCATCGAGCCGGCGGACCAGGTCGCGGCGGTCGCGGCGGTAAAGACCGACCACCACAATACCACCCCGGTCAGCGCGCGCCGCGGCCCGAACCGGTCGCCCAGCCATCCGCCGGGGATCTGGAAAATCGCATAAGCGAATTGAAACGCGGCGAAAATCCACCCCATCGTGACCAGCGAGAAACCGAATTCCGCCTGGATCGACGGCGCCGCGGTGGAGATCACCACCCGGTCCATATAAGTGATGAGATACGCCAGCACGGTCAGCCACAGCACGACATGCCGCGTGCGCGTCGGCCGCGCGACGGCGGTTTGCGGCTGATCGGCGGCGCCGGCGTCGATGATTTCCGCGGCGACGGGCATTATGGCTGCGCCCGGCCGCAGCCGTCGAGCGGGCGACCCACGCAGGTCTCCCAGATCGTGGGAACCTTGCGGCCGGCGATATAGACGGCGCGGATCGCGCGGGTGTTGCGAATGTCCGCGACCGGATCACGATCGAGCACCAGCAGATCCGCCCATTTGCCTTTCGCTATCGTGCCGGCCTGATTGGCGCCGATGAAGCGCGCATTGGTTCCCGTTGCGGCGGTGATCGCCTGGAGCGGGGTGATCCCCGCCTTCACCATCAATTCCAGTTCCCAATGCGCGAAATAACCGGGGAACCGGCCGGTCGGGCCGCTGTCGGTGCCCATGCCATAGGTCACGCCATTCTTCGCCTCGGTGGCGAAATTGGTCATCGCGTTGCGCAGCGCCTCCGGATATTTCGCGAAGTCACGTGCGGCGCCCAGGCGCTGCTGCCGTTCGGGCGCCTTCAGCGCCGCGACCGTGCCAGGGGATACGCCGCGGGAAAAGAAAGGATCGTCGACGAAGGGCAGCAGGCGGTAGGTGAAAGATGCTTCGCGGCTCAACGTCGAGGCCAGCTGCCACGTGCCGCGCGTCTTCATCATCCGCGCGAGCGACGGATCGGCGACGCGATCGCGGACCTGATGCATGAATGCGTCGATGCCTTCGCGGGTCAGTTCGACGGCATTGTCATAATAGAAGATATGCGCGGCGGCCTTCTTGCCTTTTGCGTGCGCGGCATCGATCACCGCACGGCTGATCGAATAAGGCATCCGCTCGGCGATCGCGCCGAATTCGTCGTCGATCCATAATTTGATGAAATCGTCGCCCTTGGCCGCCTCGCGATCGACCATTGCGGTCGCTTCGGCCGGGGTCGCGACCGACTGGTCGAGGCCCGGGACGCCGCCATAGCTTCCCTTGAACACCACGCCGCGCCCGGCGGTGAAGACCCGCGCGCGATCGGGTCGGCCGCTGCGCCGTTGCTCGGCAATGACCTCGTGGATCGCATCGCCGTCGGTGCCCAACGTATAGACCGTCGTGACGCCATAAGCGGCGTAGAGCTTCAGCTGGCGCTCGACATTGTCGCGGCTGTAATATCTGGTGAAATCCTGGTCGATGCCGTCCACCAGGCCGAGGTGGACATGGCTGTCGATAAGCCCCGGCATGACATATTTGCCGCGAAGATCTTCGCGCCGCGTCAGCCGATCGACCCTGACGCGGCTGGCGGGGCCGACCCAGACGATGCGGCCATTCGCAATGACCAGCGACTGATCGGCGACCGGCTGGCGGCCGGTGCCGTCGATCAGCGTGAAATGATCGAGCACCGTCGTGGTAAGGCGAGGCGCCTCGGCGCCGCCGAGCGTCAGCAGAATCGCCGCACAACGCGCTGCGGGGCGCAGATGACGGCCTAACCGCTTCAGTCGCACCAGTCGCCTCTCCATTTCATATCCTATATGATCTGGTAGGAGGCGTGATCGAGGCTGTCAAGCAAATGAGGGGTTATTTGTCGGAGAAATCGCCGCGCGGGGCAACTTCTTATGGGGTGGCGAGCGCCGCATCCATCCGTTGCTGCGACCGCTCGAGGTGTGCGCGTACCGCTTGCTCGGCCGCCGCCGCGTCGTGCGCGACCAGCGCGTCGATGATGCGGCGATGTTCCGCCGCTGCCTCGTTGGGCGCGTTGGTGCGATAAAGCGCACGGAAGATGTGCAGATGCGCATGCAGCCGCTCGATCGTGTCGGCGATAAGGCGGTTGCCGCTCCCCGTGGCGATGAGCCGGTGGAGCGCCGCATCGGCTTCCGCGAACCGCGAATAGGCCCGGGCGTCGCCGTCGACCACGTCCGACATGTCGCGATCGATCGCCTGCAGCAGCGCGATCGATTCGTCGGTCATCAGCTCCGCCGCGCGCGCCGCGGCATAGGGTTCGATCAGCTGGCGCAGCGTATAGAGATCGCGCACTTCCTCGCGCGTCATCTGCGGGCTGGCGCGATAGCCGACGTTGGTCGTCTTGAAGACGAGCCGCTCCGCCTCGAGCTGGCTCAGCGCCTCGCGAACCGGGGTCTGCGAAATACCGAGCTGGCGCGCGATCGTATCGATCGCGATCCGCTCGCCGGGCGCGATCTCGACGCTCATCAACATCGTCAGCAGATAGTCATAAGCGCGGTCGACCAGTGTCGGCCCCGGGCCGGATTGATGCGGGCCGTTACCGGCGGGGGAGGAGGAAATCGTCGGATTCTCGCGCTGCGACACTATCGGCACCATCAATTGCAATATGTCATATAGTATAGGAAAAGCGCGCAAAAGAGGAAGGCGAAAAGCGGCCTTCGCACGCGGCGGCGCCGGGCGCGATAAACCCGTGCTGCCAGGGGAGTTATCATGACGCGCGCGATCCTATGGCTTTGTGCCGCCCTTTTGCTCGCCGGCGCGGGACCGGCCCAGGCGGAGGACGGATATGATCTGTGGCTTCGCTATCGGCCGCTTCCGGCGCGAGCGCGCGCCAACCGCCCGCCGGCGATCGTGGTGCGCGGCGCGTCCCCGATGATGCAGGCGGCGGCGGACGAACTTTCGCGCGGCCTCGGCGGATTGTTCGCCGCCCCGGTGGCGCGCGCCGATCACGCGCGTGACGGCGCGGTGGTTCTGGCGCGGATCGGGCACGACGAAGCCGCTTCGCTCCGCGCCCTCGGCCCGCGGCTGGGCGACGAAGGCTATGTCGTTCGCCGGATCACCGTCGCGGGACGCGCGCTCGTCGTCGTCGCGGCGAACGACGACCGCGGCATTCTTTACGGCGGCTTCGCCTTGCTCCGCTGGCTCCAGACCGGTCACACGCTCGGCGCCGTGGCGCTGATGTCGCGCCCGAAAGTGAAATTGCGGGTGCTCGATCATTGGGACAATCTCAACGGCAGCGTGGAGCGCGGCTATGCCGGCCAGTCGCTGTGGGACTGGTGGATGCTCCCCGACGTCCGCGAGCCGCGCTATGTCGATTATGCGCGCGCCAATGCCTCGATCGGCGTCAACGGGGCGGTGCTCAACAACGTCAACGCTTCCGCATCGAGCCTGACGCAGCGCTATATATCCAAGGCCGCCGCGCTGGCGGACGTCTTCCGGCCCTATGGCATCAAGGTCTATCTGTCGGCGCGCTTCTCCGCCCCGATCGAGATCGGCCATCTGAGCACCGCCGATCCGAAGGACCCGCAGGTCGCGGCGTGGTGGCGCGCCAAGGCGGACGAGATCTACGCGGCTATCCCCGATTTCGGCGGCTTTCTCGTCAAGGCCAGTTCCGAAGGACAGCCCGGGCCGCAGGATTACGGGCGCAGCCACGCCGACGGCGCGAATATGCTCGCCGCCGCGCTCGCGCCGCACGGCGGCGTCGTGATGTGGCGGGCATTCGTCTATGCGCACGAGGCGTTCGACGACTTCCACCTGCTCGACGGCCGTTTTGCCGATAATGTCCTGGTCCAGGTGAAGAACGGCCCGATCGACTTCCAGCCGCGCGAGCCCTTCCATCCGCTGTTCGGCGCGATGCCGCACACCCCGCTGATGATCGAATTCCAGATCACCAAGGAATATCTCGGCTTCGCCTCGCATCTCGTCTATCTCGGGCCGCTGTTCGAGGAGACGCTGCGCGCCGATACGATGGCTAAGGGCGCGGGGTCGACCGTCGCCGGCATGATCAGCGGGATGGCGGGCGTCGCCAATGTCGGGCGGGATCGCGACTGGACCGGCTCGATCTTCAACCAGGCCAATTGGTATGCGTTCGGCCGCTACGCCTGGGATCCGACGAGCGCGTCGGACGCGATCGCGCGGGAATGGGCGGCGATGACGTTCGCGCCCGATCCGGCGGTCGTCGATCGCGTCGCACGGATGATGGCGGGCTCGCGCGAGGCGGCGGTCGATTATATGACGCCGCTCGGTCTCGCCCATCTGATGGGCACCGATCACCATTATGGCCCCGCGCCCTGGGTCTCGGCGCTCGCGCGACCCGAATGGAACCCGGTCTATTATCATCGCGCAACCGCGGACGGCATCGGCTTCGATCGAACCGCGAGCGGCAGCAACGCAATCGCGCAATATGCCCCGCCGGTCGCGCAGCGGCTGCGCGATCCGGCGACGACGCCAGAGCGCGAACTATTGTGGTTCCATCACCTGCGCTGGGATTATCGCATGTCCTCCGGCCATAGTTTATGGGAGGAACTGGTCGCGCATTATGATCGCGGGGTCGCCTATGTCGATCAGATGCGGGGCGACTGGACCGCGCTCAAGTCCCGCATCGATGCCGAGCGCTTCGAAAAGACCGCGGCGCTGCTCGGCATCCAGTCGCGCGAGGCGCGGTGGTGGCGCGATGCCAGCCTCGCTTATTGGATGTCGGTGAACCATCTCCCGCTGCCGCCCGGCGTCCGCCCGCCCGCGCACGACCTCGCCTGGTACAAGGCCGAGGACTTCCCCGACGCACCGGGGCATTGACTTGCGCCGGTCGTGGTGACGTAACGGGCGCGCATGAAAAAACCGCGCGCCACACGACGCCAGCACAACACCCCGACGATCAGCGACGTCGCCGCGCGTGCCGGCGTCTCGCCGATGACCGTCTCGCGGGTGATCAACGCCAAGGAAAGCGTGCGGGAGCGGACGCGCGAACGCGTCGAGGCGGCGATCGCGGCGCTGAACTATGCCCCCAACGCCGCCGCACGCGCGCTGGCTGGGGGCGACGATATCCGCATCGGGCTGCTCCATTCCAACCCGAGCTTCGCCTATCTGAGCGCGCTGCTGGTCGGCGCGCTCGATCAGGCCAGCCGCAGCAACGTGCAGCTGATGGTCGAGAAATGCGACGATGCCGACGATTATCGCGCGGTGATCGATCATCTCCTCGCGGGGCGGGTGGACGGCGTGCTGCTGCCCGCGCCGCTCAGCGACGCTGCCGGCATCCTGGAGGCGATCCGCGACGCGGAACTGCCCGTCGTCGCGATGGCGACCGAACATGCACCCGAATGGGCGCTATCGATCTGCATCGACGACAAACGCGCGGCGTACGAAATGACGCGGCATATCGGCGCGCTCGGCCATCGCCGGATCGGCTTCATCAAGGGCGATCCGAACCAGGCGGCGAGCGGCACGCGGCTCGCGGGTTACCGCCGCGCGCTCAAGGATATGGGATTGCCCTATGATCCCAAGCTCGTCGTGAACGGCCTGTTCAGCTATCGCTCGGGGCTCGATGCGGCCGATGTGCTGCTCGGGCTGGCCGACCCGCCGACGGCGATCTTTGCCTCCAACGACGACATGGCCGCCGCGTCGGTGGCGATCGCGCATCGCCGCGGGCTCGAGGTGCCGCGCGACCTTACGGTGTGCGGGTTCGACGATACCGCGCTCGCCACGACGATCTGGCCCGAACTGACGACGATCCGTCAGCCGGTGCTCGACATGGCACGGATCGCGCTCGAACGGCTGGTGCAGGTCATTCGCCTGCGGCGGGCGGGGCGCGCCGACGAGATCGGGCAATCCCATATCCGCGCGGAACATGCGCTGATCCGCCGGCAATCCGACGCTGCGCCGCCGGCTGCGGACGCATAGGGCCGGGATTATTCCTCCCCCGGAGGGGGGGGGGACCGTTGCGCAGCAACGGTGGAGGGGTAGCCGGCGCAGGCGGTATCGTCTGAGGCTAATACCCCTCCACCAGCCTTCGGCTGGTCCCCCTCCCCTTCCAGGGGAGGAATAGCGAACCGCTCTCAGCCCTCCATATCCTCCAGCTCGCGTCCGCGCGTCTCGCTGACCATGCGGCGCACGAAGAAGAAGGAGATCGCCGCGCACAGCGCATAGCCGGTATAGGTGATCGCCAGCCCCGGCGAGACCGCCAGCGCGGGAAAGCTCACGGAGATCGCGGCATTGGCGATCCACTGTGCGAAGCCCGACACCGCCAGCCCCGAGCCGCGGATCTGATTGGGGAACATCTCGCCCAGCATGACCCACATGATCGGCCCCCAGCTGAGGTTGAAGAAGATCACATAGAGGTTCGCCGCGATAAGCGCGACAAGGCCGTTGTGGCCGGGCAGCGTGACCGCATTGCCCGCGCCGGTGACGGCGGTCGAAAAGGCGAAGGCAACCGTGGCAAGGGTAACGGCCATACCGGCCGATCCGATCAGCAACAGCGGCTTGCGCCCGATCCGGTCGACCAGCGCGATCGTCGCAAGGCACGCGCCGATCGACAGCACACCCGACAGGATATTGGTCTGCAGCGCATAATCCTCCGAGAAGCCGACCGCTTCCCACAATGTCGCGCCGTAATAGAAGACGACGTTGATGCCGACGAACTGCTGGAACACCGCCAGTCCGATGCCGGTCCACAGGATCGGGCGGATCCGGCCGGTGCGCTTGTCGATGAGATCGGAAAGCTTGGGCTTGTGGTGATCGGCGGCAAGGCTCGCCTCGATCTCCGCCACCTTGCGATCGGCCTCCGCCGCGCCGAAAAGCCGCGTGAGAACCGCCCGGGCCTGGTCCTTATGGCCTTTCACGACAAGGTAGCGCGGGCTTTCCGGGATGATGAGCAGTGCCAGGAAATAGATCGCGGCCGGGATCGATTGCAGCCAGAACATCCAGCGCCACGCCGGATAGTCGAGCCACAAGGACGCGGTCGATCCTCCAGCGTAGCGCGCCAGCACGAAATTGGCGACGAACGCCCCGGTGAGGCCGGTGATGATCATCACCTGCTGGACGCTCGACAGCCGCCCGCGGATCGCCGCCGGGGTCACTTCCGAGATATAGACCGGCGAAATCACGCTCGCCGCGCCGACGCCGAGACCGCCGATGATGCGGGCGATGATGAAGATCGCCGAGCTGCTTGCCGCGCCGGCGAGGAGCGCGCTGACGAGGAACAGCGCCGCCGCGATCAGCATCACGCTGCGCCGGCCGATCAGATCGGCGAGCCGCCCCGCGCCGAACGCGCCGAGCGAGGACCCGACGAGGATCGCGCCGACGTTGATGCCGATCCCGAGCTTGCCGAGATCGAACGCCGCCTCGAGACCTTTCTGGGTGCCGTTGATGACGCCGGAATCATATCCGAACATGAAGCCGCCGATCGTCGCCACGGCGACGATCGCGGTGATGAAACCGAGGTTGACCCGCATCAGGCCGGATTCTGCCGCCGTCGCCATTCTTCTCTCCTTTTCTCGTTGTTATCGTTATATTTTCGCTTCGTGGACCGCGAGTCCGGCGACGCCGGGGTCGAACGCGAAGACATTACCCGCCAGCGGCTGCGCGGCAAGCGCCGCGGCGTCGAGCCCCTTGCGCGCGGTCGTGGCGTAGGCGATGTCGAGATCGGGGCCGCCAAAGGCGATCTTGGTGACATTGGCGACCGGGAAGTCGATCGTCCGCATCAGCGCGCCCGCCGGATCGTAACGTCGCACACCCCAGCCCCCGAACAGCGACACCCACAGACATCCCTCGGCATCGATCACCGAACCGTCGGGGTGGCCGGCGCCGTCCTCGATCGCGATATGGCGTTCCGGCGTGCCGAGCGAGCTGTCGTCGTGGATCGGGACGCGCCAGATCACCTTTCCCAATGTGTCGGTGTGGTAGAGGATGCGCGCGTCGGCGCTCACCGCCGGGCCGTTGGTGATCGCCACCTCGGGCAGCCCGCTATGGGTGATCATCCCGCCGACACAGCAATAGAGCGCGCCGGTCAGCTCGCTTTCGTCGTCATCCATGCTGCCGAACCAGATGCGCCCGTGGCGATCGGTCGTCGCGTCGTTGAGGCGATTGCCGGGATAATGGGGCTCCGGATCGGCGAGCGGCGCAAAGGCACCCGATGCTGGGTCGAAACGATGCAACCCGTTCTTCAGGCCGGCGATCATCCCGCCGCCCTGCACCGGCAGGACCCAGCCGACCTGATCGGGCGCATCCCATGCCTTCGCCGCGCCGGTCGCGGGATCGAAGCGATGGACGCGTTGGCGCTTGATGTCGACGAACCACAAGGCGCCGCGCGCCCAGAGCGGCCCTTCGCCGAGGATCGCGCCGATCGGGAGGACGGAGTCGACCATTATCGCCATCCCGCATCGACGAAATATTCATGGCCGGTGCACATGCGGGCGTCATCGGATGCGAGGAACAGCGCGAGCGCCGCGACATCGACCGGCTGGATCCGCCCGGCGAGGCATTGCGCCGCGACGATTTCGGCCTCGTCCTCGGGCGTGTACCAGCGCTGCTGGCGCGGCGTCTGCACGTTGCCGGGCACGATCGTGGTGACGCGGATATTGTCGCCGCCCAGTTCGCGGGCCAGTCCGCGGGTCAACCCCTCGATCGCGGCCTTGGCCGTCTGGTAGAGAACCAGCCCCTTCAAGCCCAGATGCCAGCTGATCGAGCCGAAGTTGATGATCGCGCCGCCGCCGGCCGCGCGCATCCCCGGAACGACCGCCTGGGCGGTGAAGAACAGATGGCGCAGGTTGGTCGCCATCCGCTCGTCCCAGAAGGCGGGGGTCACCTCGTCGATACTGTGCCGGTCGTCGCTCGCGGCATTGTTGATCAGCACGTCTATCCCGCCAAGATCGTCGGCGATGGCGCCGATCGTCGCGCCCAGCGCGTCGAGATCGCGCAGGTCGCAGCGGAAGAAGCGGGCCGAAGCGACGCGTGCCGCCAGCGCATCGCCGGCATCCGCGTCGAGATCGACGAAGGCGACACGCGCGCCCTGCGCGGCGAAGCTTTCCACCAGCGCGGCGCCGATCCCGGTTGCGCCGCCCGTGATGAGGACGCGCTTGCGCGCCAGGCTCGGATAATGCGCGCGGTCCATCGCGCCGGTCACGCGCCCGGCTCCAGCAGTCCGCGACGGGCAAGATTGGTCATGAGCGCGCCGATCCCCATCCGCCAGACGGGCGCTTCGCGCGACGTGACGACGCGATTGACGAGCCGCCCGAGCTGGGTGCTTTCGATCGCGACATGGTCACCCACCTTGTGGGTGAAGCCGCGGCCCGGATCGTCGCGATCCTGGATCGGCGCGAAAAGCGTGCCGAGGAACAAGGCGAAGCCATCGGGATAATGATGCTCGCTCAACGTCTGGCGCACCAGTTCCAGCGGATCGCGGCTGATTTCGGTCATGTTGCTCGCGCCGTCGAGCACATAGCCGTCCTCGCCCTCGATCCGCAGCCGCACCTCCGCGCTGCGAACATGGTCGAGCGTGAAGCCCTGGTCGAACAGCCGCACCATCGGCCCCAATGCGCAGGATGCATTATTGTCCTTCGCCTTGCCGAGCAGCAGCGCCGAACGCCCCTCGAAATCCCTGAGATTGACGTCATTGCCGAGCGTCGCGCCGATCGCCTCGCCGCGGCTGTCGACGATCAGCACGATTTCGGGTTCGGGATTGTTCCAGCCCGAGTCCGATCGGATGCCGATCTCGGCGTCGGGGCCGACCGCGGAAAGCACAGGCGCCTTGGTGAAAACCTCGGCATCGGGGCCGATCGCAACCTCCAGATATTGCGACCAGAGCCCGTCCTCGATCAGCGCCTGCTTCAACGCGTCCGCTTCCTTCGAGCCCGGCACGACCGCCCGGATCGAGCCGCCGACGCGCGTTTCGAGCCGCGCGCGGATCGCCGCGGCGGCGGACCAGTCGCCGCGCGCGCGCTCCTCGATGACACGCTCGATCGCCGAGACGGCGAACGTGACCCCGCATGCCTTGACGCATTGCAGGTCGATCGGGGCGAGAAGCGACGCCATCGCGCCGTCGAACGCGCCGAGCGAGATGCCGCCGTCACCGTCGAGCCGGCCCGATTCGATCAGCGCCGAGACGGTGGGGGCGACGCGCGACATATCGAGCAATTCGCCGTGGCGCACGAGGACGGGGGTTGGCCCTTCGGCATGATCGAGCCGGCCGAGAAAACTTCCGTCACGCCAGTCGCGCGGGAGCGCTGATCCGGGTGCGCCATTGGGACTCAGCATTTCCTCTCCACTCGACATGCGAATTTGATAGCGCTAACAGCATCTCGACCACGGCAATGTCAAGAGCATGCCATCGGTCGGAAAGCGGAGACTCGGATCGCGCCGGAAAATAGCGCGGCACACCGATCGGAGCGAGAGGAGAGGGGAAGAATGATCCGACCGCGCATAGCTTTGGCCGCGCTTCTCATGCTGGCGACCGCCGCCGCGTCGCCCCCGCCGACCAAATGGGTCGGCAGCTGGGCATCGTCGCAGCAAACGCCCGAAGCGCAGAACACGCTGCCGGCAGACGATCTGACCGACACGACGCTGCGTCAGGTGGTGCGGCTTTCGCTCGGCGGTGGCCGGGTGCGCATTCTCGTCAGCAATGCGTTCGGGGCCGAGCCGCTGCGGATCGACAGGGTGCATATCGCACGGGCGATCGCGGCGGACAGCGCGCGCATCGATCCGCTGAGCGACCGTGCGGTCACCTTCGACGGCATGTCCGGGGTGACGGTGCCGGCGGGCGCGAGCTATTGGTCCGATCCGGTCGCCTTCGATGCTGCCCCGCTCAGCGTGGCGGCGGTGACGATGTATTTGCCGCAGGCGCCGAGCGGCCAGACCAGCCATCCCGCGTCGCGCGCGACGAGCTATCTCGTCCACGGCGATCGCGTCGCCGACGCCGATCTGCGCGATGCGAAAACCGTCGAACATTGGTTCCAGCTCGCGGGGGTCTCGGTCGAGGCAGCCGGCGATGCGCGCGCGGTCGTCACCTTCGGCGATTCGATCACCGACGGGCATGGCGCGACGACCAACGGCAACGATCGCTGGCCGGACCGGCTGGCGGCGCGGCTGCAGGCCGATCCGGCGACCCGCGCGGTCGCGGTGCTCAACCACGGGATCGGCGGCAACCGGCTGCTCAACATCGGTCTCGGTCCCAGCGCCCTCGCCCGCCTCGACCGCGACATATTGGCGCAACCCGGGGTGAAATATCTGATCCTGCTCGAAGGGATCAACGACATCGGCACATTGACGCGCGACGCACCGGCGACATCGGCGCAGCATGACGCGCTCGTCGCCCGGATGATCGGCGCCTATCGCCAGATCGTCACCCGTGCGCGCGCCGCCGGCATCCGCGCCTATGGCGCGACCATCCTGCCGGACGGCGCATCGGGTTATTATCATCCGGACGACCTGAGCGAAGCGGATCGGCAAGCCGTGAACCGCTGGATCCGTACGCCGGGGAATTTCGATGCGGTGATCGATTTCGACGCGGTGATGCGCGATCCGGCCGATCCGCGCCGGATGCGGGCGGATTACGACTCGGGCGACGGGCTGCATCCCTCGCCCGCCGGATATCGCGCGATGGCGGATGCTATACCGTTGGAGCTGTTCAAATGAGGCCTATCCTCGCGCTCGCCGCTGCATTTGCCGCCACGCCCGGCGGCGCATCCCCGGCGCCGTCGATCGCGATCACGATGGACGATCTGCCCGCGCTCTCGCCGTGGCCCGAAGGCACCGATCGTGTCGCGCTGGCGCGGCAGATCACCGAGGCGCTGGCCGCGGCGCATGTCGGGCCAGTCTATGGCTTCGTTAACCACGCGGTGGCGGAGCGTGATCCGGCCGTCGCGCCGTTTCTGGACATATGGCGCCGCGCAGGCCTGCCGGTCGCCAATCACGGTTGGAGCCACGCCGATCTGCACACGGTCGGCACGGCGGCCTTCATCGACGATATCGCGCGCAACGAACCGTATCTCGCGGCGGCGATGAAGGGCGAGGACTGGCGCTGGTTCCGCTATCCCTTCCTGCGCGAGGGCGTGGATGACGCACAGCGCCTCGCGGTGCGCGGCGAGCTTGCCCGGCGCGGTTACAAGATCGCCGCGGTGACGATGAGTTTTGAGGATTATTTGTGGAACCCGCCCTATGCCCGCTGCGTCGCGGCGGGAGACAAGGCGGCGGTAGCGGAACTGGAGCGCAGCTATCTCGCCGCCGCGCGCGACGCCGTGCGCGCCTCGCGCAGCCAGGCGCGCGCGGTGTACGGGCGGGACATTCCCTATGTCCTGCTGATCCATGTCGGCGCGTTCACCACGCGGATGCTGCCGCGCCTGCTGGCGCAATATCGACAGGAGGGGTTTCGCTTCGTCACCTTGCCGAAGGCGGAATCCGATCCGGCCTATGCCGCCGATCGCAATCCCGCTTTGCCGCCGGTGGATTCGCTGTCGCGCCGCGCCGCGGGGAAGGACGGCGTTTATCGCTCGCCGGATTACGGCCCGGCGCTCGCGGCGACATGCCAGACGCAAACGCACGCGGGGGAGCCGCTGAGATGAAACCGGCATTGCTGATCGCGGTGCTTTTCGGCGCCGTCGGGGCGGGACCGGCCGCGGCGCAGGAGACCGCCGTCCCCGCGCGTTTTGCGTGGTTCGATTATCGCGGGGAGGATGGCGGCGCGCTGCCGGCGGGGCAATATCGCAACCCGATCCTTGCCGGCTATTATCCCGATCCCAGCATCGTGCGGGTCGGGCGTGATTATTATCTCGTCAATTCCACCTTCGCCTGGTTCCCGGGCATCCCCATATGGCACAGCCGCGATCTGGTGACCTGGCGGCAGATCGGCAATGCGATCGACCGGCAGGACCAGCTCGATTTCGCGGGCATCACCATGTCGAGCGGGGTGTTCGCCCCGGCGATCAGCTATCATGCCGGGCGCTTCTATATCGCCAATACCTGCGTGCGCTGCGGCGGCAATTTCGTCATCACCGCCACCGATCCTGCCGGTCCCTGGTCGCGCCCCGCGTGGCTGCCGAGCGTCGAGGGGATCGATCCGTCGCTATTCTTCGACGACGACGGACGGGCGTGGCTGATCAACAATCGCGAACCGGCCGGCGGGTCCCGCTACGACGGGCATCGCGCGATCTGGATCGAGGAGTTCGATCCCAGGGCGCTGGCGGTCAAGGGGAATCCGAAGATGATCGTCGATGGCGGCGCCGATCCCGCCGCCAGGCCGATCTGGATCGAGGGGCCGCATCTCATCAAGAAAAACGGCGCTTATTATCTGATCGCAGCGGAGGGGGGGACGTCGGTCAACCATAGCCAGGTGGTGTTCCGCGCCGATCGGATCGATGGGCCGTACACGCCCGCGCCCGCCGATGTGAACCCGATCCTCACACAGCGTGACCTTCGGCCTGGCCGCCCCGATCCGGTCTCTGCGGCCGGGCATGCCGATCTGGTGGAATTGCCGGACGGGCGCTGGCAGGCGGTATTCCTCGCGACGCGGCCCTATGCCGAGGATTATTACAATATCGGCCGCGAGACATGGCTGCTCCCTGCGACATGGGAGGGCGGCTGGCCGCGCATCCTGCCGCATGGCGCCACCGCGCCGCGCATCGTGATGCGGCCCTTGCCCGCCGCCGGCGAGGCGCCGCCGCAGAACGGCAGCTTTACCGCGCACGACGAGTTCGACGGATCGGCGCTGCCGCTCAACTGGATGACGATGCGCGGCGCGAAAGTGACCGTCGCGGGTGGCGAATTGCGCCTCTCGCCGGGAGATCGGCTGGGCGCGTCGGGCAAACCCGCCTTCGCGGCGCGTCGGCAACAGCATATCGTGGCGACGGCGGAGACGGAGCTGCTCGCGCCGCCTGCCCCGAATAGCAGCGCTGGCCTCGCCGCGCTTCAGAACGACGATTATTTCCTGACCATCGCCGCGGTGGCGCGCGATGGCCGCCTGCTCATCCGCGCTGCGCGGCGCGCCGGCCCGAAGGAGCCCGAGGCGGGCGTGACGCTCGCGGAGCGGGCGATCGCCGCGACCGGCCCGATCCGTTTCCGGATCAGCGCGAGGGCAGGGCGCTATGACCTTGCTTATGCGCTAGACGGCCATTGGACGACGCTCGCCGGGGATGTCGACGGCACGAATCTCAGTACCGCGACAGCCGGCGGCTTCGTCGGGACGATGATCGGGCCTTTCGCCGAGCGGAATTGAGGGGAAGGGCGCGCCGGAAACCCCCGACGCGCCCGTCCGGTCAGATGAAGCGGTTGATCAGATTCTCGAACCGTTCCTGCTGGCCCGAGCGTGGCGCCGGGTCGATCGCCTGTTTCTCCGCGAAATCGGCGATGCCGACGAGATCGAGCGTGCCGATCCACTTGCCGACCGCACCGTCCCAGCCGGCATAGCGCTCCGCTTTCCAGCGATCCAGCCGGCCATCCTCGATCAGCGCGGCGGCGTTGAGGAGGCCGCGCGCGACGGTGTCGATGCCGCCGATATGGCCGTGGAACAGGTCGACCGGGGCCATGCTCTGCCGCCGCACCTTGGCGTCGAAGTTGAAGCCACCGGTGGTGAACCCGCCGGCGCGCAGGATCTCCAGCACGGCAAGCGTCAGTTCCTCAACCGAATTGGGGAATTGATCGGTGTCCCAACCGTTCTGGTGGTCGCCGCGATTGGCGTCGATCGATCCGAAGATGCCGAGCGCGGCGGCGGTCGCAATCTCATGTTCGAAAGTATGGCCGGCGAGCGTCGCGTGATTGGCCTCGATATTGACCTTCACCTCGTCCTCAAGCCCGTAGCGCTTGAGGAAGCCGTAGACCGTCGCAGTATCGAAATCATATTGGTGCTTGGTCGGCTCGTGCGGCTTCGGCTCGATCAGGATCGTGCCCTTGAAGCCGATCTTGTGCTTGTGCTCTACGACCAGCGCGAGGAAACGGCCGAAATTATCGAGTTCGCGTTTTAGATCGGTGTTGTGCAGCGTCTCATAACCCTCGCGGCCACCCCATAGTACGTAATTCTGGCCGCCGAGACGATGCGTCGCCTCCAATGCGTCGCGCACCTGCATCGCGCCGAACGCATAGACTTCCGGATCCGGGCTGGTCGCGGCGCCGGCGCAAAAACGCGGATGGCTGAACAGATTGGCGGTGCCCCACAGCAACCTGCGCCCGGTCGACGCCTGCAATTGCTCCAGATGCTCCACCGCCTCGGCGAAATAGCGGCGATGCTCCGCGACGCCGGCCGCCTCGGCCATCACGTCGACGTCGTGAAAGCAATAGAATGGCACGTCGAGCTTTTGGAAGAAATCGAACGCGACGATCCGCTTCTCCCGCGCAGCGGCGCTGTCGTTCGCGCCGCGGTGCCACGGGCGGTTGAACGTTCCCGCGCCGAACACATCGGCACCCGGCCAGCAGAAGGTGTGCCAGAAGCATATGGCGAAGCGCAGATGGTCCTCCATCCGCTTGCCCAGCACCACGCGATCCTTGTCGTACCAGCGATAGGCCAGCTCGTCGGTGCTGTCCGGTCCCTTGTAGGTGATCTGCGGAATGTCGGCGAAGAAATCGGTGCTCATCAAAGGCTCCTGGGCGTGATGCGGGGATAGGCTTCGCGAAACGCGGCGAGCTTGGGCGCGAGCCGGTCGGTCAGCACGGGGTCGGGATGGACGACATGGGCAATTGGCGGGGCGGCGCAGACCTCGGCCGGCGCGCCGCCGTCGACGGCGAGCTGCGCCAATCGCGCAGCGCCGAGCGCCGGACCGACCTCGCCCCCCTGGAGATAGACGAGCGACACGCGCATCGCTGCCGCCAGCGTCTCGCCCCAATAGCGCGAGCGCGCGCCGCCGCCGATCACCGCGAGCTCGCCGACGGCTGCCCCGGCTTCGCGCAGCGCATCAAGGCCGTCGGCGAGCGCGAACGCGACGCCTTCGAGCACCGCCTGCGCGAGCCGCTCGGGCGAACTGTCGTTATCCAGCCGCAGAAAGGCGCCGCGGACCTGCGCGTCATTGTGCGGCGTGCGCTCGCCCGAAAGATAGGGAAGAAACAATTCCGGCCCGTTCGCCGCGCCGGCCGCTTCGGCGCGCTGGAACAATTCCGCCGCGCCGCTCGCGCCGGTCAGCCGCGCAACCCAGTCGATGCAGGAGGCGGCGCTGAGATGGACCGACATCTGATGCCACATGCCGGGCAGACAATGGCAGAAAGCATGGACGGCGCGCGCGGGATTGGGCGTAAAACGGTCATTGGCGACGAAGATCACGCCGGATGTGCCAAGCGACAGCAGCGCCTTGCCGTCGCTGACGACACCGACCCCGGCCGCGCCGGCGGCATTGTCGCCGCCACCGCCGGCGACCGGCACCTGTGCCATGCCCCAAAGCTCGGCGACGTCGCGCCGCAGCCGGCCGCCGATCGCGCTGCCTTCGACGAGCGTCGGCATCTGGCTCCGAGAGAGCGAGCAGGCACCGAGCAAAATGTCGCTCCAGTCGCGCGCGGCGACGTCGAGCCACAATGTCCCGGCGGCGTCCGACATGTCCGATGCCTTGTCGCCGGTCATCAGCAGCCGGACATAATCCTTGGGCAGGAGGATCGAGCGCGTCTTCGCGAAGATTTCCGGCTCGTTCCGGGCCACCCAGCGCAGTTTTGGCGCGGTGAAGCCGGGCATGGCGATATTGCCCGAAATCTCGCGCAGCCGCGGCGCATCGGCCTCCAGGCCTGCGCACTCGGCAAACGAGCGTCCATCGTTCCACAGGATCGCGGGACGGAGCGGCAGGTCGTCCGCGCCGAGCAGCGTTGCACCGTGCATCTGCCCGGCAAGCCCGATGCCGCGCACCGCGCGGCGGATCGACGGATCGATACCCTGCACCGCCGCGGTCGTCGCGGCCCACCAGTCGGCCGGATCCTGTTCCGACCATAAGGGTCGCGGCCGCTGCACGGTCAGCGCCGCGATGCCCTGTGCGACGACGGCGCCACGCGTGTCGCTGACGACCGCCTTGACCCCGGAGGTGCCGATGTCGATCCCTAGGAACATGGGCTATTTGACGAACGGGTTGATCAGCTTGATCGTGCCGTCCGGGTTATAGAACAGCTCGGTCATCTTGACGTTGCGCAGCCGGGTCTGTCCGGAAAGCTGGCTATCGGCATAGAATAGCCACCAGCGGCCTTTCCATTCGACGATCGAATGATGCGTCGTCCAGCCCTCGACCGGGAGCAGGAAATGGCCCTTGTAGGTGAAGGGGCCATAAGGATTGTCGCCGATCGCATAGTTCAGGAAATGCGTATCGCCGGTCGAATAGCTGAAATAATATTTGCCTTTATACTTGTGCAGGAAGGACGCCTCGAAGAAGCGCCGGTCGTGATCACCGCCGAGCAGCGGCTTGCCCTTTTCGTCGAGGATCACGACGTCGCGCGGCTTTTCCGCAAATTGCCTCATGCCGTCGTCGAGGCGCGCGACCTTTGCCGTCAGCGCAGGCTTGTCGTCGGCCTTCAGATCGGTCTTCGATCCGTTCGGGTCGTAGCTGCCCGTCACGTTGCGCTGTAGCTGACCGCCCCAGATGCCGCCGAAATACATGTAGCTTTTGCCATCGTCGTCGGTGAACACCGCCGGATCGATCGAGAAACTGCCGTTGATCGGCTCAGGATCGGCTTTGAATGGGCCGACCGGCGATTTCGACGTCGCAACACCGATGCGGAATGCACCCGCTTTATCTTTCGCGGGGAAATAGAGGTAGTAAGTCCCGTTCTTATAGGCCGCGTCCGGTGCCCACATCTGCTTTTCGGCCCAGGGAACCTGTTTCACGTCGAGCGCGACCGGGTGGACCGTCACCTTGCCGTTCGGTTCGGTCATGCTGAGCACGTGATAGTCGCGCATTTCGAAATGACCGCCCAGATCGTCTTCCGGCGTCGGTCCGTCGATGTCGTGGCTGGGATAGATGTAGAGCGTGCCGTTCCAGACGTGCGCGGAAGGGTCGGCGGTATAGATTTCGCTGACGAGCGGCTGCGACAGATAATCGGAGGCCGGGCGTTTCCCATCCTTCGCGGCGGTGGCGTTGGATAGCCCGGCGCCATTATCGGCCGCGCGCTCGCCCGACTTGCAGCCCGATACGAGCGCGCCCAGCACCAGCGCCGCCGCAACGGCCGTGCCACGCGCCGTTATCGATGTGATTCGCCGTCTGCGCATAAAACCCTCTCCCGCTTGCTTATGCGTTTGTGTTAACGCTACCATTCGTTGACGACAAGCCTTTGCTGTCGATCGGGAGGGGAAATTGCGCCAGAGCCATATCGTCACGCGGCGGACCATGCTGGGGCAGTCGGCAGCGGCAGCCGCCCTCGCCGTGGCGCCGCCCGTTGCCGCCAGCGAACGGATGGAAGCGGATCTGGGGACGAACCGGCTCTGGTATCGCAAGCCGGCCGAACGCTGGACCGAGGCATTGCCGGTCGGCAACGGCCGGATCGGCGCAATGGTATTTGGCGGGATCGACCGCGAGCGGCTCCAGCTCAACGAAGACAGCCTGTGGTCGGGCGGCCCCTATGATCCGGTCAATCCCCAGGCATGCGCCGCGTTGCCGGAAGTGCGGCGGCTGATCGTCGCGGGCCATCTCGCCGAAGCCCAGGCGCTCGCCAATGCGAAGCTGATGGCGAAACCGCTGCAGCAAATGTCCTACCAGCCTGTGGGCGATCTTCTCATCAACCTGCCGACGATCTCCGCCGACAGCGCCACGGATTACGAACGCGCGCTGGATCTTGATTCGGCGCTCGCGGTCACCCGCTTCACGGCCGGCACGGTACGTTATGAGCGACGGGTGTTCGCCTGCCCGGTGCATCAGGTGCTCGCGGTCCGGCTGACTGCGAGCAAGCCTGGTGCGGTGGATTGCGATGTCAGCCTCGATTCACCCCAGTCTGCCACGCTCGAGCTGGATGGCGATATGCTGACGCTCGCCGGGCGCAATCCCGGCGAGCAGGGAATAGCCGGCGCGCTGCGCTTTGTCGCGCGGGCGCGGGTGCTGCGCGAGGGCGGTACGCTCGAGGCGCGTGCCGCGGGGGTCGGTGTGCGCGGTGCGGACGCGGTGACGATCCTGATTGCGATGGCGACCAGCTATCGCCGCTTCAACGATACCAGCGGCGATCCTGATGCGATCACACGCGCGCAGATCGCCGCCGCCGCCGCGCGCGGCTTTGCCGACATTTTCGCGGCGGGCGTTGCCGATCATCGGCGGCTCTACCGCAGCGTCCGGCTCGACCTCGGCCGAACCGCATCGGCCGATCGCCCGACCGACGAGCGCATACGCACCAGCGAGGACAGTGACGACCCTGCGCTGGCGGCGCTTTATTTCAACTATGGCCGGTATCTTCTGATCGCTTCCTCGCGCGCAGGCTCGCAGCCGGCCAATCTTCAGGGGATATGGAATGATCACGTGCGGCCGCCGTGGGGCTCCAAATATACCATAAACATCAACACCGAGATGAACTACTGGCCAGCCGAGCCGACCGCACTCGCCGAATGCACCGCGCCGTTGATCACATTCGTGCGCGATCTCGCCGAGCAGGGCGCGCATACCGCGCGGGAAATGTATGGCGCGCGCGGCTGGGTCGCGCATCACAATACCGACCTGTGGCGTGCCACCGCGCCGATCGACGGCGCCTCGTGGGGGCTGTGGCCGACCGGCGGGGCGTGGCTCTGCACCCATTTGTGGGATCGCTGGGATTATGGCCGGGATCGCGATTATCTTGCCTCCGTCTATCCGTTGATGCGCGGCGCGGCGCTGTTCTTCGTCGATGCGCTGCAACGCGATCCGGCAAGCGGGCATCTGGTCACCAATCCCTCGATCTCGCCGGAGAATGAACATCATAAGGGCGTATCGATCTGCGCCGGTCCTGCGATGGACATGCAGATCCTGCGCGATCTGTTCGATCAGGTTGCGCAGGCGGCGGCGATCCTCGACATTGATCGCGCTTTTGCCGCCGAGCTGATCGCGTTGCGCGCCGGCCTCGCGCCGGATCGGATCGGGGCGCAAGGGCAATTGCAGGAATGGCAGGAGGATTGGGACGGTGACGCGCCGGAGCCGCACCACCGCCACGTATCGCATCTCTATGCGCTTTACCCCAGCCACCAGATCGACCCGGACGACACCCCGGCGCTGGCGGCGGCGGCGCAACGCTCGCTCGAATTGCGCGGCGACAGGGCGACGGGTTGGGCGACCGCGTGGCGGATCAATCTGTGGGCGCGGCTGCGCAAGGGAGAGCATGCATATGAGATTCTGCGCTTCCTGCTCGGGCCCGCGCGCACCTATCCCAATCTTTTCGACGCGCACCCGCCATTTCAGATCGACGGCAATTTCGGCGGCACGGCGGCGATCGCCGAGATGCTGGTGCAGAGCAAAGGCAATCAGATATTGCTCCTCCCGGCGTTGCCCTCGGCCTGGCCGAGCGGCGCCATCTCCGGGTTGCGTGTGCGCGGTGCGGGCAGCGTCGATGTGAGCTGGCGCGACGGCCGGCTCGATGCTGCAACGATCGTCTCCGTTCTCGCCGGACCGCGCGTCGTGCGGTTGGGCAAGCGGACCGCGACGGTGCGGCTGCGTCCCAACCGGCCCGTCCGGCTCACCGAGGCCAGTTTTCGCTAAGGCATAAACCAGTGGCGTGCGCCGCGGGATGATAATATGCGTCGAGTTCAATCCGGGGATGCTCGGCTATGCTCACCGTTTATGGCGAAGGTCGCGGTTTCCGGGTCGTCTGGCTGCTCGAGGAACTGGGGCTGGTTTATCGACTGCGCCCGGTCGATCTGCTGACAGTCGGGAATGATCCCGACTTCCTTGCGATCAACCCCGCTGGCTTCATTCCCGCATTGCAGGATAGCGAGACGATCATGGTCGAATCGATCGCCATTCTTGAATATCTGCTCGCCCGCTACGGGCCGGGCTCGCTTGCCGTCGCCCCTGACGATCCGGCGTTCGCTTCCTACCTGCAATTTCTCCATTTGGGCGAGGCCGGGCTCGCCGGGCCGATGAACGCCGTCTTCGTCGGTCGCGAACTGGCACCCGAAGCCGAGCGGGAGGCGCGGGTTACGCGCTGGGCATTCGAGACATTCGAGGCCCGGCTCGGGTTGGTCATCCGCCGCCTCACCGACCATCCTTATCTCGCCGGCGATCGGTTCACCGCTGCCGATATCTCGGTAAGTTATGCGCTTCTGTTCGGCATGCGAACCGGCAATTACGTCCCCGGGGCCGTCGAGCGGGACTATCTTGCCCGTACAACGGCGCGCCCCGCCTATCTCCGCGCGATGGAAAGCTGCCAGGCAACCAAGGCCTGGGCCGCGCGATCACCGGGATTGTAGCGCGCGCTTCAATTCGACCGCGGTTCCGCACGTTAGAGCCCGGTAACCGTCATACCGGTTGCAGGCCATGCTCATGGATCTTGCGGATCAGATCGCGGTGGCGGGGCAGGGTGGTGCGCAACCGTTCGGTCAGCATTGCATTCTCGCGCATCGCGCGATCCGCATGACGCGCGTCATATGCCACCATGCCGGGCGACACCTCGGTACGGAAACCCATGCCGTAGAGGACATATTGATAGCTGGCCGCTGGAAACACCTCCTCGACCCGGTCGAATTCGTCGAGAAACCAGGGCGACTGGTACTTCCACAGCAGCAGCAATTCCCTCAGCCGTTCGGGGATCGTCTCCGGCAATACATTGTCGCGCCAGAATGCGCTGTCGGTTCGCCGCGTAAGGACGTAATGAAGCTTCAGGAAATCGATGATCCGGCCCCAGCGATAATGCGTCGTCGCATTGAAGCGGGACGCCACGATGTCCATGATTTCGCGGCACAGCGGCATTTGTTCGGCGATCAGCTTTGCCGACAGTTCGACGAGTACGATCGCCGATGATTCCAGCGGCTCGAGGAAACCGGCCGACATGCCCACGGCGACGCAATTTCGTACCCAGAATTGTTCGCGATGACCGGATCGGATCACGATCTTGCGCACGGCAAGGTCGTCGGCTGCCGGACCGAGATAGGCGCGCAACTCGCGCTCCGCCTCGTCATCCGAAATATGGCGGCTCGAATAAACATGTCCTGTCCCGCGCCGCGTGGGAAGGCCGATATCCCAGATCCAGCCGGCGGTTTGTGCGGTCGAAACGGTGTGCGAGCGGACCGGGCTGTCCTCATGCTCATAGGGCACCTGCACCGCCATCGCCCGGTCGCAGAACAGGATGTCGCTGCAGTCGCGGAAGGGGACGTTCATTGCTTCGCCGAGAAGGAGTGACCGAAAACCGGTGCAATCGACGAACAGATCCCCCGCGATCTCGCCGGCCTGTTCGGTGACGATCGCACGAATGTCGCCGCTTTCATCCAGCGCGACGCGGGAGACATCGGCGCGGACGTGCCGGACGCCGAGCTTCTCCGTGCAGTGACGGGTGAGGAACGGCGCAAATTTCCCTGCGTCGAGGTGATAGGCATAATTCGCCGCGCCCTCATATTCGGGCGTGGTGATCGCCTTGGGCGCGAGACCGTCGTCGCACAGCCGGCCCTGCGGGCAAACCGCGTCGCAGAAGCTCTGCTGGCCGTTCCCGCTGAGCCAGTGCGGCACGAGGTTCAGCCGTTCGAAACCCTGCGGCAGGACAAGCGGGTGATAATATCCGTCATCCTGCGCGCCGGTCGTCCATCTGGCGAAGCGGGCGCCCTGCTTGAACGCAGCGTCGCATTCGCGGAACAGATCGGTTTCCGATACGCCGATCTTCTTGAGCGTGGAGCGCAGCGTCGGCCAGGTTCCCTCCCCCACGCCGATGATCGGTATGTTGGGGGATTCGACCAGCGTGACCGTGAAGTCCTGCGGAATCCGGCCGCGATGACGGGCGGCGATGACCCCGGCGGTCAGCCAGCCCGCCGTCCCGCCGCCGACGATCACGATATTCTGGATGGGCTTCACGATCGCATTCCCCGGAAAAGGGTAGGGGCGCCTGAGAAGGCGCCCCCGGCAACTCAGGTCAATAGCGGAAACGCACGCCGAAGGTGAAGCGGCGCCCGTAAGACCAGACGTCGAGCAACTGATTGTCGTAGCGACCGTGCGTGCTGTAGTTGGAATTGTTGATATTGGTCACTTCGCCGAACACGGTGAATTGCCGCGTGAGATCGTAGCTCGCCGATGCGTCGATCTGCAGCTGCGAATTCACGTACACGGGCTCGGCACCGAACGTGCCTCCCTGGTTCTGGCCCAGCTGGAGCAGATATTTGTCACGCCAATTGAGCGCGCCGCGGATCTGGAACCCGTTCTTGTCGTAGAAGCCGACGAAGTTCGCCGATTTCGCAAGGCCGGTAATCGCAAAAGCTGTCCCCGAAATGTCCGAAGGATCGAAATTGCGATCGGACCACGGCAAGGTCGCATTGGCGTTGAAGCCGAAGCCGCTGTCGCCGAACACATGCTGCAATGCGAGTTCGAAGCCCTTCACCGTCGCTTCCGGCCCGTTGACCTTCGAATTGACGTTGAACCGCGCGATCTGCCCGGTGCTGGGATCGATCACATTGTTGATGGTCTGCGTCGTGACGCCGCCGACGATGAAGTTGGTCAGGTGCTTCAGGTAGAAGTTTGCCGAGAAATAGGAGTTGCGCTGATAATACCATTCGATCGCGGCGTCGAAATTGTCCGACAGATACGGCTTGAGGTTGGGGTTGCCGCCGCTCGCCGCGAGACTGCCGCGGCGCAAGGTTCCGACATTGATCGTCGGGCGCAGATCGGCGAGCAATGGTCGCGTCAGCGTCCGCGAAGCATCGAGCCGGAAGATCAGGTTGGGCATGATCTCAAGCTTCGCATCGACGCTCGGCAGCAGATAATTATAGCTGGAGGAACTGACGATCGGCTGTGTCGCCGAATAGCCGTCGTGAAGCGGCCCGAGCGCCGGATCGGGCTGGATCAGCGTCGGATCCCCCGCCGGGATCGACAGGCCGAGCAGCTGCCGGCCGAGCGCGGTAGTGGTGACGTGCGTTCCCTCGTCGCGCAGGCCCACGTTCAGGTGGAACGGCATGCCCGCGATTTCGTCCTCGAAGCTCGCCTTGAAGAAGATCGCATAGGTCTTCTCCCGGACCTGCAGCACGCTGCCGGCATCGAGTGACGGAGCGACCGAACCGCCCGTCTGCTCGAGCAGCCGATAGACCTGATACGGATCATAGACGAGCACCGACGGCGCAAGACCGCCCTTGTAGCCGGGAATCCAGTTCGCGGTGCTGATGCTCCCCTGATATACCCCGCCCGGCAGCGGCGCGATGCCGCCGCTCGATCCGCCGGGGCGCCCCGATGGCGTGCCATAGCCGGCCCGGCTGGCGAAGACGCCGTTGGAGAAGGTGCTGGTCGATTCCTGGTATAGCTTGTCCTCGAGATATTGCGCGCCCAGCTTGACGCTGAACTTATCCTTCGACCAGCCGATCGTCGCGCGCAGCTGCTTGACGAGATCGGTATTATAGGGCGCGCCGCGTACGATGACGTGCGAGCCGATGACCGACTTGTCGGTGAAACGGGAAAGATCGCCGGCCGGGCCGACATCGTGGATCTGCGGCAGATACTGGCTGCTTGGACCAAGGATCGTCAGCCCGGTATTGGCGCCGAGCACCGTCGTCGAGCCGTTGGTGCCGCCGTAGCCGATATCCATGCTGTCGTTGAAGCCGTTGCGGCCGGGGTTGCGCGTGCTGCGCGCGATCGCGCCGTCGAGCTCGAACTTCAGATGTTCGGCGATATCCCATTTCAGGTTCGCGCCGATCTGATTGGTTTCATAGATGTTGCGGGTCCGATTGGCGTTGAAGTCCATCGGCGTGCCGAACTGATTGAAATCGACGACCGTCCCGTGATTGTCGTATTTCACGTTGCGCAAGTCGCTGCCGTTGAACCACGCGGCATAGCCATAGGCGGTGCTGTTCAAGGTCTGGCGGGTAAAATTGTCGTCGATCGTCAGCAACATGCTGTCGGTCGGCCGCCATTGCACCGCGATGCGCCCGTCGACGCGCTCGTCCTGGTTGAACGTCTGCTCGATCCCCTGCTGCTGCGGGAACCAGGTCAGGATCGACTGGCGGTTGCTAGGCGTCGCCCAGGCCGCGCTCGCCGGATCGTTCGTCGGCGAACAATCCGTGCCGATCGGCCCGGACTGGCAGGGCGCGAAATGCGCGCCGATCCAGCCGGGGATGAAGACGTGGTTCGACGTCGTGTCGCGACGGGTATAGGCCACGTCGGCGAGCACGCCGATCGTATTGTCCGCAAAGGTGTCGGATACCAGCAGGCCGCCGGTGGCGCGCGCATTCTTGTCGCGCGACTGGAGCGAGCCGGCAGCGGTGGCGGCAAGGTGGAAGCCGTCGCGGTCGAACGGCTTGGGCAGCGAGACGTCGATGATCCCGCCGATCGCGCTGGTCGAAAGCTCGACGTCCGGCGTCTTGTAGACGCTGAGACGGCCGACGAAATCGGAGCCGATCGTGGTGAAGTCTACGCCGCGATTGCCGGTTGCGGTCGAGATATGGCGGCCGTCGTACAAAGTATCGATGAAGTCCTGGCCGAACCCGCGGATGGTGACGCCGGTCGCATCACCGCGCGCACCCGAGCGCTGGATCGAGATGCCCGGCAGGCGCTGCATCGCGGAGGCGACGTTCGAATCCGGGAACTTGCCGATGTCTTCGGCCGAGATCGCGTCGACCACGCCGGGCGAATCGCGCTTGATGTCGAGATTGCGCTGCAGCGACGCGCGCAGGCCCGTGACGACGATATCGTTCGGCGTTTCCGACGGGCTGGCGAGCGTCGTCGTAGCGTCCTGCGCGATTGCCGGCGCGGCGATCGTCAGTGCAACGACGCCCGGTGCGGCGGTCAGCAACAAGCGCCTGGTCGCGCGCGCACCGTTCACCCGCGAATTGGATTGCTTCTTCATCACATCCTCCCCCGTCCTGATCATTCTCGCGTCGGGACGGCTTCGACGCCAACCACCTTCCCCGAGGCTGACGACCTCGATGCAGAGTTTGCCGGAGACGAAGTTTCAGTGCGGTCAGGCCGCCAAATCCCCTCGACTCCGGAATCTGCGGTTCCGGTCTGCGCTTTGGGTAACGCGAAAAGGTAGCGCTATCAAGAATTATTTGTCAGCGTTTTCGAACCTGCTATTCAGGCCCTACAAAGGCGGTGCAGGTGGCGTACAACACCGCCGCACAACAAAGGCTGGGAGAGCGGGATGGCGGCCGAGTTTGAGATTTTGAACGATCAGGCGCACCGCAATCTCGCGATTCGCAGCGATGCCGGCGTCGCCCATCCGCATTTCGTGATGATCGTTCTCGGCGAGTTTCCCGCGGCCGCAAGCGCATGTCCGATCTTTCTCGCGAAAGACCCGGCCACCGGGGAATTCTATGCCGCCGCGCTGTTCGGTTTCGAACCGGGGGAGACTTTGTTCGAGGCCGGCGAGAAGGCCGCGACGTTCCGCCCGCTCGAATTGCAACGGCAGGGTTTTCATGTCGCGGACGAGAATATCGCCGTCCAGCCGGGACATCCTCGGTTCGGTGCGGGGGCGGATATCGCCCTCTTCGATGACGGCGGCACGCCGACCGAAGCGCTGCGCAAGATCCAGATGATACTCGGGCAATTGCACAGCGGCATTCATGAGACTCGCGCGTTCATCGGTGAGTTGCTGCGACTGAGGTTGGTCGAACCGCTCGATATCTCGCTGACCTTCGATGACGGGAAGCGGCTCGATCTCGACGGGCTCTATACCGTCAGCCGCGACGGCCTGAACGATCTGCCCGACGTCGAAATCGCCGCTTTGTTCCGCAAGGGATATCTGCAGGCGGCGATGTGCATGACCTTTTCGTTGAACCAGATCGCCGTTCTCGCGCGGCGGCGCAACGCCCGGCTGCTTGCATGACGATAGCGGTGCCGGAGATAGCGGCCGATCCCTTTGCCGATCCGGCGCAGTTCCGCGAGATCGCGGCGCGCTGCGAGCCGGTGGTGGTGCGTGGCCTGGTCAACGACTGGCCGGTCGTGCGCGCCGCCGCCACATCGCCGGTCGCGTTGCGCGCCTATCTTCTGCGCTTCGCGAGCGCGACCCGCGCAGAGGCCTTCGTGGGGAAGGCGGGGCGCTATTCCTATAACGAAAGGCTGGACGGCTTCGATTTCGACCGGGTCGACACCGATCTCGCCGATGCGCTCGACCGCATTCTCGCCAGCGCGAACGTGCCGGGCGCGCCGACCGTCTACGTCGGGTCTCTCGATACGGCGCAATATCTGCCGGGATTCGCGGCGGAGAACAATCTCGGCCCGCTGCTATCCACGGTTCAGCCGCGGCTGTGGATCGGCAATAGGTCGGACATTGCATGTCACAACGACACGTTCGACAATATCGCCTGCGTGGTGTCGGGCCGCCGCCGCTTCACCCTCTATCCGCCGCAGGCGGTTGCCGACCTTCATATCGGGCCGGTCGATTTCACGATGTCCGGCCGGGCGACCAGCCTAGCGACCTCCGCATCGGCCGAGGCCCGCGCGACGGTCGCCGAGCTCGAGGCCGGCGACGCGCTTTACCTGCCGAAATTGTGGTGGCACCGGGTCGAGGCGACGGGGTCGATCAATCTGCTCGTCAATTACTGGTGGGACGAGTTCAGCGCCGGACCGGACGCGCCCAATACCGCGATGATGCTGGCGATGATCGCCATCGCCGAGCGGCCGCCCGCCGAACGCGCCGCATGGCGCGCGCTGTTCGATCATTATGTGTTCCGGCCGGACGGGCATCCGCTGCGCCACATTCCCGAGGAGCGACACGGCATTCTGGGGCCGCTCGCGGTAGGAAATTACGGCCGCATCCGCGCGATGGTCATGCAGATGCTGCGCGGCGGGTGATCGTTTCGGCGGCAATTAAGCGGACAAATGAAAGCGACGTCCCGACAGGGATCGAGGTTCGAGAGAGGATAATGATATGAGGAAGAATTTGCTGAGGGTGCTGATCGCGAGCGTCGCGCTGCCGACGCTCGCCCTGGCGTCCCCCGCCGCCGCGCAGGTCAAGACCAATGTGCCGGCGGTCGAACCGTCCGCTAAACCGGTCACCGTCGAGCGGATCAAGGTGCATTCGCCGGCGCTGGAGGGCAATCTGGAGGGCAATGCCGCCGACCGCGATGTGCTGGTCATGTTGCCGCCCGGTTACGCGAAGGATCCGAAGCGTCGCTATCCGGTGGTCTATGCGCTGCACGGCTATTCGATCGGCGCGGAGCAATGGTCGGGCGAGATTCATGTCCCCCAGACGGTCGAGGGCGCGTTCGCGCGCGGGGTGAAGGACATGATCGTCGTGTTTCCCGATAGCAAGACGGTGCACAACGGATCGATGTATTCGAGTTCCCCCACGACGGGCGATTTCGAAACCTTCGTCTCGCGCGATCTGGTCGCCTATATCGATGCGCATTATCGCACGATCGCCCGGCGGGAAAGTCGTGGGCTCGTCGGGCATTCGATGGGCGGTTATGGCGCAAGCCGTATCGGGATGAAGCATGCCGACGTGTTCGGCGCGCTTTATATGATGAGCCCCTGCTGCCTTTCGGCGCGGGGCGCGATGCCGTTGAGTCCGGAAGCCGAAGCCGCGCTCAAGACGACGAAAACAATGGCCGACACCGCGGCCTTGCCATGGGGGGTGCGCGCGCAATTCGCCGCGGCCTCCGCCTGGTCGCCCGATCCGAAGAACCCGCCCTTCTACTTCGATCTGCCGACCGGCGACGAAGCGCAGAAGCGCGACGTGCTGGCCCGCTGGGCGGCGAATGCCCCGCTGGCCTTTGTCGATCAATATATCGCGCGTCTGCGCCAATATCGGGCGATCGCGATCGATGTCGGCGATCAGGATAGTCTGAAGGATGATGCGCAGAAGCTGCATCAGATACTCGACAATTATGGTGTCGCGAACAGCTTCGAAATCTACTCGGGGACACATACCAACGATGTCGCCGTGCGTTTCCAGAATTTCGTGCTGCCGTTCTTCGGCAAGAATCTGGCTTTCTGATCCATGACGAACCGTTCATCGTCGTCGTCGCGCCGGCTCGTCACGCGCGGTGCCTTGCTGCTGGCCGCCGCAATGCAGGCGGTCGCGCCGCTCGCCGCATCCGCCGATCCGCTCGATCCGACCGCGCGCTGGACGGCTTATGCCCGGGGCGCGGCGGCGCTGCCGCCGATGGGCTGGGCGAGCTGGAATGCGTTCAACAGCGACATCGACGAGGAGAAAGTGCTCGCTTCCGCGCGTATTATCGTCGATTCGGGGCTGGCGCAGAAGGGTTATCGCTATATCGACATCGACGACGGCTGGTGGTTGCGCCGCAACCAGCCTGACGGCCGGATGGTCATCCGCGCGGCAAAATTTCCCTCCGCCCGATTGCCCGACGGCCGCACCAGTTTTCGCCCGCTCACCGATCGGCTGCACGCGATGGGATTGAAAGCGGGCATCTATTCCGACATCGGCCGCAACAGTTGCGGGCAGATCTATACGTCGAATTTCGCCAATCAGCCCGAGGGCAGCGTCGCCGAGCGCGAGGTCGGTCTCTACGGCCATGTCGAGCAGGACATCCGCCTCTATTTCCAGGAATGGGGGTTTGACCTGATCAAGGTCGACGGATGCGGCATTCGCGGGCTGCCGGCCAGCAATCCGCTGGTCAGGGCCGGCGTCTATCGCGCGCTCGATCCGCTGATCGACAGCGATTCGGTGGGGGCGACCGACGTCGCGGCGGTGCGGCGGCTCTATCAGCAGGTCGGGACCGCGATCGAAAGCGTCAAGCCGGACAATGACTTCATCTACTCCATCTGCCTCTGGGGCTCGGCCGACGTGCGTTCCTGGGCAAAGGACGTGGGCAGCATATCGCGCACCAGCGAGGATATTTCGCCCAAATGGAGCCGGATGCTGCACAATCTCGACAGCGCGGCGCGGCGCGCGCTTTATGCGCATCCGGGGTCCTGGAACGACCCCGACATGCTGTTCGTCGGCAGCGGCGATTTCGACGCGAACCATCTGGTCGAAGCACGCTCGCACTTCAGCTTATGGGCGATGCTGAACGCGCCGCTGATGATCGGTTACGACCTTCGCAAGGCGGATCGCGCGCTGATCGACCTGCTCGGCAACAGCCGCGTCATCGCGCTCAATCAGGATCCCGCGGGCAACCAGGCGGTGCTCGCGTTCGATTCGGACGAGGTGTCGATCTTCGTCAAGGCGCTGAGCAACGGCGACCGCGCGGTCGCGATCCTCAACCGTACCTCGGCGCCGATCGAGGCGACGCTGCTGGCATCGCACATGAAATTCCTGCCGGATGCCGATATCGAGCTGACCGACGTGTGGCGCGGTGGCCACAGCCGCTTCCGCGGGCAGCAGAATTTCGCGCTCGGCGCGCGGGAGACGCTGCTATTTACCGCCAAGGGCACCCGCCGTCTGGCGGATGGCCTTTACCTGTCCGAACAGCCGGGCAGCGTGAACCCCGCGGTCGACGGGGTGACGGTGCCCGAGGCGGAGCCAATGATCTATCGCGCGCTGCTCCCCTGGCTCGGCACGCGTGCCAGCCGCGAGCCACCGCGTTACGGCGGCTGGGGCGGTGCGCAGGCGGACGCCACGCCTTATGGCCAGCAATTGACGATCAGCGGTCAACGTTATGACACCGGCATCGGCGTGCTCGCCAATTCACGGCTCGAGGTGCGCAACGCGGGCTATGCGCGCTTCACTGCCACGGTCGGGATCGATCAGTCCGCGCGAGATCGCAGCCAGCCGGTGACCTTCACCGTCTATGGCGATGGCAAGTTGCTCGCGCGGACGCCGCCGTTGCGGTTTGGCGAGAAGCCGGTCGCGATCGCCGCGGATGTGCGCGGCGTGAAGCTGATCGAGCTGGTCGCGCGGGCACCGACGGCGATGCGTTTCCCCGATCCGGTCGTCTGGGGAGATGCAGCGCTGCGACGCTAAGGCATGTCCGAGCTCGCCGCCGCGGCGCCTGTCTCGTCGCGCTATTCCCGATCGGCGGCGAGATTGGTGATCGCGGCGCGCGTGTCCTCCAGCGCCTGATCGACGAGCGTGTGCATCGCCGCGGCCGCGGCATCCGCGTCAGCGGCGGCGATCGCGTCGTAAACGCGGACATGGCCGGGCAACGGATCGCGCGGCAGGGCACGCATCCGCTGCTTGAACTGCGTCGTCCAGTTCACCGCCGCGCCGATGCTGGCGGTCAGCGCGGTCAGTGCGCTGTTCTGGGTCGCGGCGAGAATCGCCTCGTGAAAATCCCGGTCCGCGATCCGGCCCGCCTCCGTCGCGAGCGTATGGCGGCGCATCGCGCCGAGCGCGTCCTTCATCGCCTTCAAGTCTTCCTTGCTCCGCCGCGCCGCCGCCAGCCGCGCCGCCGCCGGTTCGACAATCGCCCGTAATTCGAACAGATCGCGGACGAAATTGATGTCGGGCTCACCGGAGAACGCCCAGGCAAGCAACGTCGGGTCCAATATATTCCAGCGGCTGCGCGGCAGAACGCGGGTTCCCGCCCGGGGCCGGCTTTCCAACAGACCTTTGGCGGTCAGCACCTGAACCGCCTCGCGATAGGCGCTGCGCGAGACGCTCAGCGCCTCGGCATTGGCGACCTCGCCGGTGAGCGTCTCGCCCGGCGCGATCCGTCCGGAAACGATGGCGGTGCCGAGATAATGCGCGACCGCGCCGCGAAGCCGCCGCCCGGATCCTCTGGAGGATTCCGGGGCAATCGCGCTCTTATCGTCTTCAGATCTCGGCACATCGCCCTTCTTCACCGGCGTCGGCATCGCATTCCTCCTCTGGCCGCCCTAGCTGCGCCGATCACCATCGCAACGCAAGGTCACGTTGCCGGACCGATAGCCGGTCAGTCGATCGCCACCACCACGACGGATTTCGCGGGAATGACGAGCGCCGCACGCCCGTCCTTCACGACGCCGGTGAAGGGCTTCGGACGCACCACCTCCGGCGAGGCGAAGCTGTTGACCGCATCGAAGCGCGGCGCGCTCAATATCTCTCCGCGCGCGCCGTGGACGGTCATCCCGGCGACGCTCGCCTCGATCCGCGCGGCGCGGTGCGGATCGACGTTGGTGAGCGCAAGCCACAATTTGCCGGCCGTATCGCGCGCCGCGATTGCGTCGAGCCGCGGCATCGTCACCGCGCCATGCGTATAGCTGCCCGCGTCGAGCTTGAGCGGAACGAATGTCGCGTCCTGGAAGGGCAGGTACATTTTGAAGATGTGATAGGTCGGCGTCAGCACCATCTTCGGCCCGTCGGTCAGGATCATCGCCTGCAGCACATTGGTCATCTGGGCGATGTTCGCCATCCGCACGCGATCGGCGTGGCGCGCGAAGATGTTGAGGTTGAGCGCGGCGATGATCGCGTCGCGCAGCGAATTCTGCTGCTGGAGAAACCCCGGGTTGGTGCCTGCATTGGGCTTCAGCCAGACGCCCCATTCGTCCACGACGAGCGGGACTTTCTTCTCCGGATCATATTTGTCCATCACCGCGGCATGGGCGAGGATGAGCTTATCCATGTCCCATGTCGATTTGATCAGGCTGGCATAAGCCGCTTCGTCGAAATTCTCGCTTGCATAGGATGGCGGCCAGCCCGCGGTGGTATAGCTGTGGAGCGACAAGCCCTCGATGCTCCAGGCCCAATTATGGTCCTTATAGGCCTTCATGACCGCTTCGGTGTAATCGAGCTTGGCGTCACCCGGCCCCACCGCGATACGCCGCATCGTCTCGTCGCCCGTCTGGGCGGGGTTATAGTTGCGCACAAAGCGCGCAAATGGCCGCATCAGCGCGACATATTCGTCGCCGCTGAACGAGCCGCCACAGCCCCAGGATTCATTGCCGATGCCGAGATATTTGACCTTATAGGGCGCCGGATGCCCGTTCGCCGCGCGCTCCTGGCCGGCGGTGGTCTTTGGGTCCGCCGTCATATAGGCCAGCCAGTCGGCCGCTTCCTTGACGGTGCCGGAGCCGAGATTGACCGAGACATAGGCTTCGCTGCCGATCTGGTCGATGAAGTCGAAGAATTCGTCGGTGCCGAAGCTGTTCGGTTCTACCGCGTCGCCCCAGTTGGAGTTTATCGACACCTTCCGGCCCTTCGCCGGGCCGATGCCGTCGCGCCAATGATATTCGTCGGCGAAGCATCCGCCGGGCCAGCGTACATTCGGCACCTTGATCGCGCGCAACGCGGCGACCACGTCCTTGCGGATGCCGCGCACATTGGGAATGGACGAATCCCGGCCGACCCAGACGCCGCCGTAAATCCCGGTGCCGAGGTGCTCCGCGAACTGGCCGAACAGGTTGCGATCGATCCGGGGGCCCGGCGAACGGGTATCGACGGCCAGCACGATCGGCGCGTCCGCCCCGGTCTGCGCCGGCGCGGCCGACGCCGCGAACGCCAGCAGTGCGGCCGCCAACAGCGGCCTGAAAGCCTTGCTCATCATTTCCTCCCGTCGATTGTCCGTTTTGTGGAGACGCGCTCCTACCCCGCCTTCAGCGCGGCGAGCTCGCCGTCGGCGCGCGCTTTCGCGCCGTAGACGAGCTCGAACAACGGCCCCGCCATCATCGTGGTGACGATCGCCATCAGCACCAGCATCGAGAACAGCGAGGGGCCGATGATCCCCTTCTGCAGGCCGATATTGATGATGATCAATTCCATCAGGCCGCGCGAGTTCATCAGCGCGCCGATGCCGAGCGCGGTGCGATTATCCTCGCCGGCAAGCCGTGCCGCTGCCCAGCAGGCACCGAATTTCGCCAGCACCGACGCCGCCAGGATGCCGAGCGCAACGAGCAGCAGCGACGCCGAATTGACCATGTCGAGGCGCGTATTGAGCCCCGAATAGGTGAAGAACATCGGCAGCAGCAGCACGACTGCCAGCGGCTCGACCTTGCGTTTCAGCTCGTCGACGAAGGCGCCGCGCGGCATGCAGGCGCCGAGGATGAAGCCGCCGAAAATGGCGTGAATGCCGATCGCGTCCATCACGAAGGCGGAGAGGCAGAACAGCAGCATCGTGAGCGCCAGGACATTGGTGCTCATGCTGCCCTGCGCCTCGACGATGCGGCCGAGCGGCGCGAGCAGCCGCCGGCCCCATAGCAGCATGAAGCCGACATATAATGTCGCGCCGCCGATCGCGAGTATCGCCAGTCCGGCGCCGCCGCCGAACGTCGCCAGCACCACGGCCAATACGCACCACGATGCGGCATCGTCGAACGCGCCGGCGGTCAGCGACAATGTCCCGAGCGACGAATCCGCCAGACCGCGTTCGTTGATGATCCGTGCCAGCATCGGAAAAGCGGTCAGCGCGATGCAGGCCCCCATGAACAGCGTGGCGCTGCCCTGGCCGATTCCCGGCGCGAACAGGCCGTCGACCGACAGCAGCGACGGCGTGACAAGGGCGGCGAGCACGAAGGGCGCGACGATCCCGGCGGCGGACACCGCCCCGGCGCTGCGCGCTTTCGCCTGGAAATGATCGAGCCGGAGCGTCAGCCCGACCATGAACATATAAAGCCCCACGCCGAGCTGCGCGCCGGCGTAGAGGACGTTGCGGGTCTCCTTGGGAAACAGCGCCAGCTGAAAGTCGGGAAAGAACAGCCCGAGCAATGACGGGCCCAGCACGACGCCGGCGATCATCTCCCCCACGACCTGCGGCTGGCCGAGCATCCGCTGACCCGCCCAGCCGACCAGACGGCAGGCGAGAAGGATCACCGCGAGCTGCATGAAGAAATGCACGCTGAAATCGCCGGGCGTGTAGCTCGCGCCCGCGCCATGTGGCGACAATATGCCGGTTATCGTCGAAACCAGGCTGTCGACGGTCCCTTCGGGCATTCCGCCATCCCCTCCATCTAATGCGCCGACAATAACCGCGAAATGTGAGCGTTAACAAGAGGGGTTTCCGCGGCGCGATGTCGCTATCCCGGAAAGGCTGCCAATTTGCGGGTAAGGACCGGGGGCAGTGGAGGGAGCGCGGCCTGCTGCCCGGGGGGAGGGGATGGCGCGACCGCGCTCCAGGAGAGAGTTGCCCGCAAGCGGGTGGAGGACGCCCGGAGCATTCCTCCCCTAAAGATGCCCCTGCCGCGGCAGCAATATCGCCCTGACGGCGGGGGGCTTCGGCGAAATTCGCGGATTTGTTGCAAATGTCCAGCAATAAATGTCGGAGTATATGGATATTGCGCGGGAACCGAAGGGCTTAGCTATCGTCTCACCCGAGGCGAAGCGCGAAGGCGAGCAGCAGCCCGGTTTCGACCAGCTCGATTCCCGCGCCGTGGACATCCCCGGTGACCCCGCCGAGGCGGTGATGCGCCCACCAGCCGAATGCGCCGATCAGCACCGGCGCCGTAGCGAGCGGTGGCAACAGCAAGCAGGCAGCGGCCAGCGCGAGGCCCCATGCGGCCAATATCGGCAGCGTGATCGCGCCGGCGATGCTCGCGCCCAAACCGCTGTCGCGCAGCGGGGGCAGGAACCGCGCCCAGGCCAGCGGCCCGAGCCGCGCCGCGGCGGGGATCGCGATCAGCGCAAGCCAGCTAGTCGGCAGGACAAGGTGGAGCAGTACCAGCTTGGCGGCGAGTTGCAGCGCGATCGCGGTGACGCCGAAGCTGCCGATGTGCGGATCGCGCATCACCTGCAAAAGCCGGGTGCGATCGCCGTGCGCGGCGCCGAGCCCGTCGGCGACGTCGCCCAGCCCGTCGAGGTGGAGCGCGCCCGTCGCCCATATCCATAATGTCGTCGCGGCGAGCGCGCCGAGCCACGGATCGATCCGTCCGCCGAGCCATCCCGCGCCCGCCACCAGCACGCCGATCGCGAGCCCGGCGACCGGATAGAGCCGTACCGCGCGCGCGAAATCGCGCGCATCGGCGGCAAGCCGCGGCATCGGCAGGCGGGTGAGGAAGGCGAGCGCGACGATCAGCGATCGCATTGCCGCAGCTCGTTGATCTGCGCGCGGCGCGATTGTCCCTCCCACACGGTGAGCGACAGCATCGCGGCATAGGGCAGGTCGAACGCCCAGGTCGCGGCGAGACTCAGCCCGCAGAGATGCGCGAGCGCGGCACGCATCGCCCCGCCATGGGTCACCACCAATGTCGGGACGGGGGCGAGATCGTCGATCGCCGCGCCGACCCGCGCGACCAGCGCCGACCAGCTTTCGCCGCCGGGGGGCGGGTGAGCATCCGGGTCATCGTGGAAGCACGCCAGCGCGACGGGGTCGATATCGCTCGCCGCCAGCCCGTCCCACGCGCCGAAATCGAGTTCGCGCCAGCGCGGGTCGCGCCGCGGCGTGCCGATCGCCTCGGCGCAGCGTCGTGCGCGGGTGAGATCGGAGGCGATTAGGGCATCGACCGGCGGAAGTCCTCGCGCCTGCGCGACGCATGCCGCGATGCCGCCCGCCGTAACCTCGGCATCGTGATGCCCGAGCATCCGCCCGGTGACGACCGGCGCGCCGTGTCGCAGCAGGTGGAGCGCGAAGCGCGTCATCCCCCGGCGACGCCGGCCTCGGCGAAGGTCGCCATTTCATCATGCGCGGCGAGCGCGGCGCGGACGATCTGCGCCGCCACCGCCGCGCCGCTGCCCTCGCCCAATCGCATGTCGAGCATGAGCAGCGGCGACAGCCCGAGCCGGTCGAGCAAGCCGCGGTGCCCCGGCTCGGCCGAACAATGCCCGGCGAGGCAATGGTCGGTGATCGCGGCATTGCCGTGCGCCAGCGGGGCGATCGCGGCGGTGCCGATGAAGCCGTCGAGCAGCACGGGGATGCGTGCGTGGCGCGCGGCGATGATCGCGCCGGCGATCGCGACGATCTCGCGCCCGCCCACCCGGCGCAGGATCTCGAACGCTTGGTCGAGGTGCCCGGCGTGATGCGCCAACGCCATGTCGACGACCGCCGCCTTGCGCTGCACCCCGGCCGCATCGACCCCGGTGCCGGGGCCGACCCAGTCCGCCCCCGCCCCGCCGAAGCTCGCCGCGGCGAGCGCGGCGGCGGCGGTGGTGTTGCCGATCCCCATCTCGCCGAGCACCAGCAGATCGGCATCGCCGATCGCCGCGGCGCCGGCGTCGAGCGCGGCGAGACAGTCATCGGCGGTCATCGCCGGGCCGGTGGTGAAATCCTCGGTCGGTCGGTCGAGATCGAGCGGGACGACCGACAGGGCCAGCCCGGCGGCAGCGGCGAGCGCATTGATCGCCGCGCCCCCGGCGGCGAAATTCGCTACCATCTGCGCGGTCACCGCGGCGGGAAAGGCGCTCACCCCGCGTGCGACGACGCCGTGGTTGCCGGCGAACACCAATGCGCGGCCGCGCGCGATGCGTGGCCGCGCGGCGCCGTGCCAGCCGGCGACGAACAATGCGATTTCCTCCAGCCGGCCGAGCGAGCCGGGCGGTTTGGTGAGTTGCGCCTGTCGCGCCGCTGCCGCATCGCGCGCGACGCGATCCGGGGCGGGGAGGGTGGCGAGCGCGGTCTCGAACGCGGCGACCGATCCGAACATCCTCATGCGACGACATATCCTTCAGGCGGAGTGCGGGTGATGAAATGGCCCTTCACCCCCTCGGGCCAGTCGCGGTACGGCACCTGCCCCCACTCGCTCGCGGCATAAGCGCGCGCGTAATCGAGGATCGCGCGCGCCGCCTCGTCGGTCGGGTCGAACCGGCCGAGGACATAACCGACCTTGCCCGGCGCGCGGAGGTGGACGGCGCAGGACTCGCGGCAGGCGAACAGGCACGGCATCTCCTGCACCGCGACCCCGGCATAGGCCGCGTCGCCGCCCTGCACCCGGCGCAACGCCGCGACGAGCGCCGCCCCCGCGGCGTTGCGGCAGGTGTTGCACGCCACCACCGCCGCGCCGCCGGGGACGGGCTTCAGCATGCGGCGACCGGCCGGTCGCGCGGCGCGGCGGGGAGCCCCGCCGCGACGAGCGTGCGATAGAGCAGATACAGCCCGGCGAGGATCGCGGCGTTGCGCGCGAACAGCCGCGCGTTGATCGCCGGCGACAGCGCGATATCCACCCCGCCGAGCCCGACCGCGCCGAGGAGCTGGACGATCTTGAACCCGATCGTCGCGCCGAGATAGGCGACCGCGATGCGCAGCAGCACGCGGCCCGGCGCGACGCGATCGGCGGCGACGCGCGCACCGACGACCGCGGCGATCGCCGCCAGCCCCAGCGTCGCGCCCCATAGCAAGGTCGATGCGTCGCGCGGATAGCCGAGCAGGCAGAAACCGGTCGCCTGGCTCAATGCCCAGCTCGCGATCATCAGCACGATGCCGTCGCGCGCGCGCAACTGCGTCGCCGCCAGCGCGGCGAGCGCGGTGAACGGCGTCGCGCAGGCGAGCGCCAGGGTGGTGAGCGCGCTCGCCAGCGTCAGCAGCATGATCCACAGCGTGGAGACGCGCGCATCGGATCGGGTCATCGTCGTTGCTCCTTTCATGAACGGCGCACGCATCAGAAGCGCCCCCGGAAGCCGGCATAGATGCTGCGGCCGAGGGTGCCGTAGCGATAGACGGTCTCATATTTCTCGTCGAACACGTTTTCGCCGCGCACGAACAGCCGCAGCCCCGGGGTGACGGGCAGCTCGGCGCGCAGGTCGACCAACGTATAAGAAGCGAGCACGACATTGCTCGTCGCGCTGTCGAACGTATCGCCCGACCAGCGCACCGCCGCGCCGAACGACGGACCGCCTGGGAAGCTGTAATCGGCGCTGGCGTTCCACGCGTGGCGCGGGCGGCGCGGCAATTGCCGGCCGAACGTGGCGACGCCCGGCGAGCGATCCTCCGATGCGGTCCAGCTGTAATTGCCGTCGATCGTCAGCCGCTTGCCGAGCGCGACATGCCCGGCCGCCTCGATGCCGTTGGCGAAGGCGCGCGAGACGTTCTTGTAATAGCCGAAGCGGCGCTGGGTGGTGCTGCCGGGGACGAGGCACATCGAGTCGATCGCGCCGGTCGAGCAGCCGTTGTAGATGATGAGGTCGTTCGAGCGCCGCTCGAAATAGGTCGCGCCGAGCGCGACATGCCCGTCGAGGAAACGCTGTTCGACCCCCGCTTCCCATCCGTTCGCGCGTTCGGGGCGCAGCGCCTGGTTCCCATATTCGGAGAAGAGCTGGTAGAGCGTCGGCGCCTTGAAGCCTTCCGAATAGCTCGCGCGGAACACGGTGCCGGTGGGCAACGCCCAGGCGCCGCCGCCGGCGAACAGGGTCTTGCCGCCGTAGCGGCTGTGATCGTCGTTGCGCACCCCCGCGGTCAGCGTCAGCCCGGCGATCACCGCGGCGTTGAGCTGGCCGTAGAAGCTGGTGATCTCCGCCCGGCCGCGTGCGGGCGCGGGGATCGGCACCGACAGGCTGGCGGCGGGCGAGACGCTGCGGAAGCGGCTCACCTCATTCTCCGCGCCGAACACCGCGTCGACCCCGCGCGCGATCGCGAAACTGCCCTGATATTCGAGCCGTTCGTTGCGCCCTGCCGCGTCGAAGGTCAGCGTCCGCGCACGCGCCGGATTGTAGTTGTCGCGATCGGTGTTGGTGTAGCCATAAGCGAACCGGTTGCGGAACCGCCCGTCGAGCAGCGCGACATTGAGGCCGGCATAGCCGACGAATTCGCGGTTGAGCGTATATTCGGGGGTGTCGCCGCTGAATCCGTCGATCCCGGCGCGGCCGTTGGCATAATAGCCGCGCAGTTCGGCGCTGACGTTGGGCGTGATCGTCAGCACTGCACGCCCGGCGATCGAGCGGTTGGTATAGCCGTCGAGTTCCCGCCCGCCGAAATCGGGGGCGATCGCGGAGATGCCGCGGGTGGTGAAGGCCTGCCCGCCGACGCGCCATGCGAGCGGCCCGTCATTGCCGCCGATCGCCGCGCGCGCGCTGACGGTATCGCGGCTGCCCGCCTCGATATCGAAACTGCCCTCGAGCCGCTTTTCGGGCAGCGGGGTCACGACATTGACCACCCCGCCGATCGCCTGGCTGCCCCACAAGATCGACTGCGGCCCGCGCAGCACCTCGATCCGCCCGGCGTCGCCGGTCAGCAGATTGGCGAAATTATAGCCGCCGCCGGTCGCCGACGGATCGTTGAGCTTGACCCCGTCGATCACCACCACCGTCTGATCGCTCTCTGCACCGCGGATGCGCAGGCTGGTCGCGGTGCCATAACCGCCGTTGCGCGACATAGTGACCCCGGGGGTGCGCAGCAGCAGATCGGAAACCGACATGTCGCCGGCGCGGTCGATCGCATTCTTGTCGAGCACGGTGACCGACGCCGCGACGCGATCGATCGCGACGGGCGCGCGCATCGCGGTGACGACGACGGTGCCGTCGGCATCGGGCGTGGCGGCGGCGTCGGGCGCCGGCGCCGATACCGGCGGCTGGTTGGCGGATTGGGCGAAAAGGGGGCTGGGCGCGATCAGCGCGACGCCCGCGATTGGATAGAGAAGCTTCATAGTCTCCCACATGACGACATGCGCCGGCGCGCGATGCGCACCGGGGCTGGTTGCTTGTCGTCTCGCGGGTTTGACCCCCGTCCGTCCGGCGCACCCTGGCCGGTCGAAGGACGACCGCGACGGGCAGGTCTCCTGGCTTGCGGGTCAATGCCGCTCCGTGCCGCCTTCTCAGGATGTCGATCCCAATGGCATGTGGCACGGTGGCTCGCCGCTCACAGTTGCAGGGGCAGCCGGGGTTTCGAACCCCGTTCCCTTTCAATCCCCGGTCAAGGGGAACCTGTCGCGTGATCGGTCATAGGCAAATGCTGCGCCGCGTCAATCCACATCGCGGCGCCGTTTAGGCTCAGAATTTCCGGCTGATCTGCGCGATCACCTCGCGCGGGCGGCCGGGGCGGCCGGCGATCGCGGCGGTATAGCCCGCGGTGCCGGTGACATATTGCCGATCGGTGAGGTTGCTGCCCGATACGGTGAACTTCCACAATTTGTCCGCGCTGTTCCACCCGATCCGCGCGCCGAGCACGCCATAGCCGCGCTGCTGCTCGGGATAGCCGGTCACGCCGTTCACCCCGTCGTTGGCGGGGGTGAAATAGACCGTCGACTGGACATGCGCGTCGACCCCGACGAACGCCGATCCGGCATTGCCGAGATCCTGCGTATAGGTGCCGCCGAAGGTCGCCGACCAGCGCGGCGCGTTGTTGAGCCTTTTGCCCGCGGCGTCGAACGTGCCGAACGCGGTGACATAGGCCGCATCGTAACGCGCATAACGCGCGTCGAGATAGGCGACATTGCCGAACAGCTCGAGCCCGGCGACCGGGCGGCCCTGCAGTTCGAGCTCGACCCCCTTCACATGCGCGGTGGCGGCATTCTGCGTCCGCGCGCCGAACGAATTGCCGATGCGGACGAAATTCTCGACCTGCAGGTCGGTGTAATCATAATAGAAAGCGTCGAGGTTGACGCGCAGCCGGCGGTTGAACCAGTCGCTCTTGAGGCCGATTTCATACGACCACAATTTCTCCGGGCCATAGCCGGCGGCGGCGTCGACCGCGTTGTTCGCGCCATAATCGAACCCGCCGCTCTTGAACCCGCGCGTCGCCGACAGATAGACGAGCGCGTTGCTCGCCGGGCGGATGTTGATGCCGAATTTCGGGGTCAGCGCATGATCGCGGCGCACCGTGTCGACCGTGAACGGATCGGGGAGACCGGGCACGCCCGACAGCACCGGCGCGGCGCGGACGATCGCCGGGTTGGTCGAGGTCGAGGCGGTGAAATAATCGTCGAGCTGATAATGTTTGCGCTCGGCGGTGTAGCGCAGCCCGGCGACCAGCGAGACCATTTCATTGACGTGATATTCGACCTGCCCGAACACCGCCGCGGCGCGCGCGAAGAGCCGCGATTGCTGGACATGCGAAATCCCCGCGGCGAGGATCGGCACGACCTGCGGCTCGCGATCGACCTCCTGGAAATAATAAGCGCCGAGCACGTAATCGAGCGCGCGGCTCTTGCCGTTGAGCGTGAATTCCTGGCTGAACTGCTGCTGGCTGATCGGAGTGACGTAATCGGCGAGGATCGCCATCGAGCTCGCGTCGGCATCGGCGACGATCGAGCCGTCGATCCCGCGATAGCTGGTCAGCGAGCGCAGAGTGAGCCCCGGCGCGAGCTGGAACGAGGCATCGCTGGCGAAGCCGTAATTCTTCAGCACGGTGCGGTTGGGGTCGTTCATCGACACCTTGGAGAAATCGCCGAGGATCGAATCGTCGAGCGCATTGCCGTCCGGGCGCAGCAGCTTGATCGCGCCGCCGAGCGCGCCGGCCTGGCGCGAATAATCCGCGCGCAAGGTCCACGTATCGTGGCCGCCCAGCGGGATCAGCACCTGACCGCGCACGCCGAACGAGCGATTGTCCTCGACATCGCCGCCGGTCGAGACGTTCTTGCGATAGGCGTCGTGCCCCGAGACGTCGAACGCCAGGCTGGCGCGGACGCCGCTTTCGGTCAGCGGGCCGGAAACATAGCCCTGCACGCCATAGCGGTTGTACGTGCCGTAGAGTGCCTGGACCTGCCCCTCGAACGTGTCCGACGGGGTGCGCGAGATGATATTGACCGTGCCGCCGACCGAATTGCGGCCATAGAGCGTGCCCTGCGGCCCGCGCAGCACCTCGACCCGCTCGACGTCGAGGAATTCGTTGAAATAGCCCAGCGGGCGGGCGAGGTAGACGCCGTCTAGGTTGATCGTCGTGCTCGGGTCCGAGCCGATATAGACCGTGTTCGATCCGACCCCGCGGATGAACAATTGCGCATAGCCGTTGAGGTCCGACACCTGCAGGCTGGGGACATAGGCCTTGAGGTCCTGCGCATCACGGATGCCGCGATCGGCGATCTGCGCGCCGGTCACCGCATTGACTGCGATCGGGGTGGATTGCAGCGCGGTGGCGCCCATCCGCGTCGCGGTGACGACGACATCGCCGATCGCATTATTGTCGGCCGGGGCGGCCGGCACGGCTTCGGGCGCAGCGGCGGTTTGCGCCAGCGCGGGTTGCGCGAGCGCGGCGGCGGTGATGACGAACGCGAGACGCGATGTTCCGGCCAGACCCTGTTTCACGACTTTCCTCCCCGTAGAGCGATATGGCACGGGCGGCGGCTCGCGGCCCGCGTGGATTGCGCTGCCCCTAGCGCGATTCGTTGCTCGATCAAGCAAATATAACGCATTTGCCTATTTATACGTATCTATATCCACTTCATGCGTTGTTTATGCGCAACATGTGTCCGCACGCGCGGGCAATCGGCCGGAGCGGCGAAATTTCCGCGATTCAAACCGCCCTTCATCCGCGCTAAGGCGCCGGCATGTCGATGTTCGCTTTGCTCGCCGCCGCCGTGCTCGCGCCGCAGGTTTCCGCCCCCGAACCCGCCACGGTCACCGTCACCGGGCGCGCGACGCTCGACAATGCCTCGGTACTGCGATCGGCCAAGGCGCTCAAGGCGGGCGAATATATGTGGGCGCCGCAGACCGCGCCGGCGGGGCCGATCCTGATGGTCGTCAACCTCGAGACGCAGCGCGCGGTGGTCTATCGCAACGGCCTGCCGATCGCGATCACCACCGTCTCGTCGGGCAAGAAGGGGCATGAGACGCCGACCGGGATCTTCACCGTGCTCCAGAAGGAGAAGGATCACCGGTCCAACCTCTACAATAGCGCGCCGATGCCGTTCATGCAGCGGCTGACATGGGACGGGATCGCGCTTCATGCCGGCGCGCTGCCGGGGCATGCCGCGTCGCACGGCTGCATCCGCCTGCCGGCGAAATTCGCGCAGATGCTCTACGGCGCGACCCCGCTCGGGATGACGGTGGTGGTGACCAAGCGCGACGCATTGCCCGCGGTGGTCCCGGCGGGCGACGTAATCGCCGCGGCGGCGAAGAGCGGGGCAGGCGCGCCGGGTGCGCGCGATTTCTGGGATCCGGCGCGCGCGCCGACCGGGCCGGTGTCGATCGTCGTCAGCACCACCGATCGCGCCCTGTTCGTGATCCGCGGCGGGCGGATCATTGGCCGAGCCACCGTCGGGGTGAACCGGCAGATCAGCCACCCCTATCTCTACTCGCTCCAGTCCGCCGATTCCGCGGGGGCGCGGCGCTGGACGCGGATCGCCTTGCCCGGGCAGACGCTCGACGAGGATATGCAGCTCGGCGATGTCGACATGACCGCGGCGACCCGCGCCGCGATCGAAAGCGTGCTGGTGCCCGGCGCGACCGTCGTCGTCACCCCCGATGCGCTGACCGATGTCAGCAGCCTCAAGGATTTCGTGATCGGGAAGTAATCGCCGCGCTCGCCCGTCACACCTTCGCGGCGTAGATCATCCGGCCGGGACCGAGCCGTTCGAACACCTCGGCGAGTTCGCGCTCGCCGACCGCGAAACAGCCCTGACTGCGCCCGAGCATGCCGTGTGTGCGGATCATGTCGGCATTGGCATACCAGGCGCCGTGGATGACGAGCGCGCGGGCGAGCGCGTTGCTGTTGGTGGGATCGAGACCGATCAAACGCTGCGACCGGCCGTGCTTGCCGATATAATAATCGGCGGCTAGGAAGGCGCCTTCGGACGAGGCGTTCGAGCCGTTGGCGTTGGAGAAGCGGTGGAGGAAGCCGGTATGCGCGGGATCCGATCCGCTGCCGTGCGCGACCAGCTTGGCAATGCTCGCGCCGCTCGCCAGATCGACGAAATGGAACCGCGGCTCGGCCGATGCGGCGTCGAAATCAACGATCGCCATCCGATCGCGCTGCACGCGCGCGCCGTGGCGTTGCAAGGCGGCGAGCGCGCGGCGCATCAGCTCGGGCCGCACGACGCGCGGCGAGGTGCGTGGCGCGGCCGGCAGCGCCGCGCTTGCATGTGTAGGCAGAATGGCAGCGGCGGCGACCAGGCCGCCTGCGCCCAGCAAACCACGACGCGTCAGCGCCGCACGGTCGGTAACATTCATCGGTCGGTCAAAATCCCCATACCCGCTACCGCCTTTATAGCGACGGCGCGTGGCGATTTCACCACCAGGTCATTCAATCTGGCCCGTTTATTGCTTTATTTATCGCGCGGAGACCGCCGCGGTCACCGGTTATGGCTGCTGAACACCCGCCGCCCGCCCGGCCCGAAAGCGATCACCTGATAGGGCTCTTTCTCCCCGCCGGCTTCCATCCCCGGCGAGCCCAGCGGCATGCCGGGAACCGCGAGGCCGGTGACGCCCTTGGGCCTCGTCGCGAGCAGCCGCGCGATGTCGGCGGCAGGGACATGGCCTTCGATGACATAGCCGCCCGCGATCAGCGTGTGGCACGAGCGCAGCGCCGCCGGCACGCCGCGCTGGTCCGCGAAGGCGGCGACGTCGCGCGTCTCGACCACCGTGATCTGCGCCTTGAGCGCGGACCGCATGTGCTCCGCCCATTTCTTGCAGCAGCCGCATCCGGGATCGCGGTACATCGTATAGGTCGTCGCCTGCGCCACGCCCGAGCAGGCGGCAAGCAATGTCAGCGCGGCGCCGGCCAGCCTGAGGCGCGCGGATTTTCCGGCATTGAATGAATGCATGTGGGTGCCCTTCTTCCGTTACAGGCCGAGGTGGTTGGGGCCGTAGACCATCTCCGCTCCGAGATAGCCCTGAATCGGCAGGGCGATCGCGAAGAAGACGAGCAGGATGCGCAATGGGGTGCGGTTGGCGCGGAACGCGAACATTGCGGCGGCGATGCTGACCGCGGCGATCGTGGTGCCGTTCCAGCGGTGCGCCATCAATGTGTCGGACCGGTCGTGGAGCCGCCAGCCGGCGGAGAACCAGCCGAGCAAGGCCGCGGCCACCGCGCCGAGCGCGCCGCCGACCGCGAGGAAACGCACGACGATGCCGAACCCGGCCATCGGCTTCCAGATGAACAGCAATTCGGCGAGCAGCGCCGCCATCAGCAGCCCGATCGGGACATGGACCAGCATCGGGTGGAGCCGGCCGAGGAAATCGCCGAGAGATTTGACGTGATTGTCCGCGGCCGCGGGCGCGGCGGCGTCCGGCGCCACACCGTGCGCGTGCTCCATCGCCATCGTGCCCTGCGACGCAGCGCCAGCCGGCGTCGCCTGGCTGGCATTGGCCGGTTGCGCTCGCATCTGCGCCAGCTCCGCGTCGGTCATGTCGGCTTTATGGCCTTCATGCGCAAATGCGGGGCTTCCCACCAGCAGCAGCAGGAACGCGAGGAAGGAAAGGAGCTTACCCATGATCCGCATACGCAAGCGTAGGACCGACCCCTTATATTTTTTCCCCGCGTTGCGCGGTCAGCGCGGCGCCAGCACGATCTCGCGCGCGGTCGCGCCGAGCGTCACCGTAAAGCCGCCGCGCTCCGGCGGGATGTCCCCCAAGGGCGCGTAGCGTCGCGCCGATCGCGTCGTGGCGGTGACGAACAGCCGTGCGGCGGGCGTCGCAGGCGTGGCGGCGTCGAGCGTCAGCGTGATGCGGCCGGTCGCGGGAATATAGCGCGCGCTGGCGATCTTCCCGGCGTCGAGCGTGATCCATTGCCCCGCCGGCGCGACGAACAGGCGCGCACGCGCGCCGTCCTTGGGGGTGATCGTCACCGCATCGCCCGTGGTGTCGACATCGCCGCCAAACCCGAGCCAGCCGAAGGTCGGATCGTTCACCAGATAGGTCGCCGCGGCATAGGCATGGCCGAAGAAGCCCATGCCATAATCGCCGCTATAGGGATCCCATTTCATCATGTCCGGCCAGCTGTGGAATGCCGCCGAGGAGAAGCCCTGCTGGTCGATATTGGTGATGCCGCCCATCATCCCGCCATAAGCGACGCGGAGCAGATGGAGATCGGCGGGATCGCGCCGGAAGGCATCGAACAGCGGCACCGCATTGAGCGCCGATCCATAATGGTGGATCTGCCGCTCGACGCGCGGATATTTGCCGCCGTAGAGAAAATCCCAATAGCGCCGCGCATTGCCGTTATAGCCCCAGCTCGGGATCGCCGGATCGTATCCGAGGATCACCTCACGCGTGGCATCCGCCTGCGGCTGCCAGCCGAAATGGCGCATCCAGGCGTAGACTTCCGGCTGCCCGGTCGAATCCCACGGCATTTCCGAGCCGAAGGGATATTTGAGCGTGCGCCAGTGATCGGCGCGCGCCTTCATCAGCCGCTCCATTTCGGCCGCCTCGTCGGCCAGCCCCTCGCGCTGCAGGTCGGTGAGGATGTCGACGAACACATCGCCCTCCATCAGCCCGAACTGGGCATAATGCGGTGCATCGCGCATCATCGCGACGACCGTCTGATAGGCATGATCGAGATACCAGCGCCAATCGTGGCGGGTGACCAGCCCGGGATGGTTGCGCGCGACGCGATACAGCACCCAATGGCCGATCGCGACATGCGGATAATTATAGGCGCGCCCGATATCGCCGGCGTCCTTCTCGTTCCACGACGTCCATGATTTCCACTTGCCGGCATCGCCGTAGAGCGACGGGAATTTCGCCGGATCGTAATAGAACAGGCTTTTCCTGACCGCGCCGGCATGCGGCCCGTCGGCGATCTGGAGCTGGCCGACGATCGTTTCGTCGACCATTCGCTCGAGCCTGGCGATCTCGGCCGCGTCGGGATTGTCGAGCTGCTTCATCACCGCCGCGACCCAGCTTCCCGCGCCGCCCTCGTCGCTCATCCCCGCGATCCACACGCGCGGCTCGACATCGACGATCTTCTTCGCCTTGTCGTCATAAGTGAGGATCGCGGGCGAGCGGTGGAACGGATCGTCCTTGCCCTCGAACCATTGCTGCGTCGTCGAGAAGCGGCCGAGATCGGCGGTTACCTGATCGAGCGGCTTGGTCAGGAAATAGCTGATCGTCTGTTTCTCGCCGTCGGCATAGGTCAAGGTCAGCCGCGCCGGGCCCCAGCCGCGTGCGCGGATCGACAGCCGCGTCCAGCCCTTCGCCTTGCTCGCGAACGCCGCCTCGATCGCGCCGATCGGATGGCTCTCGAAATTGGTGATCGCGCTGCGCGCGCGGACGAACAGGCTGGCCTGCTGATCCTGCGGGACGACATAGCCGGGGATGCCGATCGCCACCGGGCGCTTGTGCGCGATCAGCGTCTGCTCGATCGCGCGGATCGCCGGCGACACGACGAAGCGCACCCCGATATCGAGCGCCTCGCCGGGCTTCAGCGTCCGCGTGGTGGGGACATTCCACTGCTCGCCGGCATCCTTCCATTCGCGCGTCGCATAAGCGGCGGAATAGACCGTCCAGTCGTAAAATCCCTCCGAGGTCTGGCCGCGCGGGCTGCGATCGGTGAAGATCGCGGCCTTGTCCTCGCCGGGGTTCTTGAGCGGGCTATAGGCTTCGAGCGGCGTGCCCTTTTCCGGCAGCACGAGCAGCGCCGGACCTTGCCCGTTGAGCCGGGTGACCTGAAGATAGCCCGCGTCGCGCCCGATATAGGGATCGACGAAGCTCGCCTGGCTGTGCGCCTCGTCGAGCGATCGATCGGTGAGGATATTGTCGAACACCATCGGCATGCCGAGCGCGCCGATCTCCAGCGGCTGGGCGGACGTGTTGACGATGCGGAAGCGCAGCGCGAGCGTGCCCGCGTCGTTGACCCAGCGGCGCTCGACGCTGAACGGCGCGTCCTTTCCCATCGAGGCGGTGATGTCCGCCGCGGCGAGCACCGCGCCGCGCGCGGCGAGCGGGCGGATCGGCCGGCGCGCATGGGCCGAGGCGAAATCGCGCCATTCGCCGTCGGGCGCGCGCACGCGCAGGTTGAGATCGCCGATATGGTTATAGCCGTCGCCGGCGCGCTCGGGTTCGCGCGCGGTGGGGACGAAGCTGAACCCGGCGTCGCTCGCCGGGGACAGCCGCGCCAACGTCTGGGTATCGCCGCGCAGCGCGAGCCTGAACGGTCCGACGGCGAAGTCGCGCGTCGGGATCGGCGGGAAAGCCGGCTTTTGCGGCGTCTCCGCGTGCGATCCGGCGATGACCCCCGGCGCGATACCGGCGAGCAGCAGGGCGGGATACACGAAATGGCGGAACGTCGGGAACCTCATGCGCAGCGAACCTCATTTGGCGCGATTGTCGGCGAGTATCGAAGCGATAATATTATACGATATATTGTAGGACGTATAGCTTGCCGCAGCGCGATGATCGGATCAATGTTCGCCGCGGAAAGGGACGGCGTGGCGGCGAGGATCAATAGCATCGAACGGGCCGGCGCAGGGGCGCTGATCCAGACCAGCGGCGGGCGGCGGATGCGCGGATCGGTCGCGCAGCAGCTTGCGGTGATGATCCTGTCGGGCGAATTGCCGCCGGGCCATGTCTTTCCGACCGAGCTCGATTATGCCGAGCAGATCGGCATCTCGCGCTCGTCGCTGCGCGAGGCGTTTCGCGTGCTCTCCGCCAAGGGGCTGGTGGAAAGCCGGCCCAAGGCGGGGACGCGGGTCAATCCGCGGCGGCAATGGAGCCTGCTCGACCCCGATCTTCTGGCGTGGCAGTTTGCTGCCGAGCCGAGCGCGAAGTTCCTCCGCGATCTGTTCGAACTGCGGTTGACGGTCGAGCCCAATGCGGCGGCGATCGCCGCGGCGCGGCGGAGCGACGACGAGGTCGAGGCGATGCGCCGCGCGCTGGAGAAAATGGCGCGCCACGGCCTCGCGACCGAGGAAGGGCGGCTGGCGGATCAGCAATTCCATATGGTGATGCTCGAGGCGACGCGGAACGACGCGATCATCGCGCTCGCCAGCTCGATCATGGCGGCGATCGCCTGGACGACGATTTACAAGCAGCGCAATCATGCGTTGAAACGCGATCCGATCCCCGACCATCGGTTGCTGTACGAGGCCTTCGCCGCAGGCGATGCCGAGGCCGCACGGCACGCGATGGCCGAGCTTATCCGGCTCGCGCTGGCCGATACCGAGATGTCGGCGTAGCGCGCGTGAGCGAGATTATCGCTTCCTTGGTCATTCCCGCGTAGGCGGGAATCCATTCACTCGGACCTCTGCGAAAGAATCGCGACATCAGCGTCAATGGATTCCCGCCTGCGCGGGAATGACGGGTGGATCAGGCGGGCCGCTCCTTCAGAACTTCAGCGTCGTGCCGAAGAAGATCGTCCGGCCGAGCGCGTCATAGACGCCCGGATAGGTATTGCCGTTGCCGAAGGAGGAGAGAATCCCCGCGGCGATGACCGGCGGATCCTTGTCGAGCAGATTGTTGACGCCCATCCGCACCTGGACGTCCTTGGTGACGTCCGCCACCATCGTCAGGTCGAAATAATTATACGCGCCGATCCGGCGGTTGACGATGCTGGTCGCCGATCCCGACAAGGCCGGATTGGACGACAGGCTCGACAATTGCGTGCCGCCGATATGGCGCCACGCGAGCGAGACATTGATGTTGTCCGGCGTCGTCCAGGTCGTGCGCAGCACATGGCGCCAGGCGGGGTTGGGCTGGCCGCAGGTGTAGCCGAAGAGACCCTTGCAATCATAGCTGCCGAGGCCCGGCAACGGCTGCGACACCTGCTCGATCACATAGGTGCCGACGAGGTTGAGGTTCACCTTCCCCGCCTTGCCGATGTTGAACGTATAATCCGCGTTCACGTCGATGCCGGAGGTCTTGAGATAGCCGGTGTTGAGCGTGGTCGAGACGATATAGCCATTGGTGCCGAAGATCGCGCCGGAGCGCGGGTCACGCTTGAACAGCCCGCAATAATAAGGGTCCTGCGTATCGGTGCACTGGCTGATGATCAGCGAGGGATCGATCGAGTTGATATAATCCTTCACCTTGATGTGATAGTAATCGACCGACAGCGACAGCCGGCGAAGCTGCTTCGGGGTCAGCACGATCCCCGCGGTCCAGGTATCCCCGGTTTCGGGCTTGAGCGCGCGGTTGCCGCCGCCCAGCGCCGAGCAGGTGTCCGCGGGGCAGGAAATGACCGAACCATATTGCTGCTGCGTCACGCCGGTGAGCGCGCAGGCCTGCGCCGAGGCCTTGGGCGTCGCGCCGGAGCACGGATCCTGCGCCGCGACATTGCCAACGCTCTGCGACGCGAACAGCTCGGTGATGTTGGGCGCGCGGATCGCGTGGTTGTAGCTTGCGCGGAGGCGCGCGCCGACGACCGGCTCCCAATCGAGCTCGCCCTTATAGGTCCAGACGTTGTAGTTCGAGCTGAACCCGGTCGATTTCTGCTCGTTGTGATAGGCGGAATAACGCGCGCCGCCGTTGATCGTCAGCGCATGCGCGAAGGGCAGATCGGCCAGGATCGGGACTTCGATCTCGCCATAGCCTTCGTTGACGGTGATGACGCCGTCCGAATTGGTCGCGCCGCCCTGCTGCGCGATCGCGTCCGCCCAGAAATTGAGCGTCTCGCGGCGGTGCTCGAAGCCGAGCGCGATGCCGAGCCCGTGGTTCGCCCAGGGCGACTGGATGCCGAGCTTGCCGAGATCGCCGCTCAGCGTGCCCGAGATCACCTCCTGGGTGTTGCGCGATCCGGTGTTGCTCGGGGTGAACATGTACTTGGCCTGTTGCGGGGTCACCCCATTGGCCATGAACACGTTGACCGGAATGCAGTTCGGATCGCTGCCGTCGACCACCGAGCGGCAGGTCGGCGTACCGTTGACGTTGACGACATCGAGCGCGCGCTGCGATTTCACCAGATCGACGTTGTTGAGATAGGTTTCGGCGTAGCGGACGATCGAGCGCAGATAGCTCACGTCATAGCTGAACCCGCTGCCGATATCGCCGCGCACCCCGACGGTATAGCGATAGTCGTTGTAGCGCAGATCGTCGCGTCGCGGCGCGACCGCCATGCGATAGCCGATCATCGTCGGCTGCATCTGGCTGGTTCCGGCCGCGGCGCCGCACAACGCGGTGAGCTGGCTCGCGCTGGCGAGCGGCGTGTTGCAGGGGACCTCATAGGTGTTGCCGAGGAACAGCGCCGACGGCGCGGCCTGCGAGAAGGTATGATCCCGCATGTACATGAAGCTGCCGTAGACGGTCGCGGCCGGCGCGATCTCGAACTTGCCGAAGCCGCCCGCGGTGACGCGATTGTCGGAGCGCTGGAAGTAATTGGTCGGCGAGTAATTATAGGCGTAGCTGTTGTTATAGGGGACCCAGGTGCGCGAGCCGTCCCTGCTGTTGGTCAGCGTGGCGCCCTGATTGGGGCCGGCGAGCGGCACCCAGGTGCCGTAGGGGGTATTGCTCGATCCGCCGCAGACCAGCGCGGTGCCGGCATCGTCGGCCTGGTTGAGCCCGCATGACGAAACGTCGCGGCTCGATTGCAGCACCGGATCGAAATGGCGGTAGCCCGCGAACACCGTGATATTGCCGCGCCCGTCGGCGAAATTCTTGCCCGCGGCGAAATTGACGTCCTGTTTGCCGCCGTCCGCCACCAGCCGCGGGGCGAGCGCATAGCCCGCGCCGGAGACGATCGAGCGCATCGCCTGATTGTTGTTCTCATGCTGCGCGAAGCTGGTCTGCGCATCGAGGCGGATGCCGTCGAGATTGCTGCGCAGGACGAAATTGACCACGCCCGACAAAGCGTCCGATCCATAGACCGCCGAGGCGCCGCCCGTCATCACGTCGATCCGCTCGACCAGCGCGCTGGGCACGAAATTGAGGTTGACCGCCTGTTGCGGCAGCATCCTCTTGCCGTCGATCAGCACGAGCACGCGGTTCGACCCGAGGTTGCGCAAATTGACCTTCGAGGTGCCGTCCGAGCCGTTTGAGACGTTCTCATTCTCCGCGGCGGTGAATTGCGGCAGCCGGTTGAGCACGCCCTCGACCGTGGTCGCGCCCTGATATTCGATTTCCGCCGAGCTGACCGCGGTAAGCGGGCTGTTGCTCTCCAGATCGGGGCGCTTGATGCGCGTGCCGGTGACGACGATGTCGCTGCCGGCGTTACCCGTGGCGGCGGATTCGCCGGCGGCGGGCGCGGCGGCAAGCTGCGCCTGCGCCGATCCGGTGGCGATGACGATGCTCAGCAGCCCCACACCGCCGAACAACAAACCCCTCTTTTTCAATGAGCTCACTTTCCGGTCCTCCCCTGGGATGGATCAATGTACCACTGGTAGGAGAAAATACGTTATACGATCCTACATGATTCGACTAGTGACTTGACTGAGCCCGGACGTCAAGTCATCGTATACGGTATTCAAAAGGAGGGTGATGTGAGCGGATTGACGCGGCGAGGCGTGTTGGCGGCGGGCGGCGGAACGCTCGCGATCACGGTGCTCGGTGCCGGTGCGCGCGCGGCGGTGGCGGTGCCGGCAGGCGGGGGATCGGCGCGCCCGCTTCCTTTATCGGCGGTGCGGCTGCGCCCGTCCGACTACGCCACCGCGGTCGAGGTCAATCGCCAGTATCTCCACCGGCTGAGCCCCGATCGCCTGCTGCACAATTTCCGCAAATATGCCGGGCTCGAACCCAAGGCCGAAATCTACGGCGGCTGGGAAAGCGATACGATCGCGGGGCATACGCTCGGCCATTATCTGTCGGCGCTGGTGCTGACCTGGCAGCAGACCGGCGATGCCGAGATGCGGCGGCGCGCCGATTATATCGTCGACGAACTCGCCGAGGCGCAGGCCAAGCGCGGCACCGGCTATGTCGGCGCGCTGGGGCGCAAGCGGAAGGACGGGACGATCGTCGACGGGGAGGAAATCTTCCCCGAGATCATGAAGGGCGAGATCAAATCGGGCGGGTTCGATCTCAACGGCTCCTGGTCGCCGATGTACACGGTGCACAAGGTGTTCGCCGGGCTGCTCGACGTCCACGGGGCGTGGGGCAACGCCAGGGCGCTCAAGGTCGCCGAAGGGCTCGGCGGCTATTTCGAGCGCGTGTTCACCGCGCTCTCCCCGGCGCAGCTACAGGAAGTGCTCGGCTGCGAATATGGCGGGATGAACGAAAGCTATGCCGAGCTCTACGCGCGGACCGGGGACCCGCGCTGGCTCAGGATGGCGGGGCTGTTCTACGATAATCGCGTGCTCGATCCGCTCGCGCAGCGCGAGGACAAGCTCGCCAATTTCCACGCCAATACCCAGGTGCCCAAGTTGATCGGGCTGGCGCGGATCCACGAATTGACCGGCGATGCGGCGAAGGGGACGGCGGCGCGCTTCTTCTGGGAAACGGTGACGCAGCATCACAGCTATGTGATCGGGGGCAATGCCGATCGCGAATATTTCACCGAGCCCGACACGATCGCCGATCATATCACCGAGCAGACCTGCGAGCATTGCAACACCTATAATATGCTCAAGCTGACGCGGCATCTGTGGTCGTGGCAGCCCGACGGCGCCCTGTTCGATTATTATGAGCGCGCGCACCTCAATCATGTGATGGCGGCGCAGGATCCGTCGACCGGCGGCTTCACCTATATGACCCCGCTGATGACCGGCGCGGATCGCGCTTATTCGACCACCAAGGACGACGCCTTCTGGTGCTGCGTCGGATCGGGGATGGAAAGCCACGCCAAGCACGGCGAGTCGATCTTCTGGGAAAGCGGCGACGGCACCTTCTACGTCAATCTCTATATCCCGGCCGATGCCGCCTGGGCGGCGCGCAAGGCGGCGGTGACGCTGGAGACGGGCTATCCCTTCACCCCAGAGGCGACGCTGACCTTCACCAAGCTGCGCACGGGCACCTTCCCGGTCGCGCTGCGCGTGCCGCGCTGGGCGGGGGGCAAGGTGCAGGTCAGCGTCAACGGCAAGCCCGAGACGCCGCGCATCGAGCGCGGCTATGCGATCGTCACGCGGCGCTGGCAGGCGGGGGACCGTATCGCGATCACGCTGCCGCTCGATCTCAGGATCGAGGCGACGCCGGGCAATGCGCAGACGGTCGCGATCCTGCGCGGCCCGCTGGTGCTCGCCGCCGATCTCGGCGCCAACGAGCAGAAATGGGAACGCGCCGATCCGGCGCTGGTCGGTGGCGACGTGCTGGCGGGGTTCGCCGCCGCCGATGCGGCGCGCGGGCTTTATCAGGCGCGCGGCGTGGCGCGTCCGGCGGATCTGTCGTTCGTGCCCTTCTACCGCCAGTATCAGCGACGCAGCGCGGTCTATTTCAAGCATTTCTCGGAAAGCGCCTGGGCGCGCGAGGAAGCTGCGTACAACGCCGAGCAGGCGCGGCTCAAGGATATCGCGGCGCGCTCGGTCGACGTGATGTTCCTCGGCGAGATGCAGCCCGAGCGCGACCACAATCTGGTGAGCGAGCTTTCCTATCCGGTGACCTATCGCGCGCGGCAGGGGCGCGACGCGCGGTCGGGCGGCTATCTCGAATTCTCGATGAAGGTGAAGCCGGGGCCGCTCGTGCTCCAGGCGAGCTATTGGGGCGGCGAGCGCGCGCGCGATTTCGACATATTCGTCGACAATGTGAAGATCGCGAGCCAGCATCTCGACAATGACCAGCCGGGCAAATTCTTCGATGTCGAATATCCGCTGCCGGCGGCGCTCACCAGGGGCAAGCAATCGGTGCGGGTGAAGTTCGTCCCGCGCGATCGCAGCACCGCCGGGCCGATCTTCGGCGTCCGGCTCTATACCGCCAAACCGGGAGCGACGGCATGATCGGGCGCCGCCTGCTCATCTCGTTGCTGGCGATGACGGCGCTGGCGCCCGCGGCGGCGCAGGCGCAAAGCGCCGATGCGTCGTTCCGCGCGCTCTACACCGCCGAATATGATTGGCGCCGGCACCAGCAGGCGCCCGACGAGGATAGCGGCGACGCCGGCGTGCGGCGGCTCCCCGATGTCGATCCGGCGGCGCAGGCGGCGCGGCTCGAACGCTGGACCCGCACCGCGGCGGCGCTGAAGGCGATCCGCGTCGCCGATCTCTCGCCCGCCGAGCAGGTCAATTATGCGGTCTATCGCCAGCAGATCGAGGCATTGCTCGCCGAGCAGAGGTTCCGCGACTACGAAAAGCCGCTTAATTCGGACACCAGCTTCTGGGGCGATGCCGCCGGCTGGGCGCGCGGGCGCTTCGTGCGCGAGGCGGATTATCGCGCCTATATCGCGATGCTGCGCGATCTGCCGCGCTATTTCGATCAGAATATCGCCAATATGCGCGCCGGGCTGAAGCGCGGTTTCACCCCGTCGCGCGTCACGCTCGAAGGGCGCGACATCGGGGTGGCGCAGGTCGCCGAGGCGAAGACGGTCGAGGCATCGCCCTTTTACGCGCCGTTCCGCAGCTTCCCGTCGGCGATCCCGGCCGCGACGCAGGCGGCGTTGCGCGCCGAGGGCGCGGCGGCGATCCGCGATGCGGTGGTGCCGGCGCATGTGAAATTGCTCGCGTTCCTGCGAAGCGAATATATCCCCGGCGCACGCACCACGCTCGCCGCCTACGATTTGCCCGACGGGCGCGCTTATTATGCGTCGAAGATCGCCGAATTCACCACGCTCGATCAGACCCCGCAGCAGATCCACGCGATCGGCCTCGCCGAAATCGCCAAGATCCGCGCGCGGATGCAGGAGGTGATGGATCAGGTGGGGTTCAAGGGCGATTTGCCCGCCTTCCTCACCTTCCTGCGCACCGATCCGCAATTCTACGCCAAGACCCCGCAGGCGTTGCTCGATCGCGCGGCGTGGATCGCCAAGACCTTCGACGGCAAGGCCAGCCAATATTTCGGCCATCTGCCGCGCAGCCGTTTCGCGATCAAGCCGGTGCCGGCGGATCTTGCGCCTTTCTACACCGGCGGGCGCGGCGGGCCGGGGATCTATCTCGTCAATACCTATAACCTCCCCGCGCGCCCGCTTTATTCGCTGCCTGCGCTGACGCTCCACGAAAGCGCGCCGGGGCACGCCTTCCAGATGCCGTTGGCGGCCGAGAACAAGGAGCTGCCGGCGTTCCGGCGCGACACCTATCTGTCGGTCTATGGCGAGGGCTGGGCGCTTTATTGCGAGGCGCTGGGCGAGGAAATGGGGATGTACGAGACCCCCTACGAGCGGTTCGGGATGCTGAGCTATCAGGCGTGGCGCGCCTCGCGGCTGGTGGTCGATACCGGCATTCATGCGATGGGGTGGACGCGCGAACAGGCGCAACGCTACCTTCACGACAATACCGCGCTCGCCGATCATGAGATCGAAACCGAGGTCGATCGCTATATCGCCTGGCCGGGGCAGGCGCTGAGCTATTATACCGGCGAGCTCGCGATCCTCGCAGCGCGCGCGCGGGCGGAAAAGGCGCTGGGCGCCAAATTCAACATCCGCGCGTTCCACGATATGGTGCTCGCGCTGGGATCGGTGCCGATTCCCGAGCTTGATCGCCGCGTCGACCAGTTTATCCGCGACGGCGGAAAGGGTCCTTATCCGGATGAGGAATGACGCCGCCGCCTGTATCGCGGTCGATTGGGGGACGACCAACCGCCGTATCTACCGCCTCGCGGCGGACGGCGCGTTGCTCGATCGCCACCGCGACGGGCACGGCATCGCGCGGATGACGCAGGGCGATTATCCCGCCGCGATCGTCGCGATCCGCGCCGAGGATGCCGGGGTGCCGGTGATCCTCGCCGGGATGGCGGGCTCGTCGCGCGGCTGGCACGAGGTGCCCTATGTCGCGGCGCCCGCGACGATCGCCGACCTTGCCGCCGGGGCGTGGCGCGGGACGGGGGAGAATGTCACGATCTTGCCCGGGGTCGCGGCCGCCGCCGATGCCGCGCCCGATGTGATGCGCGGCGAGGAAGTGCAGATTCTCGGCGCGATCGCGGCCGGGCTGGCGCCGGCGGATGCCTTGTTCTGCCAGCCGGGCACGCACAGCAAATGGATCAGGACCGCGGATGCGGCGATCGCCTCGTTCCGCACCGCGATGGCCGGCGAAACGTTCGGGCTGTTGCGGCGGCATAGCGTGCTGAGCGAGATGCTGCAGGCCGAGCCGGTGGCGGGCGCGGCGTTCGACGACGGGGTTGCGCGGGGCGTCGAGGATCGCGATCTGCTCGGTGCGCTTTTCTCGGTCCGTGCCGGGGTATTGCTCGGGCGGCTGGCGCGGCCGGATGCGGCGTCGTTCGCCAGCGGGGTGCTGATCGGGGCGGATGTCGCCTCCGGGGTGGCGGCGGGCGAAAGCGTCCATCTCGTCGCGGATGCGAAGCTCGGCGCTTTCTATGCGCGCGCGATCGGGTTGCGCGGCGGCACGGTCATAGCGATCGACAGCGAGGCGGCGTTCGTCGCCGGCGTCAATCGAATCAGGGAGGCGATGACATGAGCGCGGCAGCATTGTTCCGGCGGCATTTCGCGGCTTGTCCGCTCGTCGCGGTGCTGCGCGGGATCACCCCCGACGAGGCGGTGGCGGTCGGCAGCGCTCTGGTCGAGGCGGGCTTTTCGATCATCGAGGTGCCGCTCAATTCGCCCCAGCCGCTCGACAGCATCGCGCGGCTCGCGGCGCGCATCGGCGATCGCGCGCTGGTCGGGGCGGGGACGGTCCTGACGCCGGGCGAGGTGGCGGCGGTGGCGGAAGCGGGAGGCAGGCTGATCGTCTCGCCCAATAGCGACCCCGCGGTGATCGCGGCGAGCGTCGCGGCGGGGCTGGTGTCACTTCCCGGCTATTTCACCGCGACCGAGGCGTTCGCCGCGCTCGCCGCCGGCGCGCACGGGCTGAAACTGTTTCCCGCCGAGGGCGCCTCGCCCGCCTATCTCAAGGCGCAGCGCGCGGTGCTGCCGCGCGACCTCGCGGTGCTCGCGGTGGGTGGAATCACGCCGGAGGTGATGCCGATGTGGCGCGACGCCGGGGCGGACGGGTTCGGGCTCGGCTCGAACCTCTATCGCACCGGCAAGCCCGTTGCGGAGGTGGCGCGGGACGCGGCGCGGTTCGTGGCGGCGGTGCGCGCTGCTCGATAGCGCAGCCTCCGCGAGGGGCGGCGCGATGCTCTATTGCCAGCCACCGCCAAAAGGCCGAAGCCGCCGCGCATTGCGACAAGGCGAGTGTTCCCGATGCGTAACTTATTGATCGTCTCTCTTGCGGCTATTGCCTCGGTCGCGCACGCCGCGCCCGACGCGCCTTCGCCGATCCTGACCACGCCCGAGGCGAAGGACGTGCTGAGCTACGCCGTCCCCGAGGTGGCGCGCGTCACCCATGTCGATCTCGATTTGACCGCCGATTTCAAGGCGCAGATCATGCGCGGCAAGGCGACGCTCGATATCCTCGCCAAGCCCGATGCGCGCGAGATCGTGCTCGACGACAACAAACTGGTGATCGCCGGCATCACCGATGCGGCGGGCAAGCCGCTCAAATGGACGGTCGGCGCACATGATGAGTATAAGGGCGCGCCGCTGACGGTGGAGATCGGCAGCGCGCGGCGGATCGTCATCACCTATCAATCCGCTCCGGGCGCCAGCGCGCTCGGCTGGCTTTCGCCGGCGCTGACCGCGGGCAAGGTGAAGCCCTATCTCTACAGCCAGGGCCAGTCGATCAACAATCGCAGCTGGATACCGACGCAGGACAGCCCGGGCATCCGTCAGAGCTGGTCGGCCAGGATCACCGTCCCGTCCGATCTTGTCGCGGTGATGAGCGCCGAGCGGCTGACCCCGGCGGGCGAACCGGCCGCGCCGGGCTGGCACAGCTATCGCTTCCGCATGGACCGCAATGTGCCGCCCTATCTGATCGCGCTCGCGGTGGGCGACCTCAAGTTCCAGCCGATCGACCGCCGTACCGGAATCTATACCGAGCCAGCGATGCTCAAGCGCGACGCCGCCGAACTTTCCGACACCGGGAAGATGGTCGACGCTGCGGAGGCGCTGTACGGCAAATATCGCTGGGGCCGCTACGACGTCCTCGTCCTCCCACCGTCCTTCCCGTTCGGCGGGATGGAAAATCCGACGCTGACCTTCGCCACCCCGACGATCGTCACCGGCGACAAATCCAATGTCGACGTGATCGCGCACGAACTGGCGCATAGTTGGTCAGGCAATCTCGTCACCAACGCGACCTGGTCGGATAGTTGGCTCAACGAGGGGTTCACGACCTATTTCGAGAACCGCATCGACGAGGCGCTGTACGGCAAGGAGCGCGCGGCGACGCTCGCCGATCTGTTGTGGGACAATCTCCAGCGCGATCTCAAGAGTGCGCCCGATGCCGATGCGACGCGGCTCCACGGCAAGCCCGAAGGGACTTTTGGCGAGCTCGATTATACCAAGGGCTCGACCTTCCTGCGCACGATCGAATACGCCGTCGGCCGCGCGCGCTGGGATGCCTATCTCACCTCCTATTTCGATCGCCACGCCTTCCAGCCGCAGACCACCGCGGGCTTCCTGGCCGATCTGCGCGCCAATCTCATCAAGGGCGATGCCGCGCTCGAGGCCAAGCTCCAGCTCGACGAATGGGCCTATGCGCCGGGGCTGCCCGCCAATGCGGTGCATGTCCGGTCGGCGACGCTGGCGAAGATCGACGAGACGCTGAAACGCGTGAACGCCGGCGCGCCGATCGGCTCGATCGATACCGCGCATTGGTCGACGCAGGAATGGCTGCGCTTCCTCAACGGGCTGCCGCGCGAACAGAGCGCGGCGCGGCTCGGCGAGCTCGATCGCACGCTCGGGCTGTCCGCCTCGCCCAATGCCTATATCCGCTCCGCCTGGCTCGTCCTCGCGATCGCCAATCGCTACGATCCGGCGATTCCGTCGATCGCGCAATTCCTGCCGAGCGTCGGCCGCGGGCTGTTGATCTTCCCGGTCTATCGCGCGTTGAAGGCGCAAGGCGATTGGGGGATGCCGATCGCCAAGCGTGACTATGCGATCGCGCGCAAGGGCTATCACCCCACGGTGGTCGCGACGCTCGATCGGTTGCTCGGCTGACCGCCGATCAGCCTTTTCGAAAAGGAGATTTCAGGCGATGACCGATATCAGCAAGGCGGGCGACTTCGTGCTCGGCGACCTCGAGGTGAAGCGGATGGGCTATGGCGCGATGCAGCTCGCCGGCCCGGGGGTGTTCGGCCCGCCGAAGGATCGCAACGCCGCGATCGCGGTGCTGCGGCATGCGGTGGAGGCGGGGGTCGATCATATCGACACGAGCGATTTCTACGGCCCGCATGTCACCAACCAGATCATCCGCGAGGCGCTGTCGCCCTATCCCGCCGGGCTGACGATCGTCACCAAGGTCGGCGCGCGGCGCGGCGACGATGCGTCGTGGCTGCCCGCGCAAAGCCCGGCCGAGCTCAAACAGGCGGTCCACGACAATCTCCGCAACCTCGGGCTCGAACGGCTCGATGTCGTCAATCTGCGCGTGATGGGCGATGTTCATCACCCGACCGAGGAGCCGATCGCGGCGCAATTCACCGCGCTCGCCGAGTTGCAGGCGCAAGGCGTGATCCGGCACCTCGGCCTCAGCAACGCGACGCTCGCGCAGGTCGAGGAGGCCGAGGCGATCGCGCCCGTGGTCTGCGTCCAGAACCAGTATAATCTTGTCCAGCGCGGCGACGATCCGCTGATCGCGGCCTTAGGGGCGAAGGGCATCGCTTATGTGCCCTTCTTCCCGCTGGGCGGCTTCACTCCGTTGCAATCGTCGACGCTGTCCGATGTCGCGGACCGCCTCGGCGCGACGCCGATGCAGGTCGCGCTGGCGTGGCTGTTGCAGCGCGCGCCCAATATCCTGCTGATCCCCGGCACCTCGTCGGTCGGCCATCTCCGCGAAAATCTCGCCGCGGCCGATCTCGTCCTGTCGCCGGACGTGGTGCGTGAGCTCGACGGGCTCGACGCCGCGGTCGGGTAAGATCAGGTCGCGCGGGCGATGAGCCGGTTCGGCTGGACCAATAGGATGACGCTGGCGCTGCTCGATCGCGGCCGGACCTCAAGCGGTGGCGTGCGCGGCGTGCTTTTCGGCTAGATGGCGTTTCCAGCGCTGGCGCAGCGTCGCGGGGCGGCTGTCGAAGCGCTGGTCGAGGAATTCGGCGGTGATCACGCGATCGGCGCGGAAATGCCGGAAGTCCTGGCGCAATTCGCACCACGCGGCGAGCATCCGTTTCTCGTCGAAGAAACCGACGATGACCGGCCATATCACGCGCAGGCTGTGGTCGCCGCGCTCGTCGCGATAGTCGATGCGGATCTTGCGGCCCTCGCGGATCCATTCGCGGGTGCGCGCCAGATCGATGCCGTCGGGCACCGGCGTGCGCGACGGCCGCGCCGCGATCGCGGGGTCGGCGATGAATGGCCGCAACCGTTCGGGGACGACGCTGGTGATCTTGGCGATCAGGTCGCGCGCGGCATTCGCCAGCACCGGATCGCCGCGCCCGGCGACCCATTGCGCGCCGAGCACCGCCGCCTCGATCTCGTCCGGGGTCAGCATCAGCGGGGGCATGTCGAAGGCGTCGTCGAGGATATAGCCAAAGCCGGCCTCGCCCTGGATCGGGACGCGCTGCGCGATCAGATCGGCGACGTCGCGATAGACGGTGCGTTGCGACACTTCGAGCTCGCGCGCGATCTCGCCCGCGGTCACCGGGCGGGTCGAACGGCGCAGGATCTGGATGATCTGGAACAATCGGTCGGCGCGGCGCATCGCTCAATCTCCTGCTGACATAATGCTGTCAGCAGTGCGGTCGTACAAGCCAAATCACGCGGTAGCGCTGCGCCGCTGCGCCGCTTGTTCGCCGTTCGAGGAGACGACAGATGATCACATTGTACCACGCCCCGCAAACGCGTTCGTCGCGCATGATCTGGCTGCTCGAGGAATTGGGCGTTCCCTACGAAATCCGCCCGGTGTCGATCTTCCGCCCGATGACCGGCGAGGGCAGCGGCGATGCGGCCAATCCGCATCCCGACAAGAAGGTGCCCGCGATCGACCATGACGGCGTGGTGGTGGCGGAATCGCTCGCGATCGTTCTCTATCTGCTCGATGCCTTTCCCGAGGCCGGGCTTGCACCGGTGCAAGGCGATCCGCGCCGCGGGGATTATCTCACCTGGACGGCCTGGTATGTCGCCGAGCTGGAGCCGGCGCTGTTCGCCGGACTAGCCGGCGAGCTCGCCGGGGCGCCGATGAAGCAGCGCGGGCATGATGCGGTGGTCCAGCGGCTGCGCACGGCGCTGGCGCGCGGCCCCTATGTGATGGGCAACCGTTTCACCGGCGCCGATTTCCTGATCAGCAGCGCGCTTGCCTTCGGCCGGCATGCATTTCCCGCCGACGAGACGATCGACGCTTATATCGAACGCTGCCGGACCCGCCCGGCCGCGATCCGCGGCGTGGCGCTCGACGACCGCTCCGGGCTTCAGGCCGCCGCCTGACGCAGGCCGCGATCCGCAGGTTCACATTCGAACCTGCGGATCGCGCCGCGTCACAATGCCGCTGCGGCAGTTGGCGGCGATTGGAACCGCAGCCGCAGGACGAGGGGTATCGCGATCGCGTTGACCGCCAGCGCCGACAGCCAGATCGCCCCCGGCCATTGCGCGCGAACGACGAAATAGAAGCTCGAGAACCCGAGCGGCGCGATGATCGACGCAAGGCTCATCGCCGATGCGAGTACCCCCTGGAACTGGCCTTGCCTGCCTTCGTCGACGAGCCGGGTGGCGAGCGACTGCAGCGCCGGCGATCCAATGCCGGAGAGCGCGACGATCGGCATGATCGCGAAGACCATCCAGCCGTGCGTGATGAACGCCATCGCCACCAGCGCGAGGCAGGCGCTGGCGATCCCGGCGAGCACCGCCCCGCGCTCGCCGAGCAGCCGTACCGCGGGGCCAGGCAGAAACGCCTGCGCGAGCGTCTGGCACACGCCGAATGCGCCGAGCGACAGGCCGATCCACATGCCGTTCCAGCCGAACGCGTCATTGCCCCACAAGGCCCAGCAGGTGCCATAGACCTCGCCCGTCGCGCTCAGCACGAAGAAGGTCGCGACGGTGGGGAGCAGCGCCTTCATCGACAAGGCCCAGCGCAACGGGCGCAAGGGGTTGAGCGCGGCGAGGTCGATCTTCTCGCGCGACGGAATGCGCGATTCGGGCAGGACGAACAGCGCCAGCAGCAGATTGCCGGCGTTGAGCGCGGCCGCAGCGAGGAACGGCAGCCGCAGCCAATAATCGCCGAGCGCGCCGCCGAGCACCGGGCCGAGGATGAAGCCGATGCCGAACATCGCGTTGAACAGGCCGAACCTTTTCGCTCTCACATTTTCCGGCGAGATATCGGTGATATACGCCGTGGCGACCGAGATATTGGCGCTCGTCAGCCCGGCGATCGCCCGGCCGATGATCAGCAGCCCCAGCGACGGGGCGAGCGCCATCAGCACATAATTGATCGCCGCGCCGCCGAGCGAGATCAGCAGGATCGGTCGGCGGCCCAGCCGGTCGCTCAACGCGCCGAGCACCGGCGCGAAGGCGAATTGCATCGCTGCATAGAGCGCGGTCAGGATGCCGATATAGGAAGCGATATTGTGGGCATGCGTTACCTCCGCGATCAGCCGCGGCAGGATCGGGAAGATCAGCCCGATGCCGACCGCGTCGAGCCCGATCGCGGCATAAATGACGACGAGCGGCCGGTTGATCGCGATGTGCGACGAAGAATCTGATGATGGCACGAACAAACTCCTGAGCCGAACGGTCGACCGGAGCGTTCCCCTGGCCGAGGACCCGCGCCGACGAACAAACGGCGATCACCGGGATCGCCGAAGGTCGTCGTGGGGATCCCGGGCACGAGGCCAAAGACCAGAGCTTTCGTTACCGAAAGGCCTTGGGCTTACCAAACCAAGGCTGCCTTTTCCGACGCGGCGCAATTAGCAGCTTCGGCGCGATCGGCAAAGAGGCGAGTCGCTCAGAAAGCGTAGAAAGGACCGGCGATGCCCCCAGCCGCGCGGCCCTCGATCGCGGTGGCGACGTTTCGGCCGTAGAAGAAGGGGAGACCGAAGTCGAAGCTGCGCTGGATCGCGTGGAAGCCGGTGACCGCATTCGGATTGGCGCCGATCCCCGGGATCGCATTCGCGCTGGCGGCGGGCTGGGTATAGGCATTGTAGAGCGTGAAGCTCGCATCCGCGGTCGCGGCGTTCACCCCGGTCAGCGTCACCGCCAGCGCGAGCGGCGACGGCGGGCAGTAGAAAGAGGTGAAATTGGTCTGCGTGCACATCGGAATGCCGCTGTCGACGAAATAATAGAGGTTGCTGCCGCTATCGAGGAAGCTGTTGGGGAGCTGGGTCCCCTTATAGGTCGCGGTGAGATCGCCCGCGCTGTCGGTGGTCAGGATCCGCGCATTGCCGAGCCCGTTGTTGGTCTGCGTCCCGATCCCGAAATAGACCGTCCCCGTCAGCGTCGCCGCGCCGGTCGGCGGGACCGCGGGCAGCGAGACGATCGTGCCGTTGTTGTTGACCGCGAAGGCGGCGACCGGATTGGGCAGTTGCTGGAACGGCGCGCTGGTGTTGGCGGCGCGCGCGATCACCGTCGCGCACCCGCTCGTCGGGCAATCATAATAGGTTGCCGCGCCCGATCCGCCGTTGACCATGCACGCCGACGCGCAATCGGTGGCCATCGTGCCGACCCCGATGATCCCGTTGGCGCCGAATTCCTGCACCGTCGTCAACGCGGTGCCGCCGCCGCTCGAGCAGGAGGCCGGCGCGGTCTGGAAAGCGCCGTCGTCGGCGATGACCTGGAACGGCATCGACGCGACGGATTCGCCGCCGATCGAGAAATCGGCGGTGCGCACCGATCCGAACACATAGCCGTCGACATATTGATAGCATTCGCCGACCGGATTGCCCGCGGGGCTGGTCTGGTGCGGCAGCCCGGCGAGCATATTGGCGTTGAGCACCGATTTGATGATGCGCAGCCCGGTCGACCCGGTATCGAGCAGGACATGGTCGATCGTCTGGCAGGTCTGCGTGCCGTGGACGCACAGGGTGACCGACACATAGGGCAGGTTGGTCGCGGTATAGCCGTTGGGGCCCGCCGCCAGCGCCGCCGGGCCGGCATCGATCGTCACGGTGGTGAAATTGGCGAGCGGGGTGGGGGTGCTGGTCGGCGTCGGGGTCGGCGTCGGCGCGCTGGCGGGGGTGTTCGCCGTCGTGCCGCCGCCGTCGCTGCACGCACCGAGCAAGGCGAGCAGCAGGACGATCAGGATCTGGCGCATCATGCCCCCCGCGTCAGAAAGCATTGGGATCGAACCCGGCGGGAAGCTGCCCCGGCAGAAAGGCGATTCCCCAGAAAGCCCCGGGGTGACCGCCGGTCTGGATCACGATGTCGTTGCGATGGACCCGCGGCGCGCGGCGCATCCTGATCCGCCCGTGCCCGGTGTTGGCGGCTTCCTGGAAGGTGGCGAAATATTGCGCCCCGAGCAATTGCCTGAGATCGGGGCGCCCCGGCCCGCGCCACGCGACCGCGACGACCGCCCCGTTAGCATTCTCGATTTCCTTGACCAGGGTGCCGTTGGCGAGCGTCATGCGATGCTCGACCCCGCCGGCGATCGTACGCGCGGTCTGCGTCGCCGCCGCCATCCGCGCGCGATCGCGCGCAATGCTCGCGCCCGGCTGTCCCAGCCCGGCAACGGCGTCATCCGCCGCCGAAAAAGCGAAAATCAGCGCGAAAAACGCCGCGCAAACCCGAGCCCCGCCCATAAGCCGCCACCGCTTGTTTCGCGCCGACGCTAGTCACCCCCCCGATTACGGTAAAGCGCAAAGTCGCGCAGGCTGATATAGCGGACGCGAGTCATCGGGGAGGTTTGCCATGCTTCGCATGCTCTTACTGGCTTTCTCGCTCTTCCTTGCCGCCGCGATGCCGGCGCAGGCGCAGCGCGCCGGGGCACTCGTTTCGGCCGATCCGGTGCGCGACGCGCCGGCCGGGATGCAGGCGTGGAAGATCGCCTATTGGACCACCGACCGCGACGGTCGCGCGGCGCGCGTCACCGGGATGGTGGTGGCGCCGCGCCCCGCCCCGGCGCAACGCCGCGTGATCGCCTGGACGCACGGCACCTGGGGCGTGGTCGAGCGGTGCGCGCCATCGCTCAGCCCCGATTTCTGGGAATTGACCCCCGCGCTGGCCGAGATGATCCGGCGCGGGTTCACGGTGGTCGCGCCGGACTATCCGGGGCTCGGGTCCGATATGCCGCATCCCTATCTGGTCGGGGTCGATACCGCGCGATCGGTGCTCGATGCGGTCCGCGCGGCGCGCTCGATCGCCGGTGCCGGGGTGGGTGAGGCCTTCGCCGTGTGGGGTGAATCGCAGGGCGGTCATGCCGCTTTGTGGACCGCGATCGAGGCGCGCGGCTATGCGCCCGAACTGCGGCTGGTCGGCACCGCGGCGGCCGCGCCGCCGACCGACCTCCCCGCCAATCTGCGCTCGGGCAGCGACGTCAATATCCGCACGATGCTGACCGCCTACACCGCCTATAGCTGGTCGCAGCGCTTCGGCCACCCGCTCTCCACCTTGTTCAACCGCACCAATGCCGGGGTGGTGACGCGGCTGGCGCGGAACAATTGCGTTACGCTGGGCAAGAAGCCGCGGATCGGGACGATCCTGGGGATCATGTCGGTCCGCAATGCGCTCAAGAACAAGGATATCGGCCGGATCGAGCCGTGGGGGCGGATCGCCCGGGCGAATAGCGTGACGCCCGCCGCGGTGCCGGGGCCGCTGCTGATCGCGCAGAGCGGCGGCGACACGGTGGTCGGCTCGGCGGTGACCGCCAGCTTCGCCCGCGCGCGCTGCCGCAGCGGCGCGCCGCTGCGCTATATCGTGCTGCCGGGGGGCGATCATGCGCGCACCGCGCGCGACAGCGCGACCGCGACATTGGACTGGATCGGCGCGCGCTTCGCCGGGCAGAAAGCGCCGAGCGATTGCGGGCGGATCTGATGATGCCCGGATGAAGTCCCCGCGCGGCGTTCCGATTACAAAGGCTAATGATCCAATCTAATGTTCTAAATAAGCGATCATAATTGCGCATTAATTGCTAAGCACCTGTTTATCGGCGCTTTATTGTCAAATTACGGGCGGGCGCACCCGCCGAGCGATCCGCCAACGCCGCTTGTGAAGCACCCGGCCGTGATGCAGCATCGCCGGACAAGAAAAATACCGGCGATTACCAGAACATCTCGGGAGCAGATGATCAAAAGCGGGGTAAATCATGGAAGGGAAACGTCGCACGTTCTTTAGCGGGGCGGCCGTCGCCGCGCTGATCGCCGGCCTTGCCGCCACGACCACCCCGGCCCATGCCCAGCAACAGGCGAACGCCACGCCGGCGGCGGATGCTCAGCCGACGCGGCCCGACGATATCGTCGTCACCGCGCAGCGGCGCGAGCAGAAGCTGCAGGATGTCGGCATCGCGGTCTCGGTGCTCAACACCGCGGCGCTGACCAACCTCAATGTCACCAGCGCGACCGATATCGTCCGCGCGGTGCCCAATCTGAAATTCAATTCCTACGGCTCGTCGCAGGTGGTGTTCAACATCCGCGGCGTCTCGCAGAACGATTATGGCGACCAGCAGGAGCCGCCGGTCGCGGTCTATCAGGACGACAGCTACGCCAGCTCGATCACCACCGCGAGCTTCCCGGTGTTCGATCTGGCGCGGACCGAGGTGCTGCGCGGGCCGCAGGGCACGCTGTTCGGGCGCAACGCCACCGGCGGCGCGGTGCAGTTCATCTCCAGCCAGCCGACCGACGTGCTCGACGGCTATGTCCGCGGCACCTACGGCAGCTTCAACCAGCGGATCTTCGAGGGCGCGATCTCCGGCCCGATCGCGCCGGGGCTCAGCGTCCGCCTGTCGGGGATCTATGATCGCGACGACGGCTATATCGAGAATATCACCCCCGGCCAGCCCGATCGCGGCGCGAACAACCATTGGGCGCTGCGCGGGATCATCCAGTACGCGCCGACCGACAATTTCAAGGCGCGGCTGACGGTGCGCTATGCCGAGGCGGATCACGAGCGTCAGGCCGCGCTCTACGCGCTCGCGCCCGAATGTCCCAATGCGCAGGGGCAGGGCGAATTCCTCTCCACGACCCAGGCCTGCGCTTATTGGGGCAGCCCGCCGGGGGCGATCGCGACCGGCTATACCAACCCCTCGATCACCCCGTCGCAGGGCGGCGATGCGTGGAAGACCGCGGGGACCGGCGATCCCTATGTCGACCGCAAGCAATTCGCTGCGACGCTGCGGCTGGAGGGGCGGATCGGCGCGTTCGACGTGGTGTCGATCAGCGATTATCAGCACCTCACCAAATTCTATAACGAGATCGGCGATGCCCAGCCCGAGCTTCCCTATGTGAAGGGGCAATCGAGCTATACCCCCGGCCCGTGCGCCCCGCCGGCGCAGGCGGTGACCTGCTATGCGCCCGGCGTCTATTTCTATCAGGGCACGAAATCGGATCAGTACACGCAGGAATTGCGCGCCTCGACCAGCTTCGGGCGGCAATATCTCGTCTTCGGCGCGTTCGGGATGATCCTCAACGGCAATTATACCGCGAAATATGCGACGCCGTTCGACGGCTATGATCCGACGGTGGCTTTCTCGCAGAAGACGCGGAGCTGGGCGATCTTCGCGCAGGACGAATGGAAGATCGACGATCATTGGAAGCTGATCGGGGGCCTGCGTTTCTGGCACGATCACAAGGTCGGCACCTATGACGGCAGCGAGCTCTTCTCGGGCTTCACGATGCATTACGGCCCCGACGGGATTCGCTATAACGACCCGACCGGGACAACCCCGCTGACCGGGGTGACCGCGACCCCGGGCGATGCCAGCGCCAATTTCTCGGGTGTCACCGCGCGCGCCGAGATCGATTACAAGCCGAGCCGCGATACGTTGATCTACGCCAGCTATAATCGCGGCAGCAAATCGGGCGGCTTCACCTTCAGCACCGGCACCCCGACATTGGGCCAGTCGGTGATCGATACGATCAACAATATCGCCTATAAGCCGGAGACGCTCAACGACTATGAAGTCGGTCTCAAGACCCGGCTCGGCGCGAACACGACCTTCAACCTTGCCGGCTTCTATTACGATTATCAGCATTATCAGGCGTTCGTGCAGGTCGGCTTCACCCAGTCGGTGCGCAATCTGCGCGCCAGCAACCTGGGGGTCGAGGCGGAACTGGTCAGTCATCCGCTGACCGGGCTGACGCTGCAGGCCAATGCCTCGGCGCAGCGCAGCCGGGTCTATAACGTGCTGCTGCCCGACGGGGTGACGGTGGTGACGCACAATCTGCCGCAGGCGCCGAGCTTCTCCGCCGGGGGCCTGGTCCGCTACGAATTCGCGCTGGCGGGGGGTGTCGCCTCGCTCCAGGCCGATGCGCTCTATCAGGACAAGACCTGCTTCACCGTGATGTGTGCGCCGGTCGAGCGCGAGCCGGCCTATGACGTCGAAAACCTGCGCTTCGGCTTCACCCCGAGCGGGATGAAGCTCGATCTGGCGGTGTTCGTCAACAATGTGCTCAACCACGCCTATCGCGTGTACGCTTATGACGGCGCCTATTATAACGGCGAGGTGGCCGGCGTTTACGCGAAGCCGCGGACCTGGGGCGTGACCGCGACCTATCATTTCGGGGGGCAATGAGCATGCGGCATCGATCTCGACCGGCAACGCGCCGCTTGTCGGGACGAGGCGAGGCAAGGCGATGAACTGGTTCGAAACGATCAATCCGGCGACCGGCGAAACGCTTGCGCGGCTGGCGGTCGCCGGTGCGGCCGAGGTGGATGCGGCGGTCGTCCGCGCGCAGGCGGCGCAGCGCCAATGGGCGAGGCTGACCGGGACCGAGCGGGGCCGGATATTGCGCCGCGCGGTCGATCTGCTGCGCGCGCGCAACGACGAGCTCGCGCAGCTCGAAACGCGCGATACGGGGAAGCCGATTCAGGAAACCAGCGTCGTCGATGTCGCGTCGGGCGCCGATTGCATCGAATATTTCGCCGGCGTCGCCGCGACGATCGCGGGCGAGCATATCGATCTGGGGCCGGCGGCGTTCGGCTATACGCGGCGCGAGCCGCTCGGGGTGACCGCGGGGATCGGGGCGTGGAATTATCCGATCCAGATCGCCTGCTGGAAAAGCGCGCCGGCGCTGGCGTGCGGCAATGCGATGATCTTCAAGCCCGCCGAGCTGACCCCGCTGACCGCGATCGAGCTCGAGAAGATCTATCTCGAGGCGGGATGCCCCGAGGGGCTGTTCCAGGTGGTGCAGGGGTTCGCCGAGACCGGGCGGCTGCTCACCCGGCATCCCGGGATCGCCAAGGTCTCGCTGACCGGCGAGGTCGGCACCGGGCGCAAGGTGATGGCCGATGCCGCCGCGACCTTGAAGCAGGTGACGCTCGAACTGGGCGGCAAGAGCCCGCTGATCGTGTTCGACGATGCCGATCTCGACAATGCGGTATCGGGGGCGTTGCTCGGCAATTTCTATTCGGCGGGGGAGGTCTGTTCGAACGGCACCCGCGTGTTCGTCCAGCGCGGGGTGATCGACGATTTCCTCGCGCGGCTGAAGGCGCGGACCGAGAAGATGATCGTCGGCGACCCGCTCGATCCCGCGACCCAGATCGGCGCGCTGATCAACACCGCGCATATGGAGAAAGTGCTCGGCTATATCGCGCGCGGGGTGGCGGAAGGCGCCGAGGTGCTGACCGGTGGCGAGCGGGTGACCGCGGGCGCTTTGGGCAAGGGCGCGTTCGTCGCGCCGACCGTCTTCACCGCCTGCACCGACGAGATGGCGATCGTCCGCGAGGAGATTTTCGGGCCGGTGATGACCGTGCTGCCGTTCGACGGCGAGGATGAGGTGGTGGCGCGCGCCAATGCCACCGAATTCGGGCTGGCGGCGGGGGTGTTCACGCGCGACCTGACCCGCGCGCATCGCGTGATCGCGGCGCTCGAGGCGGGGACGTGCTGGATCAACGCCTATAATATCACCCCGATCGAGCTGCCGTTCGGCGGGTATAAGCAATCGGGGCTGGGGCGCGAGAACGGCCGCGCGGCGCTCGAACACTACACCCGGCTGAAGAGCGTCTATGTCGCGATGGAACCGGTCGATGCCCCTTATTGACGGCGATTTCGACTATATCGTCGTCGGGGCGGGATCGGCCGGATGCGTGCTCGCCAACCGGCTGAGCGCCGATGGCAGATACAAGGTGCTGCTGCTCGAATATGGCGGATCGGACCGGTCGATCTTCATCCAGATGCCCGCCGCGCTCGCCTATCCGATGGCGACCAAAAGGTGGAACTGGCATTATGAGAGCGAGCCCGAGCCGTATCTCAACAACCGCCGGCTGCACACCCCGCGCGGCAAGGGGCTGGGCGGGTCGTCGTCGATCAACGGGCTGGTCTATGTCCGCGGCAACCCGCTCGATTTCGAGCGCTGGCAGGACGAGGAGGGCGCGCGCGGCTGGGGCTATGCCGACGTCCTCCCCTATTTCAAGCGCGCCGAAACGCGGAAGGAGGGCGGCAACAGCTATCGCGGCGGGGAGGGGCCGCTCTCGACCACTTACGGGACGCTCGAAAACCCGCTCCACCAGGCGTGGCTCGATGCCGCGGTCGAGGCGGGCTATGAACTGAGCGAGGATTATAACGGCTATCGTCAGGAAGGCTTCGGCCGGATGGACATGACGGTGCGCGGCGGCGAGCGCTGCTCGGCGGCCAAGGCCTATCTCTATCCCGCGATCAAGCGCGCCAATCTGCGCGTCGAACAGCATGCGCTGGTGACGCGCGTGCTGTTCGAGGGGCGGCGCGCGGTCGGCGTCGATTATGAGCAGCACGGGCGGACGGTCACCGCGCGCGCGGCGCGCGAGGTGATCCTGTCGGGCGGGCCGATCAATTCGGTGCAATTGCTCCAGCTGTCCGGCATCGGCCCGGCGGCGGCGCTGGCGCGCCACGGCATAACGCTGGTCGCCGATCGCGCGGGGGTTGGCGCCAATCTGCAGGATCATCTCGAATTCTATTTCCAGATGGCCTGCACCCGGCCGGTGACGCTCTACGGCCACGCCAATCTGTTCGGCAAGGCGATGATCGGCTTGCAATGGCTGCTGACCAAAAAGGGGCTCGGCGCGTCGAACCATTTCGAAAGCTGCGGCTTCATCCGCAGCCGCGCCGGCGTCAAATATCCCGATATCCAATATCATTTCTTCCCGATGGCGATCAATTACGACGGCTCGTCGCTCGCCACCGAACACGGTTTTCAGGCGCATGTCGGGTCGATGCGCAGCAAGAGCCGCGGCACCGTCTCGCTGCGCAGCGCGAACCCGCATGACAAGCCGCTGATCCGCTTCAACTATATGAGCCACCCCGACGATTGGGAGGAGATGCGCGCCTGCGTGCGGCTGACGCGCGAGATCTTCCAGCAGCCCGCCTTCGCGCCGTGGCGCGGGCGCGAGATCCAGCCGGGGGCCGATTGCATCTCGGACGAAGCGATCGACGCCTTCATCGCCGAAAAGGTCGAAAGCGCGCTGCATCCTTCCTGCACCTGCAAGATGGGCGCGGCGAGCGATCCGCTGGCGGTGGTCGATCCCGAATTGCGCGTCATCGGGGTGGAGGGGCTGCGCGTCGTCGACAGTTCGGTGATGCCGTCGATCACCACCGGCAACCTCAACGCGCCGACGATCATGATCGGCGAGAAGGGCGCCGATCATATCCTCGGCGCGCCGCTGCTGGCGCCGTCGAACGAGCCTTATTATGTGGCGCCGAACTGGGAGAGCGCGCAGCGATGATCGCCGACGATCTCGACGCGGCGGTCGCCGCCCCCGCGATCCGCCGCGCGCCGGAACCCGCCGCTGCGCATAACGGCGAGCTGCACCGCGAGCTTGACTGGAAGGGCGCCTTCTGGGCCTCGTCGGGGGTGCCCGCCGGGGTGCTGCTGACGATGGGCGGGATCGCCGCGACGATCGGCCAGCCCGTCTGGGTGGTGTTCATCGCCTCGATCCTGATGGGGTTCATCCAGAGCTTCGTCTATGCCGAGATCGCCGGGCTCTATCCGCATAAATCGGGCGGCGCGTCGGTCTATGGCGCGGCGGCGTGGCTGCCCTATTCGAAATTCGTCGCGCCGATCTCGGTCTGGTGCAACTGGCTGGCGTGGTCGCCGGTGCTCGCGCTCGGCACCAGCCTTGCCGCGGGCTATGTGATGGCGAGCCTGTTTCCGCCGACCGCGGCGATCAACACCTGGCATATCACGCTCGCCGATCTCGGCTTTATCCGCGAAGGGCTGACCCTGCGGATCAATTCGGTGGCGATCATCGGCGCGGGGTTCCTGCTGCTCACCTTCGCGCTCCAGCATCACGGCGCGGCGCGCGCCGCCTCGGCGCAGAAGATCCTCGGCATCGCCTGCCTCGCGCCGCTGATCCTCGTCGGGGTGGTGCCGCTGGTCACCGGCGATCTGCCGTCCGATCATCTGTTCCCGCTGCTGCCGCTGGTGCGCGACGCCGCCGGAACGGTGCATTTCGGCAGCTGGGACATTTACGGCATCACCGTGCTGATGGGGGCGATGTTCGGCGCGGGCTGGTCGACCTACGGCTTCGAGACCGCGGTCTGCTACACCCGCGAATTCAGGAATCCGGCGCGCGATACGCCGCGCGCGCTGATCGCCTCGGGATTGCTGTGCATCCTGATCTTCGCGCTGGTGCCGCTGGCGTTCCAGGCCTCGCTCGGGCTCGAAGGGATGCTGACGCCGGGGATCTACGACGGATCGGGGGTCGCGCTCGCGCTGGCGCGGATCGTCGGCGGCGGGGTCGTCGTGTCGAACATCTTCATCACGATGCTGATCCTCTCGCTGCTGCTGATCGTGATGACCTCGATGATGGGATCGTCGCGCACGCTCTATCAGGCGTCGGTCGACGGGTGGCTGCCCAAGTATCTCGCGCGGGTGAACCCGCACGGCGCGCCGACCGCGGCGATGTGGACCGATCTCGGATTCAACCTGCTGCTGCTGCTCACCTCGGATTATTTCGCGGTGCTGATGATCAGCAACGTCTGCTACATGGTCTTCAATTTCCTCAACCTGCAATCGGGGTGGATCCACCGCATCGACCGCGCCGGCTGGGAGCGCCCGTTCCGCTGCCCGACGTGGCTGCTCGCGACCGGCGCCGTGTTCGGCTTCGTCAACATGGCCTTCATGGGGGCGGGGGCGGATGTGTGGGGGAAGAATACGCTGCGCAACGGGCTGATCGCGGTGTTGCTGATCGTCCCCGTCTTCCTGTTCCGTCATTTCGTGCAGGACAAGGGGCGGTTCCCGGTGCGCGCCGACGGGGTTGCCGAGCCGCCGACGGTGCGGCGCGCGGGGGTGCTGCCATGGGTGACGCTGCTGGCGTGCGTCGTGGTGGTGGCGGTGGCGCACGCGGTGGCGCGGCTACCGCTCCATTAAATCCGTGCAATGCTGGTGAACCCCGGCTGCCAGGCCAGTTCAGCGTGCGAAAAGACGTGCCCTGCTAGACCCGCTCCTATCGAACAAGCGTAGAGGAGTGGGACCATGAAGATCACAATCCCCTTGATCGCCATCCTTGCCGGGAGTGCTTTCGCAACGATCCCTTCGGTCGCTTCGGCGCAAAGCTGGGGTGTCTATGTCGGGTCGGACAGTCCCTATTATGACCGGGGCTATTACAACCAGGGTTATAATTACGACCGGTCTTTTTATCGGGATCGCGATGGCGGTTATTACCGGCATGACGACTGGCGCGATCGCCGCGAGCGATGGGAGCGCGAACGTGCGCGGCGCTATTGGATGCAGCGCCGCTGGGAACGCGAACATCGCTGGCATCACGATGACGACGACGACAATTGATCGTTAGCGTCGCGGGCTCAACCGCGTCACCGCGGTTGCGCCTTCGCGCGCCTCAATTGTCGCAGGCGTCGTAATATCCTGCGCGGCAGGCCGCGACGGCGCGGCGCCATTCGGCCATCTCGCGCTCATATTGCGCGCGGCTGCGGGCATAGCGATCCATATCGCGGTCGTGGTCACGCGATGCCGCGACATAATCGGCATCCTCGTAACCGCCCGGGCGCACGACATGATAACGCGGCCCGCGGTTGGCGGCGGCGGCCTGGAGGTTGAGCTGGCGGGTTTGCTCGCTGTCGCGGGCATGCGCGTCGGCGCTGCGCATCGAGGGATCGCGCGGATCGTCGGCGAAGGCTGCCGTGGGAATTGTCGCTGCGATGATCGCCACGCCGATAAGCCGCTTGCCGCGCATGTAACGCACCCCACCCTTGAACCCGGCACGGGCGTATCAGCGCGCTAGCGTTTCGCAAATCAATTGCGACGAGATGCCGGGGCGCGCGTCAGGCGGGTTGATGCGCGGCCTTCACCGATCGCCGCAGCACATCGCCGTAGCCGGTCGCGATACAGGCGTAACCCTCGTAAAATCCCCGGCTTTTCAGCAGGCGGTGCATCTCGCGCAACCGATAGGGCGGCACCCCGGCGGCAAGATGGTGTTCGAGATGGTAACTCACATTATTGGGCGCGACGAACAGCCGTTCCCACCAGCGCACCAAGGTGGTCGAGGTATTGAGTCGCGCATCGGTGTCGCTGCGGTCGGTCGCGACGCCGTGCTCGCCGATCTGCCGCAGCCGGACGATCGCGGGATAGACGAACAGCAACGCCACCCACCACAAGGCATAGGCCCACCAGCCGCCCGCGAGCGCGAGGATCGCGAACAGACCGGCCTGAAACACCAGCCAAGGCCATTGTTCGGCAAAGCGGAAACGGCGGAAGGCGAGCAATTGATCGCGAAATCCGGTCCGCCCGGTCAGATCGCGCGCGAATTTGCGGCGCAACGATTCGCGCGCGACCGGATAGCTTTGGACGAAGCCGATATCGGGATCGTTCGGGGTGCCGGCGAACCGGTGGTGCTTGAGGTGATAGCTGCGATATTTGGGCAGCGAGCTCATCATCGGCACCGCGGCGAGCCATTGCCCGACGGTCTCGTTCAAGCGTCGCCCGCTGAACAAGGCGTGATGCGCGCAATCGTGGACGATGATGCCGAGCCCGAGTTGCCGGCCGGCGATCACCAGCACCGCGAGCACGATCGTCAGCGGATTCGGCCAGGCGATCGCCAGCGCGAAGGCGCCCGCGATCAGCGCCCAGTTGACGGCGAGCGTCCACCAGCCCCACGCATTGGAGGTACGCGTCAATTGTGCCAGTTCATCCTTGCTGAGAAAGTCGGTGAACCGATCGCGGGGCATCGTGCGGGTCCTTCGGGCTGTCGAACGGAGTTGTAACAGGAAATGGCTTTGTGAGTCAAATATCGTTACATCACTGGCGCGAGCCCTTGTCGGCGCGGACGCTCGCGCTGGCCTTTCTGTCGACCAGCGGCGCGCGGCCGATGCGCGCGGCGGCGCTGGCGCGCCGCGCCGAAATCTGCGGGGTCGACGGCGCGGCGATGCGGATGGCGCTGGGGCGGCTGGTGCGCGACGAGATGGTCGAGCAGGTCGAGCGCGGGGTCTATGCGATCGGGCGCGAGGGGCTGGCGCTCAATCGCGTCGCGCGCGGCTGGGCCGAGGCGGAATCGCGCGTCCGGGCGTGGGACGGACGCTGGATCGTCGTAGCGGTCGATCATCTCGGGCGCAGCGACCGCCGGCAGGTGCGCGCGCAGGAGCGCGCGTTGCGGCTCAACGGGCTGGCGCGCGCGGAAAGCGGCTTGTGGGTGCGGCCCGACAATCTGGCGCTGTCGCTCGAGGATTTCGCCGCGCGCCTCGTCGGGCTCGGGCTCGACGAGACCGCGACGATCCTCGGCGACGTGCGCGCGCTCGCGACGCAGGAGGCGGCGTTCCGCGGTCTATGGCCGGCGGCGGCGATCGCGGCGCGCTACCGGCACTGGATCGACGAGATGGCAGCGAGCGAGGATCGCCTCGCCGCGATGACGACCGTCGAGGCGGCGCGCGAGACGTTGCTGCTCGGCCAGTCGGTGATCCGCACGATCAACACCGATCCCTTGCTGCCCGCCGAGATGGTCGATGCCGCGCTGCGGGCGGAAATGATCGCGGCGATGCGGCGCTACGATACGATCGGCAAGAGCTTCTGGGCGAAGGTCGAGTGAGTGACATCCTTAGTAGTTGAAGTATTCTGTGCGCGGGGATAGGTCTGGCGGCACTTCGACCCCATAGAATAACGGAGAGCCGCAGATGGAGATGACGCGCAGGGGGCTGTTGGGTGGCGCGCTGGCGGGGGCGGCGATCTCGGCCGCGCCGCTGCGCGCGGCGACCACGCCCGAGGATCGCTGGATATTGCTGGGGACCGGCGGCGGGCCGGTGATGCGCAAGACGCGGATGCAGCCGGCCAATCTGCTCCAGGTCGGCGATCGTTCCTATCTGATCGATCTCGGCGCGGGGGTGACGCGGCAATTGGTGCAGGCCGGGGTCGCGCCGAGCCGGATCGACGCCGCGTTCATTTCGCATCTCCATCTCGATCATACCGCGGGGATCGCCGCCTTCCTGTCGCTCGATTGGGTACAGGCGGCGATGCAGCGGCTGCGCAGCGCCCCGGTGCCGATCTACGGCCCACCGGGGACGCAGACGGTGATCGACAGCAGCATCAAGGCGATCGCGATCCAGGCGGATATCTTCCGCGGCGAGAGCGCGCATTCGCCGCCGCCCGACAAATTCTTCTTCGGCAAGGATATCACCCAGCCGGGGCCGGTGGAGGTGTATCGCGACGAGATGCTGCGGGTGACCGCGGTCGAGAATACGCATTATGCGACGATGCACCTGCCGGCGCGGCCTTATGGCCACGACATGTCCTTCTCCTATCGCTTCGAAACGCCGCGGCGCAGCATCGTCTATACCGGCGATACCGGGCCGAGCCCCGCGGTGGAGGCGCTGGCCAGCGGTGCCGACGTGCTGATCAGCGAGATCATCGACCTGCCGGGGGTGGTCGCGGATATCCGAAGCCGCAGCGCGGACAAGAGCGTCGATGTCACCCCGATGATCCGGCATATGGAGCTGGAGCATCTGACCCCGGAGAATGTCGGCGCGCTGGCGGCGCGGGCCAAGGTGGGCAAGCTGGTGCTGACCCATTTGGGCATGGCGCCGGGGGCGGAGGATCTCGACGAAACGGCGGCGCTGGCGGCGATCCGCAAGAATTACCGCGGCCCGGTGGTGGTGGGGAAGGATCTGATGCGCGTTTGAGCATCGCGCCTCAGATCGGGACGACCTCTCCGTTCGCGCTGAGCTTGTCGAAGCCCTGGCTTTTTCTTCCGACGAAGAAGGACAGCCCTTCGACGAGCGCAGGGCGAACGGATCATAGCCGCCCACGAATGTCCGGGCCCGGCGCCGATCCAGCCCCGGGCCCCCGTTTTCTTACTTCGGCATCCCGCTCAATCCGCTCGCCGTGCGCAGCGCGGTGCCGTCGAGGCGATAGCCGTCGAGGAACACGGTGTTGACGTGGCGGAGGGTGCCGAGATCCTTCGAGGTGTCGCCGTCGACGAGGATGATGTCGGCGGCCTTGCCCGGCGCGATCGATCCGGCGCGATCGGCCATCCCGGTTATCCGCGCGGGGATGATCGTCGCGGTCTGCAATGCCTCGGCGTTGCTCAGCCCGGCCTGCTGGTAGAGCTCCAGCTCGCGCACCAGCTCGAGCCCATAGCCGTCGGTGCCCGCGACGATCCGCACCCCGGCCTTGTGCAGCCGGTTGACCAGCCCGACCATCTTGTCGAAGCTCTTGCGGAAATCGTCGCGCGTCAGCCCGCCGAACAAGGGATAGCCGCCGACCCGCCAGCTCCGCGCGACCGCGGGCGGCGCGATATCGGCGAAGGGCGCATATTCGGGCGAGATCGCCGAGCCGTCGGAGGTCATCATCGGCTCCCACACCGTCAGCGTCGGATCGATGATCGTGCCGCGCTTGGCGAGTTCGGCATAAAAGGCCGTCATCGCCGGGGAATCGAGATCGACGTCCTTGCCGTATTTCGCCGGGCCTTCGAGCCGCGCGGCGGTATTGGCCTTGTCGACCACCTCCTGCGGCATCGCCTGCATCATGATGAAATTGATGTGGGTGACCTCGTCATAGCCCGCGCGCACCGCATCGAGCGGGCGCATCCCGGCGGGGATATGGCCGTGGACGTGGAGCCCCAATTTGTGCGCCTCGGCGGCGGCCGGGGCGATCCACGCCGGATTCATCGAGGTGTAGAATTTCGCGCCCCACAGCCCGGCCTGCTTGATCTTGTCGACCGCGGCGACCGCCTCCGCCGCCGAGGAGACGGTGAGCGCACCCTGCGCGGCGAGCGGGTCCTTGCGATCGATGATCACCGAGATCTTGCCGTCGGGGGCGAGCAGATCGCCCGCCGCGCGGCGCCTGTAGATGCTGTGCGCGTCGTCGATCAGCGAGCCCGGGCTGCGATAATTGGTCATCCCGGTCGCGACATTCTGCAGCAGGTTCCAGTCGTCGCCGACATGCTGGTGCGAATCCCACAGCCCCGGCGACAGCGTCTTGCCGCGCCCGTCGATCACCATCGCGCCGGCGGGGGGCTTGATCGACCCGCCCGCGGCGACCGCGGCGACCTTGCCCTCGGCGATCAGCACCGCGCGATCGGGCAGATATTTGCCCGCCACCGAATCGAACATCAGCACATGATCGACCAGCGTCGGCGTGCGATTGGCCGGGGTGAGGAATTGATGCGCGACATCGCGGACCATCGCCGCGGTGGCCTTGTCCTGAATCTCCTTCAGCTTCGGGCCGTTCTTCTCATATCCTTCGGGCAGCAGCGAAATGACCCCGGCATTGCCGAAGAAGCGATTGTCCTTGTCGAGCCACACCGGCAGCGGGGCGAAGCTGTAGCCGCGGATGAAGGCGAGTTTGACCGTTTCCGCGCCGTTCGGCCCGTCGATCTGCGCCGGCTGGCCGATCGTGATGCTGGCATGCCCGCCCGGCAGCATGTCGATGCCCTTGTCCCCGGCGGCGACCAGCGCGTCGACCTCGCGCTCGGCGGCGAGCGGCGGCCCGCCATAGGTGTTGTAGCGTTTGCCGGCGAACGGGGCCGAGCCCGAATCGATCACCGTCTTCCACCGCGCGACGCCGCCCGCGTCGACGTCGAACGTTTCGGTCGCGTCGCCCTGATCGGTATAGCCGCGGATCGCGATCGCGGTCGGCCGCTTGTCCGGCCCGAGCGTCATCACCTCGTCGGTCTCGGTGACCCAGCCGCGCAGCGACATCGACATGCGATAGGCGATCCGCCCGTCGGGCATCGTCCACGACCAGACGTCGCCGTGTTTTCCGGCGATCGAGCTGAAGGTATAGTGACGCGCGCCAGCCGGCGCGGTCATCAGCTGATCCTTTGAGATCGGCTCGGCGGTGGCGGTCGACGCGGCAATGGCGAGCAGAGACGCGAATAATATCCGGCGCATAGATGTGGCCCCTCAACGAGAATGGGGCGGAAACTGACAAGCCGCTGGCGCCAGCGCAACGATTGTTTGATCGCGCGGCAGCTTGTCGCGCTCACTGTGGCGCCGCTGCCGCATCGCGGACCCGGAATCAGCGTCACAAAGCGGCTTCATGAACGCGCGTCGGACGATTACGGTCGCGTGCGATGCTGGACCAAATCAACATCCGCGCCGCAAGCGTCCTCGCCGCGGTCCTGATCCTCGCGGGGTGCGCGGGCGGCAATTATCGCCCCGTCAGCGATACGCCGGTCAGGATCGGCCGGCCCTATGTCGTCCGTGGCACGACCTTTGTCCCCGCCGCCGATCCGACCTACGACATGCTCGGCTATGCAAGCTGGTATGGCGCGGAATCGGGCAATCGAACCGCCAACGGCGAACGCTTCCGTCCGCGCTGGATCACCGCGGCACACACGACATTGCCGCTGCCGACCTATGTCGAGGTGACCGCGCTCGAAACCGGGCGGCGGATCATCGTGCGGATCAACGATCGCGGGCCGTTTGCGACCGGTGGCGGGCGCATCATCGATCTGTCGCGCGGTGCCGCCGACGAACTCGGCATCAAGGCGCAAGGGCATGCGCCGGTCCGCGTCCGCCGCGTCGAGCCTTCGGAGAAAGATCGCGCGCGGTTGCGCGCGGGCAAGCCGGCGAGCAAGCTGCCGCCATTGCCGCCGGGGCAATTGGCGAACCTGCGCATGCAGCTTGCGACCGGTATGCAGGCGCCCATCGCCGAGTCCGGCGATCCGGGCGCGCCGATCACGCCGTTGCGGCGCTGAGACGAAAGGCCAGTGTCGGCGCCGGCCCGCCCAAGGGAGAAGGGGCCTTGGCCGGCGCCGCTGGCTCAGCTCTGCTGAACCAGATTCTGGCGTGTCGTAAAGGATTGCTCGGGGAATCGTTCGAAGATCAGGCCGCTATTCTGCGATCCGAGGAAGTCGTCGAAATAAGCGATCGTATGGCGCAGCCCCTCGCGCAGCATCACGGTCGGTTGCCAGCCGAGTTCGGTCCGCGCCAGCTCGATATCGGGGCGACGCTGGCGCGGATCGTCGGTCGGCAGCGGCTTGCGCACCAGTTGGGACTTGGAACGGGTCAGTTCGAGGATCGTCTCGGCAAGCTCCAATATGGTGAACTCTCCGGGATTGCCGATATTGACCGGGCCGGTGAAATCGTCGGGACTGGCCATCAGCCGGATCAGGCCCTCGATCAGATCGTCGACATAGCAGAAGGAGCGCGTCTGCTCGCCGTCGCCATAAATGGTGATCGGCTGGCCGGTGAGCGCCTGCATGATGAAATTCGAGACGACGCGGCCGTCGCCCGGGTCCATCCGCGGGCCATAGGTGTTGAAGATGCGCGCGATCTTGATCTTCACCGATCGCTCGCGATGATAATCGAAGAACAGCGTTTCGGCGCAGCGCTTGCCCTCGTCGTAGCAAGCGCGCGGGCCGGTGGTGTTCACCCGGCCCCAATAATCCTCGCGCTGCGGGTGGATTTCGGGATCGCCATAGACTTCGCTGGTCGACGCCTGGAGAATCTTCGCGCCGACGCGTCGCGCAAGGCCGAGCATGTTGATCGCGCCGTGGACGCTCGTCTTGGTGGTCTGCACCGGGTTGACGCGATATTGGATCGGCGAGGCCGGGCAGGCGAGATTGTATATCTCGTCGACTTCGACGAACAGCGGGAAGGTCACATCGTGCCGCAGGAACTCGAAGCGAGGATTGCCGAGGAGATGGCTGATATTGTTCTTCGATCCGGTGAAGAAATTGTCGACGCACAATACCTCATGCCCGCGGGCGATCAGCCTGTCGCAGAGATGAGAGCCGAGGAATCCGGCGCCACCGGTGACCAATATTCGTTTTACACCCCTGTTCATCGTTCTGCTCCCTTCGGTTGTGCAACGGAGGCTCGCGAAACATCGTCTTGATCATCGCGCCGAGATATCGGCGGCTGAACCGTGCCATCTCGGCATGGCCGCTGCCCGGCCGCACGGCGGCGAGCAGGCTGAAGATCGCCCAGCGGCTGGCATAGCCGGTAAAAAGGATCGCGTCGTAGCACAGCCGGGCGAGCGGCCCGCGCCCCTGGCGGAAGAAGAAACGCGGCCCCTTGTAGACCGTCGCCAGCACCTCCAGCGAGGTCTGCCGGGAAAAGCTCTGCCCGTGGTGGTGGGTGATGCTCTGTCGTGCGGAATAAAGTACGTTCCACCCCGCGTCGCGGACGCGCCGGCACACCTCCATATCCTCGCCGAACATGAAGAAGGCGGGATCGAAGATGCGCGGCCCCACCGCCGCGCGCCGGAAGGTGAGCGACGCGCCCGACACCCAGTCGATCGGGCGAATGCCGGGCGGATCGTCGTCGAGATAGACCGCCGGCGGCGCCCAGCGGCGCGGCAGCAGGTGGCCGAGAAACAGATAGTTCCACGCGAGATTGGCGAGGGTGGGAAAGGCGCCGCCGGACGCGCGCTGGAAACTGCCGTCGCTGTTGCGCAGCCGCGCGCCGAGGATGCCGATCGCCGGATCGCCCGCGATCGTCGCCAGCATCGTCGCAATGGCGTCGCGGTCGACCATCGTATCGGGGTTGAGCAGCATGACGAACGGCGCGGCGGTCGCCTCGTAACCGCGCTGGCAGCCGCGCGCGAAGCCGAGGTTGGCGCCGCTTTCGATCAGCCGCACCGCGGGGAATTCCGCCGCGACCATCGCCGCGCTGCCGTCGGCGGAATCATTGTCGACGACGATCGTCTCGATGTCGCCCGGCGCCAGCCCCTCGCTGTCGCGGACCGCGGCGAGACAGTCGCGGAGCAGATCGCGGACGTTCCAGTTGACGATGATGATGGCGAGGCGCGGCGGCGCGATCATGCCGCGATATCCCGATAGAGCGCGGCATAGGACGGGCGCAGCGTCGACCAGGCGTAATTGGCGCGGACATGATCGCTCATCACGCGCCGCTGGCGTTCGGCGGGGTCGTGCATCATCGTTTCGAGCAATTGCGCGAGCGCGCCCGGCGCGGTCATGTCGATCCAGCAATCGGGATTGGGCAGCAGCCAGCGGAAATGCGGCGCATCGTGGGTGACGACGGGCAGCCCCGCCCCCGCCGCCTCGACCAGCGCGAGCCCGAATGCCTCGAAGGTCGCGGCATGCGGCATGACATCGGCCAGGGCGTAGAGCTCGCCGACCTCGCTGGAGCGAACATGCGTCACCCGCACCCGATCGCCGAGCCGCGCGCGGGCGTAATCGGGCAGATCGGGATCGCCATGATCGAGGCTGCCGTCGAGCCACAGCAACGGCGCGCCCGGCAGGCGCGCGACCTCGTCGATCAGGTGGTGGGTGCGCTTGTGCCCGCGATTGAGCGCCGCGACCGAGAGGATCACGAAGCGATCGGAGGGGATGCCGTGCTTCGCGCGCAATTCGGCGCGGCCGAGCCGGGTGTGGAAATGGTCCGGGCGGTATCCGCAGGGCACCAGCCGCATCGCGCGCGCCGTCTGCCCGCCCGCCACCGCCTCGGCGAGCGTCGCGGCGGAAATCTGGTGGAGCACGTCGCACGGCGGATAATCGCGCGGCGGCATCGCCGTCCCCTCGGTATAGAGCAGGCGGAAGCGCAGTTTCAGCGCGCGGCGCAGGTGGAACAGAAGCCGCGCGAGCGGCGGATCGATGACGTGGACGATATCGTAGCGGCCGTCGCGCAGATGGGGCAGCAGCGCGAGCGCGAAGGTGAGGCATTCGGCGTGCATCGGGGTGCGCCGCATCAGCCGGTGGATCGGCAGATAGCGGATCGCGCGCCCGCCGCGCGCCAGGAAGGGGAGCGCGATCTCGTCCGCGGTGCGCGGGCCGCCGCCCTTGAACAACGTCATGCTGAGGTCGCGGCGCATCTCGTCGAACAGGTCGCGGAACAGGCGTTCGAACCCGCGTTGCACCAGCCCGACGCCGGGGCAGGCGATCGCGACGCGCGGCGCGCTCATGCCATGCCTCCCGAAACGATCATCCGGCCTTGGCGCAGCTCGTGCCACAGCGGCCGGATGCTGAAGCGCGCCGCGACCGCGGCAATCGCCGCCAGCGTCGTCACCAGCGTGCCGGCAACGACCCCGCCGAGGAAGGAGCCGGCGATCGGGCTGGCGTCGACGATCGCCACCGATGCCGCCGCGATGGCCAGCAACGCCGCGACCGGTCGCCAGTCGAGCCGAATCTGCACCGCGCGCTGGCCGAGCCAGGAGACGATCGCGGTGCCAAGGAGCAGCTCGACGACGAGATAGCCGATCGCCGCGCCGAGCACGCCGAAGCGCGGGACGAGCAACAGCAGCGCCGCGCCCTGGCCCATCAGCGACAGCAACGTCAGCCCCATCGCCTTTCCCTGCCACCCGGCGATGACGATCAGCGGCGACATGACGGTGGTGATCGCGCGCAGCAGCAGGGTCCATGCCATCAGCCGCAGCACCGCGACCCCCGCGAGGAATTCGGGCCCCATCAGCCCCATCAGGAACGATGCGCCGCCGTGGATGCCGGCGAACATCAGCGCCGCCGCGCCGGTGGAGAGGATCAGCGCGGCCTGTTGCGTGCGCGCCAGCCCGGCGCCGCGTTGCGCGAGGACGGGGAAGAAGGCCGAGGTGACACCCTGCACCGCGACCAGCACGGGGAAGATGAAGCGCGCCGCCGCCATATAGAGCGCGACCGCCTTGAGATCGAGCAAGCGCGCGAGAAGCAGCGGCGCGAGCGCGTCATAGGTGACGACCAGCAGCCCGGCGAGGCCGAGCGGCGCCGCTTGCCTGAGCAGATCCAGCGCCATCCCGCGCGGCGGCGCGCAGCGGCGCATCAGCGGCGCGGCCCAGTGGATCGCCAACCCCGCCTGGACGAGACGCGCCGCGGCGAATGCGGCGGTCAGCAGCGCGACCGGCGCGCCGGCCCAGGCCGCCGCCGCCAGCAGCGGCAGCGTCGCGAGCGTCCCCGCCAGCTCCGCGGCGATATCGCGGTCCATCCGCATCGCGAGCCGCAGCGCCGCGCGCGCCGGCTGGAGCCACGCATTGGCGAGCACCGACGCGCCGCCGACCAGCCCCGCGAGCACCAGCGCGCGATCATCGCCCATCGCCAGCAGCAGCGGCAGGGCCGCGGCGCCCGCTACGCCCTGAAGCGCCTTGATCCGTGCGAGCGCGGTCAGCAGCGTGTCGCGCCGCGCGGGCACATGCGCGATATCGCGCACGGCGATGTCGGTCTGGCCGAAATCGACCAGCCATTCGAACAAGGTCACATAGGCCAGCACCAGCATGTAGGCGCCGAAATCGGCTGCGCCGGCGAGCCGCGCGACGATCAGCGCGCTGATCATGCGCAGCGCCGACAAGGCGATCCTGCCGGCGACGAGGCTGGCGGAATTATGGAGGAGGCTGCGCGCGCTCATGCCGTCACCGGCCGGTTGGCCATTTGCCAGTAGCGCACCGCGACGACGATCGCCGCGGCCATCCAGAAGACGCGCGCGCCCGGCATCTGGCGCAGATAGAAGCTGCCGAAACCGTCGACCAGATTGGCGCAGAGCCCCGCCAGCGCGCCGATGCTCAGCGCGTGCAAGGTCGGATCGGCGCAGTCGCGCGCGTTGCGCCAGCCGATGCGCAGCAGCGTAAGAAGCACCGCGAGGAAAGCCACGAAACCGATCGTCCCCTGCTCGGCCCAGGTGAGCAGGTAGATATTGTGCACCACCGGCCAGTCCGCGCCGAACCGCTGGATCAGCCCGACATGGCCGCCATATTCGGTGCGCCCGGGGAGGTTGTAGACGAAGCTGTTGAGCCCGGTGCCGACCAGCCAGTGATCCTTTACCATCCCCCAGGCGACGCTCATCCACTCCCAGCGGAAATCGAGCGCGCCCGGATCGCTGCCGGTAAAGCGGTGAAGAATGGCGGGGGCGGCCGCGATCGCGCCCAGCGCCGTTGCGGTCAGCGTCGCAATCGCGAGCGGCGCGGCGCGATGGCGCGATGCCGGGTGGCGCAGCAGCAGCGCGATGACGATCGGCACCGCGAGCGCGAAGGCCAGCCAGCCCGAGCGCGACAACGTGAGCAGCAGCGCGAGCATCGCGGTCGCCAGCGTGAGCGCGATCGGCCAGCGCCAGACGCGCCCGACCCGCGTCGCCAGCATCGCCAGCAGCATCGGCGCGATGATGACGATGAACCCGGCGAGCAGATTGGGATGGCCGAGCAACGCCCCGATGCGGAAGGTGTCGCCGCCGTCCATATAGGTCGCCTTATTGGCATATTCGAGCGTGGTGGCGGTCGCCTCGCCGAGCGACTGCAGCCCGATCGCGCCCTTCTTGGCATATTGCAGGATGCCGATCAGCGACTGCAGCATCAGCCCGCAGCACAATGCGGCAAAAAGATGCAGGAACTGGCGCACGCGCACCAGTTCGTTGACGAGGACGAGGAACAATAGCAGCGTCTTGGCCATCTGGACCGCTTCGACTAGCGGCAGATGCCCGAACGGGCCGACCGAGGCGGTGAAGGCGCCGAGCAGGATCATCACGCTCCACCAGAAGGTGACGGGGGAGAGCCGCAGCCGGCGATGCCCGGCAAGGATATCGCGCACCAGGAAGCAGACGAGCGCGACGAGGAAGAAGTCGACCGCCTCGATCGAATAGGCGCCGGCGCCGCCCATATGCGGCAGCGGATGGAAACGCTTGGCGATCCCGAGCGGCGCGGTGAGACCGAGACCCCAAAGGCAGAACAGCCGCGGATTGCCCGACGCGATCATCATCCCCGCCCCCGCGATCGCCCCGGCGGACAGCAATGCGATCTTCGGCGACGGGGAGAGCCCGGCGACGACGATCAGCGCCGCAATTGCCGCCGCCAGCGCCGCGAGGCCGAGCACGCGAAGATCGGCGTCGGCAGGCGCGAGACGGCGGATCACGCGGTTGGATCCGTCGGCGGGAGCGCGAGCAGCATCCCGACCTGCCCGATCGCATTGGCGCGAAACGTTTCGCGGCAGCGCGCGAGATCGGGCATGCGCGACTGGCCCTCCTCGGCCAGCACGATCACCAGATCGGCGCCGGCGGCGATCGGCAGGTAGCGCGTGTCGCTGAAAATGGCGTGCTGCTGGATGAGGATATGATCGAAATGCGCGGATAGGGCCGGCAGCAGCGCGGGGAGATCGTTCGAATTCACCGCGCCGGGATTCAGCCCCGCAGGCATCAGGAAGACCGAGGGCCGCGGGAGGAGTTGGATCATTTCGAGCGTGCCGTGGGGATCGTCATCCCGCATGTCGGAAAAGCCCGGGACCGCGCTCAGCCCGAGCGCGCTGCTGATGCCGTCGGCGCGCAGCGTCGCATCGACGACCAGCAATCGCCCGCCGAGCTCGTCCTGCAGCATTGCGGCGAACATCAGCATCGTATCGTTGGCGGTGCCCGCGTCGCAGACCGCGCTCAGCAGGATCGTCGCGATCCGCTTGCCATCCGGCTGCGCCGCGCCGATCCGCCGCGCGAGGTGACGAAAACCGCGCGATGCGGGTTCGCGCGCGACCGCCGGCCGCGCAAGGCGGCGGGCGATCCGGTGGTGCAGCAGCGAGAGCGTCGTGCGGATCCGCGCGGCGCGCCGCGAGGGTTGTGGCGGACGGGCGCGCTCCACGGGCTCGCGCGGCGGATCGGCGGGGATCTCCGCAGTCGCGTCAGGCACCGGCGCAAGCGTTGCCGGCGCGGGCAGCGGCGACAGCGACGATATCATGTCGGTGAAGGGCGGCTGTGCGGTTATCGCCTCGAGCATCTCGGCCATGTTCGGCGGATGCGATTCGCTTGCGGCGTCGGCGATCCAGCTCGCCGGCTTGCTCCAGTCGCGATGCTCGCCGGCAGCCCTCGGCGGGTCGGGCCGTATGGGTCTCCACACGACGACATAACCGCGGGGAACGCGCGCCCACGGGCGGCCGGGGCGGCGGATGATCTCGCGGCCGCAATGCGCGCAGGTCGAAAAGCCGATGCCGGCATTCCATACCGCTCGCGCGCCTGTTCGATGCAAGCCCAGTCCGCATAACATTGGTCATCGCTCCCGCACGGAATCCGATGTCGCCAGCTATGAATAACGCGATACTTGAGGCGGATGATTCATAGATGAAATCATCACGGCCGCGTCATAATCTTGAAATACCAAGATGAATCAACAAAGAGATTCGCCCTGTCTCATTCTGGGACGCGACGAAATTTTGTACTTATTGGCTATTAACATTCGTAAAGTTGTTGATCACGATCCCCTTCGATTCGCGAGTAAAGGGGCGAATCGGTTCGTGCTCTAACTATCCGAACCGGCTGGCAGAACAGCGAACCGCGGCGTTCAAAGCGTATGTGTGAAAGCTTCCCTCCTTTATCAATCGGGGGTGATGATCTGTCATGCGTGATGGCCGAACAGATGACGATTTCAGATCGCGCGGCGTAGTCCAGCAATTCGGCGCCGTTTTCGTGCGCCTATGCCGGTTGACCGATACCGCGCTCGTCGTCGCGATGCTGTTCCTCGTCTTTGCCGCCGGTTGGGAATCGCCGCACCCGATCGCGGTGGAAGCATTGCTATGCATCGCAATATTGGAGCTGATCGCATCCTTTTCTCATCTCAGCCGATCGTGGCGGATCAATAGACTGCGGCACGAGCTCGCCAAGCTGACGGTCTATTGGACTGCCTGTTTCGTGGCGATCATGGCATCCTTCTATCTGATCGGCGATCTGCCGCTCGACCAGGCGGGGCGGTGGCTGCCGGCGGCGGCGGGATGGTATGCCTCATCGCTGGCGGCGATCATGCTGTTCCGCATCATCCTGCGGATGGCGCTGCGCTATTATCGCGCCTTCGGCCACGATCAGCGCAATGCGGCCTTTATCGGCGCCACCGATACGACCGAGCGCCTGCTGGCGGTGTTCGACAAGCATCGCTGGATGGGGATCCGGCCGCTCGGCGTATTCGACGATCGCCGCCCGGCGGACGGGCGCACCGTCGCGCTGGGCGAGGATGCGTTCGGCGGCAATGTCGACCAATTGTACCAGCTCGCGCGGCAGGGCCGGGTCAGCCGCATCTATGTCACGCTGCCGATGGCGGCGGAGCAGCGGATCAAGGCGATCATCGACCGGTTTGGGGATACCACCGCGTCGATCTATTATTGTCCGCCGCTGTCGCGACTGGATCTCGTCGGCGCGCGCTGGGACGATCTCTATGGCCAGCCAGTCGTCAGCGTGGTCGAGTCGCCGTTCGAGGGCTATTCGCGTGTCGTCAAGCGGATCGAGGACGTCGCATTATTGGTGTTGATCCTGCCGATCATTCTGATCCCGACGATCCTGATCGCGCTGCTGATCCGCCTCGATTCGCCCGGCCCGGTCTTCTATCGCCAGACACGCTACGGGCTGGACGGCAAGCCGTTCCAGATCTGGAAATTCCGCAGCATGTATGCGGGCGGCGAGGATCGGTTCGTGCAGGCGCGGCGCGGCGACACGCGGGTGACGCGCGTCGGGGCGATCCTGCGCCGCACCTCGCTCGACGAGCTGCCGCAATTCTTCAACGTGCTCGACGGCAGCATGTCGGTGATCGGGCCGCGCCCGCATCCGGTAAGACTCAACGAAGAGTTCCGCACGGTGATCCGCCGCTATATGGTGCGGCACAAGATCAAGCCGGGGATCACCGGACTCGCCCAGGTCAACGGGTGGCGCGGCGAGACCGAGACGCTGGACAAGATGCAGCAGCGTGTCGCGCACGATATCGAATATCTGCGCCGCTGGTCGCTGCGGCTCGATCTCAAGATCCTGCTCCAGACGCTGATCGTGCCGTTCCACGGCCGGAATGCTTATTGATGCGGGCGCGATTTCTTCCCCGGCTCGCGCATCAACTCGCGCCGCTGGCGATGCTGGCGGGCTGCGGCGCCGCGGCGCCCGAGCCGGTGCTGCCTGCGGCCCAACCGGACTGGCGGGTCGAGGCTGCGCCGCAATTGCCCGCCGGGGCGCTGCGCGCGCAGGCGTTGTGGAACGATCCGTCGGTGCTGCGCGAGGGGCGGGGGTACGTCATGTATCTGACGACCAGCACGGTCAAACCGTTCGAGCCGCCGATCCTGCCGTTCCGTGCGGTATCGCCGGACGGGCGCAGCTGGTCGCTCTCGCCCGCCCAACCCTTGCTGTCGCCGCAGGGCGGCCCCTATGTCAGCGTCGAGACGCCGAGCGTCGTGCGCTTCGCCGGCCGATATTTCATGGCCTTTACCGGTATTTATCCGTCGGGCGCGGCATCGCCGATGGCGATCGGGCTCGCCGTGTCGGGCGACGGGGTCACATGGCAGGTGGCGCAGTGGACCTTGCTCAAGGCGACCGGCGGCGCGACCGACTGGAACGGCTATCTCGTCGGCGAGCCCGGCGCGGTGGTGGTGAAGGATCGGCTGCTGATCTATTTCTCCGCGGTCGGCGCGCGCGAGGGTGGCGGGCCGCCGCTCCAGTCGATCGGCGTGGTCGAATCGACCGACGGCACGCATTTTTCCGCACCGCGGCAGGTGCTGACGCAGGGCGCGCTCTATCCCGCGGCGCAAGGCTATGCCGGCTATAGCTCGCCCGCCGCGCTGGCGCGCGCCGACGGGAGCGTCGACCTCTTCTATTCGGTCGTCCATGTCCTCAAGGGCGGCGATCCCGAGTGGCGGCAGGTGGCGATCCACCACGCGCGTTCGCGCGACGGCTCGCCGCCGTTCGACGAGGATCGCGCGCCGGTCGTGACCCGCGACAGCGCGCGCTGGACCGGCGGCGAGATCCTCGCCCCCGCGCCGCTCGTCGACGACGGCATGCTCAAGCTCTGGTTCGGCGGGCATGTGCGGCAGGCCGCGCTCGCGCCGCTGATCAAGCGCGGATTGAAGGGGCCGGAATTCGGAATCGGCTTCGCGGCGATGCCGCTCGACCGGTTCGAGCGGGCGACAGGGGAAGTGACGAACGCTGTTCAACGATGATGGAAGGGGAGACATTCCATGAAGGTCGTTATTCTATGCGGCGGGCAAGGTATCAGGGCCTTTCCCTTCACCACTTATCTGCCCAAGCCGATGCTGCCGCTGGGCGGCACCCCGGTTCTGGTTCATGTGATCAAGAACTTCATCCGTCAGGGCTTCACCGACTTCATTCTCGCTGCGGGTTATCGCAAGGATGTTCTTCACGATTATTTCGAGGGCAAGGATATCGGCGCGCGGATCGAGATCGTCGATACCGGCGAGGATTCGGATACCGGACGCCGCATCTATAATTGCCGCCACCTGATCGACGGCCCGTTCATCGCGACCTACGGCGACGGGCTGTGCGACGTCCCGCTCGACGATCTGGTCGCCTTTCACCACGGCCATGACGCGCGGCTGACGATCACCTCGGTGCCGATGTATTCGCAATATGGCGTGATGAGCGTCGCCGACGATGGCGCGATCAGCAAATTCGTCGAAAAGCCGCTGATCGAGGATTATTGGATCAATGCGGGCTTCATGGTGATGGACCCGTCGATCTTCGACGACTGGAACGGTGAGAATCTCGAGCGCGATATCATCCCGCCGCTGATCGGGCGGCACGATGCTTATACCTATCGTCACGCCGGCTTCTTCAAGTCGTTCGATTTCTACAAGGACGTGGTCGAGATGGACGAGGTGATCGCCAGCGGCGGCCCCTTGCCCTGGGTGGTCGCGCCGGTGCTGCGGGAGCAAGCGGCATGAGCTTCTGGAAAGGCAAGACCTGCCTGGTCACCGGCGCCACCGGCTTCCTCGGCGGCTCGCTCGTCGCGCGGCTGCTCGATGAAGGCGCCGAGGTCGTTGCGCTGGTGCGCGATATGGTGCCGCAATCGCGCTTCCACGCCGGCGATCTCGCCGCGCGCGCCAAGGTGGTGCGCGGCCAGCTCGAGGATTATGAGCTGATCGAGCGCGCGATCAACGAATATGCCGTCGACACGGTATTCCACCTCGCCGCGCAGGCGATCGTCGGGGTCGCCAACCGCAATCCGATGTCGACCTTCGAATCCAATATCAAAGGCACCTGGGTGCTGCTCGAGGCGTGCCGCCGCGTGCCGACGATCGAGCGCGTGATCGTCGCCTCGTCCGACAAGGCCTATGGCGATCACGACATGCTGCCCTATCAGGAGGATTTCGCGCTCCAGGGGCGGCACCCCTATGACGTGTCGAAGAGCTGCGCCGATCTGATCGCGCTTTCCTATGCCGCGACCTACAAGCTGCCGGTGTCGATCACGCGCTGCGGCAATCTGTTCGGGCCGGGCGATCTCAACGTGAACCGCATCGTGCCGGGGACGTGCCTGTCGATCGTCGACGGCGAACGCCCGGTGATCCGCTCGGACGGCTCGCCGGTGCGCGACTATGTGTTCGTCGAGGATATCGTCTCGGGCTATCTCAAGCTCGGCGAGCATATGGGCGACGACGCGGTGGTTGGGCGCGCGTTCAACTTCGGCACCGGCGATCCGGTCAGCGCGCTCGATCTGGTGCGCCGCATCCTCGCCGGGAGCGCGCGCGCCGATCTCGAACCGATCGTGCTCAACAACGCGCACGGCGAGATCCAGGCGCAATATCTCTCCTCCGCGCTGGCCGCCGACAAGCTCGGCTGGACGCCCGCGGCGGGGCTCGACGAGCGGCTGACGCAGACCTTCGACTGGTATCGGGAGAATCGGCATTTCTTCTGAGCGGATCTTCGTCGGCATCCCGACCTTCAACCGGCCCGATTTCGTCCGCGAAACGGTGGCGAGCCTGCGCGCGCAGACCTTCGGCTATTTCCGCGCGATCGTCAGCGACAATCGCTCGCCGGACGGGGCGGGCGACGCCGTGCGCGCCTATGTCGAGGCGCTCGGCGACCGTCGCATCGGCTTCGTGGAGCAGCCGGAAAACGGCGGCGAATATGGCCAGGGGCGCTATTTGTTCGGCGCCGCGGGCGATGCCGATTATTTCTGCATCCTCCACGACGACGATGTGCTGGCGCCTTCCTATCTGCAGCGCGCAGTGGCCGCGCTGGACGCCGCGCCCGATGTCGCGCTGTTCGTCGCCAACCCCTGGGTGATGGATGAGGCCGGAACGCGGCTGACGCTGGAAACCTATGGCTATCAGCGCGATCACGGGCGCAGCCGGCGCGAACGCGGGCGCTTCCCGGTGCTCGAGACGCATATGGCGAGCGGGTTCACGCCGATCTCGGGCACCGTGTTCCGCACCGCGTGGCTGCGCCGCTCGGGGTTCGTCGATCAGGATTGCCACGGAAATTTTCCGTTCGAACTCAACGTCATGACCCGGCTGGGCGATATCGGCGCGACCGGCTGGTACGAGCCCGATCTGCTGCTCGGGGTGCGCTATCATGCCGGGTCGCTGCGCAATATGCTCGGGCTGATGCGCAATCCGGCGGTGGTCGGCACGATGCTGCGCATCCTCGAACGCCGGCAGTATAGCGGTGCGCCCGAGCGACGGCGGCGCAAGATCGTCTCCCGATTGTACCGCGCGCAGGCCGATATCGCGCTCGCCGGCGGCGACCGGGACGAGGCGCGTGCCAAGCTGCGCGCCGCCTGCGCCGCCAATCCGCTGTCGCCGCGGGCCTGGGGGCGGCGGCTCGGCGTGGCGATGGGGGCAGGGGCATGAGGGCGGCGGTCGCGACATTCCTGCTGCTGCTCGCCGGCTGCGCGGGGAGCCTCAACGAAACCCGCACGATCCCTGCCGCGCCCGACGTGCTGACGTCGATCGGCCGCTATCGCCAGGCCTATGTCCTGGCGCCGGGCGATGTGATCGAGGTGCTGGTCGATCATATGCCCGAGGTGTCGCGTACCGTGACGGTGCGACCCGACGGGATGGTGAGCCTGCCCAAGGCCGGGGACCTGCGCGTCGCGGGCCTCATGCCGCTGGAGGCGGCGGGGCTGGTGCGGCGCGAGTTGCTGCGCCGGATCATCGATCCCGAGGTGACGATCACCGTCACCAACCCGCGCGAGGAAAAGGTATTCGTCGCGGGCGAGGTGGGACACCCCGGCGCGCTTCCGCTGCGCGACGTGCCGACCGCGGCGCAGGCATTGATTCAGGCCGGGGATATCGGGCGGTCGGGCAAGCTTTCCAACGTGGCGCTGATCCGGCTCGAACCGTCGGGCTATCTCACCGCGCATATCCTGCAATCGCAGGCACGCGGGAAGGCGGGGCTGCTGCTGACGCTCCAGAATGTACCGCTCCAGCCCGGCGACCTGCTGATCGTCCAGGAAACCGCCAGCTCGCAATTCGCGCGGGTGATCCAGGACTATCTCAATGCGCCGCTCGGCGGGCTCAATCAGGTGCTGATGCCCTACGCCCAGCTCAGGGTGCTGCAGGAGATCAGCAAATGACCGATGCCTCCCCCCTGCTGCCGGCGCCGGAGGCGGTGGCGCATCGCCCCGAGGCGGATACGTTCGATTTCCGCCGGGCGGGGCAGGCGCTGATGCTGGCGGTCGCCGGGCATCGGCGGCTGATCCTCGTCGTCACCGGGCTGACGCTCGTGCTGGTGACGCTCTATATCGCGCTCTGGCCGCCGATCTATACCGCCTCGGTGACGCTGTCGGCGGGGGCCGAGGACGATCGGCAGCGCGAAAATTTCTATGACGGATGGGCGGTGTTCCGGCGCAACGCGCTGAAGGACGAAGTGGTGATGGCGACGTCCGGCCCGGTGCTGCATCAGGTGATCGGCGAGCTGAAGCTCGACTATCGCGACGTCTATCACCCGCCGCTGCGCTATCTCACCTATCTGTGGACGCAATCCTGGCCAGGCGAGGCGTGGCGCTGGACCAAGGAGCGGATCTTTCCCCGGCCGCAATCGCGCTACATCCTCTCGCCGCGGCAGCAGGAGGAAGCGCGCACGCTCGACGATTTCCGCACCGGGGTATCGCTCCAGCCGCTCAACGACACCAATATCGGCGTCCTGCACGTCCGCGGGCCTTCGCCGCGCGTCGCGGAGATCGCCGACAAGGTCGCGGAAACCTATCTCGCGCAGCGTCGCCGGCGCTTCGCGCGCGAGGCGCGTCAGGCGTATGACGCGCTCGAGGTGGAGGCCGATAAGACACGGCGCAATCTGCTCACGCTCGAACAGCAGATGGAGCGTTATTATACCCAGAACGACATGCTGCTGATGTTCGAGAAGGACAAGGTAGAGGTCAGCCAATATCTCGGCATGCAAGGCGAGCTCGACGCGCGGCGCACCGCGATCGCACAGACCCAGCGCGAGTTGATGGCCGTATCGGGGCAATTGGCACGCGAGGCGCGTGAAGTCGTCGCCGCGCGGACATTGGGGGACAATCCCGTCCTCGCGACGATGCGCCAGGATCTCGCCAAGCTGAAACTGTCGCGCGACAATATGCTGATCCGCTATCGCGCGGATTCGCCGGAGGTGGCCGATCTCAACGCGCAGATCGCGGTGCTGGAAAAGCAGATGGCAGGTCAGGCGGCGCGCAGCGTTCAGCAGACCAGCATCGCCCGCAATACCGGCTATGAGACATTGGCGGCGCGCAAGGCCGCGCTCGAATCCAAGCTCGCGGGCGATCGCGGCGCGTTGATCAGCCTGTCGGCCGATGTCGCCGCGCGGCGGCAGGAGGTCGATCGCATTCCGCAGAAGATGAAGGAAAGCCACGATCTCGGCCGCGCGCATGATGCGCTGGAAAAGACCTATCTGGCGTTGCAGGAGAAACTGACGACCGCGGCGGTGACCGCGGCGACCGCCGAATCCGCGCCCTCGTCGATCCAGATCGTCGAACATGCCGCGCTGCCCGACAAGCCCGACTGGCCGTCGACCAAGCTGCTGCTGATCGGCGGGCTGATCGCCGGGCTGGGCGCGGGGGTGGCGAGCGCGCTGGTGCTCGATGTCGCGCGCGACCGGGTCAACCGGTTTCGCCTGAGCGCGCCCGACGCGCCCTTTCCGCTTCTCGCGACCGTCGCGCAGGACCCGTCCTTCGCGCGGGGATTGTATCGGGGATGAAGGAGCCGAGCGGCATGAAATATCAGATCCTCAGCGCGACGCGCGCGCTCGGTTTGTTGCCCGTGTTCGACCGCGTCTCCTATCTGCGCCGGACCGCGGGGAAAGCGCGCGACAATCGCGCCTTCCGCGCCGCGCATCCCGATTTCGCCGTGCCGCCCGCCGATCTCGCCTTCGATGCTTACAACAAGGTCGACTGGGCGGATTATCACGATATCGGGCGCGAACATGCCCGGGTGTTCGCGGACCTAGTGCGCCGGCACGTTCCGGCGTCGTCCCGGCTCAGCATATTGGAATGGGGTTGCGGGCCGGGGCGGCTCATCCGGCATCTGCCCGATCTGCTCGCCGATCGCGCGCCGCTGCTCACCGGCACCGATTACAATCCGGCGACGATCGCGTGGTGCGCGGCGAACCTGCCCGGGATCGATTTCGCGCTGAACGGGCTCGCGCCGCCCTTGCCCTTTCCCGACGGGACGTTCGAAGCGATCTATAATTTCTCGGTCTTCACGCATCTTTCCGCCGACATGCACGAGGCCTGGGCGATGGAATTGCGGCGCGTGCTGCGGCCCGGCGGCCTGTTGATCGCGACGACCCACGGCGATCACTACCGCTATCTGCTGGCGCAGCGCGCCGAGCGCGAGGCTTATGATCGCGGCGAGATCGTCACCCAGGCGCAATATCAGGAGGGGAAGAAATGGTATTTCGCGGTCCACCCGCCTGCCTATGTGCGGAACAGGCTGCTCGCGCGGTTCGAACGGGTCGAGCAGGTGCAGCCCGGCGCGACCGCCGATATGACACAGGACGTGTGGATCGGGTTCAAGCCGCATGAGTGACGCATCCGCCCCGTTGCGCATCGCGCTGATCGGCGACCGCGGAATTCCGGCGCGCTACAGTGGGTTCAGTACCTTGGTCGAGGAGCTGGCGGTCGGGCTGGTGCGCGATCACGGCATGGACGTGATGGTCTATTGCCGCAACCAATATTATGATTCGCGCCCGCCGTACTATAAAGGCGTCAATTGTCGGTATCTGCCCGCGCCCGGAGGCAAGAGTTTCGAAAGCATCGTCCACAGCAATATGGCGATCCTCGACGCCTGCGCGCGGCGCTTCGATCTCGCCTTCGTGGTCGATCCGGGGAACGGGCCGTTCATCCTCCCGCTGAAGGCGATGCGCGTCCCCGTCGTCATCCACACCGACGGGCTCGGCTGGCAAAGGCGCAAATGGAGCCCGCTTCAACAGCGCTATTATAAATGGTCGGAGAAGGCGAGTGCCAGACTAGCCGACTGGCTCGTCACCGATTCGCGCGCGATGCAGCGCTATTACGCCCAAGAATATGACGCGCCGTCGACCTATATTCCCTATTCCGGCAAGGTCGGGGACGAGCCGGACGCGGCTGCACTGGAACGCTTCGGGGTTACACCCGGCGATTATTATCTGGTGGTGGCGCGGATGGAGCCGGAAAATAACGTCGATCTTATCATTCGCGAATATCGTGCGGCCGGGGTCACGCGGCCACTGATCGTCGTCGGCAGCGTTCCTTATGAGAGCGATTATGCGCGGGCGATCGCGCTGGAGGATGATGGTCAGGTGCGTTGCGTCGGCGGGGTGTTCGAGTCAGCAGCGCTCAACGCGCTCTACCGGCATTGCGCGTTCTATCTCCACGGGCATGAGGTCGGCGGTACCAATCCCAGTCTGCTCCGCGCGATGCATTGGGGCGCGCCGTGCCTGCCGATCAACGTCGTGTTCCATCGCGAGGTGGTGGGGGACGACAATCCCTATTTCGACAAGGCCCCCGGCCATCTTGCCGCGTTGCTGCGCGCGCTTGACGGCGACGCGGATCGCCGCGCGGCATTGGGGCGGGCGGCGCAGGCGCGCGCCGCCGCGGTGTTTCGCTGGGATGCGGTGGTCGACGGTTATGCGACATTGTTCCGGCATGTCGTCGCGCAGCGCCGCACCGGGCGGCAGGCGGCGCCGGAAAAGGTGGGCGAAACCTATCGTCCTGAACTGTTCGTTTGAAGATCCTCCACGTCTTCAACCGGCATCGCGGCGGGGGCGGATCGGACAATGCCTGGGATGCGACGATCGCTCTGTCGCGCCGCCGGGGGCTGGAGATCACGACATTCGAGCGCGACAGCCGTGCGCTGCCGCCGGGTCTGGCGGGGAAGGTATCGGCCTTTGCCAACGGCCTTTACGGCGCGGCCGCGCTGCGGGATTTTCGCCGGCGGCTACGCGACGCGCGGCCCGATATCGTCCACACCCACGAACTCTATCCGCTGATCACGCCCTGGGTGCTCGAACTCTGCGCGGATGCCGGGGTGCCGGTGGTGCATAGCTGTTACGATTTCCGCATCACCTGCCCGGTCGCGACGCATTATGACGGCGCGGCGGTCTGCACGCGTTGCGCGGATTCGGGCGCGCATCAGGCGGTGGTGCGCAATTGCCGCGGGAACCGCGCGGAAAGCGCTGCCTTCGCGCTGCGCCACGCAGTGGCGGGCTGGCGCGGTCTTTACCAGCGGCATGTCGCGCAATTCATCGTCCTCACCGATTTCAGCCGCCGCTGGCTAATCGAGCGCGCGGGGATCGCGCCTGAGCGGATCACCGTCAATGAATGCGCGATTCCCGCCGCGCCCGCGCCGGTCGATCCGATGGGCGGCGGCTATATCGGCTATGCCGGGCGCTTCGTGCCCGAGAAAGGGATCGACACCTTGCGCGATGCGGCGCGGATCAGCGGATTGCCGGTGCGGCTCGCCGGCCCCGCGGGAAGCGATCGCCGCCATGTCGACGGCGCGGACATTGCCGTCACCCTCACCGCGAATGCCGAGCAATTGGCGGCTTTCTATCGCGGCGCGCGCTTCTTGGTGGTGCCGAGCCTGTGGTTCGAGACCTTCGCGATCGTCGCCGCGGAAGCGATGGCGCATGGCATCCCGGTGATCGCGGCGCGGATCGGCGCGCTGCGCGACACGGTGCGCGAAGGCGAGACCGGGCTCCATTTCACCCCGGGGGATCCGGTCGACCTTGCCGCGACGATGCGCCGGCTGTGGGACGATCCTGCGCTGTGCCGCCGCCTCGGCCGCGCGGCGCATCGAGACGTGCAACATCGGTTCAGCGAAGACGCGCATTTCACGCGCCTGATTGAGGCCTATCGACGCGCGGCGGCATAGCGAGCCGCGACGCGACCGCCGCGGCTCCCTGTTTTCGGCTATTGGTCGCGCTTCCACCCGAAGGCCGAGAGCATGATGTCGAACAGCCGGGTGTTGGGGAAGAAGCCGTGCACCTTGTCCGCGCCGGGGCCCGATGCGGCGACGATCACCTCCTCGCCGGTGTGCCCGTCCTGGACGCTGATCACGTCGTTGGTCGCGTTGGTGACGCCGGGCTTCGCCGCTGCGGCATCATATTGCGCGGCCAGCGGCGTGCCGCGCTCGCCACCGCCGGTGCGCAGCCCGAAGCTGTGATCGGCGGTGAACAGGATCAGCGTGTCCTTGCCTGCGATCTGGCTGACCCGCCGGATCATCTCGTCCATCTCGACGACGTGGCGCAGCCCCTTCTTCGGATCGTCGGTATGCATGTCCCATTCGACCATCAGGAAATAGCCCTTGGGATTGCGGGCGAGCTGCGCGATCGTCGCCTCCACCGTCGGGATCGGCGCGAAATCCGTGTCACGCAGCACCGCCGCGCGGCGCGCATCGCGCACGATCGCCGGATCGTCGCCGAAGCGGTAGCCCGATGCCGCAAAGGCCTGTTCGGGCGTGGTCTGCCGCGCCGCGAGCGAGGCGACGGCATCGGCGCGGCCCTTGCCGACCAGGATGTCGACGCCGTCGCCGAAGCGCGGCGCGAGCATCTGGCGGAAGATCTCGTCCTTGTCCTTGCGCGCGCCGACATGCGCGAAGCACGCCGCCGGGGTGGCGTCCCAGATCGCCATATTGGTGATCACGCCGGTCGAAAGCCCGCGCTGTTCGGCATATTCGAGCAGCGTCTTGACCGGGGCTACTGCGCCGTTCTGACCGGTGGGGACGGCCGAAACCATCGAATTGTTGGTCTTGTGGCCGGTCATGATCGCGGTCATCCCCGCGCCCGAATCGGTCACCCAGCGGTTGAGCGACGAGGTGTCCGACAGCCCGATATGCGGCATCGAATGGATGAACAGCGATTGCGGCCGGTCATGCGCGAGGATCCCGCCGGCGTTGAGCGTCGGCAGCCCGCCCGCGTCGCCGAGGAACAGGATGACGTTGCGCGCTTCCTGCGCGACGGCGCTCCCCGCTGTGGCCGAAAGCAGCACGGCGACGGCGCCCGCCAGCGCGCGGCGGGTCTTGGAGATATGGGTCATTCGGTGGCTCCTTGCTGATGAGATGACGAGGGCGGCAGAAGCGAGAGGATCAGGCGCGCACGCAGCCCCGGCCGATTGTCCTCGAGCGCAAGCCGTCCGCCGTGGAGCGAGGCGACGGCGCTGGCGAGGCTGAGGCCGAGCCCGGTGCCCGGGGTGTTGCGCGCGCGATCGAGCCGGCCGAATTTGCGGATCGCCTCGGTCCGACGTGCGGCGGGGATGCCGCCCGCGCGATCGGCGACGCAGATATGCACCTCGCCGTCGACCGCCTCGGCCTCGAGCGCGATCGCGCCGCCTGCCGCGCCATATTTGAGCGCATTGTCGATCAGGTTCGCCACCGCGCGCGCGACCAGCGCGCGATTGCCGTGGAACTCGAGCCGCGGCGGGCAGGCGACGGTGATCTCGACCCCGTTTGTGCGGGCGAGCGGCTGGTAGATCTCGCCGAGATCGCCGAGCACCGCGGCAAGGTCGAAGCGTTCGAACGTGCCGCGCCCGACGCCGGCCTCCGCGCGGCTGATCTCCAGCGCGCTTTCGAGCATGTGCAGCACGATGCCGACTTCCAGCGCGATCGCGTCGAACCGCGCGCGGGATTCGGGGGCGGGCGATTCCGCCAGCGCCTCGCTCACCTGGATATGGATGCGCGTGAGCGGGGAGCGCAGATCGTGCGCCAGCGCGTCGGTCAGCGTGCGATGTTCTTCCACCAGCGTTTCGATCCGGTCGAGCATCGCGTTGAGCGAGGTCTTGAGGCGGTCGACCGGGTCACCGCTGCCGTCGGTATCGGCGCGGCGCGCGAGATCGCCCGCGCCGACCTGCTGGCCGATCCCGGCGATCGCCGCGACCATGCGGTTCATCTCGCGGACGATCGCGACGCTGCCCAAGAGGCCGACCGGGACCGCCAGCGCAAAGGCGGCGAACAGCGCGAGCAGCAGCGCCCCCTCCATCCGCGCGCGATTGTCGAGCAGCCCGCCGAGCAGCAGCCGGTGCCCGGAGGGATAGCGGACCGTCTTGACGAGGAATTTGTCGGGCGCGCCGCCGCTGTCGCGAGTCAGCGCGAACGGGGTCCAGTCGGTCGGCGCGGCGAGCCCGGCGGGCCAGCGTGCGATATTGCCGGCGAGCTTGCGGCCTTCGGGATCGACCAGCAGGATCGCGGTCCGGTCGCGGTGCGCGCGTGCGGCGCGGCTCTCGACCTCGTGCCTCAGTTGGGCGATGCCGCCGCGCGCATATTGCTTTTCGAGATTGCTCTGCCGGAATTCGAGCGGGCGGGTGAAATCGGCGATGATGATGCGGTCGACCTGGAAATAGACGTAGAGCAGGATCGGCAGGATACAGGCGAGGTTGAGCACGAGGTGCAGCGCGAGGAAGCGCCCGCTGGTCGAGCGCCACGCGGGCAATCGGCGCCGCGCGGGGCTCATGCCGGCGCGCCCAGTCGATAGCCGGCGCCGCGCACGGTACGCAGCAGCGGGGTGAGCCCCGGCCGGTCGATCTCCTTGCGCAAATTGCTGACATAGACGTCGATCACGTTGGTGCCGGGATCGAAATCGTAATTCCATACCTTCTGGAGGATCATCGAGCGGGTGACGACCTGCCCCTGGTTGCGCATCAGGAATTCGAGGAGCTGGATCGCGCGCGGCTGGAGCTGGAGCAGCTGCCCGGCGCGTTCGGCGCGCGAGGTGAGGAGATCGAGCGTCAGGTCCGCGCAGGCGAGCCGGGTGACCACCGCGGGCGCGGCGGCGCGGCGGCGGTGGAGCACCTCCAGCCGGGCGAGCAGTTCGGTCATCGCAAAGGGCTTGACCAGATAATCGTCCGATCCGGCGCGGAGCCCCCGCACGCGCTCGTCGGTCGAGCCGATCGCGGAGAGGATGATGACCGGCGTGTCGCAATCGCGCGCGCGCAGCGTTTCGAGCAAACTGAGGCCGTCGAGCCCGGGCAGCATGCGATCGAGCACGATGCCGTCGAGATCGTCCTGCTGCGCGAGCTCCAGCCCGCGCACGCCGTCCGCGGCGCGGCGGACATTATAGCCCTCCTGTTCGAGGCCCGAGGTGAGGAAGTTGGCCGTGGCCGGATCGTCCTCCACGACAAGAATGGTCCTGCTCATGCCGCTCCGGTTCGCGTTCGGGAGGCGCCGCCAGGGCGCCTCCCCGTTTCATCTTCAGAAGTTGAGGCGCACCCCGGCGAGGTAGCGGCGGCCGAACAGCTCATGCTCGATCGGGCGCGAATAGCTCCCCTGATAGCGGATGCCGGCCTCGTTGGTGAGGTTGTTGGCGTCGAGATAGAGCTGGATATTGTCGTTGATCGAATAGCGTAGCGACAGATCGAGGCGCGCGACATTGGCCCAATAAGTGTCGCCGATAATATCGCCGCTGCCGATCGCGTCGAGATATGCCTTTTGCCACTGATAGCTGACGCGGGCCGAGAAGCCGTAACGCTCGTAATAGCCCGAGATATTGTAGATCAGCGGCGAGGCGCCGGGCAGATCGGTGGTGCGGCCGTCGGGCGTCGTCGCCTTCGAGTCGTTGAGCGTCAGATTGGTCTGGATGCCGAAGCCCTGCGCCCAATCGGGCAGCCCGGCCGAGCGCGCCAGCCCTTCCAGCGGCTGCGAGAAAGCGAATTCGATGCCCTTGATATGGCCGCCCCCGCCGTTGGCGATCGTCGAATAGCGATAATCCGACCGATCGATGCCGCCCGAGTTGAGCACGTCCGACCCGAATTGCGTCAGCTCGACATCGTAGAGGATGTCCTTGAGATCCTTGTAATAACCGCCGACCGAGAAGAAGCCGCGCGAGGGCATGTACCATTCGAAATAGAGATCGACGCCCTTGGCGCGCTCGGCCTTCGCCTTGGGATTGCCGCCCGAGACGATCTGATCGGTGTCGTTGTAGGAGAAATTGGGTCGCATCTGATCGTAATCGGGCCGCGCCGCGCCGGTATTGCCCGAAAGACGCAGCTTCATATTGCGGTTGATGTCCCAATTGACGTGGATGCTGGGATAGACCGAGACGAAGCTGTTCGAGACGACGGTCGGCATCCACCCGCTATTGGTCATCGACAAGGCAGAACCGGTGTTCTTGATGCGCTCGATGCGGGCGCCGTAGACGATATTGCCCCAGTCGAAATAGGTCGTGCCCATCGCATAGCCGGCGATGACTTCCTCGGTGACGCGATAGTCGTTCTTCTGGCTGGTATCCTTCTGGATCTGCGCCGCGCCGGCCGCGACATATTTGTCGAACAGCGCGGTGCCGAGCTCGCTGGAGAAATATTTGAACCCATAGCCGAGCGGCAGCTTGCCCTTATAGGGCGTGTCGATGCTGATATCCCCCTGGGCGGGGCTGGCGAGCCCGGCGGCGGCGAGCGTCGCGGGGGTCACTTCCAGCACGGTGCGGCGCGAGGTCTTGGTGCGCTTGTCATATTCGCCGCCGAACTGGAAGACGGTATTGGCGCCGAACAGTTCGAGGCTGTGCTCGATATCGAGCTTGCCGGTATAGGCATTGGTGCGATCGAGCTGGCGGTTGCGGGTCATCGACAGGAATTGCAGCTCGGTCGGCGAAATATAGGGCCGCGCCGCGCCCGCGCTATAGGTGCCGTTCGCGTTGCGCACCGTGTTGAACAACTGCACCTTCGACAGGTTCGGATCGGTGAAGTCGTAGACGAGAGTGGGACGCTTGGTGAAATCGGTGGGGCTGCTCCACGAGGATTGGAACGGCGGCTTGCTGCGATCGTCGGCGCGGGTGTAGTTCAGCCGCCACTTGATCTTCCATGTATCCATTTCGTGCTCGCCGGCGAGCGTATTGGTGAAGATGCTCTGGCGCGAGGAATTGGAGTTCAGCGTGCTCTCGATCTCGGCGCCGTAGAGCGTGCCGCGCATCGGGGTGTTGCCGGTGCGGATATCGGCATAGCCGGTGGTGGTGCCGACCTTGCTGCTGCTCGTCTTCTTGGCATCCTGATCGAGATCGAAGACCCAGGCGTTGCGCAATTCGTCGTCGCGGAACTGGCTGTAGATCGAGGAGAAGAACACCTTGTTGTCGCTGTCGGGGCGCCATTCGATACGCCCGGAGAAGGAAGTGTTGCTGCGCTTCAGGCGATAGAGCTTGTTCTGCGTCTTGGCGTTCCAGATCCGGTTCTGGCCGCCTGGCTCCTGATCCTCGGGCGCGATTTCCCACGAATTCTCGAAATTGTCGGTCACCATGTCGCGCTCGTAGCGCGAGCCGCCGACCAGCACGCCGATCGTGTCGTTGGCGAAGCGGCCGGACAGGAAGCCGCTGACATTATATTGCTTGCCCTGGCCCAGATCGTTGTAGCCATAGCCCCCGTCGAGCGAGGCCTTGAGGCCGGGATAGTCGAACGGGCTGCGGGTGACGATGTTGATATTGCCGGCGACGGTCTCGCCCGGCATGTCGGCGGTCACCGCCTTGCGGATCACGGTCTGGCTGGCGATCGACGACGGGATCGTGTCAAAGCGCGTCTCGCGGCCGGCGGGGCTGATCACATTGACCCCGTCGAACGCCATCGTCGTCCAGCTCGCCGGCGAACCGCGCAGGCTGATATAGCGCTCCTGCCCCTGATCGCGGCCGACGCTGACCCCTGGCAGGCGGCTGACCGCGGCGGCGATATTCTGGTCGGGGAAGCGCCCCGCGCTGTCGGCGGCGATCACGTCGACCAGCGAGGTGGAGGCGCGCTTGAGCTGCAGCGCGGCCTCTTCGGATTCGGCGATCGGGCGGCTGCGGCTCACGACGATGTCGCCCGCCGTATCGGTCGTCCTGGGCTTGAGCGCGACCTTGACCTCGGCGGCGGCGCTGGTGCCGACCTCGACCGTTTCATGGCCGGTCTCGAAGCCGATATAGCTTATGCTCAATTGCTGGGTGCCCGCCGGCACGCGCTGCAGCGTGAAGCGGCCGTCGCTGTCGGTGACGCCGACGATATCCGATCCCTCGACGCGCACCTCGGCGCCGTGCAGGAAATCGCCCGATGCATTCACCACCACGCCGGATACGCGGCCCTCGGCGCGCGGGCCGGCTTCGGATTGCGCATATCCCGGCGCGGGGGCGAGCGAAACGCTCGATACGGCGACGGCGATCAGCGCGGCGCGGAGCCGCAGACGGTTCTTGGGATTGTTCAGGAAAACAGGCACGGCAAATAACCCCCGGTTTTCGCAATTCGATGAATTGCGTGTTTTCAGAAAATCCTCCGATGTGCGGGAAACTATTCTTGAAGTCGTGTTGAAGTTACGGGTTTGCCCCGTGTGTCAAAACATCTTCTACAGAGTCACCGACGCGCGCCATCGTTGTGGATCGTCGGGACGGGCACTAGGCGGGCGTATTTACGCTTCTGTGACATCGCGAAAAATTAGGGAAATTTAAGATTTGCGCGCCCAGCCGGCGCATTCCGCCGATTTCGCCCGGATCGCGCGCGTGACGACCGGCGCCTGCTGTCACCGATCGGTCACACCCGCGGCATACCCCGCAATCTGCATCCAACGGAATCCGCCCATGAAGAACCCTATGCCGCGCCTCCGCCTCCTCGGTGTTCTGCTCGCTGTTCTTTCCGCCCCGGCACTTGCCGCGCCCGCGCCCGGCAAGACGGAGGTGACGGTGGAACGGGTCGTCATGCTGATGCGCCACGGCGTGCGCCCGTCGACCAAATTCCCGGCGACGCCCGCCGGCACGACCAAGGAGGCGTGGCCGGGCTGGTCCACCCCCGCGGGTGATCTGACCGCGCACGGCGCAGAAGGGGTGAAACGTCTCGCCGCTTATGATCGCATACTGTTCACCGAGCAGGGTCTCCTCCCCGCCACGGGCTGCGCGGCGCCGGGCACGATCGCGGCCTGGTCGAGCGGCAGTTCGCGCGCGATCAAGACCGGTTCAGCCTTTCTCGAAACGTTGCAGCCGGGGTGCAAGGTCGCGCTCGATCACCCGGCCGACGAGGATGCCGAAGACCAGTTCCACCCGACATCGGCGGTCGACGGCGACCGCGCATTGGCGGCAGCGCAGGCGCAACTTCCGCCGGGCGGCCTGGAGCACGTCGTCGCCGAGCGACGGGCCGATTTCGCGACGCTCGAGCGGATCGTCGGCGTGCCGGTCGACACCGCGTCCTCGCTCAAGGCCATCCCCGGCGACAACCCGGATATCAAGGGCGGGCTCTCGTTCGGATCGACCGCCGGGCAGACGATCCTGCTCCAATATCTCGAAGGCATGCCGATGCGCGAGGTCGGCTGGGGCCGGGCGAGCAAGGCGGATATCCAGGCCGTGCTGCGCTTCCACCCGACCAAGTTTCAATATGAAGTCCGGCCGCCCTATGCCGCGCAGCGCGTCGCCGCGCCGCTCGTCAGACGGATCGTCGATGCCTTGTCCGGCGACGGGCCGCGCGTGACATTGCTGTTCGGCCACGATGGCAATCTCGCCGCGCTTGGCGGCTTCTATGACATGCACTGGACGATGGCCGATTATCCGCGCGACGATATCGCCCCCGGCGGCGCGATCGGGTTCGAGCTGGTCCGCGACGCGGCGGGGCGTCGCTACGTCCGCGCGTTCCAGCAGGCGCAGTCGATGGACCAGCTCAGGCAGCTTACCCCGCTGACCAGCGCCGCGCCGCCGAGCCGCAGCTATCTGACGATTCCCGGCTGCGGATCGGATGTGATGCGCTGCGATCTGGCGACGTTCGAAAGGCTCACGCGCGATCGGCTCGCGCGCCCGGCGGACTGACGCGGGCGGCGGGTCAGCGCTCGCGTTTCCAGATCGTCACCGTTCCCGCATCGCCGTCCACCCGCACCCGGTCTCCGCTCTCGATCAGCGTGAAGGGATCGCGATCGAGATCGACGACCGACGGCACCCGCATCACGACGCAGCCCAGCGCGACCTTGGTGGTCATCGTGGTGAAAACCATCGCCAGCGGCGCGGTGCCCGCCAGCCGCGCGGTGTGGAACACCCCCGACCAGCCCGATGAGCCCTTCGCGCCGGGGAAGACCAGCACCTTGCCGGCGAAGGTCGTCCCCTTCAGCTCGTGGCGGCTCTCGATCACGGTGCCGGTCATCGCATTGACGCCGCCCCAGCCCGAGATCGTCTCGCGCGTCACCAAAGCCTCGCCCTCGGCCACCCCGCCGACGACGCCGCGCCCGTGGAGGACGATCGGGCGCAATTCGGTTTCGATGTCGCTCATGCCACGAGCCTCCCGTTCCACTTGCCGGTGCAAGCCGCGTCGATGCAGTCGGCGGTCGTGCCATACCACCCCTCGATCCCCATGATCGCGGGCAGATAATGAACCTGTTTGGCGCTATCGAGCGCGGCGACGCGCGTGCCGGGGGGCACCGCCTGGCTGATCGACGAGCAGGTATCGGTCATCAGCTTGGCGCCTGCTGCAGAGAGGATCCGGGTATAGCCGCTGGCGTCGGCGGTCGCCTTCACCGCGCGCGAGGTGAAGATCCACAATTCGCTATTGGCCGAAACCCGGCGCCCCTCGATCAGCCGTGCGGCCTCGGCGATCTGCTCGACCGAATAATGCGGGCAGCCGAGCATGACGAAATCGACATCGGTGTTGCTCCCCACCGCGTTGAGCTGTTCATAGGTCCGCGCCCGCGCCGCTTTGTCGTAGACGAAGACCTCGCCGTGCGCCGCGCCGCCGAACGCCGCCTCGATCGTCGGGGCTTCGGGGGTGATGCCGACCATATGATACATTTCGACGCCGCCGGACGAGGCGGCCGCCGCGCCGAAATGCTTGTGGCGGATCAGGCTGGGCGCGCCGATCGCGCCGTCGAGTACCGGGATCGTATCCTGCACCGCATCGCCGGTGAAATAGCCGAGCATCCCCCATTCGAAGATATCGTCGACCGGCACCTCGACCCGCACGCGGTTCTGCCCGCGGCGGAATTCGTCGCGGTGGAAGCCCCAATCGGGGATGCGTTTGGCGAGCATCGCCGCGCTGGTCGATTCGCGTCCCTCGCAATTGGTGCGCCCGCCGATCACCGAATTGCAGAAGACCACCGCGGAGCTTTCCATCCATGCGCAATGCTCGCCCATCACCGGCACGTTGCCGGCGAGATAGGGGGTGCAGGTTTTGAGCACCTGGATGCCGTGCGCGGCGACCTGGCCCTCGTCATAGACAAAATTGTCGTGCTGCGCCTCGCTCATCCCCTGATCGCGCCACAGCGACGGGTCCATCCCGCCCTGCAGGTGACAGGAAAAAGCGTTCATCCGCGGCACATCGACCACCTCGTCGGAATCGAGGTCGAAGCGCGAGAAGATCGCGCGATAGTCGCCGCCGTCCGCGCGATAATAATTCTTGAGCCACGGCGTCGACGAGCCGGGGACGCCGGCGACATTGTTGGTCTCGACGAAGCGCTCGGCGCCGAGCGCGTCGGCATAGCGGATCAACAGGTCCATCGCCTTGGCGACCGCCGCGCCCTCTGCGCCGTCGGCCATCGCTCGTTCCGCCTCGGTCAGCGCGACCATCTTTCTCTCCTTAAGGTAGAATGCTACTTATATCGACAGGGAAGGGGGTTTGCCAGCACGGTTCAGCGCAACTGATCGAGCCGGCGCAGGATCTGGTTGAGCACCTTGAGCGCGATCTGAAGATCGTCGGGGTCGACGCCGTCCAGCACCTCGCTGCGGAGCTTGTTGGTCACCTTCATGATCTCGCCGATCACCGCGGTGCCCGCGGGGGTGATGCGATTGGTCGTCACCCGCGCATCGGTTTCCGACTGGCGGCGCTCGATCAGCCCGTCGCGCGCAAGCAGATCGAGCATCCGCACCATCGTCGGCCCTTCGACCGAGATCAGCCGGGCCATCTCGCCCTGCGTCATATCGCGCTCGGCGAAGGCGACGAGGAACAGGGTTTCCCAGCGCGCCATCGTCTGCTTGAGCGGCTTGACGCGATCGTTGGCGACCTTGCGCCAGCGCCGCGCGGCGGTGACGATCGCACGGGTCATGCGGAAATAATCGTAGTCGCCCGCTTCCTCGGGGAAATGTGTGCGATAGTTGAGCAGATGGCGCTCGCTGATCGCCGGTCCCTTGTCGTCGGCGATGCGGTCGATCTGCTCCCTCAGCGCATCGCGCTGGGGCACGAGCGCCGGCTGCGGGCCGCGCCGCTGCTCCGATCGCCGCCCCGCGCGCTTTTGCGTGCCATCGCTCATCTTCCGCCCCGATCCGTCATGCCTGACCTATGGTCATAGCGCCCGGCGCGCGCGCGGAGCAACCGCGACGCCGGGGAGGACGGCGGGATTGCCGCGCCGCACGATCAGCCCGATGCCGATCGCGCAGGCGGCGAGGATCGCGGGGCACAAGGCGAGGATCGCGAAGCTGCGGACGATCGGCATCCCGCTCGACAGGACATAGCCGCCGATGATCGGCCCGCCGATCCCGCCGAGCTTGGCGATCGAGGTGGCCCAGCCGCCGCCGTTGGCGCGGATCGCGCTGGGATAGAAGACGCTGGCGATCGACAGGATGCCGAAATGCGCCCCGCCGACGAAGGTAGTGGAAATGACCGAAAGCCACAGGAAGAGCTGCGGGTTCATCGGCAACAGCCCCACCGCGAGCAGCACCGGCGCGGCGCACAGCGGATAGACCGCGACCGCGAACGGGCCGAAGCGATCGGTGAAGCGCATCAGCGTCAGCCCGAGCACCGCGCCCATCACCCCCGAAAAGGAGGAGACATAGGCCGCCGTCTCGCGGCTGAACGCCATGTCCTCATAGACGATCGGCCCCCAATTGGCTTTGAAATAGACCGCGAGCGTGCTCATGATATAGCCGAGCCACAGCAGCGGCGTGAGGATCGCGAGCCGGCCCTCGAACAATTTGCCGACAGTGAAATTGCCCGTGTCGGTCTGCTCGTCGCCAAGTACGAAACGATCCTCGGCGCGCGCATCGAGCGCGGGGGAGAGGCGGTTGAGCGTCGCCGCGACGAGATCGGGTTTGAGCGCCTTGCTGGTCAGGAAGCGAATCGATTCGGGCAGCCATATCGCCAGCGCGACCGCGCAGACCATCGTGCAGACCCCGCCGAACAAGAAGACGCCTTCCCAGCCGTGGTGCGGCGCAAGCCACACCGTTACCGGGCCGGCGAGCGAGCTGCCGAGGCTGTAGCCCATCATGATGATCGTGATGACCGTGGCGCGCATCCGTTTCGGCACGAATTCGATGTTGAGCGCCCAGGCGAGCGGCAGCATCCCGCCGATCGCGAAGCCGTCGGCGAAGCGCAGGATCAGCAGCGCCTCATAGCTGCGCGCGAAGGCGGTCGCGAGCGTCAGCAAACCGAAGGCGAAGGCAGCGGCGACGATCGTGCGCCGCCGCCCGACGCGGTCGCCGATATAGGAGAAAGCGAAGCCGCCGACCATCATCCCCAGGATGCCCGCGGAAAAGACGTTGCCGAGCATCGGCTTGTCCAGCCCCAGCTCGTCGCGCATGTACGGCGCGGTGAAGCTGATCATCATCATGTCGAACCCGTCGAACACGGTGATCAGCCAGGAGAGCAGGATCAGCAGATAGTTGAACCGATCGAGCCCGCGGTCGTCGATGACGCGGGCGACGTCGATGGTGCGGGGCGCGGCCGGCATATCAGCCCCGCGCCCGCAGGCGGATATCAGCCGGAAACACGAACATAGTCCCCTCCTGGAGGCGCTTGGCGGGCCGTGGCGTTCTTGCGACGCCCTCGGCCCGGATCGGATCAATCTCGCAATATTCTTGATGTCATGGACGCGCGGGTTCCTGCACCAGCGCGGTGCCCTTGGCCATCGGTTGCACGCCGCGTCGATAGAGATCGAGATAGCCGGTCGGGTGCGCGGACAGCGGCTGCGCCTCATTGGGGCGTGCGGCAAATTCCGCCGCGTCGACCAGCACGTCGAGCCGTCGCGCCGGCACGTCGATCAGCACGATATCGCCGTCGCGCACCTGGCCGAGCGGGCCCCCGTCGACTGCCTCGGGCGAGACTTCGGCGATCGTCAACCCCTTGAGGCACAGGCCGGAGAGCTGGCCGTCGGTGACGAAGGCGACGTCGCGTGCCAGCCCCGCCGCGTCGATCGCGAACAGCACCAAAGATGCGCCGCCGCCCATCGCCGGGCCGCCCTTCGGCCCTTGCCCGCGCAGGATGACGACATCGCCCTTCTCCAGCGTGCGCGCCTCGATTTCGGCGAGCAAAGGCGCGGTCTGATCGAACACGCGCGCGCGGCCCTCGAAACGCTCGGGGCGTTTGGGATCGCGGATGCCGAGCTTCACCACCGCGCTGGCCGGCGCGAGGCTGCCCTTGAGGATCACGATCGATGGGCCGTCGGAAATCGGCGCGTCGAGCGGGCGGATGATCGCAGTATCGCCTTCGGGCGTGTCGGCGATCACCGCGGCGAGCGGCTGGCCGGTGCAGGTCATCGCATCGGTCTCGATCACCGGGGCGAGCCGCCTGAGCATCGCCGCCGCGCCGCCGGCATCCTCGAATCCCTCGATCCGCACCGGGCCGTTCGGGCGCACCGCGGTCAACACCGGCACCTTGCGGCCCATTTCCTCCCAGATCGCGAACAGATCGACATCGACCCCCGCCTCGACGGCGGTCGCCTGGAGGTGCTTGATCGCGTTGATCGAGCCGGAGACCGCGAGCGTCATCGCCGCGGCGTTGCGGAACGCCGCCTCGGTGAGGATGCGGCGCGGGCGCAGATCCTCGTGCACCATCTCAACGATGCGCGCGCCGGCCGCACGCGCCTTGTCGAACATCTTCTCGCTATTGGCGCGCACCGGGGCCGAACCGGGAATGCACATGCCCAGCGCCTCGACCACGCAATGCATCGTGTTCGCGGTCGCCATCCCGGCGCACACGCCCGGGCCGCGCACCGCCTGCGGGATCATGTCCTCGATCGGGAATTTCGGCGTCTTGCCGAAACGCTCGCCGACGCTGCCCGACCACAGATCCTCGAGGTCGACATGCTCGTCGCCGATCATCCCCGAGGCCTGATAGCCGCCGATCACCAGCAAGGTGGGGATGTCGAGCCGGGCGGCGGCCATCAGATGCCCTGGCGGGGTCTTGTCGCACGAGGTGAGGCAGACCATCCCGTCGAGCATCGCCGCCTCGACCTGCACCTCGATATCGTGGGTCACGACGTCGCGTGCGGCGAGGATATAGCTGCCCATCTTCGCCGCGCCGGTGATGAAATCGGAGGGCGCGGTGGTGCGGACCTCGAACGGCACGCCCCCGGCGGCGCGGATCGCGTCTTTCACCACCTTGGCCACCCCGTCGAGATGCGCGAAGCATACCGCGAGTTCGGACGACGAATTGACCACCGCGATCTTGGGCTTGAGCATATCCGCCTCGCTCAGCCCCAGCGCGCGCCAATGCGAGCGGCGGGTGGGCGAATTGGCGGCAAGGCTGCGCAGTTCAGGCATATCTTTCCTCTCCGTGCTCGGCGCTCAGGCGCCTGTCATTCGTTGGCGGCGCGTGCGACCGCGGCGGGGGCCGGCTCCCGAACATAGGCGCCCTGTTCGCGCAGCAGCGCCTGAAGCGCCGTCACGTCGACATCGCGCGGCTGCACCCCGTCGCGCACCGCCAGCGCCGCTGCGGCGCCCGCCGCGTGACCGGTCAGCCAGCATTGCGGGATCTCGCGCAGGAAGCCGTGCGAATTGGCATCGCATGAAACATGCCGGCCGCAGGCGAGCAGGCCATCGAGGCGCCGCGGCACCAGCGCGCCATAAGGGACCGAGATGACCGGAAATTTGGGCGAGACCGAGGGGCTGACGCCGATCTCGTCGGGCAGCACCTGTCCCTCGCTCCACTGACGCCGCTCGACGCGCCCCACGCCGGCCAGCCGGCGGGTGTGGCGCACGCCGAGCTGTGGCGCGCTCTGCAGCATGAAGGCATCCTCGAAGCCCGGCGCATGTTCGCGGAAGAAGGCGCAATGGCTGGCCATGAAGCGATGCGAGCGGACCTCGATCTCGGTCTGCTCGTCAACGTCGAGTGCGGACATGCCGGTCTGGCGCGGGCCGAGGAATAGCGCGATATCGTTGCGCCACGAGACATAGGGCCATTGGAAGAAGCCGAGTTCCGCCCGTCCCTTGGCGAGCAGCGCCTGATAGGCGGCGGGATCGCCGGTGCGGAAATCGAGCCAGCGCTGCATGTCCACCCCGCCGAGCATGAAGGCGGTGTTCATCGCGTGATGCGTGTCGGCGGGTTCGATGTCATTGTCGAAATCGGCGCCGGCGCGCGCGAACATATCGCCGTCGCCGGTCGCGTCGATCACCACCTTCGCGCGGATCGCCTGGCGGCCCATCTTGCTTTCGAACAGCGCGCCGCGCACGCATCCGTCCTCGACGATCGGCACCGCCGCCCAGCCGTGGAACGCCAGCCGCACCCCGGCCTCGATCAGCATTTCCTGCGAAACCAGCTTCAGCCGCTCCGGGTCGATCGTCGGCGACCAGGCGACGATGCCGTGGAAGGCGGCGGTGCGCGGCATCCAGTAAGCGGCATGTTGCGGATCGCGCGATCCCCATTGTTCGGGCGGCGGCCCGGCGATGCCCTCCGCGGGGAGGCGGGCGAGCACCGCCTCGGCAAAGCCGCGGATCACGGGTTCGCCTGCCCAGTCGGTCATGCGGTCGATCCAGATGACCAGCCCGCCGGTCGAAAGCCCGCCGAGATGATTGTAGCGTTCGAGCAGCATCACGTCCGCCCCCGCCCGCGCCGCCGCCCAGGCCGCCGCGGTCCCCGAAGGCCCGCCGCCCACCACCAGCACGTCGCAGCTGTGATAGATCGGCAGATCGCGCGCCGGCTCGCGGTACGTGCCGGTGCCGTTGCGCGGCGCGAAGGTCCGCTCGCGCGCCTCGAACAGATCGGAAGTGAGGATGCGATCCTCGGTCCGCTCGACGCTCTGGATCGTGGGTTTGACGGGTGGATTTTCTGACATTGCCGTTCGGCTTTCTGATCGGTCGTGGCGGGCCGATCGGGGCCTCGCCGGAATTCGGTAGCATTATATGTATTTCCGTTTCGGGGCTGTCAACCCGACCGGCCGGTGAGCGATTTCCTGTATAAATTGCTGATATATCGCGATTAAAATAATGAGCGGAGAGCCGGTGCCGCCAAGAAAAATAGCATTCTTCTAAAATAAGTAGAATAATACCTATTGTTACATTAGGCTACGTTCCAACGACGGCGCCCCGCAGCGCGCCGCGACAGGAGGAGGGAGCTTATGCGGAGAGGAAGCATCGCGAATCGGGTTCGGCACGGGGCAAGCGCATTGGCGCTCGGGCTCATGATCTCGGCCCCCGCGGCGCATGCGCAGGACAATGTACCGCCGGCCGATACGCCCGCGGCGAAGCGTGTCGCGCCGGCGGAGGAGGCGTCCGCCGACGCGGGCGGTTCGCACGACATCATCGTCACCGGATCGCGTCTCTCCGGGGGCTTTTCGGCGCCGACGCCGGTTTCGGTGGTGGGCGCGGCGCGGCTCGAGCAGCGCGGCATCGCCAATGTCGCCGACGCGCTCAACGAGGTTCCCGCCTTCCGCCCGTCGAACACCCCGGCGAGCGGTGAACTTGCCCCGACCGGGGGCTATGTCGGCGGGCGCATCCTCGATCTGCGCGGGCTCGGCGCGGTGCGCACGCTGACGCTGGTGGACGGCAAGCGCTTCGTCCCCTCGACCACCCAGGCGACGGTCGACACCAATATGATCCCGTCGATCCTGCTCCAGCGCGCCGAGGTGGTGACCGGCGGCGCCTCAGCGCAATATGGTTCGGACGCGGTGGCCGGGGTCGCCAACCTGATCCTCGATCACCGGCTGGAGGGCGTCAAGGGGTCGCTGCAGAACAGCGTCACCAAATATGGCGACAACCGGACCTTCGTCGGCGGCCTCGCCTTCGGCACGCGCATCGGGCAATCGATGCATCTGGTGATCGGCGGCGAATATGAATCCGGCGCGGGGATCGGCGATTGCCAGTCGCGCGATTTCTGCCGCAGCGAAGTGCTCAACTTCGGGCGCAACCCCGGTTATCCGGGGATGCCGGCCAACAACATCATGGGATCGATCCGCCCGTCGACCGTGCCCTTCAACGGCGTGACGGTGCCGCCGGGCAGTGCCTATACCGGGCGCACCTTCCCCGCGCTGCGCCCGATCGACGGCATCACCTTCGCCAATGACGGCACGCCGCGGCGCTTCGTCTACGGCGGCATGTCGAACAATCTCTACATGACCGGCGGCGAGGGGCAGGGGCAGAACATCTATTTCAAGGATCTGTTCTTCAACGCCCCGCTCGAACGCTATGCGCTCACCGGCAATCTCGATTGGGACGTGGCGCCCAATCTGTCGGCGTCATTGATGGTCAATTACGGCCACCTCAACGCCGAATATAGCGCGACCGCCTATCGCAATACCGCGATCACGATCCGCGCGGACAATCCCTTCATCCCGCGCTCGGCCGATCCGACGCTGGATATCCCGACCCTGCTCGCCGCATCGGGGGCATCGTCGTTCCAGATCGGCAAGGGCTTCGCCGAGCTCGGCCGCGCGCCGATCGTCACCACCAACAATGTGTTCCGCGCGGTGGGCAGCCTCAAGGGCAAGATCACCGAAGGCGTGGACTGGGATGCCTATTACCAGTTCGGCCGCAACGATTTCCGCTCCGAAACCCGCAACCAGACGGTCAGCGCGCGGATGCTCCGCGCGATTGACGCGGTGATGGGGCCGAACGGCCAGCCGATCTGCCGCGTCAACGCCGATCCCAACCCGGCCAACCACGATCCGGCCTGCGTCGCGTACAATCCGTTCGGCGCGCAGGCGAGCCAGGCGGCGAAGGATTATGTCACCGCCGACGGTTATCAGACCGCGATCACCACCGAGCATGTCGCCGCGTTCAACGTCCGCGCCAAGCTGTTCGATCTGCCGGGCGGCACCGTCCAGCTTGCGAGCGGGATCGAATATCGCAACGATTCGGTACGCGGCGACGCCGATCCGCTGTCGCGCAGCCTGGCGTTCTTCTCCGGCAACGGATCGCGCGTGTCGGGGAAGATCGAGGTGGTCGAGGGCTATGCCGAGACCGAGCTGCCGATCGTCCGCGCGGCGCCGTTCTTCAACGAGCTGAGCCTCAATGGCGCGATCCGCCGCACGCATTACAGCCGGTCGAGCGAGCTTTTGCCCAGCTCGAGCCTGTCGGTCACCACCTATAAATATGGCGCGGTGTGGGAGCCGATTCCGGCGATCCGGCTGCGCGCCACCAAATCGCGCGACATCCGCGCGCCCAATGTGATCGAGCTGTTCGGCCCGACGACGCTGGCGAGCGGAATCCTCACCGATCCGGCGCGCGGCGGGCAACAGGTCAATCCCGCGATCACCAGCGGATCGAACCCGAACCTCCAGCCCGAGCGCGCCGATACCTTCACCGCCGGGATCGTATTCAAGCCGAGCGGGGGTTTCCTCGGCCGGTTCCGCGCCTCGATCGATTATTATGAGATCAAGGTGCGCAACGCGATCAGCACCTTGGGGCAGCAGAATATCGCCACCCGCTGCTTCGAGGGCGAGCTGCGGAGCTGCGACCTGATCACGCGCGGCCCCGACGGCAGCATCACCCAGGTCCGCGACGTGCTGCAGAACGTCAACGAGCTGATCAATCGCGGCATCGACGCCGAGCTGGAATATCGCCAGCCGCTCGGCACGCTGGGCGACGTCAACTTCCGGCTGCTCGCGACCTATGTGAAGGATTTCATCACTGTCGACGCGGTCGGCCCGATCCAGCGCGCCGGGCAGACCGGGCTGCGCGGCGGCACCCCGCCGGGGCTCCCCGATCTGACGCTCGACGGGCTGGTGAGCTGGACCAAGGACGATTTCACGCTCAACTTCCACGGCCGTTACATCAACAGCGGCTTCTACAACGCCGCCTTCATCGGCCCGGATCAGGCGGGCTATAATATCGCCGCGGTCAACAGCTCGAACACCAACAAGGTGCCGGCGCGCGCCTATCTCGACGTGCTTGCGCAATATCGCATCCGCCACGGCGACCGGCACGAGCTGACCGCCTTCTTCGGCGTCGACAATCTGACCAACACGATGCCGCCGCTCAATCCGGGCGCGCACGGCACCGGCAATACTATCCTGTTCTCACCGTTCGGCCAGACATTCAAAGTCGGAATGCGGCTGACCTATTAAGGGGGCGATCGCCGCGTCATCCCGGAATTTTTCCGGGGTGGCGCGGAGGAGGCTAACGCGCCGAGATCACGCGTTGCTGCGCGTCGAGCAGAAATAGCCGATCCGCGCGCTGTGGCAGGTCGGCGAACATATGCCGGGTCAGCCGCTCATAATGCCGCACGAAGCGTTCGACCTCGGCGTCGCTCATCACCCGGCCGGCGGCGCCGGCACGGTCGCGCAGCTTGCGTTCCTGCAACAGCCGGTTGGCGAACACTGCGTCGAAGCTCGGCGGGCGAAGCATCACCAGCCGGTCGATCCGCGCGAAAAGCGCCGCATAATCCCCGGCGAGCGCGGCGTTGACGTGGCTGCGCCAGATGCCGTCGGCGTCTTCCTCCGCCTCCAGCGCGTTGACCGGCGCCAGCAGCGCCTCGGGAGCTTCGGGCGTCGCGCCGACGCACCAGCCTTCGAACAGGATGATGTCGGGCCGCGCGGTCACGCTGCGCCACGCGCTTTCGGGCAGCCGATCGTCGTCGGCCTTGCTGAATCGCGGGACGCGCACCGGGGCGCTAACGGGCGCGCGCAGCGCATCGATCAACGCGCCGCCGAGTGCCGCATCGTGCGTCCCCGGCACGCCGCGGGTGGCGAACAGCGGATGCACGTCGCGCGCCAGCACCAGCCGGTCGGCCCGCGGCAGATAAAGATCGTCGAGCGACAGCGTCACCGCGCCGAGGTCGAGCGCAGGCAGCAAGGCTTGTTCGAGGAACGCGGCGAGCGTCGATTTGCCGCTGCCTTGCGCGCCGTTGATGCCGACGACCAGCGGCATCGTCGCCGCCGCGCGCCACGCCGCGATATCGTGCGCCAGCGGCCGCCACCAGCGTTTCACCTGCGCGGTATAATCCGCTGGCAGGCCGTGCTCGGTAATCAGCGCCGCGACGCTTCGGCTCATGCCACGGTGTCGGGGGTGGGTTTGCCGTCGAACCAGGCTTCGAGATTGGCGAGCACGCGCAGCCCCATCGCTTCCCGCGTCTCGCGGGTCGCGCTGCCGAGATGCGGGAGCAGCACGGCATTGTCGAGCACGCGCAGCGCAGGCGAGACGTTCGGCTCGCCGGCGAATACGTCGAGCCCGGCGCCCGCGATCCGCCGTTCCTGCAACGCCACGATCAGCGCCGCTTCGTCCACCACATCGCCGCGCGCGGTGTTGATCAGGATCGCATCGGGGCGCATCCGCGCCAGCGCCGCGCGGTCGATCATATGCCGCGTCTCCGCGCCGCCCGGCACATGGAGCGAGACGAAATCGGCGTCGGCAAGCAAATCGCCGAGATCGGGGACGAAGCGCGCACCCAGCCGGTCGGCGATGTCCGCCGGAGCGGGGCGGCGCGCATAATAAGCGATCTCCATCCCGAAGCCGAAGCGCGCGCGCTCGGCGGTCGCCTGCGCGATCCGCCCGAAGCCGACCAGCCCCAGCCGTTTGCCCGTGAGGCTCTGGCCGAGAAGATGCGTTGGCCGCCAGCCGGTCCAGGCGCCGGCGCGCAGCTCGCGCTCGCCTTCGCCGCTGCGCCGCGCGGTCATCAGGATCAGCGTAAGCGCGAGGTCGGCGGTCGCGTCGGTGAGCACGCCGGGGGTGTTGGTCACGCGGATCCCGGCCGCGCGCGCGGCCGCCAGATCGATATGCTCATAGCCGACGCCATAGCTCGCGACGATGCCGGCGCGGCGATCGGGAATGCCGAGCACCGCGGCGGTGACGCGATCGGTGATCGTCGCGCACAAGGCGTCATGCGTGCGCATCGCGGCGGCCAGCTCGGCCTCGCTCAGCGGGCGGTCGTCGGGATTGAGCGTCACCTCGAACCGCGCCGCCGCCCGCTGCTCGACCGCCTCCGGCCAGCGCCGCGTCAGCAATATCCGGGGGTGAGCGGTCACGCGGTCGGCCGATCCAGCGACGCGCGGAAATAGGCGCCGAACGGATCGTCGGCATCGGCCGGGGGCGGCCCTTCGCGCACGGTGGTGCGACGCATGTCGCGACGCTCGTTGCGCACATCGAAATCGCCGCCGCGGTGCATCGAGGTGAGATTGTCCCAGATGACGAGATCGCCCGGCTGCCATTTGACCGAGAAGATATATTGCGGCTGGGTGGCGAAGTCGATCAGCTCGCGGATCAGCGCCTGCCCTTCGTCGCGCGGGAGCCCGACGATATCGATCGCGTGGCTGGCGATATAGAGCGCCTTGCGCCCGGTCGCCGGCTGGTCGAGCACAAGCGGGTGGCGCGCCTTGGGGCGGGCATCGACATCGGCTTCGCTGAGCGGGAAACCGGCGAGCTTGCGCGACCACCACAAGGAATGTTCGGCCTCCAGCCCATCGATCCGCGCCTTCATCGCGATGGGCAGATCGTCATAGGCCGAACGGGTATCGGCGAACCACGTCTCCCCGCCCTGCGACGGCACCTCATAGGCCAGCAGCAGCGAATAGGACGAGCGCATTTCCATGAACGATGAATCGGTGTGCCACAGCCGGTCGCCCTTTTTGTGCAGCAGCAGATTTTCGTCGCGCACGATCTCGCCGTCGCGGGTGAGATTGCTCGCGTCGAACAATTCGGGATAGCGGTGACGGCGCGGACGATCCTTCATCGCCGGCGCCAGTTCGAGATGGCCGAAGATGCGGCTGAAGGCGATATGGCTTTCGTCGTCGAGCCCGGTATCGCGATAGACGCAGACCCCCCATCGATTCATCGTATCGACGATCTCGCGGCGCATCGCGGGATCGAGCGGCCGGGTGAGATCGACGCCGGAGACTTCCGCGCCGAAACGCGGCAGGATGGGTTTGACGGTCAGGGGCACGGGCGGAGACTCCTTCGATCACGGCGCAGATAGATGCGGCCGAGCAGGACGAGCGCGACCGCACAGGCGGCGGGCGCGAGCGAAAGCAGAACGAAAAGGTGGCGCGGCGGCAGATTGGCGGCGAGCAGATAGCCGCCGAGCAACGGCGCGGCGATCGAGCCGATCTTGGCGATCGAGGTTGCCCAGCCGGCGCCGTTGGCGCGGATCGCGCTGGGGTAGAACATCCCGGCGATGCTGTGCATGCCGAAATGCGCCCCGCCGATCATCATCATGCTGAGCAGCGAAAGCGACGCGAAGCCGGGTTTGGCCAGCGGCGCGATCCCCATCAGCAGCAGCGCCGGGACGGCGAGGATCGGCAGCAGCGCGATCGCGATCGGCCCGACGCGATCGGTGAAACGCATCAGCGCCAGCCCCGCGAGCGCCCCGCCGACCGAGGTGACCGAGGCGATATAGGCGGCCTCCGCGCGGGTGAAGCCGACCTCCTCGAACAGGATCGGTCCCCAGCTCGTCTTGAAATAGATCGCCAGCGAGCTGCCGATATAGGCGATCCACAGCAAGGGGGTGGTGGTGCGCAACGCGCCGTCGAACAGGCTGGCGATGCGGAAACGATCGCGCGGCGCGGCGCCCGCCTTTTCGTCGAGGACGAGAAAGCGATCGTGCGCGCCGGCGCCGAGCCCCGGCTCGATCGCGTTGAGTGCGCGGGCGATCCGCCCCGGCGACCGGCGCTTCACCGCCAGGAAGCGCGCGGATTCGGGCAACAGCCAGCAGAGCAAGGCAACGAGCGGCAGCGTCACCAATCCGCTGAGCAGAAAAATCGAATGCCAGCCGAAACGCGGCGCCAGCCACACGGTGAGCGGCCCGGCGATTGCCCCGCCGATCGTATATCCCATCATGATCAGCGTCACGACGGTCGCGCGGTAGCGCGCCGGGACATATTCGATGTTGAGCGCCCAGGCGAGCGGCATCAGCCCGCCCAGCGCGACGCCATTGGCGAAGCGCAGCGCCATCAGCGCCTCGAACGACACGGCGAAGGCGAGCGCGATGCTCGACAGCCCGAAGGCGAGCACCGAAAGGATGATCATCGGCCGCCGCCCCCAGCGATCGCCGAGCCAGCCGAACGCGAAGCCGCCGAGCATCGCGCCCATCGTGCCGATGCCGAACAGCCGCCCGAGCTGGACGGGATCGATCGCGAACTGGCCGCGAATATAGGGCGCGAGAAACGACAGCACGAGCATGTCGAACCCGTCGAAGAAGGTGACCAGCCAGGAGATCGCCACCAGCCGGACGACGAAGCCGTTGAGCCGCTGTCGCTCGATGACCGCGGCGACATCGATCGCCCGTTCGCCGGTGGCGGGGGGAAGGGGGCCGGCCACCGCGCGGATCAGCTGCCGAAGCGCACGCGCGCGCCGATCTTGAACGCCCGGCCGACCGGATCGAACAGGATCTGGTTGGTGCCCCCCGACGGCCCGGGGATCGACGGCGGATCGCGATCGAGCAGATTGTTGATCGTGCCGAACAATTCGAATTCGCGGCCGTCGACCACCGGCACCTTCACCCGCGCGGTGAGATCGAGATAGAAGCGGCTCGGCACCCGGTTGTTGTCGACGCTGGTCGGCGAGGTGATCGCATAGCCCGGCTGATCGGGGCCAGTGAAATTGGTCCAGTAAATCCCCGACGGAATATATTTGCCGTGTCCGGTGAGCTGGAAATCGCCCTTCGTCCAGGTCAGCAGCCCGTCGATCACATAATCGGGCACGCCCGGCACGGTGCCGGTGCGGAAGCCGGTCTGACCGGCGCGATCGACCGCGCCGGCGGAATCGACCGTGGTCAGCGCCTGGGTGATGTTGGCGAGCAATTGCGCGTTGAGGCTGCCGAGCCCGCCGAGCGGCTGGCGATATTGGAATTCGATATCGAACCCCTTGGTGCGCAGCTCGTTCGAGTTGAGATAGACATCCTGCACCTCGAGGATCGTATTGGTCGTCGGATCGCGGGTGATCAGCGCGCAGAACTGCGTCACGCCCTGATTGCAGCGCTCGGCGAGGGTTTGCGCGCCGAGCGTGCCGATCGCGTTCTTCACCTTGATGTTGTAATAATCGACCGACATGCGGAAGCGCCCGAGGAAGCCGCCGCTGGGCGTCAGCACCGCGCCGACCGTCCAGCTATCGGCGGCCTCGACCGACAGGTTCGGGTTCGATCCGGTGATCACCGTCGGATTGGTCTGCAGCCCGGTCAGCGGATCGGTCAGCCCGATCGTGCGGCGGGTGCGCGGGCCGAACAGCTCGCTGAGATTGGGCGCGCGGATGTCGCGCGAGCGGGTGGCGCGGAAGCGCACGCCGGCGATCGGCTCATAGACCGCGCCCAGCTTCCAGGTGGTGACCGCCCCGCTCGTGCTGTAATCGGTGCGGCGGATCGCGCCGTTGAGGTCGAGCGCGTGGCCGATCGCCGAATCCGCGAACACCGGCACCGCGATCTCGCCATAGCCTTCCTTGACGTTGACCGAGCCGCTGAGCGCGCTGCCGTTGAGCGTCCAGAAGCCGTTGACGAGCGACACCGGGTCGGTGGTGCTGACGATCCGGTCGCTGCGATATTCGCCGCCGACCGCCAGCTTCACCGGCCCGGCGGGCAGGGTGACCAGCGTGCCGCGCAGATCGATCGCCGCGACATGCTGCTCGTTGGTGGTGTTCTGGAAGCCGTTGCCGGTGATATAGGCCGCGGCGCGGGGATCGTATCGGCCCTCGCCGAACGGGTTGAACGGCACGCAATTCGGATCGTCGTTGGCCGGGTTCGCATCGGCGTTGACGCGGCACACCGCCTGGCCGTTGACGTTCACCGCATCGATCGCCTTGGGCAGGTTGAGCGTGTTGATCGCATTGTACGATCGCTGGCGGAATTCGGTGCGGCCATATTGGTAGAAGCCCTCGACCGTCCAATTGTCGCTGACCTCCGCCTTCAGGCTTACCGCGCCGCGATAGGTGGTGGTGCGCGTCTTCGCATATGACGGGCCGAGATCGAAGCCGGCGCGGCCGAGCACGAACGAGGCGACGCCGTTCGCGTCCATCGCCGCGGCGATCGAGGCCGGGATGAATGGATTGTCGCGCTTGATCCGCCCCATCAAGCGGCCGTCATAGTCGCGCAGCACGTTCGACACGACGGTGCCGCGCACCTGGCCATAGGACAGATCGACCCCAAGCGTGACGCGATCGCTCAGCTCCGCGGTCAGCGCGGCATAACTGGAGACGCGTTCGACCGGCACCTTGAGGCGGAAGGGGGAGATGAACGAATTGCGCCCCTGCCCCTCGCCGCCGAGCATGAACAGCGGGCCGACCAAGGTGCCGTAATTGAACGGTGCGGGGGTTCCGTTGGCGAGGAATTGCGTGCCGCGCAGCGGATCGGTCGCATTGGTGCCGATCGGCCTGCCCGCGGCGTTGTACGAGCGGTTGATGAGCCCGCCCGGGCTGAGCGTCGAGGTGTTGACCCCGGCGATGATCAGATTGGCCGGGAGGCCGCCGGCGCCCGGCGCGGTATTGCCGAGGATCAGCGTCTGATTGGCGCACCACGCGCGCGTATAGCAATCGCCGAGGCCGTCGAGCTTTTCATATTCGACCGCGCCGACCAGATGGACGCGGCTGGAAAGATCGCCGCCGGCGGCGATGCTGGCGAAGAAATTGCCGTCGTCGCCGCGCTGCGAGATTCCCCCGACCACTTCGGCCTGCACGCCCTTGAGCTTGCGGTTGAGCACGAAATTGACCACCCCCGCGACCGCATCCGAGCCGTAAGCGGCGGAGGCGCCGCCGGTGACGACGTCGCTGCGCTGGACGAGCGACGATGGGATCAGGTTGACGTCGACGGTGCCCTGCGGGGTGCTCGGCACGAAGCGGCGGCCGTCGACCAGCACCAGGGTGCGTTGCGGATCAGGGTGTGCTAAAACCCACGGATCAGGCAAGCCTGTCCGGCGATCCTGAAGCCGTTTCACGGACAAATGGTGTTGGCCGGGAGCGACCAACGCCCGAAATTAGCCGGCCGTCCGTTGAAAACCGGGGTACAGCCGGGAAG